>JAWXBR010000011.1:0-145695 GCA_034440235.1 bacterium
CAATCGCCACAAAAAATTACCGCAAAAAAAAGGGCTCAGCATTTCTGCCGAGCCCTTTTTTTTTGATGCTACTTACATGAACCATTCAATGCCGACTTGCGGCATGAGGAAACCGAAGGTCATCTTGCGAGCAATGACGAGTGGTAGTTCGTCTTTCTCGAATGGAATCATAATAACGCTGACGCCACCGAAGATGCCAACGTTTGGAGTTACGAAGTATTCGCCACCAAAGCCTAGGTTCAACGATGTACGTGTTGACGACTGCGTGTCAGGTCCGAGATCGACCGAACTGTTCATCAGTACAAACTCTGCCTTAGCATAAGGCTTGAATTCCTTTGAGCCGGCGAAGATGAACTTGATGTACGGTGCAATTCCAATTGCTGTGTTTCCATCTGCTACCGAAATTCCCACGAGCGAACCAATGTGGAATGCTGGAGAGATTGCGTACTGGATTTGAGCACCTGACACGGCACCTTCTGTACCGAGGGCAACGCCAACGCCAAACTGACCGTCAGGGCTTTGTGCCTTGACTGTTGAAAAACTTGCAACAACACAAAGTGCAACAAAAGCTGCTGCGATAACCTTCTTCATATCTGTCTTCCCTGGATGTGGATGTGGAAATAGGCCACATTTGTGCGCCCCGCCCTTCTACATCCATGTTCCACAGATGTTTCAGTTCCGTAGATTCGAGTTCTCCACACCCCTTCTATGCCAGACACCATAGCCGTAGAGCCATATTCGCCCGAAAACCGCCCAGAGTGGGACGCATTCGTCGAGCAATCCAACAATGGAACGATGTTCCATTTGCACCGATTTCTCGACTACCATCCCGTTGGGAAGTGGAATTTTCAACATTTAATGTTCCGTCAGAACGGACGTTTGGTAGGTGTCCTGCCAGGGGGCCTAAATGCTGAGGGGGCTTTCTGGTCACCAATGGGCGCCAGTTACGGCTCGATTGCGACCCTAGATACCTCTTTCGAGCGTTCACTGGCAATCGTCGATGTGCTAATTGACTATGCTCGGGAACTGGGGCTTCGTGACATTTACCTGATACCCCCGCCGCTCATCTATACGATTAACTATAGCCAGCACGTAGAATATGCCCTGCTATATCGTAAAGCAGCGTTTGAATTGCATTATATCTCGCATGCCATCGACCTAAAGCACGGACAACAGTTCTTGCAGCACTTCGATCCGACGGCCCGCAAGAACATCCACAAAATTCTTCGCGAAGGACGCATAACAATTCGAGAAAGCACCGACTATGCGACATTTCACGAAATACTAGTCGAGAACAAGTCAAGACACGGTGTAAAACCCACACATACGCTCGAAGACTTGCTCAAACTGCATGCCCTGATGCCAGATAAACTTCGACTAAACATGGTCTATCTCGATGACGTTGCCATTGCTGGCTCGCTTCTGTTTCTAGCTAATCGCAAGGTTGTACTCTGCTTCTATAACATGCTTCGTTACGAGTACGAACACGTGCGTCCCATCTACCTTGTGATGTATGAAACATGCAAATGGGCGATAGAGAATGGTTACGAATGGGTTGACATAGGCGTTTCGCAAGACACAACTGCCGAAGACCCGATGACTCCATCGATAGGACTGATTGGCTTTAAGGAACGCTTTGATGCTCGCGGCATCTTACGGTCGACGTACCATCTACACCTAGACTAACTCATGGACATTCTGCTCATCGTTCTTGCTGACATTCAACGCGATGCACGAACGCTGAACATGGCGCGCACACTACGCGATGCTGGGCTAAAAGTAGGTGTCGTTGCCGCCGGTCGGCTGCCAGATGCCGAAGCAGGTTCAGGTGTTACGTTCATCGAATGGGCAGACCCGGGTGGACGTGCTTTCCTGCGTATGCGCTCGCTCAGAGAGTTTCTTTTGTGCAATGTTGCGGTGCTCTTGGATGAATGTCCGCCAAAAGCATTGTATGCCATGGACTTCTTTGTGCTAAGCGCAACGGTCGGTCTTGGCAAGCAACTTCGCGTTCCTGTTGCTTATGATATGCGCGAATTCATGTTCTCGCTTGGTCCGCTAGAAGGCAAGGGTATAAAACAACTCTTCATCACTTGGTCAGAACGTCGTTTGTTAACCCGCGTGAAAGCCATCAGCGTTTCGGGTACTGCCGATTCGACAATCGTTTCGAAACGGTTCAAACTCAAAAGTGAACCGACGGTAATTCTAAACACACCGCCCTACCGCGACCGAGTTGAACATTCGAGTCTATTGCGCGAACGGTTTTCAATCCCATCAGCAGCATTTGTGATTGTGTACCAGGGTGTGGTGCATCACGGACGCGGTCTTGCTCCCATGATGCGCGCGCTCGTAGAGATGCCAGACGTGCACTTGTGCATCGTTGGTGATGGCCCCTTTCGTAGCCCCTTAGAAGACATTGCTATCCAGACACGAGTTGCAGACAGAGTGCATTGGCTTGGCTCGGTACCGTATGACGAGCTGCACGCATGGACGTGTAGTGCCGATGCCGGGTGTTGCCTTATCGAGCCTGTATCGATGAGTTATGAGTATGCCTTGCCTAATAAACTTTTTGAATACATGATGGCGCGTATTCCATCACTTGTAACAGACCTGCCTGCATTGCATGACCACATAATGCGATATCCTGTCGGAATGCTTGTAGACAGAACTCTTAGTGTAGGTGCGATAACCGAGGCGGTTCGAAGAATGCGGGTGCCAGCGACATACGATGGTTTTGTTGAACAGTGCAAGGTAGCTCGCGAGCTTTCGTACGAGAACCAGGCACATCATGTGATTGATATGGTATCGAGACTAACCGAAAAAGGGAGAGATCATGCGATTAGAAATAGGTAAGTCTATTGCTCTAGTGGTTGACATTCAAGAGCGGCTGTTTCCGCTCATTCATAACAACGAAGCACTAGCCGTTCGGTGTGCCATGCTCATTCGTGGGCTGCGCATACTCGACGTTCCGCTTGTCGTTACAGAGCAATACTCGAAGGGCCTTGGGAAAACCATCGCTCCAATAAGTGAAGCCGTGGCCGATGCAACACGCATTGAGAAGATTACATTTAGTTGTTGTGGTGCAGATGAAGTGGAAGCACGCATTCTTGCAATGGCGCGACATCAGGTTATTGTGTTTGGTATCGAAGCCCATGTTTGCGTGTTGCAGACTGTGCTCGATTTGCGTCAGCAGGGCCAAGCCGCCATTGTAGTAGAGGATTGCATTTCTTCGCGTCGCGAAAACGATAAACGCATTGCAATAGAGCGTATGCGAGACGTCGGCGCAATAATTACAACAGCAGAATCGCTTCTGTTCGAATTGATGCAACGAGCGGACATAGCCACATTTAAAGAGATTTCAAATCTCGTGAAGTAGCCTGGCTTGTAACGAGAAGTAGCTTGTAACGCGACGTAGCTTGTACAATGAAGGTACCAGTTCAATGAACTCAGAGTCAGGCATTTCTAGTGTGCTTCAAGAAGCACGCATCTTTTCACCGTCGCACGAGTTTGCCGAACACGCGCATGTTCGCACAGAGCATGCTCTTGCGTTGCTTCGCGCCGAAGCAGATGCCAACCCAGTTGCTTTTTGGGAGCGACAAGCAAGGTCGCTTGTGTGGTTCGACGAGTGGAACGAAGCACTGCTGTGGAAGCACCCACATGCGCAGTGGTTTGTTGGTGGTACTATTAATGCATCGGTGAATTGCCTCGATCGGCATTTGGACACCCCGCGTCGCACAAAGCCTGCATTGATTTGGGAAGGTGAGCCCGGTGATGTTCGAACCCTTACCTACGAACAATTGCACGAAGGTGTATGCAGGTGTGCGAACGTATTACTTAAGCTTGGTGTAAAGACTGGTGATGTTGTTGCCATCTACATGGGTATGGTTCCAGAAGCGGCTATTGCAATGCTTGCTTGCGCGCGCATCGGTGCAACACATAACGTCGTGTTTGGTGGCTTCAGTGCCGACGCACTCCGAGAGCGCATTAATAATTCTGGTGCAGTCGCTGTAGTTACACAGGATGCTGCATACCGACGGGGCGATCTTGTGCTTCTCAAACCAGCAGTCGATGAGGCTCTTGCGGAGTGTCCGTCGGTGAAAAACGTTCTGGTGTATCAGCGCACGCCTGTAGAAACACCAATGGTGTCTGGACGCGACTACTGGTGGCACGAGCTTATGCGTGATGCATCTCCCAATTGCATCCCTACCGTATTGTCGAGTGAACATCCGCTTTTTATATTATATACAAGTGGATCAACCGGCAAACCCAAGGGCATTCTGCACACAACAGGCGGATATCTCGTGCAAACATCATATACAACACGTATGGTGTTCGACATGCGCGACAGCGACATCTATTTCTGTACGGCAGATATAGGCTGGGTAACCGGACATTCCTACATTGTATACGGTCCGTTGTCCAACGGCGCAACCGTTCTCATGTACGAAGGCGCTCCAAACTATCCGCAGCCCGATCGCTTCTGGGACATCATAGAACGTCACGGCGTAACCATCTTCTACACGGCACCTACAGCCATTCGTGCCTTTATGAAGTGGGGCGAAGAACATCCGCGCAAGCATGATCTATCGTCTCTGCGATTGCTTGGTACTGTCGGAGAGCCTATTAACCCCGAAGCCTGGATGTGGTATCACAACTTCATCGGCAACGCACGATGTCCGATTGTTGATACATGGTGGCAGACTGAAACCGGTGCCATCATGATAGCCCCTTTGCCAGGGGCGACCCCTACCAAACCGGGAACAGCAACGTTGCCATTGCCAGGCGTTTGTGTAGATGTAGTGCATCGTGATGGCACATCGTGTAAGGCAAATGAAGGGGGCTTGTTGGTTATAAAACACCCGTGGCCATCGATGCTGCGCACTGTGTATGGCGACGACGCGCGTTACCGACATGCGTACTGGAGCGAGTTTCCGCAGAAGGGTAATGATTTAGCCGACCCAAGCGATGGCTGGTACTTCACCGGCGATGGTGCTCGGCGCGACGCAGATGGGTATATCTGGATTATTGGAAGAGTTGATGATGTTGTTAACGTAAGCGGACACCGTCTTGGCACTGCTGAAATAGAAAGTGCACTCGTCTCGCATCCATCAGTTGCAGAAGCAGCAGTCGTGACACGTCCAGACGAACTCAAAGGCAACGCGCTCATTGCCTTCGTAACGCTGAAGTCGAGTGCTTACAAAGGCTCACTCGATTTGCTCAAAGAAGAGCTGCGATTACATGTAGCAAAGGAGATCGGACACATTGCCAAACCCGACGAAGTGCGTTTTGCCGACATGCTGCCCAAGACACGGTCAGGAAAAATAATGCGTAGACTCTTACGCGAGCTTGTAGCAGGGGGCTTGGTAAGGGGCGACACAACGACGCTCGAAGACCTCGGAGTGCTAGAACAACTACGTACGGCACAGGACGAATAGCTCCCTATATTGCATGCGTCACGACTCGGATAACGAACGCCTGACTGAACCGGCTTGCCAATCCGCAGAACAATACTCGACGATTTAACAGGTGCCGTGCGCGCCATGCTCGCACGTGAAGTACCAGAGCGTGTGCTATTCATGACAGGTGAGGCGGGTATTGGCAAGAGCACGCTCATCAAGCAGCTGATCGCGGATCTCGAAACAGACGCAAAGCCCCCTATCGTAGCGATGGCTGAATGTTCGACACCTGTGGCCGGAAGTGGCGTGGGCCATGTCGAGGCGCTAAAGCCGTTCGCCGATATTATGGCGGGGCTGGTAGATGCTGGTTCGGACACTAGTAAAAAGCCTAAGGGTTTCAAGCTAGACATCGGCAAGTTCTTCGTGGATACTGCGCCGTCGTGGATCGGACTTATCCCCGTAATCGGAGCGCCGATCTTTCATGCTTTGAGCATCGTTGGTTCAGGATACGACCAGGTTTACCTGCATAACAAGCTGAAGTCGGCAGGCGCATCAGCAGCATCGAGTCAGGAACAGGTATTCCGTCAATACATAAATTTTATTAGTAAGCTGTCGACCGAACTACCTGTTCTCGTCATACTCGACGACTTCCATTGGGCAGACACAAGCTCAACGAATCTGTTGTTTGCAGCTGCGCGCGACTTGGCTGCATGCGAGGTGGTTTTCCTAGTTGTTTATCGAAAAGACGACATCAAACGGGCTTCGAGCCAAGACGAGCATCCAATACTGCACGTTCGTAATGAAATCGAGCGTTACTCGATGAGTCGGGACATTGAAGTGCCACCGGCAGATCGTGACGACATTCGTGCACTCATCCAGGCGCAGTATCCCGAATACAAAATCGATGATGTGCTCGAGAAGTGGCTTCTGCGCATCTCCGATGGCAACCTTCTCTTTGCCACACAATTTCTCGCAACGCTCGAACACGATCTCTACCTCGAGCCGCGGTCCGCAGTCCTTCTGAAAGATCTTGCATCTGTCCCCATTCCATCGAGTGCAAATGCAGTCGTGGTAGAGCAGATACGCCGACTAAATCCTGACGACAAAGAGCACCTCCGCTATGCGAGTGTGGAAGGTGAAACGGTTACGGCGCATATGGTCTCGCGTTTTCTCGACATGCCGATGATTAAGATGCTGCAAAGGCTTCGTGTACTGGAAGAGCAGCATCACATACTTCGATCGTTGGGCAAACAATCGTTATACGTTAAAGAAACAACGGCTTACCAGTTCGTGCACTTCCTGGTTCACAAAACGTTGTACGAAGACCTGGGTGAAGAAGAACGCGCAATCTTGCATGGCATCGCAGCGGACGTGCTAGAAGAAGAACTTGAAGCCGCCGAGGAAGCACAACATAACGTCCATAAAGTCGCAGCCCGTTTGGCCGCCCACGCAACCATTGCACAGCGCCATCAGGTTGCAGCAGAAGCTCTGTTGAAAGGGGCACGATGGGTCTGGAAAAGTTTTGCTGCCAACGAAGCATTGTACTTTCTCGATCAGTGTCTTGCGGTTGTTCAAACGAAGAAAAAGCCTTCTGTGGGCATTCGCTCTTTAGAACTCGACGCGCTGTTGCTCAAGGCAGAGATCTATCATCATTGCGCGAAGTACAACGAATCGCTTGCGTGTTATGAAGATGCGTTGGTTAAAGGTATGGACACCGGAAGTCCTGCTCAACGCAGCGAGTCACACGTTGGAATCTCAAATGTAAAGTGGTTCAAGGGCCAGTACGAGGATGCTGAGACCGATGCTCAAATCGCGCTCAAAATTGCGATCGAAGCGAATGACAATCCAAGCCGTATTCGCGCGCTACGCATCATTGGCAACACGTACTATCGCAGAGGATTGTATGATGATGCCATGAACTATTACCAGCAAAGCCTTGATACTTCCGTTTTGACGAAAGATGAGTCGGGTCGCGCTTCGGCGCTTGCAAACATGGCAAATGTGCACGGCGATAGAGGCCAAGACGCAGTAGCCCGTTTGAACTACGAAGAGGCACTGTCGATACGACGCAAGCTACTCGACTCTGTAGGCATAACGAGAGAGCTCATAAACCTTGGCTTAAACCTGAACGCCGATCAGCACTTTGACGAGGCGATGGCTTGTTACGAAGAAGCTCAAAAGCTTGCTCGGTCTTCCGGTGCGTTGAAGCAGGAAGCCAGCATTCTGAATTCAATGGCAATTACGCGAACGGCTCAGTTACGCTTTGATGAAGCTCTTGACCTTGCTCAGCGAAGTCTGGATATTAAGGAGCGTATTGGAGACCGAAACGGCATCGTGCAATCGTTGGGCACCATTGGTAATATCTACAGAGATACGAATCAAACCGACGAGGCAATAAACTTTTTTACAAAGTGCATGAATCTGGCATTAGAGCTGAACAATCGACTCGGTGTTGCAAGGGCGCGATATTCGCTTGCGCACTTGTATGCCAGTTGTAGTCAGCCATCAGAGGCATTGCCGCATTTTGAAGTCAGTCGTCAATTGTACGCAGATCTAGGTGCCTCGCAGCTACAAATAGAGGCTGCGTTTGGCATTGCATGCTGTCTTGCGAAGCTCGAAGCGGATTCGCAGAACACAACGGTTCAGGTGAAGGATAGCGTGCTTCTCGAGAAGACGCGATCGCTAGTTCGAGAAGAAGATTTTTCGCTCGCAGCCTATGAAAAAATCGGCCCTATGAGGGGGATTGTAATTAACAAACTCGGTATCACATTAGAGGCTTAACTATGCCCATGTATTCTATGCTTTTCGGATTGACGATGTTACTCCTCGTCGCCTGGAAGTCGCCAACACCATTAACAGGTGTGGTGTTTGGCGACACCGAAGTGAGTACGATGCTTACAGCGAATAAAATTGTGCCTGCTTCATTCTTCACGAACTGTGTACGTACGCCTCTCAGCATTGTACTGAGTTCAAAGAGCACCATTGACTGGAGCATGACCTTGGATGCAGCATCTGCTACCTGCTCAGATTCTCTTGCTTCATGGACGATGACTTCAGATCAGCGCACGTCGTGGAATCTAACGGTCCCCACAGTGAAGACATCACTGTTAAACGCGTTCACAACATTCAGAAGCTACGCAGTGCAACGTCCGCTCGTCGTCTGTGTTGTCACAGGTCTTAACGGATCGAGCTCAGGAGCCTATACATCTGTAACGTCATCGCCTGACCCAACGAATCCAGACAGATTTCTTATCACGTTAGTTCAACAGCCTGGGGGATCTTCAAATGGCAAGGAATAATCTGGCTGGCATTCGCTCACATGCGATTCTGGCGCTGTCCACTATCCTGGTGATTGCCTTGTTTACAGGCTGTCCAACCAAACATGGTGGGGACAACCACAAGGTAAATATCGACAGCGCACAAAAAGTCAACAAGTCTCTCTTTGAGACCATTGCAAAACTTCCGCCGATGACACCTGTATCCATCAGCATGGATTCGCTGAAGATGAAACTGAACGTTCATCCAAGCGTGACAAATGCGATGTTGAGCGAGTGGTTTACGACATACACGCCAACGGTATTGCCCGACGGACCAGGGGACTGCTCAATGGTTGTAGTTGAATTCACAGACCGAGAAGTAAGTCAGTTGTTTAACCGCGTGGCTGGAGAGTATCGTGCGCAGGTGAGCACACTTGTCAATCAAATGGCCGCGCCCTTGTATAACCAAGCGAACAGCATGTTGTCGCCAAATGTGTATTCCTACTCATGCGATCCGGCAAGTGCGCCGTGGGTGCAGTACAGCCTAACACCAGCTCAGATTATGAGGTGGAGTGTCACCTCACCCATGATTAAGAATCAGTTCATGTCCGCGCTGCAAGCCTTCAGGATGGCTGCAGGTACAGCAGGGACGCAGAACATTCTTTTGATAACCAACCTTGGCCACGGCTCCTTGATTTCCACTGGGTACACCGGTGTGCAATACTTCGTCGCCAATTACAATGCTGCCACACGTCTACAGGTAATCCAGCTGATGGATTAATCCCTCAACCCCGCAGTTTTTGAACCTTTGCCCGCGGCATTCACCAGAACCGAATAGATTCGGAACTTCGTTGGGTGCTGCGGGCTTATTTTTGCCGTGATGCGTAAAGCGGTCATAATGGCGGGTGGATTCGGTACGCGGCTAAGGCCGCTAACGATGTCTATACCCAAACCAATGGTGTCTCTGGCCAACCGGCCAATGATGCGCCATATCGTCGAACTGCTAAAGCAGCACGGCATCCACGAAATCGTAAGTCTTCTGTACTTCCAACCCGAATACATTACATCGTATTTCGGTGATGGGTCTGCGGCAGGGGTCTCGATGGAATACATGACAGCCGAAGCCGATTACGGCACCGCCGGTAGTGTGAAGAATGGTGAACGCTTTCTCGATGAACGCTTCATTATTATTTCGGGCGACGTGCTTACCGATTTCGACATTAGTGCTGCAGTAAAATTTCATAAAGAGAAGGGTGCGATGGCAACCATCGTCCTTACGCGCGTAGCGCAGCCCCTTCAATTTGGAATCGTGATGACGGATGCGGATGGTCGCATTACTCGCTTCCTTGAAAAACCATCGTGGGGCGAAGTGTTCAGCGACACGATTAACACGGGCATCTACATTCTCGAACCCGAAGTGCTCGATCTTATTCCAGCGCAAACCGATTTTGATTTCAGCAAGGATCTGTTTCCGCTTATGCTGAAAAAGGAACTGCCGTTGTATGGTTATACGGCCGAAGGGTACTGGAAGGACATTGGTAACCTAAATGAGTATCAGTTGGCGAGTGCAGATGTGTTGGCTGGACGTGTTAAGGTCACGCTTGCAGGTGAGCGGTGCGATTCGTCGCAATGTGGCGAGAACCTAGACCTGGCGCCGACTGCGAGCCTGAACGGACTTGTTGTAATTGGCAATGATGTGAAGATCGGACCCTATGCGGTGTTAACCGATTGTATCATTGGCGACCGCTGTGTGATTGGTGCAAACGTGCGCATGAGCAATACAGTGCTGTGGGATGATGTGCACGTCGGAGACTTTAGCGAACTGACAAACGATGTTGTGTGTAACAGTGTGCGCATCGATAACAACGTGTCGATTGCAGACAACGTCTTCATTGCAGAAAGCTGCGTCATAGGCGAACACGCACGGTTGTTGTCCGGAATAAAACTCTGGCCACGCAAACATGTCGAGTCGCACGCAACACTTTCGCGCAGTCTTGTTCAAGAAGAACGCTGGGCTCGTGAGCTCTTCACCGACGCACGTATCACAGGTATGTCGAACGTCGACATGAACCCCGAGTTCGGTGCACGTCTAGGTGCTGCGCTGGGAATGGCCCTCGGAACGAATTCGCAGTTCGTAGCAAGTCGTGATACCGACGAGGTGTCTCGCATTATGAAGCGCTCGATTACCGCGGGTCTAATGAGCGTCGGCGTTAGCACGACCGATTTGCAGACAACAACCATTCCGTTAACGCGCCAGGAACTGCGAACAGGAAAGTTCATCGCTGGGTTTCATGTGCGACGTTCGCCAAGACATGCGGATAAGACCGACATTATTCTGTTTGGTAAGGACGGACGTGATCTGCCGCTGGCTACGACAAAATCCGTCGACCGCTTCTTCTTCGGCGAAGACGTTCGCAGGGTTCCGCATAACGATGTCGGACGTCTGAATTTCCCGGAACGCTCGATTGGCATGTATGTAGAACGCTTCCTGGCGTCGCTCGACACCGAGCTTATTGCAAAACGTCAGTTTAAACTGCTTGTCGACTACTCGTTTGGCCTTGCTGCCACTGTGTTCCCCCAGATTCTTGGCGAACTCAAGTGCAGTGTGCTGTCGATGAATAATTACGTCGACGTAACACACTTCGCCGACCCGCTTGCAGACGCTCTTGGCGAATCGTCTACGATTATGCGGTCGTTGGGCTACGAAATCGGCATTAAAATCGATTCCGGAGCTGAAAAGATTGCACTTGTAGACGAACGTGGATTCTGGTATACAGGCTTGCGATTGTTAACCATAGTTACAAAGCTATTTCTCGACACACATCGTCACCTCGAGCCATACGCCATTGCGGTGCCCGTGCAGGCAACGCGCGAAATAGACGATATCGCAAAAGAATACAACGTCGAAGTCATCCGAATTCGCAACTCACACGGCTCGATGATGGAAGCCACCAAGGACGAAAACATCCGCTTTGTAGGGGGCACAAGAGGGGGCTTCATATTTCCGGAGTTTTTTGTGGCGGCGGACGGACTCTACAGTGCGTGCAGGATTCTGCAGATGCTTGCTGAGACCGGACATCACTTGTCTGTGCTGGACGCCACACTGCCGAAGAGACATCAGGTTACGAAAGAAGTTGAGTGTCCGTGGGAATCAAAGGGCACGGTTATGCGCCGTGCAATGGAGTACTCCGATGGGCGAACACGTCAGCTCATCGACGGCGTAAAGGTTATCGACGGATCGTTATCGGTTCTTCTCGTTCCCGACAGGGAACACCCCCTGTTTAATGTCACTGCAGAAGCAGACACCGAAGCGCATGCAATTGAAGCGTGCGATCGTTATGCTTCACTCGTTGCGTCCTGGCGCGACGGTAACTAGGAAATTTTATGGATTTAAGACTAAGCGACATCCTCGACCCCGCCTGCATAAGGCTAGGTATGGAAGCAAACGATAAAACCCAAGCGTTGTCGGCACTTGTTGATGTGCTTGCGAATTCGGAACGCGTGCGCGACCTAACAGAAGTGCGACGCGTGATACTCGAACGTGAGAAGCTAATGTCGACGGGCATTGGCTTGGGCATAGCCCTGCCACATGGAAAAACGAACGGCGTCGATTCATCGGTCGCTGCACTTGCTACGTTAAAATCTCCTATAGACTTCGACTCGATCGATGACAAGCCGGTGTCGATTATTCTGATGCTCGTTGGCACTGAAGGCAACGTTGGTATGCACTTGCGCTTGCTAAGTCGCATCTCGCGCATGATAGGCTCAGATGCATTCCGTACGTCATTGGCGAACGCAACTACAGCAGAAGCAGTCATGGAATTATTCGTGGCGCAAGAAGAGGAACGCGCATGATTCAGACGGTCCGCGGAATGCGCGACATGTACGGTGCCGAACTTGCCGACTGGCATCGTGCAGAAGAAGTCTTTCGCACGGTGTCTGCAGAATTTGGATACGAAGAGTTTCGCACTCCCATTCTCGAACACACAGAGTTGTTCAAACGAGGTGTGGGCGAGAACACCGACATCGTTGGCAAAGAGATGTATTCATTCGAAGATCGCAGTGGTGACAACCTCACGCTACGTCCGGAGATGACTGCACCTATCGTACGTGCCGCCATTGAGCACACACTGCTGCGTCACTCGCCTGTAACGCGCATCTGGTACGCCGGGCCACTCTTCAGACACGAACGTCCGCAGAAGGGCCGCTACCGTCAGTTCCATCAGTACGGAGCCGAATGCTTGGGAAGTCCGAACCCCGAAAGCGACGCCGAAATCATTCTTCTCGCAAACGAAATTCTTCGGCGTGTAGGTGTGCAACGTTATTCGCTTGAATTGAATACCCTCGGCGCACCAGATACACGCACTACTTATCGCGCCGCATTGGTAGAGTACCTAACGGAACACGAATCAGAACTGTCTGCCGATAGTGTGCGCAGGCTTGCAACAAATCCGCTGCGTGTACTCGACTCGAAGGAGGCCGCAGACCGCCCGATAGTCGATGCCGCTCCAAGCCTTTCCGATTATCACGACGAGGCAAGCCGTACACACTTCGATGGTGTGCGTGCAATCCTCGATGCAGCAGGCGTTCCATACACCGTGAACGCACACATGGTACGCGGACTCGATTACTACAGCCACACCGTATTCGAATTCACCACCGATGCACTTGGTTCGCAGAATGCCATCTGCGGCGGTGGACGCTACGATCCACTCTTTGCACTCATTGGTGGCACCGATGCTCCTGCGGTTGGCTTTAGCATTGGCATCGACAGAGTAATGCTGCTACTCGAAGCCGAACGCGCAGCACCCGTGTTGGGTCCATCGCCCGACATCTACCTCTGCGCCATCGGCGACGCCGCACGTCTGCCTGTACAACTGCTCGCTATGCGTCTTCGGCGAAGGGGCTTCTCAGCGGTGACCGATCTGCTGCGTCGGTCTATGAAGGGGCAGATGAAGGATGCAGACAGACTGCGTGCTACATTCACGGCAAGCATCGGTGATGACGAGCTCGCTTCTAGCACGGTGGTTCTAAAAAACATGCAGACGGGCGAACAAAAAACCATCCCGCAAACCGATCTCGAACAAGCACTCACGTCGGCATAATGCTGACACCTACAACAGGAGATCGGGTTTTCGAATGAAGCAACCACGTACACGCAGCGATCGCGTTCGCATCTGGCGGGCTAGCGTTACCAAGTGGCAGCTTAAGGTTTTCCTGATTATTTCGGGCCTTGTGATTATGGCCCTCGTGTTGTTTTATACAAAAACCATTGTTGATGAACTTGTTGCGAACGAACGACGAACCGTAGAGCTGTATTCAAATTTGTTGTTGCGAGGGTATTCGTCGACCGCAACAGATGAAGACTTGTTGTTCTATCTCGACTTGACAACAAACTCGATCTACTTTCCGGTGCTTATCACCGACAAGAACGAACAGCCCATTTTCCCATATCAGCAGTTCATGCGGAATATGGAATTCGACTCAACACAGCCTATACCTAAGCAGAAGGCTTATCTGGTTGCCTATATCGAAGAGATGAAGAGCGAGTATCAGCCGTATGAAATCAAGGGTCCAAACGGTAAGGTCATTCAGAAAATCTTCTACACCAACTCGGCAATTGTACGGCAACTACGGTACATGCCGTATATAGAAATTCTTATAGTAACGGCGTTTATATTGATTGGCTACGTGTCATTCAGCACAATCAGGCGTAACGAAGAATCGAATATCTGGGTTGGGATGGCCAAGGAGGCTGCACATCAGCTGGGCACGCCCCTTTCCTCGCTCCTTGCCTGGCTCGAACTACTAAGAATCAACAAAACCGACGCTGAGTCAGTTGAGCGTACCGCCGATGAGATGCACCGCGATGTAGAGCGGCTGAACATTATTGCCACACGCTTTTCGAAGATCGGGTCGCAGCCCAAACTTGCACCAGCGAGTGTTGGTGAAGTCGTCGAACGTGTGTGTGCGTACTTCGAAACGCGGTTGCCGCATCTCGGACGTCGTGTGATCATCCATAGAGATTTCGATAGATCGATTACTGCCGACCTAAGTCAGGACCTCTTCGAATGGGTAATTGAAAACCTTATCAAGAATGCAGTCGAGTCGATAGACCGCCACGACGGTAGAATCGACATTGCTTTAAAACGCAAGCCGCGCGGTGGGGCGATATTGACAGTTACCGACAACGGTAAGGGAATGTCGACACAGGTTCGTTCGAGAGTATTCGAGCCCGGGTATTCGACAAAAAAACGGGGATGGGGTCTTGGTCTTTCGCTTTCGCGTAGAATTGTCGAAGATTATCACGGTGGACGTATCACGGTGCGAGAAACAGTGCCGGGGGTTGGCACTACATTCGCCATTGAACTGCCATGAGTATGAGATTGCAACTAGTGCAAGACTTCTGTGAACATTAGACTACAGCGCGACCACATCGATTGGCTTATTCTGCTGCCCATTGCAGCCTTGCTACTGTTTAGCGTTGCATTTGTGTACAGCGCAAGTGCGTCGTTTGCAGCTGTGAAGTTTGGTTCTTCAGAACAACTGTTCTGGAATCATGCAATTCGCATCATCATTGGCATTGTGCTAATGATTGCGTTTGCACGCATCGACTATCACATCTGGGGCAACATCAGCACCACCATTGTGCTTATCGCCATTGGCTTCTTGCTGATGGTACTTGTAATGGGCACCGAAATAAAAGGTGCGTCGAGGTGGGTACGGCTCGGCCCCATCAACTTTCAGCCATCAGAGCTGGCAAAGTTTGCTCTGGTGCTGCACACTGCGGCGTTACTGGCAGCTAACAAGATTTTTGTTCGAGAATGGCGGAAGAGCATTCTTCCGGTGCTTGCATGGACGTTGCCCATTTGCGCACTCATTGCACTGCAGCCAAACCTCTCGACAGCAAGCGTAATCTTCTTCATCGTTATGGTTATGCTGTTTATGGCCGATGCAGACAGCAAGCACCTTGGCTTGATTTTCGGCTTAGGAGCAATTGTTGGAGGCATTTACGCTGTAAGCGCTGAGTACCGACTGCGCAGACTTGTCTCGTACTTCGGTGGTCAAGGCGATGAAAATGTCTCGTACCAGCTCGACCAGGCGTTAATCGCATTCGGAAACGGTGGAATTACCGGACTGGGTCCGGGACAAAGCCGGCAGCGCGACTGGTTCCTCCCCGAATCTTACGGCGACTTCATCTTCAGCATTGTGGGCGAGGAATACGGCTTTTTGGGCATAGTCCTCGTGTTAGGTGCCTTTGTGCTGATAATGTGGCGAGGCTACGGTGTCGCAAAGAAGGCACCCGACGCGTTCGGAAGACTTCTGGCGGGTGGAATAACCACAACATTGTGCATCTATGCGTTCGTAAACGCTGGTGTAACGTGTGGACTGCTGCCAACGACAGGGTTGCCGATGCCATTTTTGTCCTACGGCGGCTCGTCGGTTTTCTTCAGTGCCATTGCCGTTGGAGTTCTACTTAATGTGTCTTCTCAGGCGGGAGTTTACAAACGCCAGCAAACCATAGCACCCTAGTCTCTTTTTTTTTGGTATTCTTGAGGCCAAATGAAAGGCGCAATACAAAAGCTGTACTACTCTATCACCGAGGTGAGCAAGATTGTAGGTGAGGAGCAGCACGTGCTTCGATACTGGGAACGCGAGTTTGCCCAACTACGCCCGCAAAAAAATCGGGCTGGAAATAGGGTATACACGCAGCGCGATTTAGCAATGCTTCGTGTTATTCGCCGGCTTCTGCGAAGTGAACGTTACACGGTGGCTGGAGCAAAAGAATATTTGCGTCAGCATGGCTCACAGGAAGAATTGGAACAGGAATTTCTCGAAGACGAACAGCAGCAAGAAGTGATTTCGCAAGAAGAGCTTTCAAGTCAAGGGGCTGAGGTTGATGAGTCTGGTGATTTGCCGAGTAGACTTACTGAAGACGTTAAGGAAGTTGTTGGCGAACTTCGGTCCATCGCGGCCGAACTCAGGTCGCGTGCATCGACATAACACTGAAATTTTCGAATAGATCTTGAATAGAAATGAATTATCGTTCAAACATGAGGTATCCCGCATGATGCGTACTGTACGCTTGTGGACAGGCATCGCACTAATCGCCGTAATTGGTGTGTGTACTACGTCTGGCCAGCAACGCAATTACACCATGAAGACCATGGGTAAACACGCCGACGAAGTATTGAGCGTGTTTGTAAACGATGCCAATACAATGGTTGCTACAAGCAGCCTTGATGAAACGATCAAGTTGTGGAGCTTGCCTGATGGCAAGGAGCTTCGGACACTTACTGGTCACTCGGCGCAAGTGAATTCTATTTCGTTCTCCAATGACGACCGTCAGGTTGCCTCAGGCAGCAACGATCGCACTGTGAGAATCTGGGATGTTGAAAGTGGCACCGAAGTACGTGCACTTCGCGGACACACCGCAGAAGTGATTGGTGTGTACTTCAATCCATCGGACGAAGGTGGACTCATTGCTACAACGTCGTTCGACAAAACAGTAAAGCTGTGGGACTCGAAAATCGGCATCGAGCTGAAGACCCTGCGTGGTCACACGATGCAGACGAATGCAGTTGCGTACTCATACGATGGCAAGTATCTGGCATCGTGCAGCGACGACCGTTCAATAAAAATCTGGTCGACAGACCTGGGCAAAAAAGATCCACTGATGACATTGAACGGCCACACAGCTCCAGTGCTTTCGGTGTTGTATTCCTTTGACTCAAAGTTCCTTGCATCGTCCGATCAAGACGGTGTAATTAAAATCTGGTCGATGCCCGCAGGTGAACTTGTTCGAAGCATTAATGCACACACCGACCTCGTTCAGGATGTTGCGTTTGCAGAAGACAACACGCTTGTATCCGGAAGCCTCGACAAAATGGTAAAGATGTGGGACGTTGTTACCGGCAAAAACCTGATGACATTTAACGCTGGTGTAGAGATCTGGTCGCTCGACCTTACAAGCACAGCGTCGACAATTGTTTTGGGTTGTGCTGACGGAACCGTTCGCATGCTAAAAGAAACTGCGTCGGAAGCTGGACGCACAAACAACAAGGGACGATAACTATGAAGCACATCATTAAAACCTCTGTTGTCTTGCTTTTTGTTCTTGCGGCTGCTGTGGCCACCTATGCACAGAGTGCAATTGGGACAGTAGTTACGCTCTCGGGCTACATACTTAACGGCAACACACTCTCGCCAGTCGAGTCGGGCTACAGCCTATATGATGCAACAGGCAAGAAGGTTGGCCAGAGCAATCGAAGCAATGCAAACGATGGCTATCTGGTTACCGGACTAAAGCCAGGCCAGACCTACACCATTAAGATCGAAGACCCACGCTACTTCAAACAAGAGTTTAAAGTCGACATTCCTACGACAAGCAAGTACGTCGAGATTTCGAAGGACTTCATTGCACGTCCGATGGAAAGCGGACGTAGCATCGTTGTTCAACCAATTCCGTTTGATTTGAAGAAGACAGATTTAAAAGATGGTACAGAAAGCGACATCAACGACATGGCGCGTATGCTCATCATGAATCCGAGCGTAAACATCGAAGTAGTCTGTTACCCCGACGAAGAAGTAGAAGGCACAACATCACGCATTAGCCTCGATCGTGGGAATGCACTTAAAGCAGCATTCGTAAAGTCTGGCGTCAGCGGCGAACGCATTTCAGTTCGTGCAGCTCCTTCCGTCGACCCAATTAACCCTCCCCCAATGCGTAAGGGCGCAAAGGGCAAGCGCTATGTAGGAACCGTCTATCTGGTTATTACAAAGGTCTAAAGGCAGTCTAGATCCAGAAGTGAATGAATTTCACGTCGGCATCTGACCGATTTCGAACATTTTCGACGACTTTTTGGACATTTTCGGCGTTTTTTCATAGGAATCGAAGAAAAATGGGGCTTTTTAGCCCCATTTTTTGTTGGTGGAACCCCAAATCCTGTCCCCGTTCCACCTCCAAGGGTTATATTTGCGGCCCTTCGGTCCCGTGGTAGAGTGGCTATACAGAGGTCTGCAAAACCTTTTACATCGGTTCAAATCCGGTCGGGACCTCTAAACTGATTTCGAATCTTAGTTCTGGAATGCATGGCAACAACAGCTGACCTACGTGTGGGCGCAGTAATCCGATACAACGGCGAACTCTGCGTTGTACTCGAGACCATCCACCGTACGCCCGGTAATCTTCGCGCTTTTTACCAAGTAAAGATGCGCATGATTAAGAATGGCAAGCTTCGCGAGGAACGCTTCCGTTCAGGAGAAACCATCGAGTTTGTACGCGTAGAAACGAGCAACTACCAGTACCTGTATCGCGATGGCGATTCGATGATGTTCATGGATACCGCGAACTACGAACAGATTCCTGTCCCGCCCGATAATGTTGGTGATGGTGGACGGTTTCTTAAAGAAGGCATGGAAGTTCAGATTGGTCGCGACGAAGCAGGCAACGTCATCACTGTACAGGTCCCAGCCCACGTTCCTCTGCGCATCACGCAGACCGAACCAGGTATGAAGGGCGACACAGCAACAAATGCATTGAAGCCCGCTACTGTCGAAACAGGTGCTAACGTAATGGTGCCGCTCTTCATTAACGAAGGCGACATGGTTCGTATCGATACGTCAACCGGTGGTTATCTCGATCGCGTAAAGGAGTAAAGCCATTATGGATCTCAACTATCTCCGCAAGCTGCTCAAGATCTTTGACGAGAGCACTGCAACCGAGCTTAGTATCGAAGAAGAAGGCGGTACGGTAACACTGTCGAAGGCAGTGATGCATCAGCCCATGATGCAGCCACCACACATGCAAATGCAGATGCCGTATGGGTATGGGCAGATGCAAGCCCCTTCGAACGGACCCTTACCGGATGCGCAGCCCGCGCCGGCTGCTCCTGCTGCACCTGCTGCGAAAGAAGACCCGAACGCAGACTTGCATGTTGTGCATTCGCCAATCGTTGGCACGTTTTATCGCGCGGCGTCGCCCGACGCAGATGCGTTTATACAGGTCGGACAACATGTGAATGTTGGCGATCCGTTGTGCATCATAGAAGCGATGAAGCTGATGAATGAAATCGAAAGCGACGTAACAGGCACCGTTGTAAAAATCGTTGCCGAAAACGCGCAACCCGTCGAATACAACCAGCCTATGTTCCTGATAAAGCCAGACTGATCTACAATGATCACACGCAGGACAGATCTGCCATGATCGTTCGCGCAGAATTGATCTAAAGACAGAATTGATCTAAAGACAACACATGATTCAAAAGCTGTTGATCGCAAACCGCGGCGAGATTGCACTTCGCATTATTCGCGCGGCAAAAGAAATGGGCATTAAAACGGTGGCCGTGTATTCAGAAGCGGACCGTCCGTCGTTGCACGTACGCTTCGCCGACGAAGCAGTCTGTATAGGTCCGGCACCGGGCAAGCTCTCCTACCTTAACATCCCGTCTATCATCGCCGCAGCCGAGGTCACCAACGCCGATGCCATTCACCCTGGCTATGGCTTCCTTGCAGAGAATGCAACGTTTGCCGAGATCTGCCTCGATTGCAACATCACGTTTGTAGGGCCTTCGCCGGACTCCATTACCCGTATGGGGAATAAGTCGATAGCAAAAGACACAATGAGCGCAGCGGGCGTGCCTGTTGTGCCGGGCTCGAAGGGCGTTGTTACTAGCATCGGCGAGGCAAAGAATGTTGCCGAGCAGACAGGGTATCCACTTATGCTGAAGGCAGTCGCGGGCGGCGGCGGCAAAGGGATGCGTTTTGTGACCGACGCATCGGAACTTGAACGCGCCTACGCAGCGGCCCGTGGTGAAGCAGAGGCATCGTTCGGTAATAGCGATGTGTATTTAGAAAAGTTTATCGAAGAACCCCGCCACGTAGAAATTCAAGTATTCGGCGACACACACGGTAACTACATACACTTGAACGAGCGTGATTGCTCGATTCAGCGACGTCATCAGAAGCTCATCGAAGAATCGCCGTCTCCGGTCATGACTCCACAATTGCGCAAGGCAATGGGCGATGCAGCAATAAGGGGCATTGCCTCGGTTGATTACGTAGGAGCTGGCACGATCGAGTTCCTTGTTGACAAGAACCGCGACTTCTTTTTTATGGAGATGAACACGCGTATTCAGGTAGAACACACGGTTACCGAAGAAGCAATGGGCGTCGACCTTATTAAAGAACAACTGCGCGTTGCATCGGGCGAAACACTCTCGCTAACACAGCGCGACCCTGTATTGCATGCTATTGAGTGTCGCATAAACGCAGAAGACCCCTACCACGATTTTCGTCCCTCGCCCGGACGTATCGTATCGCTGAACTTTCCGGGCGGACCCGGCATTCGCGTCGACTCGCACATCTACCAAGACTACGTCGTGCCGCCGCATTACGATTCGATGGTTGCCAAACTCATTACGTTTGCACCCGACCGCACGCAAGCAATTGCGAAAATGCGTCGCGCACTCGACGAGTTTATTATTGAAGGTATTCACACGACAATTCCGTTCCATCGTAAAATGATGGACAATCCCGATTTTATTTCGGGCATTTTCGATACTAAATATCTTGACAATCACGATTGGAAAACAACATGAACTTCCCATCCGAACTCAAATACACCAAAGAACACGAGTGGATTCGCATCGAAGGCAACGTCGGCACCATTGGTATCACTGAACATGCCGCAGGCGAGCTGGGCGACGTCGTTTATGTAGACGTCCCTGATGCAAACGCAGACGTCACCGTCGGAAGCACCTTCGGCACCATCGAAGCCGTAAAAACCGTAGCCGACATGTATTCCCCGGTAAGCGGCAAGCTCTCGTCAGTGAATGACGTGAACGGCTCACCCGAAGTCGTCAACAAAGACCCCTACGGCGACGGCTGGCTAGTTAAGATCACCATGACCAACCCCGACGAGCTCGCAGACCTGCTCGATGCCGAGGCGTACAAAGCCCTTATTGGTCAGTAGCCGTCAGGTAAGGGGCTAGGAAGGGGGCAGTTCCCTGAACATTCCACCCCTGCGGTCAATAACGCCTTGGTCGAGTAGACCGCGTCGCAAGTCGAGTAGACCGCGTCGCAAGTCGAGTAGACCGCGTCGCAAGTCGAGTAGACCGCGTCCCTGTTGATAGAGACCAATAGCTGCCCGATGTCTCTCCGACCACCCCGATAGACGCTATCGGACCCCGAATATCGATTCGAGGGGACCGATATGTACTTCGACTGTGGAAAAAATACCTTTTGACAGTGTCAAAAATCATTTATGTTTGCCCTTGAGTTGAATTGGGTAAGACATTAGTGACGAGGCATGCAGCATAAGTCTCTTCCACGCGCTTCGGGGAATCCGCAACGATGGCGAAACGCAAGACATCGCGAGTAACGCAGGGTATTCTAAAGAAGGACCGGCAAATTGCTACGGCAGTGCTGGACCTCAAGGAGTACAACCCGGCGAACAGCGAGTTTACGTCCGACAAGTTGAGGGAAGCGCTTAAGACACTCGATGCAGCATCCGTCGCAGAGCAGAAGGCCCTGGAAGCAGTATCCAAGGCTCGCGAAAACGCCATGAAGGCCGAGTGGGAATTCCACGAACAGGTCCTCGGCGTAAAGCGGCAGGTCTTAGCCCAGTACGGAGACGACTCCGAAGAGATCACAGCGCTTGGAATGAAGAAGAAATCCGAACGCAAGTATGGTCGTCCGCGTAAAACCGCGGCTTCGTAACCCACGACATGCGCGGCAGGCATGCAGCGTAAAGAGGAAGTAGACGGCTCTTGTGGGGAGAGCGTAGAAGAACGGCCCGTCTAACCGACGGGCCGGTTCTGTTTTAAATGCCTTCGAGCGCCGCGAACACTTTGTCGTAGTCTGGCTCAACACCAGGATTAGCGGTTACATCGACGTGCCTAATAATGCCTTCGGCATCGAGGATGAATGTTGCACGGTGCGACGATGTGTAGCCTTCCATGTCCGCAAAGTTCTTGAACTCGATATCATACGCTCTGCTCGTAGCACGTGTATGGTCAGAAAGCACCGCAAACTGCAAGGTGTTGGCCTGCTTGAATGCTGCATTTGCGAATGGAGAATCGGGTGAGATTGCAATCACGATTCCCTTTGCGCTGTTGAGTCGCTCGGAGTCTTTTTCGAGTTTGCATACTTCGGCCGTGCACACGCCTGTGAACGCGCCGGGTAAGAATGCCAGAACGACTTTCTGACCCTTGAATGACGATAGCGAGACCGTCTTGCGGTCGGTATCGAGAAGTGTAAAGTCGGGGGCTTGTGTGCCAACTGCTAGTGCCATGGTGGTTCCTGTGTCTGTAAGTGATGTGATGAACGATTGTGTGGGGCGGAATGGGGCTACGAAGATACGGCTACTAATAGGCAGTGTTGAGTCGCCATTCATTATATCTTTGCCGACACGTAGAATGCGCAACTATCCGGGGGGTGAATGCTTTTTCTAAAGAAGAATATTTCTGATCTGCAGGCAGAGGCAGACGGACATCATGGGCTGAGACGCACGCTGGGTCCGTACTCGCTCGTTGCGCTTGGGATTGGTGCCATTATTGGCGCCGGACTCTTTTCGATAACGGGAACTGCTGCTGCAAATAATGCTGGACCTGCAGTAACAATTTCATTCGTTATTGCAGCTGTTGCATGTGCGTTTGCAGGACTGTGTTATGCCGAGTTTGCCTCGATGATTCCTGTTGCAGGCAGTGCGTACACGTACAGCTATGCAACGATGGGTGAGATGGTGGCCTGGATTATCGGATGGGATCTTGTTCTCGAATATGCCGTCGGTGCCGCGACCGTTTCGGTTAGTTGGTCGGCATACCTCGTAAAATTCCTTGGGTATTTCGGCGTAAACATGCCGCTTGAATATGCCATGTCGCCGTTTCAGTCGGCGGTGGTCGGAGGACAGACCATTACGGGGATTGTGAACCTGCCGGCTGTGCTGATTGTTGTAATGGTGTCGTTGCTTCTCATTCGCGGTACAAAAGAATCGGCAGCAGTAAATGCGGTGATTGTTGCGTTGAAACTCGCTGTAGTTATTGTCTTTATCGCGCTTGGATGGAGCTACATCAACCCCGATAACTATTCGCCATACATCCCTGACAACACAGGTGATTTCGGCTTCTTTGGAGTAAGCGGAATTGTGCGCGCAGCGGGCGTAATCTTCTTTGCCTACATCGGCTTTGATGCTGTTTCGACGGCAGCACAAGAGGCAAAAAATCCGAAACGCGATATGCCAATTGGCATTCTGGTTTCACTTGCAATCTGTACCGTGTTGTATTTGTTGTTTGCGCACGTGATGACGGGTCTTGCGAACTACAAAGAGTTTGCCGGACACGATGGTATCGCTCCTGTTGCAATTGCAATTGCGCACACGCCGTATCTGTGGCTGCAAAAAGGAATTGTACTTGCAATTCTTGCAGGCTACAGCTCGGTAATTATGGTGATGTTGCTCGGACAGTCACGCGTGTTCTTCTCGATGAGTAAGGACGGCTTGATTCCCAAAATTTTCAGCGACGTGCATCATAAATTCGGCACACCGTGGAAGTCAAACTTGCTGTTCTGCTTGTTTGTGTCGCTGTTTGCTGCGTTTGTGCCCGGACACGTTGTTGGTGAGATGACGTCGATTGGTACACTGTTCGCATTCATTCTGGTGTGCGCTGGTATCTGGGTGTTGCGTGTAAAAGAGCCTGATCGTCCACGCGCATTCAAGACCCCTCTTGTGCCCCTTGTCCCTATCCTCGGTATTCTTAGCTGCCTTGCAATGATGGTGTCGCTGCCCGGTGACACGTGGCTTCGATTGCTCGTCTGGTTGCTTGCCGGCTTCGTCATCTATTTCGCATACGGTGTGAAGAATTCGGTGCTCCGACGCAAAGCGCGCGGAATCCAGTAACATGGCATTCCACCGCTCGTTGGGGCTGTTCGATTCTACAATGCTTGTCGCCGGATCCATGATTGGGTCCGGCGTCTTTATTGTCAGCGCCGACATCGCACGCACCGTCGGTTCGCCCTCGCTGCTCCTGTTGGTATGGGGCATCACGGGGCTTTTAACGCTTATTGCCGCAACGTCGTATGGCGAGTTGGCGGGCATGTTTCCGCAGGCGGGCGGACAATACGTGTACCTGCGCAAAGCATTTGGTCCGTTGGCGGGCTTCCTGTACGGCTGGACGCTATTCACTGTCATTCAAACAGGAACGATTGCTGCCGTTGCAATGGCATTTGCAAAGTTTACTGCTGTGCTTATTCCGTCGCTGAGTGAGAAGAGTGTGCTCTTTTCGATTGGAAGTTTTACGATAAGTCCGGCACAGATACTTGCAATCGTTATAATCGTCATTCTTACTGCCCTCAACGCTCGTGGCGTAGAACTTGGTAAGCTCATTCAGAACATGTTTACGTCGACGAAGATTATTAGCGTCGTTGGTCTTGCATTGGTGGGCCTCGTGATTGGCTTTGGCAGAAATGATATTGGTACGGTGATGGCATTGCCAAGCACCATCAACTTCGACACATCACTGGTGTTGATGACAGCAATTGCTGTTGCCATGGTCGGCTCTATTTTTTCGAGCGATGCTTGGAATAACATCACGTTTGCTGCTGCGGAAGTAAAAGAGCCACACAAGACCATACCACGCAGTCTTATTTATGGCGTCGTGCTTGTGACGGCACTGTATATCCTGACGAATCTTGCGTACGTTATGCTGATGCCGACGATGGGCGACCCAGCAGGTGCAGATGCAATGGCTCGGGGTATTTCACACGCAACAAACGACAGAGTTGGCTCGGCTGCAGCAGAGGTGATGTTTGGTGGAGGCGGTGCTGCGATTATGGCTGTGCTGATCATGATTTCGACGTTTGGATGCAACAACGGACTCATCCTGTCGGGGTCGCGAGCGTACTTCGCAATGGCAGCAGATGGCTTGTTCTTTAAGCGCGCGTCGGTGCTCAATGCAGCAGGCGTTCCTGCTTCGTCGTTGTGGATTCAGTGTATCTGGGCAAGTGCGTTGTGCTTGAGTGGCACGTACGGAGCTCTGCTCGACTACGTTGTAATTGCAGCGCTCATTTTCTATTCGCTTACCATCTTTGGCATCTTTCGTCTTCGCAGTACGCAGCCCCTTGCCGAGCGCCCTATCAAGGCATTTGGCTATCCGTTCTTACCTGCGTTGTATATCGTTGCCGCATTGTTCATTTGCGTTGTGCTTCTAATAGAAAAGCCCGGCACAACATGGCCGGGCTTCATAATCATTGCACTTGGTGTTCCTGTGTACTTTTTATGGACACGACGCGCGAACGCGTAAGAAGATTACGTTCGCTTAAAGAAAAACACGCACTTTCTGTTCGCGCAAAGCAGAAAATTCACATAGGTTACTAAAACACTACCTCGCTATTGTTAGCGGGGTAGTTGTCGTTTGAGCGTCAGTTGTCATACGAACGATGTAGTGTCCGACTGCAAGAGCCGATGCATCGAAGCCGACATTAAATGCTCCGGGCAACACGTTGTTCTGCTCGAACGACCACATGGTGCGTCCGTGTATGTCGTACACGGCAAGTGTCATAACCGCAACTACACCTCGGCTCGCATCGATGTTCACTGCGAACGAGATATTCGATTCGGCAGGGTTCGGTGATGCAACGAGTGATGCACGTGCCGGCGTATCTGAGGTCTCACCAGCAATTGACGTTGTAACGACATTTGTCGAGGCGTTCCTGCCGTACGCATAGTACGTACCGCTGGCTGTTGAGCGTAATGCGACCGTTTGGACGACGTATTCAATCGAGCCTTCGAACCTTGTTGAATCAGCATACGAGGTTGCTGTTATTGGATTGGCCGTTAGCTGCACGTACGCCTTGTTTGCACCACGCCGGCGGAACACCAGATAGCCGTCTACATCGCCAACGGGTCGTATCCACGAAAGCTTCACCTTGTTCGGATATTCGGTTGATGCGGTTACGGTCTGCACTGCACCCACTGGTTTCATTATTGCGCGCAATGTTGGGTCGCCCATGAGCCCAATATGTATCCAGCGGTCGAACGGCGAGTACGTCGATACTTGTCCATTCGCACCAACAATCAATACCGGATAGTAACCATTTTGAACAGTTGCGTTTTGCGAAATGCGGGTGCTGTAGCCAACTGTTTCACCAAGACCCATGTTGTGTATGTACCAATGGGGACGTCCAGACCAAGCACAAGTCAAGGCTTCGGGTTTCGATGCAAGAGCGGAGCGTAGGAAGTTATTCCTAGTGTCCCAGTCGCCGAAGTAGCTTCCGAACAAGAACGTGAAGACGGCATTCACTGGCTTTGAAACCATGTCGGTCGTACTGCCAACACCGCTTGCCCCGGCATCGTTTCCACCGCCACAGCCGTAAGCCATGAGGTGCACCGGAGGCAATGCAAGTGTGCCAAAGAAATCACCTGCCTTAACAGCAGTATCGCCGCCAAACACACTAAAGCCCCGCCATGCCGATGCCGCGAACCTGCCGTCGTTGCCCTGAAAGTTGTCGTCGATAATGCCACCCATGCGAATTGATGGCGATGTTGTGCGGTACTTGTGATTGCGGTTCAGGTAGTTCTTCAACAAGTCTATTTCACTTATTGGATTTGTTGCAGCCTCGGTGAATGCAGGCATGTTGAAAAAGTCAACACGTCCAACAGGAACATCAACATCCGTTAGAAACAAACTCTGGTCGTACTTGCCATCACCTGGCACGTTGTCTTGCGCAGCTCTGTTTGTGTTTGGCACGTTGAGCGTTAAGTCGGTGTAGGTACCGTCTAGTTCTCCGTAGATTCCATCGGCTGGCCAGGCTCCTCTGTGATCGGGGTGACCATCTGGGACAATAGCTCCTGAGTACAGAACAGGTAGGCGTCCGATAAGCAGAATTGCTCCAAGGTCTCTACCACCCGCTGTCGCCTCATCGCGAATGAGTTTTCGTACCCGTTCGACCTTTTCCGATGAAAATGTTTCTGCACGCGGTGCCGAAACAATAGAGACAACCCAGCCTTCGGATTCGAGGTCGGACTTAAGTGCGTTTAACTGCTGTTGCAGTGGTGCCAGCATGGTCGAGTCTACGAGTACAAGAGTGCGTTTCGGACGTTCAGGCAAAACCATCATGCCTGACGAGATATAACCCGAACCCATCCATGCACCGAATTGAGCTACTCCGTTGCTATCTGTGCCTATTTGACGGTACATATAGCGGAGTACGCGGTACTCGTATGCTTGGCCAGCAACAACTTCGGTATCGGTCCATTGCGTTGCAGTCGAGTCTAGCGTGGCCATTGCGGTACCCGACCATGCTGGCTCACTTTTCGATTTCCTTGTTATTTGAATCTGTTTTCCACTAGGATCGGCGTCCCAGTGCAATGTGATCGAAGGCGAAACACCTGCATTTACTGTCGCTGATAACAACACAGCGAATTCACTTGATTGCTGGGCGTTGGTATAGGCGCATTGCAGCATGAGAAACAACACAACTAGCAACGTAACACGTGACATATACGATCTCCAGATTTGAGCGATATCTATGTCAAAATACGAAGAGGATGTTACAGGCCACTGTACTGCGTATCTTGTGGAAACGACTGTAACGTACCTCCTTAACGTCGGTTCTTGCCCACATGATACGAGTAGTCCTCCTCGTTTTGCTGACTGTTTGTGCCACGTCGGCGCTTGCTCAGTTCCCCCCAGCCTGTGATTCTCGCAAAGAGTGTATCGGGCAGGCTATATCCATGACCACAACAAGTGGTCAGGCTGTGCATTTCATAGAACTGACAAAACAGCCTATTACTCCGCGGCAAGCAGCGCTTACTGTCGAGATGTGGGTGAAGGTAGATCGTCAGGCCGGAAAACGTCAGTTTCTGGCAAGCCTATGGGGTCCGAACGTCGATGTAAACGACGTGTTCAATCTGTATATCAACGAGTCCGACCAGCTTTCGTTCGAGGTCAATCCCGAAGGTTCTATACTCGGCGCTGCGGACAACACAGTTGTGCGAGCTTCGGCAACTGGGATGTACGGACGTTGGACGCATGTTGCTGCGGTGTTTGACGGCAGTACTGCGAGTGTGTCGTTGTATGTGGATGGGACGTTGGTGGGCGGACCCGTTACGAATGCATCGTACCCTGTCAACACACTCAATCCGCTCTCGCGCGGCGACCTCAATACGCTCATCGGCTCATCAAATGGCTTCCTCGATAACCAAAATCTCAATCGAACCCTATTGGGAATGGTTGATGAGTTCAGGTTGTGGAACAGAGCACTTACTGCACTTGAGATTAATTGTCAGAAGGATCTGTCACTGAACGGCAATGAGTCGGGCCTACGTGTCTACTATCGCTGCAACGAACCCGTGAACAACGTTGTGCAGATATGTGATGCTACAGGGGGCGGGCATACGGGGCTGCTTCGCTCGGGGACTACGAATCAGCGCTCCGATCGCGTTCCGAAAAAGAGCATGACGGTCTCACCGTCGTTTGTAACAGAAGAGATAAAATGTGATACAACTCGCACGTGGACGTTTACGGTGTCGGATACATCGGTGTGTGGAAGTGCTGCTGTGGTGTCGGTACGTGGACCCGAAAAGTCATTATTCACGATCACTCCAACAAACATTACGCTTGCTCCCGGTACTCCTGTTACACTTACACTTACGTACCGCGGTACAAACATCGGTGGCTTTACAGACTCGATCGAGATACGTCCGACAAATCGGTGTGGACTTCCCTCTACATATGTGAAGCTTACACTTTCGCGCATTACACAGGTAGGTGCATCCCGTAACTTCATCCGATACGACACATTGTATGTGGGATGTAAGGAGCGGAATTCTATGGACTCGACGGTTACGATTTGTAACACAAGCGATCAGCTCGGATCGCCGAAGCCTGTTACCATTTCAGCTGCATCGACAAACGACCCAACGGCCTTTCGTCTTGTAAGTCCAGGGCTGCCCCTTACCCTCGCTCCAGGAGAATGCTCGACGTTTACCGTGCGCAGTCTCGTGAAAGACACAACAAACGATTACTTCGACACGCTGCGATTGCAAACAACCGATTCTTGTCAGCGTGCACCGCTTGCAATTGCATTACAGGGGCGCACCACAGAAGTAATCATCCTTCAGTCGGCGGGTGGTGGACGCCTTCCTGATACTATGAAGTTCGAAAACACGTGCCCCGGACAGCTTAGCAACCCTCTTTATTATACGTGGCAGAATCTTACTCCTTCGCCCCTTACCATCGACTCCTTAACGGTACCGCCAGACTTTACGCATTATAGACTGACGTACCCGCGGATACTCATGGACAGTACGGGTTATCCGCCGAATGCTGTGCGTTTTAGACCGCGCAATCCTGGTGGGTATGTAGACAGCATCGTTATTCATACGCGTATACAGGGATGTACGATTGAGAAGAAGATCTATGTGAAAGGACGCGGACTCGATAACAAGGTCGAATGGTCGATTGACAGCCTGATTGACTTTGGCAATGTTATCGTCGGACAACAGCGTACGCTCAGTGTCGTTGCACGTAATCGAAGTCAATTCGACACACTGAATATTTCTCTGTACGTAGAACGTGGTGAGGCGTTTACATTGCTGTCGGGCACTGGACGTCGCATACCACCAATGGACTCGACCACGATACCGATCACATTCCGTCCAATCGACTCCATCGAATACCTCGACCGTCTGTGCTTCTTCGAAACACGCTGTTACACTGTTGGCTGCATTCCACTACGTGGCAAGGGCATCCTCGAAACGTTCCGCTTCTCACCTCTCGTGATGGAAACGCAAGGTGTAGTTGCGTGTTCGTTTAAGGACGACACTGTGCACATCGTTAACCTTACACAAACCGCTCAAACAATAACAAACGTTACATTTCAGAATCCGAGCACGAAGTTCACGGCCCTCGATCCGCCTTTGCCATGGTCGACGTTTACGATACCAGCAGATGATTCGATACGGTTTATCTTCAGATACACTCCGAACGACGTAACGCAAGACAGAGCAGACAGAGCATTCATAGCATATAAGTCGGCAAGTCTTAAAGACTGGCAATGTCAGCTCATAGGCACATCTGCTACCCCGCGTTTGTTCATTACGTCGTACACCGCATTCGGCACAGTAGAAGTGGGTGATACACGTAATGCGACGCTCATTGTAGAGAACACATCTGCACTTCCGGTGCTTGTAGACTCGTTGTCAATCGGTGCGGGCTTCACAATCCTCGGAACAAGCAGGGTACTGCCAATTACGTTGCAGCCGCGCGACTCTATTCGTGTAGATGTGCAGTTCGCTCCAACGGCATCAACCTTGTACAATGCAAAACTCACCGCACACTCAGAGAATCCATGTTCGGTAAAGGGAACGGGTGATCTGAACGGACGTGGTGTAATTATCGAACTCGAGAGCGCCCTAAGCCTTGTTAACTTTGGTTATATACGTCCGTGTGAATGTTCTGAACGCACCATCGAACTCCTCAACGGTTCGCTCGTGTTCGACATGACAGTAGAGAACATTTGGGTCGATTCTACTGGAGTACCGGGCGGCAAGCCGCAATTCTATTCGTGGACGTCGGTGTTCTCACCAACAGGCACGGTGCCTTACACGATTCCACCTGGCAAACGTGATACGGTTACGGTCAAATTCTGTCCGAACACCCCTGCCATCGACGCTCAAACAGAAGTCAAGGCCGCCTTTCACGTCAAAGCCCGTGGCTCGCAGTGGAGCAAACAACTCGAGACATTTCTCTTCGGCAAACGCGCTATGACGTTCAAGCCAGCGCCAGTAAACATTCAGTTCCCGTACGGTGTAATCGACGTAATGAGTCCGACCGCCCTTAACGTCAACATCTCCATCCCAAGCTTCCTCACAAACCCATCGCAGGACACCGTTGTTATCGACTCGGTAACGTTTCTTCCGAACGACCGTGTCTTCTTCGTTACGTCGCCAATAACATGGCCACAGGTTATCGAGCCGGGCGATTCGCTTCGCATACAGCTACGTCAGCGTCCACGCGCACCACGCGACTACCGCGCCCGCCTCGTGCTGCACTACAGCAAGCCATGCGTTGGCCAGGATACTACAGTCCTTATTCGAGGGGGCGGCTTCGCCCAGCCAAAGGGGCTAACGTTTTCATACAACTTGCAACGGACATTACCCGACACGTTTGCGTTGGTGTCATGTGATACCGTCGACATTCCAATCTGGTCATCGATTACCATCGATGCCAGTGTAGTTGACATTATGATGCGCGTCGACTTCGACTCAACACAAGTACGACTACTTGAAATTTCTTCGCCGCTACTTCAGCGTAGCTGCACATCTGCAACGGGTGGTATTACGTATACACCCGATACAATTATTACACCATCGCCGTATGGCGGATTGAATGTTGTGATGAAGAATGTGTGCGGCATCGATTCGTTGTCACCCATTGCATGGATGCGATTTGTAACCGTAAACAACAACAGAGCGAACAGCCGCATTACGATAGACAGCATCAACTTCGACACCGAAGATGTTATTCTCTACAAGCTCATTGCAACGGGTGATAGAGGCGTGATTCTCGGCTTGAAATCGGAAATACAGATTCGTCAGATGACTGCATTCGACAGCGTACGCATTCTTGATTGTGTTGAACGAACAGTAACCGTGTTTAACTCTGGTGACCTTACAAACACCATCGACGACCTGCTTGATTTGCCGCTCTACACAAGCATTGTCTCTTCTGTGCCTCCACTGGGCGACTCAGTACGTCCTGGCGACTCCGCAATGATCACCATTCGTTTCTGTCCGCAGCGCGAACGCTCCGTCGACACAAACCTCATTGCCGTATCTGCTTCGCCTTGCGAAACGCGCGACACAAGCGCAGTAACGGGTTACGGCTACGCTCCAGAACTCGATCTTGCAATGGCGGCCATGAAAACCTTCTGGGTGCCAGATTCACTAGGTGGTACAATTGGTGATACCATCGAAGTGCCAGTGATGGTTGAAAAAGATATCAGTGCTACGTATGGTGGCATTACGTACTGGATGAATGCACTCTCGTTCGATGTAGAGCTTGCATACAATGCACGAGCGCTGAAATTTATCGACGCAACGTTTCTCGCAGAGCCAGGCATGATTGCCGATGCGCCTACGCCCGGACGCGTTCGCATTCAAGCAGCCTCTGCCGATACCATTCAAGCTGGCGAGCTTGCACGTTTGCGATTTGTTGTCACCGTGCCCGAGTTCGATCGGAATGACATTGCTGTAAGTGCAACCGGTTTTCTTTCAGATTCACTGCAATTCCTCGACATCGTTCCGCAGAATGTTACAACACCGTTCATCACATCCGGTTCGTGCAACATCACCGTCGTGAAATTCAGTCCCGTCGCCGCGTCCAGCATCGCCCTCCATCCGAACCCAGTACTCGACGACGCAACAGTTGTCTTCAGCATTCAGGAAACAGTGCCGGTGTTCATAGAGCTCATCGATGCCAACGGACAAGTTGTCCGTTCGTTGATGGACGGACGTATGACGCTAAGCGGTGGCGAATACGCCGTACGTTTCAACACCACCGAACATGCAGCAGGTGTCTATCATTTGCGTCTCTCTGCAGGCGTCTTTAACGCAACGGTTCCATTTGTCATTGTTAAGTGACGGACACTCAAATCGACATCGTACAATGATCGACGTCACGATATGACAGACGTCATCGTTATTGGTGCGGGTGCGGCAGGCCTCATGTGTGCAGCAGTTGCAGCTCGACAAGGCAAACGCGTGCACGTCCTCGAAAGCAACAACCGCGCTGGTGCAAAAATCCGCATTAGCGGTGGGGGCCGTTGCAACTTCACGAATCGCGAAGTCACACATCACAACTTTATCTCACGCAACCCCGATTTCTGTCGTAGTGCTCTTACGCGCTACACACCGCACGACTTCATTTCACTCGTCGACTCATACAACATTGCATGGCACGAGAAAACATTGGGTCAGCTATTCTGCGATGGCTCCGCCCAACAAATCATCGACATGCTCCTTGCCGAATGTGCACTTGGTGATGTACATGTACAACTCAATGCACAGGTCCAGAGCGTGCGCTATGAGGATGACAGTCGCATAGGCAGCACAAGTTCTAGAACTGACGACCACGAAAACAAATCAGCCTCGGAGAGTTGTTCGCGCTTCGTTGTAAACGTCAACGGCAAGGACATCGAAACACGTTCTGTTGTTGTTGCATGTGGTGGACTTTCTATTCCCACACTCGGCGCTTCCGACCTCGGTTATCGCATTGCGCGAGCTTTCTCGGTGCCGCTCGTACCGACCTTCGCAGCACTTGTGCCCTTCACGTTCGGAGAAGATTGGAAAAAAGTTTACACCGATCTCGCAGGCGTCAGTGTTGATGCCACTGTCGAAAGCAACACCGCACTCTTCAGAGAACATCTGCTGTTCACACATCGTGGTCTGAGCGGACCCGCCATTTTGCAGGCATCGTCGTATTGGGAGAAAGGCGCTGAAATTCGTGTCAACCTTCTTCCCGACCACGATTCAGAATCACTGTTGCCAGCTGCGGGCGATAAGCGACACATGTCGACCATTTTGTCCGAACACCTACCTCAGCGTTTAATACAAGTGTGGAACGACCCACGCTTACATCAGCCCGCAAATTCATTCGCAAAAAATCAGCAAGTCGACATCATCAAGCGTATGCAGTCATGGGCAATTAAGCCCACTGGCACAGAAGGCTACGCCAAGGCCGAAGTCACGCGAGGCGGCGTCGACACCACGGCACTCTCGCAAAAAACCATGGAATGCAAATCAGTCCCCGGACTCTATTTCATCGGCGAAGTCGTTGATGTAACGGGCTGGTTAGGGGGCTATAACTTCCAGTGGGCATGGGCCTCGGGTGTCGCCGCAGGAACTGCACTGTCACAGTCCGTCTAGACTAACACACTCAATCAATACTTCAGAAAGTCATTTGCAATTATATAAGTAATAGCTAATATTGTGCATCATTTCGCCATCAGATCGTTACAAGCTTTAAATGTCGATTGGTATGAGTTGACAGTCAACGATCAGAGCCCATGGAGCGATTTCAATAATCTCTGCATCAGAAATGGAATGAAATCTGTGACTGAAGGCTTGGTAAGATTGATGGAAGCCGCCTCTGACGGTAAACTACTTGCAAACTCTCAAATGGAAAAAATTCGAGGAACACAATTGGCAAAATTCGAGCTCAAAAAGGGAAGTGGTTATCGTGCTTATGTATGGAAGAAGGATGCCACGAGTTGGGTTTTTTTATTAGGCGGAAAGAAGGCTACACAGAATACGGACATTCGAGATGCAAAATGGTTGGTTGCATCCTATATCGACCAACTCGGAGAAAAACTATGATCGACTACAATGAAATACTTCGTGGACACGGATACTGGCATACCGGTATGCAGTTGGACCTTCAGGAGTCATTGCGCGTGTATCTCGAGAACAACAAACTAACCCAGCACGAGTTCGCTGAACGTCTGGGCGTGAGTCAGTCTTATATAAGCCAAGTCCTCAATGGCAATTTCGACTTCCGATTGTCTAAGATGATTGAGCTGTACTTGGCAATTGGCAAGGTGCCATTCATCCTAGAACGTGATCTAGAAGAAGTGATTCATGAATGGCAGCAACTAGCGCGCAAGAATGCGAGTAAACAGGCGCGTAAAGCTGCGAGTAATAATAGTCAAACAGAACCAGTTCGGAATGGCAGCAGCAAGCGGGACGTGGAGCGCAAGCGGGCTTCGACTCCGAAGCGTAAGGTGAAGTGAGGGATCAGTTACTTCAACGCAGACCTCTTTCTCCGCCGCGCTATTACCGCATGCACTGAGCTGATTATACTTGCTTCGATCTCACTCGACATCTCCCGCGTCCATTCATCTGATACCACCCACGATTCCGAAAATAAACCGACTGCCTTTGTGAAGAGTAGTCGAGTACGCACGGTGTGTATGTGTGGGTATGCTTGTAGGCAGAGCCAAGCATAGGCCTGGGCTTGCGGACGATATGCGATTGCAAGGGCTGCAATTTCTTCGATGTTTCTGATGACGTTTGTCTTCCAATCCCAGACTTCCATGGTGGTTGAGTCCGTTTCGAAACGGACATCCATCATGCCCTGTAGGACAGTAGAGTCGAGGCTTGCAAGCAGTGTCGATTCAACATCTGCCTTCATGAGATGTGAAAGGTGCTGTTGTACAAATGCACTGTCCATAACAGCAGCAATCTCTGTGCGTGCAAGTGCGTGTGCGTTAGAGACGGCAAGACGTGTTGCCAACACGTTGTCGATGATTCGAGCACGCTCTGTTGCATCGACGTCGCCGATACGGACAACGACCTGCAAGATGTCGTGCATGAGTGTGCCGTAAGCGGGACCATGATCGGCATGGATGCCCTCGCTTGCGGCTACATCTGGTTCGCCATTGAAAGCCGCGCTTCCAACGTCGGTTGCGTCACGTCCATCGCCTTGTGCTGCAATCGAGGATGAAGCCGCACCCGCCGACGATGTAAGCAAATCCGTCGCAGTAATAATTTCGAGCCACGATGATTGTGCAAGAGGTGCGCTCACGTCGATGACAGGTCCGGACACAACACTCGAAACGTATTGCGTTGGCACGTCTTCGAATTCAACTACCGTGCATGGCACATCTGCAATCGCTGTTTGAATGAGCGCCGCAAGACCTGCCGTCTGCCTTTCTTCCACTACGCCTTCGCTCGATGCTTTTTTATGCGCGTAGGGCATGCTGATGAGCAGATGATCTTTGGCGCGCGTTAGGCCAACGTAGAGAAGTCGGCGGTCTTCCTCGCGCGCCGCCCCTTCCCCAATGAGGCGATTGGTTTTGTGAAGTACGTCGGTTGGCGCGGTGCTGCCGCTTGGGTCGTCGAACGTGATGATTTTTTTAGGCGCCGTAAACGTAATGCCGATTGCGTCGGACCATGCGACGTTTGCTGCCGGCGCACGCGATGCGATGTTGGCCAGCACAACGATGGGGAACTCGAGTCCCTTCGCCGCATGTAACGTCATCACCTGCACTGCGTTTGGATCAGCCGAAAATTTTCTATCGCCCTCGAGGTCTTTGGCAGGGGGCGAAAGGGTCATCACAATATCGCGCAACGATGCGTTCGATGTGTCCTGCTCGGCGAGAATAAGTTCTATAACCTTTTCTACATTCAGCAGAATCTGACTTCGACGTGGGTCGTTGGCAAGTGTGCTATACCAGTTGCTTTCAGCTAAAACACGTCTGATGAACTCGGTCGGTGCAAGCACGTGCACAGCAAGGGTCCACTGCTGAAGTAATGAGTATGCACGAAGCAGATCGGTGTTCTCATGCGATGTTTTGAGTCTCTGCCACAGCGAACCATTTGTGGGTGTTGCAGCAATACAGACGATTTCCGCATCGTGCAGTAACACAAGGGGCGAGCGCACGAGTGCGCTGAATGCGAGGTCGTCGTCGGTGTCGGTGCACCATAGAAGGAGGTTGCGGATGTCTGCGACTTCCGGACGTGAAAAGAAGGCACGTCCGCTGTGTGTCTGGTAGGGGATGCCTGCGTTGCGAAGAGCTGCGCCCGCGGCCATGACGCCTTTGGAAGTACGTACAAGAATTGCTACGTCGCCCGGACCCGCCATACGTGTGACCTCGAGGTCATCGTCGTCGCCAACAAGCACATCGGTGTTGTGTAGCATGCGAGCGATGCCCTGCACAACGTGACGCATTTCTTTGTCCAGCGCAATCGTGTTTTCTTCATCGTCTTCATACTCGGCACCTACATCGGTGCGCAACACAGTACACGTTCCCGTTAACTGCGCAGCAGCCCCCTTGCGGCCCCCTGTCAGAGATCTGTACACAATGTCAGCAGAACCAGCCGCGAACACTGGCTCACAAATGCCGTTTAGTACGGGGAAAAGATTCGAAGACATGCGGTAGGAGTCGGATAAAACAACGTAGCCGGAATCTTCGGATTCTTCGGCTACTTCATGTATCGCATTCTCACTTTCAATGCCTCTTCCAATGCCATTGCGATGGTTCGCATTTATGATTTCTCGTGTCGCTTGCAGAAACAACCGCACGTCTGCGCTGCGAAAACCATAGATGCTTTGCTTCGCGTCGCCGACGATAAATAAGTTTACGGAAGACGAAGTCGATGCGCTATAAAGATCGGGTACGAGCAGGCGGATGATGTCGTACTGAACGGGACTTGTGTCTTGAAATTCGTCGACCATGAGGAAGCGGATGCCACGTTGTACGTCGGCGGAGATGTCCAGACGTCGTAGCATGGCGCGTGTGAGCTCCATCATGTCGTCGAAGTCGATGGCGTTGCGTTCTTTCTTTGTGGCTTTGTAAAGCGCCGTGGACTCTGTGACGATATCGAGGGTGGTGCGCACGAGGGCGAGTTGACGTGTTACGTCGGCGTTCACGTCGCCTGAAGCAAACTCCTGTAGCGAGACCCATTCGCCGCTGTTGAGTGGCGCCATTTCTTCGCACCGATCGAACGGCTTATTCCTTTTATGCGGCGTGCCGGCTTTTATATACAGTTTGCTGAGATAGCCTGCAGCGTCCTTTACGGCGGACATAATGCTGGGTCCGTCCGCATCCAGCAACGCATTTACGGCTTGCTCAATGCTTGTTATGTGCGAATCTGTCCGTGCTCCACATTCATTGCGCAAGCGCACAAGCTCGGCAAGCGCCTTGCCTAGAAGTCGCAATGCTAATTGCTTCGCAGCTCTGTGAATGTGAACGAACCATGCATCAACAACTTCGATGTCGTTGCCGTGCATGAGCGACTCAAGACGTTCACGACGTTCATTCGCGCTCATTAAATCGAGGAAGGTCTCTTCGGCAACCATCACGTCGAGCTCGTCGAGTAACGTCAGCAGTCGTTCACGACGTTCTGGGTCGTCGCCCTGTAACCACGCACGCACGGTTGCGCGCATTGCCTCGGAGCGCCATTGCAACGAGCGACGTTCGTTCAGTTCTTGGGCGTCGACGTCGACGTGCGACGCAAACGCATACTTGCGAAGTAGCGATGCACAAAAACTGTGCAGCGTTGTAATACGAGCCGAACTGATGTTATCGGCGAATTCTACGAGACGTGCCGCCGTTGCTAGGTCGAGGTCGGTGTTGCTTAGCTCGAGCATCTTCGCACGAATTCGACTCCGCATTTCTGCTGCGGCCTTAATCGTAAATGTTGTTGCAACGATTTGCTCGATGCGGTCGACCTTGCCTGAGAGAACAATGTCTATGTAGCGCTGTACGAGCACGCGCGTTTTACCCGCGCCTGCATTGGCGTGTACGACAATGTGATGGTCGAGGGCTAGGGCGCGTTGCTGTTGAGGTGTCATTGACATGAAAAAATCATTGAATCAACGTCGTACAATTCTCTTGTTCGTTACACGCAGTATTCTGTCGTCTTCAGGCAGCATCAGATATCTGCTCCACTTTGCAGACTTGCAGTAACGCGCTGCAGCTTTGTTTACCTGGTCGAGGGTAACCGTGTCGATGTCACGCAGTGTAGCAAACAAATCTTCGGGCTTGCCTTCTTCAACGAAGCCCTTCCCGAGCATGTTCATACGGGCTGTGAGCGACTCCATGCTCATAATCTTCGATGCGCGCAGTTGCTCCTTGCCACGATTCAACTCACTAATGCGGACTCCTTCGGTTGCAAGAATGTCGAGCTCACGTCCGATCATCTCCTGCGCCTTCAGCACATGTTTGTTGTCGATACCAGCATAAATCGCAAACACACCACAGTCGGCGAACAGCTGTAGTTGCGAATACACGTTGTACGCAAAGCCGCGCGACTCACGTATACGCGAATTCAAGCGCGATGACATGCCGTCGCCAAGCACCACATTCAGTAACATCAAAGCATGTCTATCCTTTGCCATGTAGCCAGGTACGGGGGTTTGCCAGATTGTGTGCGCCTGCTGCACGGACTTATAAATAATCACTTCGTTGGGCTTCGATGGAACGGGCGTTGTCCGCTTGAAATTCTTCCTCTTCGCCTTCGGCAACAACGGTTGCATCGTATCCTCGACTAGGCGCATGAATTCTTCGGCATCAACTTCGCCCGAAATACACACTGCCATTTTTGACGGAATGTAACGTTCGTTATGAAATGTATGCAGGTCTTCTTCAGAAATCTTATCTACACTCGAAAGCGTGCCGAGAATCGGCATGCCCAACGGGTGATTACCAAACAACTGACGCTCTGCTGCATCGAACACAAATTCTTCGGGCTCGTCTTCGTACGCCCGAATCTCTTCGGTGATAATGCTGCGTTCTTTTTCTACGTCAGGGGCTTTGAAAAGGGGCTGCATGACAACTTCAGAAAGTGTCTCCAACACCCGAGGCAGATGTTCGCTCAACGTGCGTGCATAGTAGCACGTTTCCTCCTTTGTCGTAAACGCATTGGCATACGCCCCAACGTCTTCGAACTGCTTCGCGATGGCACGTGTTGTGAGCGTACGTGTGCGGCGAAAGGAAGTGTGTTCTACGAAGTGGGCAAGCCCCGATCTGCCCCTTGCCTCATCCCTTGTACCCGCTTGCACCCACACCCCCAGTGCACACGAGGCAGCCACGGGCACGGGGTCGATGATAACAGTGAGTCCGGATGCCGTCACACGGACAATCGGATTATACGCGGTGCGCTGAAAGCGAGAGTGGTTCATGAAGACGTAAAGGTACGGCAAGCGGAAGGTTTAATTCGTTTCGACCTACCTCACAATGCAAGGGCAGAACCGTTGCGCCCCAACCTAATTTCCTTATTGTTTGATAATCATTATGGTACTTGTTTCTGTCTGGATCTCTAATACAATAAAGTAAACGCCCTGTGCTTGACCCGGGAAGGCTCCGGCTTATCGCGTGTACACCAAGGTATGATTACAGAATATCGGACGTATCGTCTTGTATTACATTCCCCTGCAATCCCGCTATGAGTCCTCGCCGAATACCACCTAAAATCGTTTAGGCATTGTAAATCTTAATAGTAAAGTTCTCATTAACAACGGTAGGCGTTACACTCATGGTAAGAACCCCTACAGGGGTTGCTTGCATAGGCCCTATGTTTATCAGCACGAGCATGCACGTCAATTTGACGAGAGGTCTCATAAATCCTCCACCAGTAGAATGGTTCTTGCTTGCGCGTCAGTGCAGAGGGCGTCTGGATTGGCCCGCTCTGCTTTAATTCAAGTAGCTTGTGAATTCAGTCAACTCATTTGATCTCTCCTGGCGATCTGTATGGAAGATCTTGCGCTCTCTGCAACATGTCGATGGTTTCCTCTACAGTCAACAACACGGTAGTCTCAGATGAGCGTAGAGATCCGCCAGCTGAGATGCCCGCAGAGAAGGCGGCGGCCGCGGCGTTATCTGGAGCTTCAATCAACACGAATCCATCGTGCTCACCAAATGCATACCAGAACCCATGCAGCTTGCCTCCGAGCTTCTCGATAACTGCGCGAGCAACTTCACGTCGATCCTCTGGCCTCTTGATTAATCTGGCCCAAGCCTCTGGCGTGTAGCTGAAGCGCTCTATATAGAATGGCATTGTGACCTCCTTCATGAAACGTGATTGAGACTTATAACGCAAAGCTAACCCTTGGAATAGATGAACCGGCACTATCAGGCGTTGTCCTTTCCCGCTATCAGTGCGATGTTTGTGTAGTTCCACTGACTCCGGATGTGCCTGTGCGTCGTACAATGTTCTCCTTCGACAACCTGATGATTACGCTGGCCACGATTTTGGCGGTGTGGTTGTTGTCGGTGATTCCGCAGAATTTTGACTTTCTAAATCCGATCGGACAGGCCCTGGGTGATATGGATATGACCGATATGGTGTTTTCGAAGTTCAGGGATAAAGATGATGTCGAGGCCGATACGAACATTGTGATTGTGAACATAGGGGCGCTGTCGCGTGCAGAGATTGCAGAACAACTCCGACGCATAAACGCGCAGAGTCCGCGTGTGGTCGGGATTGATGCATTCTTCAGAAAACCGAAGGACACAGAAGGCGATTCGTTGTTGGCGCAGGCAATGTCCGAAACAAAAAATCTCGTGCTTGTAAGCAAGGTGGCGTTTCGCGAGGAGTCGAAAGAGGGAAACGTCGATCAATGGACAACGAGTAAGGTTGATGCGGGACGCGGTTTCGATTCGCTCGAAACAAGCATGCCGATGTTTATGCAGCATGCAAAGACAGGGTTCTCGAACTTTATTATCAACCAGGAAGCGTCGTTTATGACGACGCGCGATGCGTCGTTTAAAGAAGTGTGTGCCGGGGAGGTAGAGCCGTCGTTTCCAATTCGAATTGCAACGATTTATTCGCCAGCATCGGCGCAGTCGGCACTCGCGCGCAGCAACGATCACGAAGTAATAAATTTTCGTGGTGACATGGAAAAGTTCTATTACTTCGATGCAGATCAGGTGCTCGACCCCGAAGTAGATCTGTCGGTAATGAATGGAAAGATTGTGTTGCTGGGTTACATGGGCGTTACGCTTGCGCAGGAGTCGATCGAGGACAACTTTTTTACGCCACTAAATCCGCAGTACGTCGGACGTAGTCACCCCGATATGTACGGCGTCGTTGTGCACGCAAACGTGCTGTCGATGATTCTGCACGGCGATTACATCAACACCATGCCCAAATGGGCAAGTCTTGTCGTCGGCCTGATGTTGCTTGTTATTAACGTCATGCTGTTCACCTTTATCTACAGCCGATTCGAGAACTGGTACGACACTCTGGCCTTGATCTTACAGGTTGGCGAGTCAATTCTAATTCTTTATCTCATCGTAACTGTATTCGCATCAATGAATTACAAGCTCGCGCTTACGCCTGCACTTATAGGTGTTGCCCTAGTCGGAACTGTGCACGATCTTTACCAAGATTCCATCAAGAAGATCATCCTTCAGGCATCGGCAAAACTTCGCAGAAAGTTTGCATCCAAGTCAGAAACACAGCGTACACACACCGCCAATAAATCCACAGGTCCATCATGACACCATTTTATAGTACTCTTCACATGCTTGGTTTTACTTCTCGCGGTGTTTCAACTCGCATCGCAATAGTGTGTGCACTTCTGCTTTCGCTCACGCTCATTCCCAACATCAGCGCACAAAAATTCAAGGTCCTTGCCGTACGCGGAAACGTCACAAATGGCTCCTCGAAACTTTCTGTGGGCAGTAAGCTGAATACCAACGATAAAATCACTGTTGGTAAAGGGGCTTATGTGAGCATGGCTCACATAAATGGACGCACTGTCGAGCTGAAGAAGGACGGAACGTTCAAGATCAGTGATCTCGATAAAGCGGCGTCGAAGAAGTCGGGCTCGGTCTCAGGAAAATTTGCTAGTTATGTTTACAATGAGCTGACAGAAGTGAAAGAACCAATTGCGTTTTCTGATACACGCAAGGCAAACATGCGCACGACGGGGTCGGTTGAACGTGCTGCAGGCAACGAAGTAAATATCTGGGATTCGATTGCAGCTCACGTCGGAGGTCCAGGTGAAATGCAAGCCCTCGCCTTTATCTCAAACGAGTTTGTTGCCTCGGGCGAGCAATTCGTGGTTATTATGCCGCGCAGTACACGTTTGCTTTCTGATACGGTTGTATTTGTATGGCACCGTTCACCCAAAGTAAACAAGTATCGCGTTGTGATTACCGATCGCGAAGAGAAAGTGGTGTTTAATAAAGAGACTTCTGACACAATGATGATTGTGAATTTGAAGGAGGCAGGTGTTGCCGATGGACAGCTTCATTACTGGCATGCAGAGGATGCTGCAAATGCGTCGTACGCGAGCGAAGCGTTTGGACTCTTTAGACTAACAGGTCAGGAACGTGCCTCTGCCGAATCGATGATTCGCGAAGTGAAGAGTGATTTTGATGAGGAGGATGGAGCGATATCTCATCTCGTGCTTGCTTCGGTCTACGAAGATCAGGGTTTGGTGTATGATGCGTATGGCTGCTACACAAAGGCCGTAGACGCTGCACCTGGAATACAGAACTACAAGCGTTTGTATGCAGAATTTTTGCGTAGACAGAGTATGAACATGGAGGCCTACGCGGCTTATAACAAATGAGTGCAATGCAACTGTGGCTAATTGCAGCCATCGTCCTTTTCATCCTCGAAATCATTACGCCGGGCTTCGTCCTTGCAAACTTTGCTGTCGCCTCGCTGGCCTCTGCACTTAGTGCATGGTTCGGTGCCGATACCACAATGCAGACTGTTGTGTTTGTTGTTGTTTCGCTTGTGTCCTTCGTTACGCTGCGTCCGTTACTGCGTCGCACGCTCTACAAAAACAAGCGTCGCACGCGTACCGGAGCCGAAGCACTTATTGGCAGAGCAGTAAAAGTAACAGAGACGATACCATTGCCGCCGGGCATGGGACTTGTTCAGATTGATGGCGACTCTTGGCGAGCACTTACGCTAAACAACAGAGCGATTACACCCGGCACCATCGTCACGGTCGTGCGCGTTGATTCCTCGACAGTTATCGTCACGGACACTGCGAATTCTCAAGTCTAGCCTGATTGTGCAAGGTCGGCGTAAGCTTGAATGACATGCGCTAGTTGGTAACGAAAATTCTTTACGTCACAAATTCTAACGTCGGAGAAACCCATGGAAATTGTACTCATTGCGCTCGCAATTTTTGTTGTCATTCTGCTTTTCCGAGGCATCATCGTCATTCGGCAGGCGGAGACAATGATTATCGAGCGGCTCGGACGTTATCACAAAACGCTCGATAGCGGCATCAACATTGTGTTGCCAATTATTGACAGGGCACGGAACATCGATTGGCGCTTTGTGCGCACCGATGTAAAGGGCACACACATTTACGCACACATTCGTACTCCTCGCATCGATTTGCGTGAGACGGTGTACGACTTTCCACGTCAGAGCGTCATTACACGCGACAACGTGGGTATCGAGATCAACGCCATGCTCTACTTTCAGGTCATCGATCCAGCCAAATCGGTGTATGAAATTTCGAACCTTCCCGATGCAATTCAGAAGCTCACGCAGACAACCATGCGTAATGTAATTGGCGAACTGGACCTTGACCAGACCCTTACCTCGCGTGATACCATCAATAGCAAGCTGCGTGCAATTCTCGATGAAGCGTCGCACAAGTGGGGCGTGAAGGTTAATCGTGTGGAGCTTCAGGACATCATTCCTCCGCGCGACATTCAAGACGCCATGGAAAAGCAGATGCGTGCCGAACGCGACAGACGTGCTACCATTCTAACGGCCGAAGCTTCGAAGACAAGTGCCATCCTCGAGTCGGAAGGCTCGCGCGAAAGCCAGGTAAACAAGGCAGAAGGCGACAAACAAGCACAGATTCTTCATGCAGAAGGTGAAGCCGAAGCTCGTAAAGCTGTAGCATCGGCAGAAGCAGAAGCCATTCGCATGATTACTGCAACCATCACTGCTACAAAGGGTGACCCAACACAATACCTGATTGCCATTCGGTACATCGAGGCAATGAAGGACATGGCAAAAAACGGCAACAAGGTTGTGTTTATGCCTTACGAAGCAAGTGCCGTCATGGGCTCGTTCGGCGCACTGAAAGAAATGTTGAACGTCGCGGACAAGTAACGACAAGGTCAAAAACCAGTGCGCTGCAAGAAGAGTGACTTGTCGAGACGTGAGTGCAGAAGCTGGTAATATTCGGCGTCGTGAATCTGCTCGACGCTCATTATGCCGCCGACTGTAGAGAGCACAGAGCGTTGCGAAGAAAATCGCACAACCGATGACTTATTATTTGTTGTCACGTTTACTGTGATGCTGATTATTCTAACAGCAGGTATTGGCGGCGGCGCATCGTCTTCGACAACTACGTCTTCATTAGGTTTTTGTCGTACTGGGTATGGGTTCCAGGGTTTCTTCTCGCCGGCGACCCCAATGATAACTTGAGAAGAGTCGATACGTACAGTCGACGAGTCAGGCTTGGTCGATTTTGCAGGCGTCACCACAGGTTTCTTCTTCGGATTTGGCCTGTAAGGAATAGACTCCTGCTTCTCTGCAACAAAGAGTCCGAGGTCGGGTTCTGCGTTCTTGATAATGAAGCCGTCATCCTGCAAGAGGTTCACCACAGCCTTCTGCACCATCATGTTGTCGGTTGCCTGCATCGTTCGCGTCTGCATCTCACGTATCTGCACTTGAGTGAGTGGCGGTGGCACCAGGAAGCACGATGTCAGTATGAGGGAAAGACCCATGATGACGAGCGTAGCGACGAACTGACGTAATACGTTCATGCGTTGCAGACTTTATGTGGATGCAAGGTGGTTGCCTAGGCGGTGACTGACTCAACCCGCCATGAAATGTTGTGCGAGGCCCACATCGGAACTACTGAACCATACGAAGGCGGAATTTTCATGGGCTCGCGCACGAGCGTAACGGTTTTCGCTGGTGGTGTAATGCCGTAGATGGTCTGTGCATGATCGCTAACAAATGCTTGCATTCTGTCGAGCGCATTGTGTTTGTCGAACAACGCAGCAAGCAGCGGCAGTAAAATCGGAGCCGTGAAGACCCCTGCCGCACAGCCTGGACTCTCCTTACGATTGAGAGCATGTGGAGCCGAGTCGGAACCGAGCATGAGTTTTTTATGCGACTGCATGACTGCGTTAAGAAGGGCTTCGCGATCCTCTGGACGTTTTGCAATGGGCTTGCAGAAGAGATGCGGGTTCATCAAACCACCCACAACGTCATCGAGCGTGATAAGCAGATGATGCGCTGTGACTGTTGCGTAGAGATGTTCGAATTCGTCGAGCAATGCAACAGAGTCGGCCGTTGTGATGTGTTCCATGGTGATGCGCAGCGCAGGAAAACGTGTTGCTAGATGACGATACACCTCACAAAACTCACGCTCACGGTCCATCACAAAGCCATGCGTCTCGCCATGAATGAGCAGCGGTATGCCGAGCTCTTCCATCATAGCAAACACATGTTCGACACGAGCAATCTCTTGCACACCAGATTCGCTATTTGTTGTGGCACCTGCCGGATACAACTTTATACCAATGATGTGTGGCTTTGCAGCAATCAACTCTTCGCGTGTGTATTCGCGAAAAAACAACGTCATGTAGGGGGCGAACACATGGGGCTCGACCGCTTTCTTTACTTCGTCGGTATATGAAAGCAGACGTTCGAGTGAATGCACAGGCGGGATTAGGTTGGGCATGATAACGCCACCTGCAAAATGCTCTGCAGAGAGCGGCGCAACAAGTGAGAGCATCTCGTCCTGACGGAAATGCAGGTGCATGTCGAGCGGCGATTGAAGGGTAAGCGTCATTGGCACGGTTTAAGTAGCATTGTTGATAACGTGGTGGTTCGAGTGATTTTAGGCAATTGGTGGATAGATAGGAACATCGTCGATAAACACGGGAAGTCCATCACGTCCGACCGTTGCGCAGAACGTGTCATGTCCGTTCGTAAGCACAACGTGCGGCGCCTTGAGCGTGAGGTTGTACCACGAAGACTGACGTAGTGTGTCTTGAGAGATGCGAATGGACGGAGCCTTGCATTCTACGAGTAGGAACGGGAGCATGCCGTCGTCAACCCAAAGCAAATCGTAGCGCATGCCTGTTTTGTCGAGCCGGCGTTCGACGCTGCAACGTCCGATGGGATAACCTTTGCCTACGAGCCAGTGAAGGCAGTGCTGACGGACCCATTCTTCTGGCGTAAGGCTAACGTACTGTTTGCGCACATCGTCGTAAATGCGCACGATGCCATCTTCGGTCAACAGACGGACAGATATAGAAGGAAACGATAGCGTAGGCAACGCTATGAGGTCATTGGGCACGTTTCTTCTTTACCTGGTGGGTAATGCAGACTGTGAGCATGTATGACTGAAAAACGATTGCAACTGCGTTGGCAAACATGATTGCTACATCGGCACGTAACACCCCATACACAAGCCACAACGAAGCACCCACCAACATAAGCACTAACATGCCGATGCTAAGCTGGTCGACTTCTCTCGTGCGAAAGATCTTTATTGCCTGCGGAGCCAATGCGAATGTCGAGAAGCAACCTGCAACTAGACCAAGGATGCTTAGTGGGTCGTTCATGTGCGCTGCAGATTCGCTACTGCTGCTGTAATGCGTTCGGGGAAGTTGCTGACAACAGCGTTTACGCCGTGTGCGAGAGCTTTTTTTAATTCGGACTCTTCGTTTACTGTGTACACACCAAAGGGAATGTTGTGCGCTTTTGTATCGGTAGATTTTTCGACCGTGAGTTCGACAATCGAACATCCGTACGCATCGGCACCACATGAATGCACAATAACACTAGGCGTACGCTTATCGCCTGGCACATGAAGTGCGAGGGTGTACAAGGTGCGATCGATCGACTTCACGTGTCTAATTGTAGCATGGTCGAATGATGCAAAGAGCGTATAGGGTCCGAGATTCAAAGAGCGCACCGTATGTACTAGAACTTCGACATCGGCAAGCGATGTGTGCTCGTCGAGTGGTTTTAGTTCAATGAGTAAGTACGCGCGGTCTTTTAGTATCTCGAGCGCTTCGGTGAAAAGAGGTATGCGCTCATTTGCAAATTCATCGGAGAACCACGAGCCTGCATCGAGTGTGCGGAGTTCTGCGACAGACTTGTTGCGTACATAGCCATGTCCGTTTGTTGTACGCCCAAGCACTGCATCATGAAACACCACCGTCTGATTGTCCTTCGAGAACTGCACGTCCAGCTCTACCATGCGAGCACCACCATCTACAGCCATGCGTAACGCAGCAAGAGTGTTTTCTGGCGCGATGCCAGATGAGCCACGGTGTGCAATCACAAAGAACGGTGTAGAACGTGCGAACAAGGAAAGGGGCGACATCATGCGAACGATCCCTCGGCAGCACCTCTATACCCACGCAGAAATTCTGTTGCTGCTATGCGTTTTTTTCCAGGCAATTGAATTTCGTCGAGTGAAAGTGCCCCATTCCCAGCCCCAGCAATTAAAGTGTTATCTGTGATTTTCCATGTGCCCGTTTCACAGTGTACTGACGACGCGGTGGCTTTGTAAATCTTTAGCAAGCCATCGTTCCAGAGTGTCCATGCGCACGGTAGGGGAGAGAGTCCACGTATGAAATTACGAACCACTTCGACGTCGGCCTCCCAGTCTATGCCACTCGTTTCGCGAAACACCTTCGGTGCGGCAGCAAATGCTGGGTCGGCGGGTGTCTGAGGCATCGGCACGGCTGTTCCGGTAAGGAGCATGCGGCAGGTGTCTGCAGCACACACTGCCGCAAGGGGCATTAGGGCTTCGTAGAGCTCGCCAGCAGTTGTGTGTTGTCCGATAACGATAGATCGTTGAGTGATGATGTTGCCAGTGTCGACAACGTCGTTCAAAAGAAATGACGTGACGCCTGTCTCGTGTTCACCACGCATGATTGCATGATTGATCGGAGCCGCCCCGCGGAATTTCGGTAGCAGTGATGCGTGTACATTAAATGCTCCGAGCGTTGGGATTGTATACACGCTGCGTGGAAGAATGCGAAATGCAATCACACACATAATGTCGGGTTCTAGTGAAGTAACGTCTTTTATAAAGTCTTCATCCTTAAGCGATGTTGGTTGCAGTATGCGTGTAATTCCAAGTTGCTCTGCCGCAATCTTTACATCAGAGCCCCTTATTTCGAGGCCCCTTCCCTGAGGTTTATCGGGGATGGTGACAACAGCTACGACGCCATACGTTTCATGCACAGCACGCAGGGCTGGGACTGCAAATGCAGGGGTACCCATGAAGATGATACGTGGTTGCATCAGCCGTGCATCGTCGGAAGGTTGGTAAGGCCTTGTGTAATTGCTGCTTCGATTTCGCCGAACTCTTTGATGCGAGCACGCACGTCGGCTTCGGGGAAATACTCACGAGCAATGTCGAAGTACAACCTGTAGTGTCCGGCTTCACTCGCAAGCAACGACTTATACAACACGCGCATTTCTTCTGTCGGTGCATGTTCTGCAAGAATCGAGAAGCGTTCACATGAACGTGCTTCGATGAATGCACCAATGATAAGCCAGTCCATCATGCGCAGCGGTTCGTGTGGACGTACATGTGTGTGTAACGCCTGCACGTATGCGTTGCCCTTATCGCGCGATAAAACGATAGAACGCAGTTCGAGTTCGTTCAGAACGAGTGCAAGGTGTTCGAGCTCTTCGGTTGCGAGGCCAATCATCTCGCGGACAAGTTTTGTGCGATCGGGATAACGATTAATTAAAGCCAATGCAAACGCAGCGGCCTTCTTTTCGCAATGCGCATGATCGACGAGAATCTTCTCGGGATGAGCGTTCGCTACGTCTATCCATTCGGCATTTGTGGGGCATTGTAAACAGAGCATCCGACAAATCTACGAGCCAATTGGACGGATTGATTGAGCAATTCTACAATCCAAGCAGATGGATAGCTTTAAAAATTCTACAAGCCAAGCAGACGGATTGCCTGCGCAATGTCCGCTGAAAACCGCGTTGCGTCGACATCGGCGTCTTTACGTAGCCACGATGCCGACAGCGCGAACCACGTGTTGTCCTTGCGTCTCAGCAGGTACGTCATGTTCATCACGCCAGGCTCAGAGCCGCCCTTGTAGCCTACGTAGGGGAACATCTCGACGTTGATGTCGAGGCCTGCATTCACTGCAAGTATGCCACGTAACTGGTTGCAGCACGACTTCTCGCCCTGGTTTCTGAGCCATACCATTGCAGCTACCATGCCTTTTGTGGTGGCAAACCATTCGACGGAGTCGGGGAGAATTGGACGTGATACGAGGCTTATGCTGTCAAGACTCGTTTTGTGAATTTCGTCCTTAAGGATGCCAGCCCGTACATCGCGAGTACTGCGCGCATACCGCGATGCGGCGTCGCCACGTTGTGTGAACTTCAGTAGGAAAAGTTCACGTGTGGTGAGGAACGGACTGTTCTTGTCGGGATTCTTATGTCCCATCTCAGCCTGTACCGCTTCGACCTTCTTCGCCGTAAGCACATGAATGAGCGCATCGGTTGCTGTGTTATCGCTAATGCTAATCATCATCGTCGCCAGTGTATGCAGTGTAACGGGCGAACCGTGTGGCCACGTCTGCAGTGTGCCCGAAGGCAGCGAGAATATTGCTGTGTCGAGGGTTACTACTTCGTCCCACTTGTGTTCACCTTCATCAATCGCGCGCGCCAGCTCGCCAAGCACATACAACTTGAACGCAGAACCAATGGGCAACGACATGTCGGCATTGTATGATACGATGGTGGAGTTAGTAGCAATGTTTACAATGTGTAGAGAGGCAAATCCAGGTAGCTCTTTAAAGCCCTCTGCAATTGTCTCTAACGTGCCCGTTGCACGAATTGGATTCTGCAGATAGAGTCCCTCTATCTTAAACGGATACGTCGCCGACACATTAATCAGAATGGGCACCACATACCCCTTTGTGGTGCTGGCTTCGGCCTTCGCTCCAAAGCCGCCCTCTTTTGATATAATATTTGTGCCGGTGCACGTGCCAGTGATTTCTGTTATCTGTGAAACCACGCCTAGCAATTGGGACGGCGTAACCTTCTGCAGAAACGACTCAGCAAAAACCGAATCCATGCGCAAGGGCACACCTGAGATAAGCTTGCAGATGTCCTTCAGACGTGCTTCGACCGGGTCGATACGCTGTGCCTGCAGGGTCGTCGACGCAACACAGATAATAACAAACGTTACAAAGACATTGGCACGTATCATGAATAAACTTTCACTGAAAAATGGCATGATTGTTTCTACTAGATAAAAGTATCATGCAAATCTATTGCCTACATATTAAATGCTCTCGCACGACGTGTACCCCCACGACGCCAGTTGCAGCATTTAATGTGGCATTTGCTCTTGTGAAAGACGAGGCTACAGGGACCGTAACGATCTAGCACTGAATACATATTGTTCATGCAATCGAGGCGGTCTCTGAAAAAGGGGCCGCCTCGGTGCGTTTTAATGGGTGAGGTGTGTGATGGCAGACATCAAGGGTGAGAGCGAGAATGGCGCCGCCGGTGAGCGGACGTCGGGACGTATGCTCACTGACGAACGTCGAAAAAAACTTCAGCGCAACGTGGTGTTGCTGCGATTCATTCGTGGCATAGAATTCTTCATGCTGATGATTCCGATTCTTGTTGTGTACTACAAGGCGAACGGACTAAGCATGCAAGAGGTAATGCTACTCCAGGCGTTCTTCTCTGGCATGATGGTCGTTATCGAAATTCCCTCGGGCTACTTCTCAGACGTACTCGGGCGTCGTCGCACAATGATCATCGGGTGCTCACTGACAGCGCTTGGCTTTGCCATCTATCCGTTTGTGTTCGACTTCATGGGCTTCCTGGTCGTCGAGCTCATCCTGGGCGTAGGTGTTGCGTTCATCTCCGGCACCGACTCGGCAATGTTGTACGACACCATGCTCGAGCTCGGCCATGCAGAGCGTGGAGTGCGCGAAGAGGGACGTCAGCTTTCCTTTGGACACTTCTCAGAAGCTGTTTCTGGTGTGTTAGGGGGCTTCCTCGCTGCAGTCTCGCTGCGTGCGCCCTTGCTTGCGCAAGGGGCTGTTATGCTGCTTATGATTCCATTGGCGTTCATGTTAACAGAGCCTGCAGAACACAGACGTAGTGGACGCAAGGGCAGCATGCGCGAAATCATCAACATCGTTGCTGGCGTGGTTGTCCACAACCGCAGCTTACGATGGATGTTGCTCACATCGAGTATTCTTGGTGCGTCCACGCTGACATTCGTGTGGCTGCTTCAGCCATACATGCAAGCCGCAGGAGTGCCTTTGTGGATGTTTGGTGCAATATGGTCGGGCTTTATGCTGATCGTCGGTGCAAGCTCGATGTATGCCCACCGCGTTCAGTCGCGCTTCGGCACGATAAACACCATAACGGTTCTTGGCGTGCTAGTTGTGTGCGTGTATGTAGTTGCAGGTGCCACCATGACATTCTGGATTATCCCGTTGCTGGCGGTGTTTAACATCACACGAGGCATAAGCAATCCGGTGTTCACAACAGCGATAAACCAACGCGTCGAATCACATCAACGTGCAACGGTGCTTAGTGTGCGAGCGCTCGGAGTGAGGATGCTGTTTGTTGTTGTTGGCCCATTCGTGGGCTGGATTACCGACGTAACGACGCTCTCGATGGCGCTCTATACATGCGCAATCATTTTTGGGATTGCTTTTGTTTTTTGCGCTTGGATGTGGCGGTGGACTTCGGTTTTTGCCCCGGCCGATCAGAAACCGCAACTTTAGCAGAGGTTGTAAATGGCACTGCTTCATAGAACGCACCATGCCGTAACACAACAACATACGTTCCCGGATTCGCAGCAGCCATGTCTATTGTGTGTTTGTGGACCCCGGCCGTTTCATCTGTGTCAACAAGCAATTTTACAGTCATCATCAACTCGTTATGCACTGTAAGTATCACTGGCGTTTGGTTTGCGAGCCTATAGTTGATAGTGTATTCACTCGGTTTCTTCTTCGAGGCACTTATGCTGAGGTTCTGTTCAGGTTCGATGTGCGTGCGAGAATAGTAGTACAATGGCGATGAAGCATCATTGGTACCCGACTCGCTAACTGTATAGAATCCTGCACCTGATGCATTAAAGCAGATAGCCTCGCCTTGCGGCTCTGGCACGTAATTTTTAACAACAGAAGGTGTGCGTGCTAGTGCTGTCTGCAAAGGTTCGTCTATCGCACGAGTCCATCTATAGACGTGTGTATAGGTCTTGATTAAAATTTCACGGCCGTCACTCGAAATATCACCTCCCGTAGCAGAAAACAGCGGAAGCTCCATCACAAAATCTAATGTGTCTGGACCTTCCTGATTTTCTTTCGTAATGACCCTCGGCACTCGATACAATCTGTTACGTACATCACGCTTCGAAAGAATATAGAGGTCTTCAGTCATTGGGTCGAACAGCAACGTCTCGGCGTCACGGGGTCCGTCTGGATAGACAAATGCGCGGCGCTTAGCCAATGCCGCACTCGGCGGCATTGGTGCCTTCGATGGTGCACACTTCATACTCCTGGTTTCGCGCATTCTATAAATATTTATAAAATCGCGCTTTCCGTTATTGTCGCCGATGTCACCCACAAAGACATAGTAGGTTGTATCTGTTGGCTCGACATGCCATCCGTATGCAATGTCCTCCCAGTCAGACCCCGGCAGAAATTCTGGGTCAGTATTCAGCTCATACGCGCACAGTCTACGTCCCATCGTGTCAATCCCATACACAACGGGTCCGTCACCCGAATCGTTATGCGTCCACAACAACCCCGGCAATTGCTTCGAAGCAACAAGTCCAGATGCTTCCTCGATGCCACGCTCCAGCCTACCCGTAACAACGGGATTCGCAAAGAACACACTGTCGATTGCAACAGCCAGAAGAAGCGCAGTTATCATAGAATGGACGTCACGAGTTACTTGGCACAACCAATATCATAGAATGAGCGTCTCGATTTTACCTGGCACAACTAACATTACAAGATGAAGTTCACAAGCTTGCCTGGCACAACAACGGCACGACGAATCTCCTTGCCTTCAATCATCGCAGCAATCGTTGCGTCTGCCTTTGCAGCCGCTTCTGTTGCCGCAGCATCGGCGCTCGACGAAATAACGAGCTTGCCGCGAATCTTCGAATTAATCTGAATTACAATTTCGACTTCGTCGCGCACCATCTTCGATGGGTCGGCGGTCGGGAACGTTGACAGAAACACCGAGTGCTTATTGCCCAGTACGGACCACAATTCTTCTGCAAGGTGGGGGGCAAAGGGGGCTAGGCACTGCACGAATGCGGACATTGCGCTAACCGGACGCACCGATGCTTGTGTAAACTCGTTTACAAAAATCATCAACTGTGCAACGGCCGTGTTGAAGCTTAGTTTATCGATGTCTTCGCGGATTTTTGCAATGGTTGTGTGAAGAACAAAGTCTTGCTCGCCAGTGCAAGGCGTATTCTGTACTGTAGGTGAGAGTGCGCCATCGTCTGTTGCAATGAGACGCCATACGCGATTCAGATAACGTCCGATGCCTTCGAGCCCCTTACTGCTCCAGGGCTTTGAGGCTTCGAGCGGACCCAAAAACATTAAGTACATGCGGAGTGCATCGGCGCCGTGTTCGCTCACCACTTCGTCGGGAGTTACTGTGTTGCCTAATGACTTGGACATCTTACGTCCGTCTGTGCCTTGCAGCATGCCCTGGTGGAACAGACGCTTGAAGGGCTCCGGACTGCTTACCAGACCGTAGTCGAACAAGATCTTGTGCCAGAAGCGCGCATACAGCAAGTGCAACACCGAGTGTTCACCGCCGCCGATGTATAAGTCGACGCCATTCTCACCTAACCAATAGCGCATTTTCTCGGGGTCGACAAATACGTCGTCGTTCTGTGGATCGATATACCGCAAATAGTACCAACACGAGCCGGCCCACTGCGGCATCGTGTTCGTTTCGAGACGCGCGTGTTTACCGGTCTTTGCATCTGTAAAATTCATCCATGCATCCACGGCTGCAAGAGGCGACTCACCAGTACCTGACGGTTTGAATTCTTTTACTTCGGGCAGCGTAAGAGGAAGTTCATCGAGATCGAGCGCACGCTTTGTGCCATCATCGAAGAACATAATTGGAATCGGTTCGCCCCAATAACGTTGGCGTGCAAAGAGCCAATCGCGCAGACGGTACTGAACGGTGCCCCTTCCAATGCCCCTTTCCACAAGCCATGATATTGTGCGTGTGATTGCGGTGGGTCCGACATCTTCAACCTCTACAATTGGCAACCCGAACGTTGTGGCGAACTCATGATCGCGTTCGTCGTGCGCAGGCACTGCCATAATTGCGCCCGTGCCGTAATGCGCAAGTACGTAGTCGGCTATCCAAATTGGGATGTGTTCGTTTGTTGCAGGGTTGACTGCATAGGCACCTGTGAACACGCCGGTCTTAACCTTTGCAAGTTCTGTGCGCTCGAGGTCGCTCTTGAACGATGCCACTTCTTTGTACGAAAGCACTGCTGCTTCGTGCTCATGTGTTACGATGTGAGGCACAAGTGGATGCTCGGGCGCAAGCACCATGTAGGTAGCGCCTGTGAGTGTATCCGGACGTGTCGTGAAGACCGTGATGTGGAAGTTGCTGCCCACGACATCGAACCGAATTTCCGCGCCTTCGCTGCGTCCAATCCAATGCCGCTGCATGTCGATGGTCGATGAAGGCCATTCAACAAGATCAAGTTCTTTAATAAGACGTTCTGCATACGCAGTAATGCGCATCATCCATTGGCGCATCGGACGTCGCTCGACGGTGTAGCCTTTTTCTTTCCATTCATCGACTTCTTCGTTCGCGAGAACAGTGCCGAGTTCTTCGCACCAGTTCACCGGACTCGATGAGACAAACGTCAGACGATGTCCGTCGCGATACGTCTCGACCTCCTGCGGATCGGTAATGTCATTCGGAATTGGCAGCTCAGCTATCGGACGTGCACGTTGTGCTTCATGGTCGTACCACGAATTGTAGATCAGAAGAAAAATCCACTGCGTCCATTTGTAATACTCGGGCTTCGACGTGGTTACAGTGCGCGACCAATCGTAATCGAAGCCCACGAGATCGAGCTGCTCTCTAAACGTATCGATGTTGCGCGCCGTGATGTTCGCCGGATGAACGTTCTCCTTCATCGCCTGACGTTCCGTGGGCAGACCAAAAGAATCAAAGCCCATTGGATGCAGCACGTTGAATCCGCACATGCGCTTAAAACGACTTACGATGTCACTTGCTACGTAACCAAGAGGATGGCCCACATGCAGTCCGGTCCCCGACGGATACGGAAACATGTCCAACACATAAAACTTCGGCCGTGTAAAGTCATCGACCGCACGAAACAACTTTTCGTCAGACCAATGCCGCTGCCACTTCCGTTCGATATCCGAAAACGAGTATGATGCCATCCCTAAAGATACGAGAGTGGCCTTTCGTTTATAGAATTCTGTTTTAGCGCAATTATGGCACTCTATATTTTGCGTCGCTACTCGCTACTCGCTACTCGCTACTCGCTACTCGCTACTCGCTACTCGCTACTCGCTACTCACTATACAGCGCCAGCACCGCGCCCGCAGGGTCCTTCACCACTGCAAAGCGAGCATCCCCGTACGGACGGGGTCCGTCGATAACCTCGCCCCCATTCTCAACCGCTTTCTTCACACTTACATCGACATCGGCAACACGCACGTACATAAGCCATTGCGGCGGAATGTTTGCGTTCGAGCCCCTTGCATGGCAGACCCCTGCCACCATGTCGCCTGTACCTGAACTAGCACCCTCAACGTCAGCGGCGCTCGCGTTTTGAATAGTACTAGCCCTATTCATACCGTGCATTCCATAGTCGACGTAGCCCTTCATCGGCACTTCGCTCACGGTCCAGCCCACAACTTCTTTGTAGAAATCTTTCACGTCAGATGCGTGCTCGACCGTCAGGTCGTGCCAGAGTATCTCTCCGATTTGTGGTGCTGCGCTCATGTGGTATCCTTAATGTTGCATCGCAAGGTGAGATAGTTAGCTCACCATTGCCGACGACTCTTTTCTGTGAAATCACCCTCGTTCTCGAAAGTAATACCCCCTATGCAACAAACACAACTTGGACGCACAGCACTTAGCGTTTCGAAGCTCTGCCTAGGCACCATGAATTTCGGTCCGACCACGTCCGAGGCAGACTCTTTCGCAATTATGGACCGCGCCCTTGAGCTCGGCATCAACTTTTTCGATACGGCGAATGTGTATGGCTTCGACAAGGGACGTGGCCTTACCGAAGAAATCATTGGACGCTGGCTTGCCCAAGGTGGTGGACGTCGTGAAGCAATCGTGCTCGCAACAAAGCTGTACGGCAAGATGAGTGATGAGGTAAATGATAGGGGGCTGAGTGCATATCACATACGACGTGCATGCGAAGCTTCGCTAAAGCGCCTTCGGACAGATCATATAGATCTTTATCAAATGCACCACATCGACAAAACAGCGCCGTGGGAAGAAGTATGGCAATCAATGGAGCAATTGTTTCGCGAGGGCAAGGTTACATATATCGGGTCGAGCAACTTTGCTGCGTGGAACATTGCGCAAGCAAACGAGATGGCCAAGCAACGTCACTTCCTCGGACTCGTAAGCGAGCAGAGTGTGTACTCGTTGCGCAACCGTCACATCGAACTCGAAGTTGTGCCTGCAGTGCGTGCATACGGCATGGCACTGTTGCCATGGAGTCCGTTAGCCGGTGGCTTGTTAAGTGGCATCTTCAGCGACGCAGAAAAAGTCCGCCGCAACCGTCCCGCCCTCCTCGCCTCCGCCGAAAAATTGCGTCCACAAGTCGAAGCCTACGAAGCCCTCTGCACATCCATCGACATCGAACCCGCCGACGTAGCACTTGCATGGACACTTGCGAACAAAGACGTCACGGCACCCATCATCGGTCCGCGCACCATGCAGCAGTTAGAGCAGAACGTCCGTGCCGCAACCATCACACTCAACGAAGACACCCTCGCCAAGCTCGACACAATCTGGCCGGGTCCGGGCGGTGAAGCGCCCGAGGCGTACGCATGGTGAAAGCAAGAACACTCTTTACACTGGGGAAACTCGAAGTGAGGTGCATGCTATGTGCAATGCATTGGATATTATACGTTTTGTCATGCACGTTTTGTCATGCACGTTTTGTCATGCACGTTTTGTCATGCACGTTTTGTCATGCACGTTATGCTTTGCACTATTATTCGTGAGTTCAAATGCACAGATACCGTGCCTTCCTAGGTATGGCTCGGTGTACTCGAGTGCGACAATTCCGAAAGAGTATCCACTTGATCTTTCGATGCCAGCAGAAGTGATTGCTGGACATAAAGCATTAGATAACATCCTGAAGACAGCTACGCTTGATGACCTCACTGCACTTGAACAAGTAAGGACTCCGGTAGGTAATACCGTTCGTGCACTGATGAAGTATAATCTGATCCTCACCGATTACGATCCGTTTGTTTTGCACCGCATTGCAGGCATGCATCGTTCCTACATGATACGACCTCTAGACATAAAACTGGCCATACTCGAACGGGTAAGGCGTGACAGCTCTACTAGTAATTTCATACGCGCACTTATTGGTAGTGAGTATATCGCAATCATAAAGATTGATAGTATTTACAAACTCACGGACACATCAGCTGCAATGGCACGTACAGCCACTATAGCGCATTTTACAGTTGTGGATTCTCTACTTGGAAAAGTGTACCCCTCCTCTCTAGTCTTTGATGCCAGACAGGAGTCTGTTGAATGGGCACTTCATGGCGACGGAGACGCTCTTTTTTCAACAGACCAAACAATTCGAGAGGCAAGTTTGATCATGCCATTGCCGGGACAGTATTTGATTTTTCTGAGATTCATGATGCTACGTAGCACCATCACCACAACTTACTTTTCTCTTGCACCCAATGTTTGAGTAGGCAACAAGTGTGGCATGTATAGAATTTCTTCGGACGGTACGATATCCGACGAGACTAACTACTTCGGACTAGGTACTTCTCCCGCGTTAACCGATGTGAAGAATGCCATTGAATCGCGGATGGCAGAGATCAAGAGCTGGCCGTATTGAAATAGACAGGGGTGAAATTAAAGGTTCTTTAATTTGAAAGTCGAGATTCAAAGAAAAGTGCCATTTTCTTTGAATTGAAACGAGACTTTTAAAGAATAACGCGGTTTTCTATAATTCTGTATCCGCCTAGAACCGAATGCGTGCGAGGCCTATTGTTACCGAGACGATCGGACGGTCGACGGTGATGAGGGTGACGATGTCGCGTGACGAGATTCCGAATTCCCAGAAGCCGCCGAAGACGCTGAAGAAAACGCTTACGGGCATAAAGAAGCCCATGTTGCCACCGCCGCCGATGCCGGCGCCGACGCGTAGCCAGGTGTACGGACGCCAATCGGCGCCAAGACTAACGAGAGGATCGCCTAGCGAGCCGGCTGCTTGATTAAGAGGTGCGATTGCGTCGACGCCAAAGCGCCATCTGTAGGTGTGTGCATACGAGATGCCCATACGCACGCGCGAAGGAAGCTCGCTTGTTGCAGTTGCAAGTCCGTCCCAACTAAAGTAATTGCCTTCACCGGTAATCTTTGGTGCTTCTTTGAAAATATTATAACTATTGAAACCAGTTGATGACATGCCGTTAAGGATTGTGTCCTTGGCAACAAACACATTGCCGTCGTAGCGCAACGCCCCCAAGTCAACAACGCTTGCTGCAAACGTTACTTTGTCTACACGAACCGTAAGGCCAAGATCGAGTCCCCAGCCATCGCCAATCGGCTCTAATTTGTTTCCCGGAATAAACGATGGTGTGGTGGCCTTGCCGTAGCTGATGCCGAAGAACGGACTCAATGCTGTGTATGCTTTTAGCTGGTTGTCCGCAACGACCGCATCGAGATAAGCATATCCCTGCAGATACTTCACACCTGCACCGACAAAAACATCGAGCTCATCGGTTTTGTAAATTCCTATACCATACGATATACCGAACTCGCGAAACCACGATAACGCAAGACGTGTGCCTTTAAAGAGTTCAGAGAAGGGCTGTGGATTACGCGCAAAGCCTACGGTATCGCCCTTGAAGTTGACAGCTAACGAATCGAAGTAGGCGTAATGGCGTCCCTCGAACGCCAGTGCTGCGGCCGACTCATTAAACTTGAACGTTCCCATGGCACGTTCGCGCGCCGTGAGTGCTATGCCGCCGAACTGGTCGGTTTGAAACGCAGCTCCAATCGAAAAGAAGTCGGCACTAAAGCGAATGCCCTTGCCTGCGAAGTCCGCCGCGGCACGACGTTTGTCGGCAAGAGTAAACTGAATCGAGCTGTTATTAAACAATGCATTCATCAGTCCGGAACGAGTCAGAGCATCACTATGCGCTGTTGCACCGCCCTCTGCTACCGTAAACGAGAATGCGCGACGTACGCGCTCGACACCGCCACCAAGTGGTGAGGCCAATACAAACACATCACGTCTCGGAATGAATCCAAGGTTTGCTGGATTGATGCCAACACATTGATAGTCGCTAACGACAGGCGTCAGGAAAGCCGCAAAGCCAATACGAGCAAAGTCAGAGGCTTCGGTTTGTGCACGCACGGTACTACAGCACAGTACAAAAACAACAACACACAATGTTGTCCATCGACAATTACTCTGTAAAGGTCTAGTCATGGGCACGTGTATCGCAAGCGTTTGGTCATAGGCACGCCTCGATAAGCTCTGCGACCCTTACGGCTTCGGCCCCTTCTTGTAATGTTACGGCTGCCGTTGTACCTGTTTGAATGCTGTGCAGAAAAGAACGCTGTTCATCGGCAATTGCATTTGATGCATCGACGTTCGGCTTGTCGAACACAATCATTCGGTCGCCATGTTGCGTTGCAACGGTGCCGATGGGAATCTGATGTGTGGTGTCGAGTGCCGATGTTTCGATAAGTCTGTAGAATTCTGCGGAAGGGGCTGCAAGATCGAGCGACACATAATTGTCCTTCTGGAAGATGCGCATCTTGCGAAGGGGCTTTGCAGAAATACGCGACGCCGTGAGGTTGGCAACACATCCGTTTGCAAACGTGATGCGCGCATTGCAGATGTCGGGTGTATCGGTGAGAACCGCAACGCCTGTTGCGGCGACGTCGACGACCGACGATTGTGTGAGCCAGAGGATGAGGTCGATGTCGTGAATCATGAGATCGTGAATAACACTTACGTCGATTGCGCGCGGTTTGAACGAAGAGAGTCGGTGTGCTTCGACAAACAGCGGTGCCATGGTGATGTGCTCGAGAGCACGAACTGCAGGGTTAAAACGCTCAACGTGTCCGACCTGCACCACGCGTTGCGTTAGAGCCGAGTGCTTCATGAGTTCTAAAGCCTCGGCATGTGTTGCAGTTACAGGCTTCTCGATAAAACAATGAAAGCCTCTGTCGAGGCACTGCACAGCAAGAGCAAAATGTTGCGACGTGGGGGCTGCAATTGTGACGGCATCGACTGCTGGCAACGTGTTAATCGAAGCATACCAGTCAACATCATGCGAGGCGGCAACGGCACGTCCGCGTTCCTCGTCGGGGTCTACCACAGCAACGAGATTAGCCCCTTCTTGCCCCTTCCACAATTTCGCGTGGATTGTACCAAGATGTCCGGTACCGACAACTGCTATGTCAATCATCTTGTAATTTACAACGTGAATGTTTGTGCGGTCTGACGCTAGTTAGGCGCACGAATGCGGTCGACTGTTTGAGTGCACGCTTAATTGTGGAGAATTATGATTTGTACGCTTGCGAGTACCATTGCTCGGTGGTTTGTTACTACAATAGGCTTGTGCGTCTTCGCACTCACAACATCTGCAAACCTTCTTTCGCAGGATCTGCGGTTTTCGATTCCGGTCGAGGGCGTGCTCGGACGAGATGTGGTTGTGGTGAATCATGTTGATCATGACTCGGCAACGGGAAGATTCAAAGACCACACGTGTGGTGTGCAGACGTACGACGGACATGACGGCACAGACTTTGTGCTGCGTTCGTTCAGGCAGATGGACAGCGGCGTGTACGTCGTGGCAGCCGCTCCGGGACACGTCGTTGCTGTCGTCGACTCGTTGTACGACAGAAATAAAATCAGCGTGAAGGAACGCGGATTTGGCAACTACATCGCCATTCAACACGCAGAAGGCTTCATCTCGTACTACGCACACATTCGCACCGGCAGCGCACTCGTGCGCGTTGGTGACATCGTAAAGCGTAACGCACGTATGGCATTTGTTGGCTCGAGCGGTAACTCATCTGACCCGCACGTTCACTTCGAAGTATGGCGTCGCGTCGACCCCTTTGCTGGCGCATGTGCCGACGATCTTTCGTTGTGGCAGAGCCAGCCCGATTACAACACAACCTATCGTTTGCTCGATCGCGGTGTAACTGCGTGGCCACCACTGCTCGATACAATCCGGGAACGACCTCCGAAAGCAACACACATAACGCGCAACGACAGCACCATTACATTCTGGAGTTTGTCGCAGGGTATTCTGCCCACCGATGAGATTACAGCAATCTGGATTGCACCCGACAACGCAGAGTGGTTTCGGTATACGTCGACGGCAGGAGTTGCTTCCGAATACTTTTACTGGTGGACCTACATCAACCGTCCGTCCTTCCCCGGCATCTACCGCGTCCGTTTCCTCGTCAACGGCATCGAACGCTCACTCGACACCTTCGAAGTCGACGCCGTCACCGGCATTCGCGACGAACACACCGCCGATGAACACACCGGCAACGACGTCAGTCCCTCCGTTAAGAACACCAACCGATTAATAGGTAGTCGAGCTGAGGGCATCGATGTCGAGGTCCGTGGCAACACGCTACGCCTCCGCTCGGGCGCATCGGTGCATGTGGGCGTGCACGACCTTACGGGACGCCTCCTCTTCTCAACCGAACTTTCAGGGGAAGGGTCTACGAAGGGGTCAGCCTCGGTCGACCTTCCAAACGTGCCTGTCGTCGTGCGCCTTCGGCGCAACGACGTGGTAACGGGGTTCGTTTATTCCGGGAGATAATGATTCCCGGAATGAAGCTGATTCCGGGAATCATTATCTCCCGGAATCACTCGTCCACGTTCGATCGCGGATGCGCTTTTTTATACGCGTCCTTCAGTCGTTCGACGCTCACATGTGTGTACACCTGCGTTGTAGAGAGCGAGCTATGGCCGAGCATTTCGCTGACGGCTTTTAGGTCGGCGCCGTTGTCGAGTAGATGTGTGGCGAAGGAGTGGCGCAGGACGTGTGGGCTTTTTTGGTTGGCTTCGGTGATCGGACCCAGCGCTCGGCGCACAATGCGGTATGCCCCCTGCGGCGTAAGCCGCTTGCCCCTTGCCCCGAGAAACAATGCGTTTGCATCGGTAGAATCTAGAGAGGCCGTTTGAGTGCTGACTGCACCTTTCGTAGCTGAGGTATTCGGCGCTTCAAAAAACTCTGGTCGTACGATCGTGTATGCGTCGATGGCATCGATGGCGGCTTGCGTAACAGGTACGATGCGTTCCTTGTTGCGCTTTCCGAGCACGCGTACGCTGCGAGATTGCACATCAATGTCGCCCACGTTTAACTGTAGTGCCTCGCTCACACGAAGTCCAGAACCATAGAGCAATTCACACAGTGCCGAGTCGCGCAGGCCCACTGCTGTGCCGAGGTCGAACACACCTTGCAGCGTTGCTGCTTCTGGCTGCTGTAAAAAAGATGGAAGACGGGTTTCGATTTTAGGTGAAGCCGTCAGGGCCGCTGGGTTGTGGTCGATGACACCAGAGCGCACATAAAACTTGAGCATCGACTTCACTGCAGCGAGCTTCATGCGCATGGTGCGTTTGCTAACGCCGCGTTCGTGCATCCAACCGAGGTACGGACGTATATGCATCTCGCGCAGGTCGGCGAGCTCGAGTTCCTCACCCCACGTCTCGTCGACGAACGCCGTGAACTGTTCTAGCGCAATGCGATATGCCGTGATGGTGTGTATGCTCGCACCCTTCTCGACATCGAGCGTAACGAGGAACTCATGCGCGGCCGCTGCAAACTTCATTACTCAAAATACGGCTTTACCATCGAGTTTGCCTTCGCCGCAAGTCCCGTATATTTAGGGCTTTACTGGGCTGAGTTGCCGAGCAATCACCGTACGTAAATTTTACTGGGCTGAGTTGCCTTAGGCGAGAAAAACCGATGCTGCACATCCGCAACTTCATCAACGGTGGTTTTCATGATCCGCAAGCAGGGGAGTGGCTGAATAATATCAACCCCGCTATTGGCGATGTGTATTCTGTTGTTGCTAGAAGTACGGCGGCTGATGTCGATATGGCAGTCGAGGCAGCACGTAATGCATTTCCAGCGTGGTCTGCATTAAGTCCGCGCGATCGATCGCAGATTCTCATGCGTATCTCGCAGCGTCTGCACGAACATCTCGACGACCTTGCTCTTGCCGAATCGGTCGACAACGGCAAGCCGCTCTGGCTTGCGAAGGCGATGGATATTCCTCGCGCCATCGAAAACATGGCGTTTTTTGCGACAGAAATTCTACATACCGAGACGTCGGCGCATCAGATGGACGAAAGGACGCTAAACGTTACGCTGCGTGCACCGCTTGGTGTGGTTGGATGTATCTCGCCGTGGAATCTTCCACTGTATTTGTTTACATGGAAGATTGCACCCGCACTTGCTGCCGGTAATTGCGTTGTTGCAAAGCCATCGGAACTAACACCGATGACAGCGTTTCTGTTTTCGCAGATCTGTCACGAAGTCGGACTTCCCGATGGTGTGTTGAATGTTGTACACGGACTCGGCTCTGAAGTCGGCGCGGCAATTGTCGCACACCGCGATATCAAAGCAATCTCTTTTACAGGGGGCTCTGATACGGGGCGCACCATTGCAGCCACTGCTGCGCCGATGCTAAAAAAACTCTCACTCGAATTAGGTGGCAAAAACCCGACAGTAGTTTTTGATGACGTCGACGTAGAACACGTCGCACGTCACGTCGCACGGGCAGCCTTCACCAATCAGGGCGAAATCTGCCTGTGCGGCTCGCGTATCCTTGTGCAGCGTGGTTTGTACGACGCATTTCGTGACGCCCTTGTAGCGCAAACAAAAAAAATGACACTCGGCGACCCACTTGTCGAAACAACGCGCATTGGTGCACTCGTTAGTGAAGCCCACATGAACAAGGTGATGGGTTTTATTGAAGGGGCTCGAAGCGAAGGGGGCAACGTACTGTGTGGTGGAGAACGTGTGGTTGTAGAAGGACGTTGTAAGAATGGGTATTTCGTGGCGCCGACTCTTATCGACGGACTCGACCATTCATGCCGTATTAATCAGGAAGAAGTATTTGGTCCGGTCGCCACACTCATCCCCTTTACCGACGAGGCCGAGGCTCTCGCTCTGGCAAATGATGTGGTGTACGGCCTTGCAGCAAGCGTTTGGACGAATGATCTAGGTCGCGCGCATAGAGTCGCTGCCCGCATCGAAGCAGGCATTGTGTGGGTGAATTGCTGGCTGGTACGTGATTTGCGGACACCATTCGGCGGCATGAAGCAAAGCGGCGTCGGACGCGAAGGTGGTACCGAGGCGCTGCGCTTTTTTACCGAAGCAAAGAATGTTTGCTTTCAGACCTGATGCAGAGCGCAAAAGAATCTAATGCCTTGTAGAAAATGAATATGAGCACCAGAACACATGAGTGACGGATTACATAACTCAACACGCGCACCCGAACCTGTTGGGGCATATCCGCATGCACGGCGTGTTGGAAACCTACTGTTCCTGAGTGGTGTTGGACCACGTCAGCGAGGCACGAAACAGATTCCTGGGGTGACGTTAACTGATGATGATGAAATCGAATCGTATGACATCACGGCGCAGACACTAAGTGTGTTTGCAAACGTGAAGGCAATTCTCGAGGATGCAGGATCGACGTGGGAGAGTATTGTAGATGTAACAGTGTTTCTAACTGATATGAAACGTGATTTTAACGTTTTCAACAATCTGTATGCAGCACATTTCGAGCACGTTCAAGCGTGCCGCACAACCATTGAAGTCGGTGCATTGCCAACGCCTATTGCTGTTGAGCTAAAAGTCATCGCTACGATCGGGACCCAACCATGAATAACAATTCGATGACTCGACCTTTCTTGCACACCTCTAAGAATAAAACTTTTTTAGTTGTTGTTTGTGTGGCACTTACGCTTGCTGCGACAGCAGTGCAAGCGCAGCCCCGTATCAGCTACATCATACCAGATATCGGTACAACGCGATTTGCGACGTATGTAGAGTTTATTGGTCCGTACAATACAACCAGCAACTTCGGCACCGACGGATTCTACTCTAACAACCCGTCGGGTAGTGCCGTTCGTGTACGCCCCGCTCGAGTTGCTGACAGCGTATATGTCAAGATCGGTCCGTGTGTTGTAAGCTGGAACGGCCGCATGGTCTCGACTCACATATTCGTTACACCTGCAGCTGCGCCGAACTCCGATGTATGGAGTTTATTGAATGCGCAGTGGCGCATACCGCTTATCGTAGAAGTGAATGGCGTAGCATCTGCTGCAGACACCTTCTACATTGTACGTCCTTTTGCTTTTGGCGACCGACGTACAGACACAAAGCGGATACTTGGTGATGGTCAGCTAGGACTTCGTTCTCGCCGTGGCGCAATGATTGTCGACAGCATGGTCCTTGCAGGCGGAGGATTGTACACTGTTTCAACTGCTGACTGCGACCTGGGGACACCTGGTAACCAAGGTTACCTTCCTCTTGTGCTCATTACAGCGAAATCTGTTACAGGTGGTAGCGGTGCGAAGATTATACTAAGTGGTAATGGTGCTGACGCCGGGCCGGGCGGTGGTGGTGGTGGTGGTGGTTACGCTAACAAACCATTCTTCGGATCTGGCACCAAACGCGGTACGCCTGGTGGTGCAGGATTCACTGGTGGCGGTCCTGGTGGTTATAATGACAACTCTGGTGACGGTTCGAAACAGGCACCTGGTGCTGGCACAGGTGACGTATTGCTGGCCAGCAGTACAAACGTCGACGGTAGCAAATCTCTGAATGGCACTCCAGGTGGCGAGTCTTTCTTCAGAATTTGGGAAAATGCTGGGGGTGGTACGGGGCATCCTTTTGGTAGATCAGGTATGGGTTGCGCGGGAACCTCATCGTGTGTTCCCATACCCGGACACGGAGGTGGCTCTGGCTATCGCAATGGCGATCCGGGTGGTGGAGGTGGTTTCTTTGAAGACGGTGCTGGTGGACCGTTGCGTGGTGGCCTAGCACATGGCAATGATGTACTCGTGCCTCTTGCGGGGGGCAGCGGTGGCGCTAGTGGCAATCCAAACTCATATGATAACACTTCGGGCTTTGGTGGTGGTGGTGGTGGTGCACTATCATTTCATGCTGCACGCATTGTCAATCTTGACATAGAAGCACATGGTGCCACCTCAAACCGAGAAGACACAAAGGGTGGAGGCGGGTCGGGAGGCGGCATTATTATTGGCACGCGTGTGAACGGTGGCTCGAGCGTGTTTCCACAAACGAATGGATTGGACGATCAGCCAAACTTTAATCGTGGTGGTGGTGGACGCAAACGTTACGATACGCCAATAAGCTTTACTCCTGCACCTCCGAGAGGTCCGTACTCTGATTCTTTAACAGCAGTTCTTCGCACTTTCTCGATTACAGGTGCAGGTGATGGACGTCCGATCGAGGTGTGGGTGCGTTCAGAATCGTCAACGTGGACGTTGAATACGACCATCACAGCGTTTTCGCCGAGCAATTCCTTCATCAATGCAACGATAACACTGCCTGGTACGGACTCTATTTTCTATGTGATGTATGCGCAGCAAAGTGCTAACCCCTCAGGAGCACAGTATAGTGCAATTCCTTCGCATGTGTTATCACAGTCGGCGTGGAATATTCTGCGAATCTTCGGACCGACAATAATTGATGCAGTACAAAATGTGGACCTAGGAGTTCGTAGGTGTCCGAATTCAGTGCTTACAAAATCGATTACCATTTACAATAGAGGCGAATCGCCGCTAGAGGTTCGTACACCTACGTGGCTGAACAGTAACGGATTTCGCATCGTTTCGCCAACGGTGTTCCCCGACACAATTAAAGTGCGTGACTCTACGACCTACGTTATAGAGTATTCGCCTTTGCCTGGAGCTACTGGTGTAATAAATGACGTTCTGGTGCTGAGTAACAACGATCCTGTTTCTGCGCGCAGTCCGTATCGCATAAATGTGACGGCGACGGTCGAACGTATCGAACTGAACTATACCTATAAAGGTGAGGTGCGCGATACCATCGATCTTGGCGCGGTGTGTCTGGGAAGTGTAATTTCTGAAATAGTAACTATTACGAATATCGGTACGACGAGTACAACTGTGACCTCTGTGCGGTCGTTAAACCCAAGCGTAGTGAATGCCACGACGTCTGTTCCGGCATTGTTAGCAGTAGGTGGAACAACGACAATTCAGCTAGGCGGAAGTTTGCGTGCAGTGGGTGCGTCGATCGTACCAATTGTTGTGCTCGTTGCTGAATGTCCGCAACCAGACACGGTGTACGTGCGGTTTGTTGGTATTGAGCCTAACATGGTGCTCATTGGCACCACACAGTTTGCTGACGTGCGTGTTGGTCAGACACGTCAGGTTCTTGTCGAAATTAGAAATGACGGTTCGAGCGATTTGCGAATCGATGCCCTGCCCCCTGTGGCAGCCCCCTTCAGAATTGTAAGTGCGGTACCTGCCCCACCAATGACACTCAAACCAGGCGCATCGACCATTGTGACATTTGAGTATGCACCAACTGCCGTAGGCGATGATTCGGCGACGCTTGAGTTAGTCTCGACTGTTGTAGGTGGAAGTTGTGGTGATACGATTGTGATTGCGCTTGCCGGACGAGGCATACAGGAAGCATTAGTGCTCGACAAAAACCAGATTGTCTTCGGAGATGTTCGTTCGTGCGAAACGGTTGTCGATAGTGTTCGCGTAACCAATAATGGTACGGCGGACGTAGTTCTGTTGTATCCAGGGTTTTTGAACGGACCCGATGCGGCGTCGTTCAGCATAATTCTACAGCCCTTGGTCGACGACACTTTGAAGCCGGGTGAATCTGCGGTCTATGTTGTTCAGTTCAATGGTGGAGTTGCCAACGTTCGTGTGCATACTGCCATCCTGAGTGTTCGAACCTCGAGCACTAGGCAGAGTCAGCTCGATGTACCCGTAAGCGCAAGTCGTATATCATTGGGCCTTACAGGTCCGGCTGCTACAGATCTAGGTACAGTCGCCGTCGGCGCAACCACCTCGCAGATCGTAACGTTTACGAATACCACAACGACGACGCTTAACATTTCAAATGTCACTTCGGGCATTCCGGTGTTTTCAATCACACCAACCACAGGTACGGTGGCTGCTGGTGGAACGATAGATTTTACGATCGTGTTTGCGCCGCAAGGAGAAGGTGCATTTGCCGCAACGATCTGGATTGTCACCGACGCGCCGTGTCGAGACTCGGTGATGCTCGTAACACGAGGTGTTGGAGCAGCAGGTTCTATTAGCGCACCAAATAGCGTGTATTTTGGCACGCTTACAGATTGTGAGCAGCGCCTTGACAGTGTTACGTATGTGAACACAAGCGTGGTGCCTGTAGATTTAATCGACGTGAACATTGTCGGTGTAGCCAATCAACTCTTCACAATTGTAAATCCTGCAGCAGCCACCAATGTGACGCTACCACCGAGCGGTAGTGCGACGGTTTATATAAACTTCAACCCTCGTTCGTACGCCGATGGTGCACGCACGGCACAACTTGTTTTACGCGTTCGATTGAATAATCAACCTGTGCCTTTTGTAACAACACTTACCGGCACACGGCGCACATCATTGCCAAGTACGCCTGTAGAGGTTGCGTTTGGTAGCATCGATATTGGTGCATCGAGTATGCAGCTAGTATCAGTTGTGAATTCGACGGCAACACCGGTGCGCATTACAAATGTGTTTCTGCGCAACACATCGTTCGGTACGATATCGATTGTACCTGCACCCGTGCCCAAGACACTTGCACCTGGTGAGCGTTTTGATGTACAAGTGACGTATGCGCCTGTTGCCCAGCAGAACAATGTGGACAGTATTGTCATTGCTTTTGACCAACCATGTCAGGATGAGCGTGTGATTCCCGTTAGTGGCACCGGCCGCCTAAACGTAGAGATTTCTGTGATTTTGCCAAAACACACCATGGATCCGGCAAGTGATAGTGAGACTCTTCCCGTAAAGGCTAAGGTTGCTGTAGGTAGCATAAACCTAACAGGTGGTACGCTTCACATGACGATGCGCTATACGTCTTCTGTGTTTGTTGTTCAGTCGATTTCGCGCGGTACAATTATTCGGAACGAAGTAATTGGTGGTCAAACATTCGTAGAAATTGAGATAGCTAATCTCGACGCAACAACCACTGAGAGTGTGATTTTCGAATTGCGTGGACAGGCCACCATCGGTCCGATCGATTCTACCGACTTTGTTATTACGGATGCTTTTCTGGATGCAGGTTTCGTGGCGCCGACGGTGCGCCGCGAAGATGGATACTTAAAGCTTGCAGTTTGTGAGGAAGGGGCTAATCCACGTCTCATCATGCGCGGAACGCCTATGTCAATCCGTGTTTCTCCGAACCCCGTTAGCGACAACCTGAACATCGCGGTTGATCTGACGGAAAAGGGGATACATACAGTCGAAGTAATAACGTTGATGGGTGAAGTAGTGAACTCGATGACATTCAAAGCGGACGCCACAGGTGCCGCATTTGAGCACGATGTTGATACGCGGAACATTCCGGCCGGAGCATATCAGGTGGTTCTGCAGACGCCGACGCGTCGACGCGTAACGACGCTTTCAATCATTCATTGACATACATGCGGCTATACATGCAGAATCGTTGCGTTGCCTTTTCGATAACACGTGGTGTTGTCCTTTCGATAACTCGTTATGTTGTCTTGTTTATAACCATAGTTATGATGGCGACCGTGTCATGGGCACAGTCTAGTCGTCTGAATGAGTCGACAGGGCAGCGAGAAGAACTTCGTTTTTTGGTCGGTGGGTACGGAGCGTTGAGCATTAACCTGCACTCAGCCCCCTTCGGCGCCTTACCGGGCATACCATCATGCTGTCCGGAGTTTAAAGACGCAAGCTCACTTAGCCCTTCGTTTGGTGCTCTTCTCGAAGTCCCATTAATGTCGAGTCTTCGCGGTCAGATTAGACTTGGATACACGTCAATCGGTGGCAACCTGACCATTGGAGAGGTGATTGGAAATGAGCCTGTGCTGGATGATGGGCCAGCTCCTACACAAGCACGAAGGGATGTAACCGTCGAGCACTTTCTCGGTGCACCACTTCCGATGATTGCGTTAGAGCCTACAGTTGGATGGCGTGCACTAGATGTAATCTGGCTGAATTTCGGAGTTCGCGCTGGATACCTGATAGGCAAGAACATGGAGCAGAAAGAAACACTGCTTCTGCCAGAGGGATACACGTTTATCGATGGGACTGCGGTTCGTAACGAGTATGCCGGACCCATACCAGAGGCGAATGCACTGCAGCTACACGCAGTATTTGCTTTAGGCTACGAGCTTACAACACGAAGCAATCTTTCAATCGTTCCTGAAGTCAGGTACTATCTTCCGCTGACAGCAGTTTCAAGTGTAGACTGGCGCGTTCAGTCGTTTCAGATTGGTGTTTCTGTGCGTTACGGTGTGTACACACCCATCGACCCTGTCATCATCCGCGACACGGTGTACAAACGCGATACGGTTGTTGCGCAGACACCAGGTATTCAACAGGACCGAATTACGCTCAAATCGTCGTCGACAGACGAGAGTACCAGACGTGAAGGCGATGTTGAATATCAAACAACGACAATTACCGAAGAGTATCTGCGCGAGACACCAAAACCATTTGTGGCAACAGTAAAAGTGGTTGCACTAGCGCGTGACAAGAACGGGATACTGCAGCCACTCGACTCAATTAGAATTGAAGAGCTCGACGTAATAGAGAGTTATCCGCTGTTACCACAAATTTTCTTTGCAGAAGGAAGTGCTGAGCTAACAGGCACAACGCAAGCTCGGTTGCAAGGCAACGAAGCGAACACGTTTAAAATCGCAGACTTAACGCGTGACCAGTTAGATGTGTATCGCAATCTTCTGAACACAGTTGGCGATCGCATGCGCAAGAATCCGGCCACAGAGCTCAATATTGTTGGCTGCACAAATAACAGTGGAATAGAACAAAGCAACAAAGAGTTGTCGAAGGCTCGTGCAGAAGCTGTTAAGCAGTATCTCGTGACGAATTTTGGCATCGCAGCATCACGCTTGAATGTCAGCACACGTCAACTTCCATCAAGTCCAGCCAATCCTACAACTGCCGATGGCAAGCAGGAAAATCAACGTGTTGAACTTTCAAGTAATGACCTCGCGCTGTTTGAACCTGTTGAGTTTCGTGATCGCGATCTGAAGGTCACTCCAGCCGAAGTAATATTGCGTTCAACGGTTACAAATGGCGATGACGTTTCGGCGCACTCTGCCTCTGTCGCACAGCGGACAAATGAAATGCTGAGTGTCGATGGTTCAGGACTCCCAACAGATATTTCATGGCGCACAGATAACGACGCCTCTAGACCACGCCTCGACGCATCAGTAGTAGCAAAGGTTAGTGTCCGTAACGCACAAGGCCTCAGCTCCGAGGGCAGTGTAACAATGCCTGTCGACTACGCCACGCTAAAGCTCATCAAATCACGTCAGGAAGAAGGCAAACTCATCGAGCGCTATTCTCTTATCGTATTCGAATACAACAGCGCCCAGCTCAATGCATCGAATCAGCGGCTGATGAATAAAATCAAGGAGCGTATTCAGCCCGATTCACGTGTTACGATCACAGGCTACGCAGACCGTCAGGGTATGTCAGACTATAATCGCGAATTGGCCCGTCGCCGATGCGTAGAGGCACAACGTGTTCTCGGCCTCAAAGACAGTCAGGTGACGCTCGAACCTATCGGAAGCGATCGTCTCATCTTCAATAACGACCTTCCCGAGGGACGCTCCTACTCACGTACTGTGCAGATTGAGATCCAGACGCCGATCCGCTAAAAACGCCTAATTCTGAGAGGCTTCTTTTTTGAGCGTGTAGATCGTATTGCTTGCTCAGACTCAGATGCAATTGGGAAGTGCTTGCGCAAGGTTTCTATTAGTAAGGGCAAGAGTCCCGTTCCATCACCAACATTGGTTTCACCGATGTTGCTTGCATTGGCTAGGCTCGCACCGATGTTGCTTGCATTGGCTAGGCTCGCACCGATGTTGCTTGCATTGGCTAGACTCGCACCGATGTGTGCGTTTGGGTTTTGCAGCACCTTCAGGAACTCGCGTTCTGCACCTGTGAACCGACGTCTGCGCTGTTCAGTTCGAAGAGCACTTCGCACTAGATGAGCGACAATCTTATGGTTACCAGATAAGACATTCAGCATGACGGACAACAACGTTGCTTGCGACGTCCATGCTTCGTGCGCCTGACTCAGTTCACTGTCTCCCAAAACGTGACTTACCATTCGTGAAGCTGCATCCATTTCACCGTGCGTAACAGCAGCAATAGCATTACGCATAAATGTTGCGACTCTATGACGCGGCAGATGTGTGTGGTGACGAGCAGGCGGCAGCGATAGGCCAGCCAAGCGACTTGTGACACCAAGTAATGCTGCTTCGTCAGCAAGGTCAATCAATGCATTGTTGACGTCAGCTCTGTACGCTGCAAGCTTGTCGGAATGTTCGGCGAGGAGAACAGAAAGCGTGTGGGCTCTAGTAACAAACACATCGGCATCTCGTTCGCAAGCCGCACGCAACAACCCTGCATGAAGCCGACGTAGTGTTCCTAGCGACGAATGCTCTGAGTGCTCGTGATGTGTTGAACTCTCAGAGTGTTCGTGATGTGCTGCATTGGTAAGGGGCTCGAGAAGGGGCTCGAAGCGTTCGCACGATGACGCTCGCTGTGTCCATACATCGAGCTCACGTGCGGCGTCGTGATGATGACGCGCAAGCTCCAATGCAAAACGTTCGTCTTCGATTAGAGTGTTGAGTAGTCTAGACGTGAGAGGCATTGTACGACGTTGTACTGCACAGAGATCGAGCAAAGCGGACGGCAACTCATTCGAAAGAGCAGATGAACGAGCACGGCGTATGCGGCGCTCGGCTGTAGAGTAACATCCGCGCGCCGCAAGAAATTCTATAGCATCTGCCTCTCGCTGTAGCCTCACAACGACGTCGTCTTGAGGTTGCAGTCGGTCTACGCAGGCAACAAGTTCTTCGAGCAATGCATAACGAAGCTCAGTGAGATTATTCTCTGCGAGTGTTCCCTTGAATGCGCCTCGAACAACATTTGCGTCGTATACCTTGAGTCGATCGAGCGTCGTGAAAAGGCGCAGGTACTGGGGATTCTTTACATGACGTCGCGCATGCATCGTAAACGCTCGCTTCTCAGAAGCGGTTAGTGAATGTACGAGGTGATGTAGTTCGTCAGCGATCTGCATAGCTAAAACAACAACGCGAATACATTTTTGTTACCGAGGCTCGCTGCTCTTGGTATTTTGCGACATGAACCATCTACTACGAGTAACCGCACTCCTACTGCTTCTATGCGTTGGATGCAAGAAGGAAGGTCGTCCAGAAGGCAGCCTACGTCCGGCCCAAGGCGGAAAGTATTACGGAGGCATCTTTCGAGTAAACGAAACCGGTGAACTCAGCTCGCTTGATCCTGTCCGCATCAATGATGTTACCAGTGCACATATCGCACAGAACATCTATGACAATCTGTTGCAGTTCGACGAGCATCTTAGACTGCAGCCCGATCTGGCGCATCGATGGGAAGTTTCGGCGGACGGACTCGAGTACACCTATCATCTTCGGAACGATGTGTGGTTCCACGACAATCCGTGTTTCCCCGATGGCAAGGGTCGCAAGTTCACAGCACATGATGTGAAGTACTCGTTCACGCGTAATTGCGATGCACGTGCGAAGACGAAATCGTACGACTATTTCCGTGGCAAAGTCCAAGGTGTAGATGATTTCTATGAGGCATCGCGCAAGGTTGATGAAGAAAATCCAATGAAGGTGAAAGAGGTAACCGGCTTTATTGTAGAAAACGATACGACATTCAAAGTCAGATTAACAGCCCCCTTTGCCCCTTTTGAAAATTATGTTGGCTTAACGGCAATGGGCATTCATTGTCGCGAAGCGGTTGAGAAGTATGGCGAGGACTACGGACAGAATCCGGTGGGGACGGGTCCGTTCTCTTTTGTGCGCTGGCAGCCCGATCGAGATCTCACGCTTACTCGTAATTCGCGTTACTGGAAGTTCGATGAGGTCGGTAACAGACTGCCATTACTTGATGGCATCCGGTTTTCATTTCTCAAAGATGACAAACTTCAGTTGCTTGAGTTTGCAGCGGGTAACCTCGAAGAATCGTATCGCATTGCGAATGAGTTTTTTGGTGACATCGTAGACGAGAATAAGAATCCGAAGGGAGTTTGGGCTAAGTACACACTGTTACACGTGCCCGCCATATCGACGCAGTTCTATGGATTTCTCACAACGAGTAAAGAGTTCAACGACAAGCGTGTACGCCAAGCGTTCAACTATGCAGTTGATCGCAAACGCATTATCAAGTATGTGTTGCGTGGCCAAGCGTATGGTCCGGCCGAACACGGCCTAGTACCGCCGTCCATGCCCGAATACCCAACGTCAACAGTCAAGGGATACTCGTTCGATCCGTTGCTGGCAAAACGCCTGTTGGCGGAAGCAGGGTTTCCGAATGGCAAAGGGTTTCCGACAGTGACGTTGCAATTGAATTCGGGTGGGGGACGCAATGTCTCTGTCGCCGAAGCAGTACAGAACATGCTTATGGAGCACCTGAACGTGAAGGTTGAACTGCTCCAGGTCGAGTTTGCACAACATCTCGAGGCAATCGATCATGGGCGAACTCCATTCTATAGGCTCGGTTGGGTTGGCGACTACCCAGATCCAGAAACCTTTCTAAATCTATACAATGGCAAACTGGTGCCTAAGGACGGCGGTATAAGTCCGATCAACGCTGTACGCTACGTCAACCCGCGTTACGACGCAATGCTTCAGCGTGCTCTTGCTGAAACCGATCACACAAAGAGAATGAACCTCTATCGTGATGCCGAGCAGATAGCCATCTCTGATGCGCCAATGTTGTTGCTGTTCAATGACGAAGACTACCGGTTCGTACAGCCTTATGTCCGCGACTACCGCAACAACTCCATGGACCAGCGTCCGTACCGCTATATCTGGTTCGACCCCGCGGCTATACCTGCATTAAAAAAGGGACAACAGCTTTAGGCCGTTGTCCCTTTTGATTGAGTCTCTTATGTTAGCGTACGACCTGTAGACGTGTAACCATTACACCTGAGGAATGCAGCATTCGCACCATGTACGTACCGTTTGCAAGTGCATCGAGTTGTGCCGGCACAATCATTTGTCCCTGAGGCATGCCAGTTGCGAGCGTCGCAACAACATTGCCGTTAAGATCAATGATATCTAGTGACGACGATGGATCGTAGGAAGGAACGTCTATCAAGACTTCCGCAACATCCATCGCTGGATTTGGCGCAACAGCTACGTAAGCAGCAACGTTCGGTGAAGTTTCACCTGCGATTGCTGAACCTTCTGAAGGAATATTGTCTTTTACGCGCACAGAATTCGTTTCACCGCCACCAGAGCAGTTTACCCATACGCAATAATAGATGCTACACTTCACAACCTTGCCCGTTGGCAATACGTCGTAAACGTCAATCGTAAAGCAAACTGGGTCCCACCACAAATCCCACCAATCCTTCGCGCCACTTACGCTCTGCTTCGGATTTTTGAACGGGTAGGTGTGGGTAGTGCCTTGCTGACCAGATTCGTAAATGCGAATGAAGTTTGTGCCAGGTTTTACGTAGTCAAACTTGAAATTCACACGGTACTTTTCACGGCCCTGAGCGTCTTGACCGAGGCACTCAACGTCGTACGTCCCGACGTTAATACACGTTGGCACGCCGCCAGGCGCTGCTTGCACCGAAGGTACTGTATAGGCAACGAATCCACAGACCAAGAGCAGAGTTATAAAATGTTTCATGACTGTCCTCAAAATTGAAAGAAATTAGACGAATCGAGTTAGAGTTCGTAAGGATTATCGAACGATTTGAAGTTGCTGAACGACCATGCCGTCTACGTGGAGCATGCGTACCATGTATACTCCGTTAGAAAGGTTCGGAAGATCTGCTGGAATAACGGTCGTGCCTGCAGCCATACCAGTAGCAAGTGTTGCAACCATATTGCCCGTCATGTCAACGAGTTCAATCGCTGAATTAGGGTCATACGATGGCACAGCAACCGAGATGTTCACAACGTCCATTGCCGGATTCGGGGCAAGGGTTAAGGAAGGGGTCGTTGGCATTTCACCTGCCACAACGTCTTTTGCAAACTCGAAACCACAGAACACAGGAACGCAGACTTCCGACGAACACTTCACAACCTTGCCGTTTGGCAGTACGTCGTAGACATCAATGGTAAAGCACTGTGGACCAAAGCCGCCGCTAGAAGAAACAGTCTGCGAAGAAGTCTTAAACGGATAGGTAAATGTTGAACCCTGACTTCGACCCTGGTAGATTCGAATAAAGTTTGTGCCTGCCTTAACAGCACTGAATTTAAAGTTGACTGCAAATCCACCGTTATAGTAGCAGTCAACGGTGGTAGTCACCTCATTAGCCGTTATACAATCGTTAGGTGCTTGACTCCAAGCCGAGGCCTGAACCGAACAGCATAGGCCAATAATTGCGACCGCCAAAAGATTAACGACAAATTTCATAAACGATGCCTTTCTGAGACGTGAGAGAGAGGTTTGAATGGTGCGAACATAAACAAAAAGGGTGACCGATTAAGTCACCCCTTTTACGTAATCCACAGGCTGTGTTTTTGAGCCTAGCACACGGTGTGTTAAGGCCACGTTTTTGAGCCTAGCGCACGATGCGTATCGGCTCGCTTATCAGGCCACCCGTATGGCGAAGGCGCAACATGTATGTGCCAGAGGCCATTCCGTGAAGGTTTGCGTTAACGGTCGTCTGACCGGCCTTGAGTCCTGAAGCAATTGTCGCAACAACCTGCCCGTTTAGATCGACGATGTCAACCGATGCATTGGCATCGTCGTATGGCATCGAGAGAATAACGTCAGTTTCGTCTGTTGCAGGATTCGGCACCGAAACAACACTTGCAGCGGTTAGAATTACTGCTTCGTTGAGCGTGTTTGTATTGTCCGTACTGCCCGCGTTTCCTAGGTTGATACCTTGGTTCGGACCACCAGTACGGCACTTGCGGATGATGCGATAGCAGATGACGGTATCACAGCGCAGCTCTGGACAAATCAGTACTGTGTATTTCACGCAGAACTTGATTGTATCAGTACATTCTATAACACGACTCGATGTGCTGACCGTCGGACATGCTGGAGGAAGATTGATAAGGATTTCGAATCCACGCTTTGGATTAAAACGAACACATGGATCGAATTTCCAGAGAGCAATATTGCCTTCGATGTGAGGTCCGTCTACACCCTTAATAGCAGCACGAGAGATTTCTGTACGAATCGGTTGCCATGCAGACCTTTCGGTGTTTGAACAAACGCGACGATGACTTGCATCGACAACTTCCATTTGAACTGCACCAACACCGAACGGAGAAAATCCTAGTGCGCCCGAGAGTATGATGTCTTCACCATTTGAAGCGAGGTGCGGACGTGCTTCGATAGACTTGCGCACGTCACTGCATTTTGGAGCACAACGTGGCAATTCAATACATTTTTCAACGCGACAAAGTTTGCGTCTTCCGTCTTCTGTCATGTTATAAACTGTAAATGTAAAGCAAGCCTTGAGTGAGTTGCCTACATGTACATAACGAAACACTTGTTCTTCATTTTCGAGTGGAAGTTTGTAGGTGGTCGTTCCTACATGTCCAGTTTCCGACGATATATAGAGTACATCGCCTTCTTTGTTAATGTCTGTTGCATGAAACTTGATGACATACCGAGGTCTGCCATCAGCGTTAAAACCCGCACACTCCGCAGTAATCGAGCGGAGACTGATGCAAGGCTGGTCTTCTTGTGCTTTGACTGCCGCCGACATCGCGACGGCAAGACTACACAGTAACAGGGTTTTCACAACACGATTCATGAGCGTCGTCCTTACGAAAAGAGGAAAAAAGGTCCGTTGTGCCCGGCCATGGAGTGTGTGTGCGTTGAGGTCGGCCGATTCAACGTGGCGAAGAATCCACGCTGTGCAGAAAGCGTTACAGCTTCTCTACGAATTCAACATTAAGATTCGTCAACATCAACACCGATCGTCTAAAATGAGACTTAGTGTCACCAGAAATTTGGTGTCGATTACGAGTCGTCGTCTAAATTGAGGTCGGGAATATGATTGAACGCAATGCGCAACGGCGCACTGTTCAACGCGTCATGGGCCGACCCCACATACAATGTGTTCTTGCCGTATTTCTTGTTTATGGCGTCGAGGCCAGTATTTAACTGCTCTCTGGCGGGACCAGTATTCTTGAACATGGGAAGGGGCGTAGAACCAAGGGGCTCGACCTTGTTGAGCGCCATGCTGACTTTTATTGGCTTTGCATTTGTTGGTGGAACAGCATTCAGAAGGGCCACGAGAGCGCTCGTAAGTTGTACGGTGTCTTGTGTAACGGTAAGATTCATGTCAGCCTTCCAACGTGAACCGTCTACATAACGAATACTTATATAAAGATTTCCAGTAAGAAGCTCGTAGGAACGCAGACGCATGGCGGCTTTTTGCATAAGCCTATGAAGCACACCACAAGCCCCTTCCCAACTTCTTAAAGTTGGTTCGAGTACATGCGAATGTCCGACCGTACTTTTATGCGTCACCATCGGCGCAAGTTCTTCGCCGCGCAACCGTTGCCACATGCGTTCGCCTTCTATTCCGCCCCACACCTCGCGTAGCTGTTGTTTCGAGGCCGAGCATAACATCTCAACAGTGTAGATGCCGTGTTTGTACAAGCGCTTGTACATGTTGCGACCAATGCCACATAATTCCTGAAGCTCGAGAGGAAAGAGAACACCCGGCAAGTCCTCCTGATGGATTACAACCAGTCCATCTGGCTTCTGCATATCCGTTGCCGTCTTAGCAAGAAAGTCGTTCGGAGCAATACCAATCGAACACTTCATTTCGGTGCCGACGTTCTCGTAGATGGCACGCTTTACATCGCGGGCAATCTCGCGAGCACGATCTTCATTGCGCATCGAGCCTATGAGCTCGCATGCCATTTCATCGATGGACATCACCTTCTTGACGTGGATAACGCTTTCGACCACTTCCACCAGACGATGGTGATACTCGATGTAGCTGACGTGTCCGGCTTGGACGAGAATGAGACCCGGACACATCCGTTTTGCATCTGCGACGAGCGTCCCCGTCTTCACTCCAAATCGTTTAGCCTCGTACGATGCGGCAATTGCACTGGTCGTATCGGTCATCACGGGCACAACAGCTATAGGCTTTCCGCGCAACTCTGGATGCACCTGTTGCTCGACAGATGCGAAGTAGCTATTGAAGTCTATGAAGAGGGAGCGGAGCACGTTCGAAATTATACAATGCGTAGAGAATACTACAGCGTTGCGAGAAAGAACGCTCATTCCTAAAAACAACGCTCATTCCGGGAGCGAAGCGAAAAGCGACGCGAGATGCGGGGAATTCATCATCATAGCGGTTTGTGGAGCCGCTTTCTTAATTTGGACTAAATCCAAACATGAAAACTCCAGCTCCTATACCCATCCAACATGTACCCGTCGGCAGTTCCGTTCAGATCGTCTCTGTTTCTGGAGGGGTCGGCGCGGCGCGCAGGGCGCTTGAGCTTGGTATTATCGCCGGTATGATTTGCCGAATCGTCCGTAAAGCCCCTTTCGGCGGCCCCTTAGAAATTGAAGTTGGGAAAACACGCATCGGAATTCGTCCGGCCGTCGACCTTGTCGTGCTCGTTCGCCTGCTCGTCACCGATGCAGAATTAGTCGTGGCCAAGGGCAAGGCAGAATCGTCCATAAGTCAAACAGATGCAATTGCAGCATAGCCAACGGTCTATCGCTGTGGTCGGCGTTCCGAATGTCGGCAAGTCTACACTCTTTAATGCGCTGACTGGACTCCAACAACGCGTCGGAAATTTTCCAGGCGTGACAATCGAGCCCATGGTTGGCTCGATTAATGAACGCGGTGAAAGCGTAACACTCATCGACCTGCCTGGGATTTATTCGCTCGATGCATCGAGCGAAGACGAGGTGCTTAGCGTCGATGTCTTGCGTGGCGTGCATCGCAGCATACCAAAACCAGATGCCGTGCTACTTGTGATGAATGCAAGCAATCCGGACAAATGCCTTGCGCTGCATGCAGCACTTACGACACTAAACATTCCTATGATCATCGCGGTTACGATGATCGACGATGTGAAAGCCTCGGGCGGCGTATTCGACGACATCGCGCTTTTTCATGAACTGGGCGTGCGTGTCATGCCGGTGGTTGGACGCAAAGGCCTTGGCGTTGCAGATCTGAAGAGTGCACTGGTCGATCCATCAGCAGCCTTGATACCTCGTGCAGTGGATCTCGCACAAACTACAGGAGCACAGCCCTCCACAGGGTCTACAGAAGCACGAGTTGCATGGGCTGCACAACTCGTAGGGCGTGTTGTTATTCATGGTAAGCGGAGTCGCCTCACCGAAAAACTCGATAACATTCTACTACACCCAGTGTTCGGCACACTTGCATTTGTCGTAGTGATGGCGCTGTTTTTTCAAGCGATTTTTTCGTGGTCAGAACCACTTATGAATCTTATTGAGAGCGGCATCTACGTGTTACGCGCCAACGCAGATGCGAACATTACGCACGATGTCCTACGAAGCTTTGTGAGTAAGGGTCTTCTGGCAGGGGTCGGCGCCGTTATTGTTTTCCTACCGCAGATCCTTATACTAAACATTCTTATAACTGTGCTCGAAGAGTGTGGATACATGGCGCGAGCTGCGTTTTTGGTTGATAGGTTTATGGGACTGTTCGGACTTCAGGGACGCTCCTTTATTCCGTTGCTCGGTTCGTTTGCGTGCGCTGTGCCGGGCATTATGTCCGCTCGTATCATCCCATCCTACAAAGACCGCATAGCAACGATCATGGCTGCACCGCTCATGACTTGTTCAGCGCGCCTTCCGGTGTACACGTTGCTCATTGGTGCACTCATTCCATCTGCGGCAGTGTTTGGCATCTTCTCGTTACAAAGTATTGTGATGGCATCGCTGTTTGTTGCAGGTGCGCTAAGCGGACTTCTTATCGCGCTCGTGTTGAAGCGCACAATGTTCAAAGGCGACGTCGTGCCGTTCCTCATCGAATTTCCGCCGTACCGAGCCCCTTCACTACACAGTCTTTACGTTACAGTAGTTAATCGCACCAAAGACTTTCTTACAACAGCAGGCACTGTCATTCTTGCATTTAGCATTGCACTGTGGATTCTTACAGAATTACCACGAACGAATGTTGGCAGCACCAGCGGTAACACGGCTGCTCTGCGTCTAGAGACAGAACGCACACAACTCGACTCTTCGTATGCAGCTTCGATAGGTAGAGCGGTGCAGCCCGTCTTCGCACCATTGGGATTCGATTGGCGCATTACGCTTGGCGTACTTGGGTCGTATGCTGCGCGCGAGACATTTGTTAGTGTGATGGGTCAGGTCTACGCAGCCGACGTCAGCGCGAGCGACGTGCCGCTTCGCGAGGTCATTCACCGTGAACTTCCGTTGCCGGTCGGACTGTCCCTTCTTGCCTACTACGTCTACGCCCTACAGTGTGTGAGCACCATGGCCGTAATGAAACGCGAAACGGGCACCTGGAAATGGCCCGCTCTTTCCTTCGCCATCACATTTGTTTTAGCCTACGCTGCTGCCTGGCTGACATTCATAATTGCCTCTAGCTAACTGTTCGAAACGTTAAGGGGCCTGATATGGGGCTTTTTAAGGGGCATTTTGCGGTGTTTTCCAATCTTTATTTGGACTAAATCCAAATAGAGCTTAGATTCGTCGCATACTCATTCAGGATTCAAGACATGTGTAGTGAAAACCTCGTTGCTCGTCAGGCTCTTCAGATTGGCCTACTAGTTCTCGTTGTCGGCGTCTTGTCCTCGTGCTCGGAAAGCACGACCCCCAACGATACTTTTACAATTCCAGCATACTATGACACCACGTCATGGCGGGCAAATGCGCAAGACGAACTTCTATATCTCGATCAGATAGGTGATTTGCTTACGTATTTGAAGAGTGCAAGAACGCAAGGTGTGAAGCTTATTCCAGTCGAGGTTGGTTTAAAGACTCTTGCTCTGTATCGTCTTTTCACGCCCGATGGTATCAATTTAATCGAACAGAGAACCCAGAAAACTGTCGCGGCGAGCGGAAGTACCATGGATCCTATGAAGGACCCTGCCTACAACGGTACAGGTGGCGTATTCGTAAAGTACCTTTTCGATCAGCATGGTACAGACGTTACCGAACAGGTAGAAAAGATGCTCTTCTCCGTCGCATTGCATAGGGCTGCAATGTCGGCCTTAGATACAGCTACACCTACCACACGCAACGTCGATCGCGCGCTTGCTCTTTTCGGAGCTACCCCCGCATTCGCAAACTCTGACAAAGCGATTAAAAATGCAGACCGCTATTGCGCCGCTTATGCTGCGCGTCGCGATAAGAATGACGGTACGGGCTTCTATACAAATATTCGTGAAGCGTTTAAGAAGGCGCGCGCTGCCGCTGTTGACGCGAAGTATGACAAAGAATATCGCGAGGCTGTGCTTGCAATTCGTACAAACTGGGAGCGTTCGCAGATGGCTACCGCCATTAACTACTGCTATGCAACTAGTACTGCATTGAGTGCGACGAACGTCAGCGACGACGCACGAGCTTCAGGTATGCACTCGTTCGGTGAAGCACTAGGCTTTCTCCTCGGCGCGAAGGCCACCGATGTAGCATATCGTTCAATTACTGATGTGCAGCTTGGTGAAATCCTGACGCTTGCGCGTACATACACATTCAAGTCTCCCACCTACTATGAATTCTGGCAGATGCCTGCCACGACGCTTGGTGACCTCAACACTATCACAGAACAACTTCAAGCGATCTATGGCTTCACCGAATCAGAAATGCAAGACTTCAATCAAAACTGGGTAACAGTGCAAACCCGCCAATAGGGCAATCAAGAGCAGTTTTCCTTCCTAAAGCAAGATGCCTTTTAACAGCAGCGTCGCAATCGAGAAGTAGATCACAATGCCCGTAACGTCGGCAAATGTTGCTACGAACGGCGCTGACGATGCGGCGGGGTCGAAGCCGAGGCGCTTCATGATGAGCGGCAGCATCGAGCCGGCAATTGTACCCGAGACGACAATGCCGATGAGTGAGATACCCACAACAGTCGAGATAACAGGTGTGATGATGGGATCGTAATCGCCGCTGATAATATCGCCGAAAAACAGACGACAAAAACCTAAGACGCCGAGCAGCGTGCCGAGACATAAGCCAACGGTTATTTCACGTTGCATAATGCGCCACCAATCGGCGAGGCCAACTTCGCCGAGGGCGAGGGCACGGACGATGAGCGTCGCCGCTTGTGAACCAGAGTTTCCGCCACTCGAAATGATGAGCGGGAGAAACAATGCCAGCACTACGGCGCGGTCTATCGTGCTTTGGAAGTACGACATCGCATTGGCCGTTAGGAATCCTCCAACAAACAGCACAACAAGCCAGGTTGCTCGCTTGCGAACGAGCTCGAACAGGGGGACAGAGATGTATGGCTCGTCTAGCGCCTGAACGCCCCCGAACTTCTGCATTTCTTCTGTGGCTTGTTCATCGGCGATGTCAAGAACATCGTCAACTGTTATAATACCAAGAAGTTTACGGTCTTTATCAACGACGGGTAATGCGTAGCGGTCGAGCTGACGGAACAGCTCGACCGCTTTTTCTTGCGGATCGGTTACAAGGAGTGCTTCGGCCTTGTAATCCATGAGGTCTTCGATTTTCGATTCGGGAGATGCTAGCAGGATTTCACGTATGTGAATTTCATCGACGAGTGTACCATGCTCCGTAACGTATAACACATTGAGCGTTTCCGAATTCTTTCCGAATGCACGAATATGATCGAGTGCATGCTGTATTGTCCAATGCGCTTTCACAATCACGTAGTCGGGCGTCATAATCCGACCGACAGAGTCCTCGGGATAATTCAACAGCGACAACGCAATTGCACGCTCTTCGGCCGACAAGTGGTTGATAAGCTCTTGCACAACGTTGGCTGGCAGGTCTTCGAAGAGTTGCGTTCTATCGTCCGCGGACATTTCGTTCAGGATAGACGCCACCTGTTCACGCGCCATGTCGTGCAACAAGTCTTCCTGCGTTTCGAGTTCACAATACGCAAACGTTTCAGCGGCGAGGTCTTTATGCAGCAGCCGAAAAATAATGACGCGACTTTCTGCAGATAAATCGGCAACCAGTAGCGCTAAATCAATTGGCGACCAGTCCTCAAACACCTCGCGGATTGTAGCGAAATCTCTCGCTGCAATCAGCTCTTCTATCTCAGGTGCTATGAGGGTTGCGTACATCCTCGCAAAGGTACGCGTCCGATGCTATTTGTCGGACTATGCTATTCGTACAGCTCGGCGATTCGTAGCACTTGGCTATTCGTCGGCCACAGCTATTCGTCGGCCACAGCTATTCGTATCGGAGTGCTTCGATCGGGTCGAGCGAGGCGGCCTTGTATGCAGGGTAGATGCCTGAGACGAGGCCTATGACGGTGCATGAAAGCATGCTGAAGACAATGGCGAACCACGGTAGGTCGTAGGGGAGCGATTGAACGCCCGAAGATTTGATGACGAACGTAATGATAAGGGTTGCAATGCAGCCAAGAATTACGCCAGCTATGGCGCCGAACTGACCTATTGCAATTCCTTCGATGAGGAATTGCTGTAGAATCCATGAGCGGCGTGCACCTAACGCCTTACGGACACCAATCTCGCGCGTTCGCTCTTTTACGCTAACGAGCATCATGTTCATAATGCCAATGCCTGCAACAAGCAGAGCAATGAGTCCACTCAACCAAGCAAGCGCAGCGATGGCCATCGTAAGATTTCCGAATTGCGCAGAGAGCGCCTCGTTGGTGTCGAGCTCGAAGTTGTTCTCTTCCCACGGCTTTGCATTACGTAGCATTCGCATGATGCCTATTGCTTCGTCGACTGTGGCAGGTAGGGCATCGCGACTAAATGCTTTTACACTTACATCTACACTTACGTCCCACCACATGGTGTAGTATTTCACAAAGACGCTGATGGGAATAAGCACGCGGTTGTCCTGACTCTGTCCGAGTAGCCCACCCTTTTTTTCGAGCACACCAACAACGGTGAATTGCTGATTCTTAATGGTAAGGGTCTTGCCCAAGGGGTCTACGTTCGGAAATAGTTTTACAACGATGTCATTTCCGATGATGGCACCGCTGCCGTTCAAAAGCACGTCCTGTTCAGTGAACGGACGTCCCGAGGAAATACCAACGGCGTTCACCGTGAAGTACAATTCGTCGACACCAATAAGCGACACGTCGGGGTCAGTCGATTGCTCGCCAGCTTTAATGATGAGTCCCGGTGAAGTATTACTAATCGAAATCAGATTCGTGAGTGTCATCTTATCACGGAACTCAAGCGACTGTGGATAGGAGATTGGTTTGCGCTTGGCATACTTGCGCCAATTATGTCCGAAGTCTATCGATGGTGTTCGCTGAATCAAGAACGAGTGTTCACCAAGGTCTGCTAATTGTGAGCCGAGCGCAGTGTTCAAGACACCAGTAATGCCACTCGATGCAACGATTGCAAACACACCAATCGAAACACTTAGCAGTGTGAACACGCTGCGCAGTTTGTGAGCACGCACGGAGTCCCAGGCCATGGTTATCGACTCTGCAATGTTCATTCGGCCCTCAGTGCTTCTACAGGATCGAGATTCGATGCGCGTATCGCTGGGATGAGTCCGGCCATGAGCCCAACAACCGTTGCAATGGCAATAGCTAGCATAAGAAGATCTACCGGAATGAGAGCACTTACAACTGCCAGAACATCAGCGGGCAACATACTACCCGCAACGATATGAAGAATCCATGTCACGAATTGAGAGACAGGTAATGCGAGCACGGCGGCGGTAACACAAAGCAAGGTCGATTCCATCAGAAATTGCAGACGGATGGAGCCGCGTTTGGCGCCGATGGCCTTACGGACACCAATTTCTTTGGTACGTTCAGATACGCTAACAAACATGATGTTCGTAAGGTTAATAGAACCTACAATGAACGCAAGCACGGTAAGGCCGAGACCTGCGGCCCAGATCCAGAAGCGAATTTTTTTCACTTCGTCGTCAAACGCTTTCATCTCGTTTATCGAAAAATCGTTCTCTTTATGTGGAGGTACATTGCGAATGCCACGCATCACACCAATTGCTTCTTCTCTCACAATATTCATCATGCGTTCGTTGCCCGCCTTGATGGCAACAGAGAAACTTCGATTGTTAAAACCATAGGCGCTACGAAAGGCGTAGAGCGGAATGTACACTTGGTTGTCAACAAAGTCCATGAACAACACGCCACGTTTTTCTACAACACCAATCACACGAAATGGTATTCCCTGAATCTTGAGATTCTTACCGACTGCCGTTTCGGTCGGAAACAACGCTTTCTTGATACCGTGACCAATTACAATAACGTTTGCGGCCTGCTGCTCTTCTATTGGCGTGAAAAACCTTCCATCCTCTGTTATACCAGCAGGCGTCATTCCGTACGTAGCAGCCGTTCCCATAACTGCAGTTCGCAAAACCTTGTTGCCATAACTAACCGAACCGCCCCACTTACGTGCAAGGGGAATGACGTATTCGGGAGATTCCATTCTGTAGCGCAGAGACTCGACCTGCTCTAACGAAAGGTCTTTGCGCGCCTCGGTCTTTCGCCAGTTGCCGCCGCCTGCCCAGTCCCATTTATCGACATACATCATGTCCTTGCCGATAATCGAAATGGTCTGTTCCCAGATGGCATCGAGCCCCTTAATGGCCCAACCCATTGTAACGACTGCAACAACACCAACAATCATGCTGCCCGTAGTAAGTATAGAACGCAGCATGTTCGATCGCACAGATTCGAAGGCGAAGCGCAACGACTCTATGATAGACGTGCGGTTCAGGGTACAAGACCGGATTGGTCGCTTGGTGCTAAGCGCAAGAGGTCGGTTGGTACGAGACCCGCGTGTTCGTTTGGTGTATCGCTTTCGATGAGTCCGTCACGCAATCGGATAATGCGATGGGTGTGTCGGGCGACGTCTTCTTCGTGTGTAACGATGATGACGGTATTGCCGCTCTGCCACAACTCGCGAAAGAGTTGCATGATCTCTTGTCCCGTCTTCGAGTCGAGATTTCCCGTTGGCTCATCTGCAAGAATAATCGATGGCTTCGTTACCAATGCGCGGGCGATGGCAACGCGCTGACGTTGTCCGCCAGAAAGTTCGTTCGGCTTATGTGTAACTCTATCTGCAAGCCCAACACTGCGCAACGCCTCTTGTGCACGCTCCTTGCGTACAGAGCTGCTTACGCCTGCGTACACGAGCGGAAGCTCGACATTTTTTAGCGCCGTTGCTCGCGGTAGAAGATTAAACGTCTGAAATACAAAACCGATTTCCTTGTTACGGATTTCAGCCAGGTCGTCGTCCTTCATCTCGCTTACATTGTTGCCACTAAAAAAATACTCGCCGCTTGTGGGTGTATCGAGGCAGCCGATCATGTTCATGAGGGTTGATTTTCCGGAACCGGACGGACCCATCAAGGCGACGTATTCATTTTGACCGATGGTGAGAGAAACGTTGCGCAATGCATGCACGGTTTCCTCGCCCATTACATAGGTCTTCGCAAGATTGCGGATGTCAATAATCGTCACGGTGTTGCCCGCATCTTGTTAAATCGGTCGCGACGATTCTTTTGGTCTTCGATACGTATGACAGAACCGTTCTGAAGGCTCTTGCTTACAGCATTAAACGGAGCCGTAACAATAGACTCGCCCCCTTTTAGCCCCTTAACAATTTCTATGTAGCCTTGGTCGCTTATGCCTGTTTCTACGGTGCGCGACTGAACCTTCGTGCCGTTTACAATCCACACAATCGACGGTGGCCGTTTGCTCTCTTCATCCTTGCGTTGCTCGGCCTTGCGACGGTCTTTTGGTTCCGATTCCGATGGGTTGAGGGTCTCGGTTTGCATAACATCCTGACGTACCGTTACTGCTTGAATAGGAACAGAAAGCACATCTGATTTTGTTTCGGTTTCGATGTCTACGTCGCAGGACATACCCGGACGCATGCGAAAGTCTTTGTCGATCATGCGAATGCGAACCTGAAAGTTCACGACTTCTTCTTGCGAGCCTTGTCCACTTATCCGGGGCGAATGACTCACTTCGTAAACTATTCCACGAAATGATTTATCGCGCAATGCATCGATATGAATGCGTGCTGTATCGCCAACCTGTATAACAGCGACATCGTTTTCGTCGACGTCAACCCATGCATTCATGGTATTCAGATCGGAGATGCGCAAGAGTTCGGTGCCTTGCATCTGTGCTGTTCCAACAACTTTCTCACCGCTTTCGACAGCGAGGTATGTAACAACGCCACTAATCGGAGAAAAAATTGTCGAGCGACTTGCCTGTTGTTGCGACTGCTGCAGACCACCAATCGATCGTTGATAGTCGGCCTGTGCTTGAGCCTGACGTGATACTGCTGTTAAGTAGGCTGCGTTTGCTCGATCGTACTCTTCGCGTGTGGCAAAGTCTTTCTTCACGAGTTCATTCACGCGCGATAAGTCGGCCTTTGTCCTATCAACTTCAGCTCTGTACATAGTAATGGCCTGACGTGCCGATTCTGCGGCGCTGCGAGACTGTCCGACCTGCGATTCGAGCAGGTCTGGCTGTATACGCACCAGTAGCTGTCCCTTGCGCACTGTATCGCCGTCACGCACACCTAAATGAATGATTTCGCCCGAGGCTTCAGAGGAAACTTTCACCATGAATTCTGGCTGAAGCTTGCCTATGGCGCTTACGGTCTGCGTAATCGTGCGGCGTTCGACGTTGTCTACGCTCACGAGTAACGGACCTTCCTTGCTGAGCATGACAAACCATGCAACTGCCGACACAACAAGTGCGGCAACAACAAGCAATACGATAATGAGTACGCGTCTAGATTTTTTCTTTGCCATGATTTCAGAGCTCCGTTAACGTTCCGAGAGTTGCGTCTACAACAGTGCGGGCTTCGAGGTACGTATAGATTGCAGTTACGCGATTAATGCGCGCCGTTACGAGTTGGTTGTTAGCTGCTTGAACGTCGAGTAGTGTTGCACTGCCCACATTAAATCGTTCTTGCGTGGCTTCAGCGTTTATCTGTGCAGTCTTTAGCGCATACTGCGCGATTTCGGTTCCACGTTCAGCGTACTCGAGCTGCACGTATGCGGTGCGCATGTCACGACGCAGTTGCTGCTTCAGTCGCTCTACGTCGACGAGTGCTTGCGTGCGATTAAGGATTTGATTTTCGATTGCAAGGTTTGTGCGAAACTGATCGAACAAGGGAATGTTGAGGTTCAGGCCAGCATAAATGCGGCCTCGTGTATCGAAATCGCGTACCTCGACATTATTCCATGCGTATGCGACCGTGCCAGACAGTCTTGGATAGTAGGCACTACGTGCAGCACGTATAGACGCTTCTGTAGATTTCACGCGCAAATCGGCTGAGCGTAGGTCAGGCCTTACGTCGAATGCGCGCACGAGTGCTTGTTCTTCTGTGCCGATGCGTTGACGATAAAGGTCGATTTCTGCTGTCGTCACCGATGATGCAACAGAACTCTCTGCAAACTCAGCATCGATGCTTGCATCTTCGCCGATGGTTGATAGCAGTTGCGACTTCGTGCGAACAACATCCATTTGCGCCTGCAGAATGCTCACCTCCATGTTCGCAAGCTCTGTCTCTTGCGAATACTTCGCTGTAATTGGTGAACGTCCTGCATCGTACTGTGCGACAACGCGTGCGAGTGTTGCCTTCGATAGATCCGCAGCTTCACGTCGTGTTTTCACAATCTGTTGCGCCTGGAGCACGGCGAAGTATTGCCTCGATACAGTCGAGACCACGTTCAAGCGTGCTGTGCGTAGATCGCGATCGGAGACGTCGACACCAAGACGCGCTTCGTCGTAATTGGCTTCTCGGCGAAAACCATCGAACAGAAGCCAATTAATTCCGGCGGACAACTGATACGAGTTTGGCTGGGGCTCACCTTCGATGAGCGTTCCGTTCACAAACACAAACTGCGACTGAAGATTTGTGAGCTGGCGTTGATACCCAGCGTTAATCTCCGCCGAAGGCAGGTAGCTGCCAAAGGCTGCTGTGAGGCCTGCAGCCGAGGCCCGAGCTCGCGCATTGGCAAGGCGAACATCGAGATTTTTCTCTAGTGCAATTCTAATGCACTCTTCTAACGTGTACAGCGTAACGGGTCCGCGTTTTTGCGCAACCATAGGCATACACAGCACAACAAGTAAAACGAGGGGTAGGTAACGTCGCATGATCATCCGAAAAACTAGTTGTGTCGGCGAGCTAACAGGAAACGACGTGCTGGATTCGCCGATCGCAATTCAAGCAATTGCGCATCAACTGCTGTCTTTTGGGTCGCATCACGTTTGATCCCATTCTTAGTTTCAATTTCCAACTTGTTTTCTGTTGTTGCAAAAACATGGTACGGCACGCTCACCAGATCGTCGAACGAAAGCTTACCGTAGGCGTTGATTGTTGCATACGTCACCATGGACATCCCATCCGTAGCCACCTTGTGGCTGCCCCTTGCCGTCATCGAATACTGTAACTGACGAAATGCACGTCCGACGGTGTCCACCTTATCGAGTACTCTCCAGAGAGTGAGGTGACCAATGACGGCTGGCGGTATGCCGTTTTCTGTCAGTTCAACCGTGTCTTCGGCTATCCAGCTCTGATTCTGTCGCCCGCAAGACTCTCCTAAAGGGGGCAGAAGAAAGGGGCTGAACGGACCTCCTGGGTGTATGGCAATGACATCTGGGAGTGTTACAGCTGCGTATGAGCGCTTGCCCACAGTGTCCATTACAAACGTCACCACACGGTCGACCCAAGGATGTGTTGGCCGCTCGACCGTTGTATCAACGGTGCCCTGACGTTCAACCGACGACGTCATAATCTGACGAAGCCAGAATGTCGAAGTCGTTGCACTATCGCATATCACAAGTACTCTCGACTTACGAAGTTTGAGAATACGTCCCTGACCCTGCACCCATAAACTGTCGCGCGCATCGATATCATAAACAAGTGTATCACCTGTTTCGAACTTATAGGCAAAACACAAGGTGTCCTTCCCGAGTGGGGCAGGTTGATAACCTTCTTGAAGTTGAATCTGTGCACTAACAGGTACACAGAGGAGCAGAGCCATCCAGAGTACTGCGGTGCGTGCAATAGCCTGAGGCTGAGTCATCAGGGGATACGATTGTATGTTGTACGTACTTCGGTGCGAGACGGAATGACGTTCTGCTCAGGACCCTGCAGCGTAATGCGCATGTTCATAATTGTCTTGATATCTGCAGACAATGGCATACCAGTCTGCGCATCAACAAGGTATGTGCCTTCGAGTGTACCAGAACCCGAGAGGTCGATAGGGCTGCCGTGTTTGCGCATCTCGCCATTCAGCGACACGTCTGGTGATGCTACGGTAAGTCGCACAAGTTTACGGTTGTTTGAGTCGAGCGATTCTGCATACGTACAGTTCATGGTCAACGTTGTAATAAGAATGCCTTTTTTCAAATCGAGGTCTTGCGTATCGCGAATCTCCGATGTCCAAGTATCACCCTTCGATGTTTTACCTACGTCGTATGGCGGAAATAAGAGCCTCAAGCCATTGATAACGCCACCACTCATGCTCGTGGTTAGCGAGCCTGAGTTGGTACTTGCATCGTCGTAAAGACGTTCTGTTCCCAGTATGGCGCCCGTCGACGTCATTGTAAGCCTGTCCTTTGTTGAGATGAGGTCGGTCGTAGGAATGGCATTGGTTTCGATCATAGCCTCGTCAACACCATTCGAAGACATGTGCATATAAGCAGTGTCGTACGAAACGTCAAGCGTATACTGCTTAAGCACAGCTTCTTTTACCTTGACATGTGTGATAGTTCTGAAGTTGGATGTTGTCGCAATCTCTTTGTTCATCGCCGTTATCTTCTGCATCACACGAGTGTTTGTTGCATAGTCATACGTCGTGGCGGGCTTCAGTCGGTACTGAAGTTGTCCGTGGGCTGACATCGACACAACGGCCATTAAAAAAGGCACAAGCAGAGCAATGATTGTACGAACGGGTGACGCATCTGCGGCTTCACGTTTTTTGGCGCGCTGACGCATTGTCGAGTCGAGAATTTTTTTGCGTAAACGAATATTGAGCGGTGTGACTTCGAGCAGTTCATCGTCTTCGAGGAACTCTATGCTTTGTTCGAGCGACAACTGACGTGGTGTATCGAGTTTTACAATACCGTCAGACCCCGAAGCACGCATGTTTGTGAGCGCCTTCATCCTGCAAGCATTTACGCTCAGATCGTCCTCGCGCGCATTTTCACCGATAATCATGCCTTCATAGATAGCAATGCCGGGTCCGACAAACAACGAGCCCCGCTCCTGCACCATTTCAAGTGCGTACGGTGTCGACGTGCCGGTTTCCATAGACACAAGAGCGCCCTTGGCGCGACCACCGATTGGACCCTTGTATTTTTCCCATGCGTGGAATGTGTGGTGCAGGACACCCGTACCGCGCGTTGATGTAAGGAACTCTGTACGGAAACCAATGAGACCACGAGCAGGGACAAGGAATTCGCAACGGATGACGTCGAGCGATGGGTTCATCGCAGTCATTTCGCCCTTGCGCTTCCCAAGGTTCTCAATAACGGTACCAACATTGGCCTCGGGCACGTCGATGGTAACGTGTTCGATAGGCTCGAGCAGTTTGCCATCAGCATCGCGACGGAAGAGAACTTCCGGACGTGATACAGCGAACTCAAAACCTTCACGACGCATGGTTTCAATAAGAATAGCAAGCTGCAACTCGCCACGTCCAGAGACCTTGAACACGTCTGCAGAATCGGTGTCCTCTACGCGCAGCGATACGTTCATGCGTAGCTCGCGATAGAGGCGCTCACGAAGCTTTGGTGTCGTAACAAACTTGCCTTCACGTCCAGCCAGCGGCGAAGTATTCACAAGGAAGTACATCGCAATCGTAGGCTCTTCGATATCTACGTACATCAACGGTTCGGTGATGGACGTGTCGCAGATCGTTTCGCCGATGTACACGTTTTCAAATCCAGAAAGGGCAATGATGTCGCCCGCCCCTGCCTGTGGTGTCTCGATGCGTGCAATGCCTTCGTACACATACATCTTTGTAACGCGAGCCGTTTCGCGCTTCCCGTCCGGCTTAATCAGAGCAACGTTGTCGCCAACCTTGAGCTGTCCGGTCTGAATGCGGCCAACAGCAATACGACCAACGTAATCGCTCCACTCCAACGCGCTAATCACCATCGCAAACGGAGCATCATCGTCCACCGTCGGTGGAGGTATAAATTTCATTACTGCATCGAGCAAGGGCTCGAGTGTTTCGGAAGGGTCGTCAAGGGTCTTCTTTGCAATGCCGAGTTTTCCGATTGCATAGATAATCGGAAAGTCGAGCTGCTCGTACGTTGCACCGAGACCGATAAACAATTCCATGATTTCGTCGAGCACTTCTGCCGGACGTGCATCGCTACGATCGATCTTGTTAATCACCACAATTGGTGCAAGCCCCATCTCCAGCGCCTTACGCAACACAAAGCGTGTTTGAGGCAACGGACCTTCGGCGGCGTCGACCAACAGCAATACCCCGTCGACCATCGAGAGCACCCGCTCTACCTCGCCACCAAAGTCAGAGTGACCAGGTGTGTCGAGGATGTTGATCTTAGTGTCGCGCCAATGAACGGAAGCGTTCTTGGCCATGATCGTAATGCCTTTTTCTCTTTCGAGATCGTTCGAATCCATCACACGTTCGGCAACAACTTGGTTGTCGCGGAACGTTCCACTTTGGCGCAGCATGTGATCTACAAGCGTTGTTTTGCCGTGATCCACATGCGCAATGATTGCAATGTTTCGGATGTCAGTTCTTGTTCTGGATGCCATAGCCGACAAAGATACGGAAGCGGCGCCGGAGGGGGTGCTGGAGGACTCGAATTGTTAGTATATTCATGCTCTAGCATTCATTGTTACCATACTATTACGGAGGTCGCATGAGACTCTGGTCTAAATACTCCTTGATTGCCCTTTTAACGGTAATCAGCTCTAGCGCAGGTATTGCAGGCGAGTGGCACGCAAGTGTCACAGGTAAATCTCAGGGGAAGTTTCCTGGTGCTGCAAAAGGATCGCCCCACGCAGGAAAAATTCCTGTACTCACTTTCGATTATGAACTCAAGGCGCCCCGTGATATTGCTACTGGTCAAACTACAGGCAAGCGTCAGCATAAGCCAATCCGTATCATCAAGGAATGGGATGCTACAACGCCAATGTTTCTAACTGGTATTGTGAACGGTGAGACCTTGACCGAGGTTGTTCTGGAGTACTGGGAAGAGGATGATTCTGGTGAAAAGGTTATGACGTTCAAAATCACATTAACCGACTGTCTAGTAACGACCGCTGCACAAGGAGATCCTGTTCATGGTGTCGATGTAAAACTCGGCGCCAAGATGCAGGAGATCATTGAAATGACATACAGCACATTAGATTTCGAGCACTTGCAATCAAAGAAGACAATTCGTGACGCATGGCCTACGGGAAGGTGATATCATGAAAACACTTCTGACAAAACTCGTTGCAGTCGCTTTCGTCTTAATTGTTTCGATTCCTGCTGCGGCCCAAGACTCGCTTGATGTGATTGTTCTGCAAGGTGTCTTAATGACTGCCAATGGTACGCCACGTCCCGATGGCAATTACTCAATCTCAGTCAGCCTGTTTGACGTACCAAACGGCGGATCGCCGATTAGTACGGTCACGAACGTTTCCGTCAAACAAGAGTTCGGCGCCTTTGCGGCCGAACTAAGCAGAGCTATTGTGTGGCCGCATATGCATCAACTAGGCAAGAGAACAATCGATCCGAAAATGTCTCTATGGTGGAGTGTCTCAATTGACGGCGCAGAACTGAAGCCGCGATTGCGCATTGCAGCTGTACCGTTGGCATCAACGGCCCGCTACGCCGAAAAAAGTGCTGGTGAGATTCCAGTTGGTAGCATCATACCTTTCGCGGGTGATACATCAGCTATGCCGAGCGGATGGCTAGTGTGCGATGGAAATCTTGTGAGCGCTGTTGAGTATCCGAGTCTCGCCATGGTCATCGGAACTCGCTATAATGACGATGGTGGCGAAGCCGCAGAGATGTTTCGGCTGCCCGATTTACGTGGAATGGTTGTAGTCGGAATGGGCACAAATAGACTAGGTGATCCGGTTGTTCTCGATGCGCCTAGTTTACCCGCTCAAGGTAATGCGAGCAGAGCAAGCCAGCGCAACGTAAATGCTGGGCTTCCTCAGATCGAATTGCTCTACATCATTCGTGCGTGGTAAACATGCGTTACCTACTGCTCCTACTCCTGGTTACAAGCACATCCGTTTCCGTTTGCGCTCAATCTGCGGCGAGGCTCGGTCACGCATCTACAGATTCGCTCATGGCAGCGGGCGAAATGCGTGCGCGCATCGTAGTCAGTGGCTCCGTGACTGGGCTGCGAACAAGTGAGTCGACAGCCTGGTTTGGCTTTCTTCCTCTCGGTGGCTTTACGCCTGCTTCGGTATTCGAAGAAGCGTTGTCGTTGCAACTCCATGCAACTCCTACTCCAGCCACCGATGTGTTGCGAATTACGCTGCCCACAGTGTTGCAAAGTCAGTCTACCAGATGGCGGCTTCTCGATGTAAAAGGACTCGAAGTGCTACGGTCAGATGCGCTGATTACAAACGATTTTACGATCGATGTTACTGCGTTGGCAACTGGAACGTACAGTTTGGTCGTTGAATGTCGTGGATTGCGAGCATTCGCACGAGTGGTCGTGCTTCACTAGCGGTTCTCGTCATTCGTTAACAGAATTTACTATCGGTATAGCGCGTCCTCTCGAACGCTTATCCCGATCTGACTCAGCAGCACAGGGTTGCAACGGCGTACCCAGTCGCCGTGCAGCTCTGTGGCTATGGTGTCCTTGCTGCTCAAACTAATCTGAAGCAGTGCAAAGTGACTTCGTATGTCGCACGGATCGATCGCAATGGCCCTCGAGTAATTCGCAATCGCGGTGTCGATGTTCTTTCGAGCCATTGCGATGTCGGCAATAAACTGGTAGGGCTGAGCAATATTCGTTGGACCGTCAGCAGCCATGGTTCTGAACATTTCTTCGGCTTTGCCCTGCGTCGCAGATGCATCAACCAACGTCAATGCCTTTGGATACGTTAGAAGCGCCTGTATCTGCAACGCCGTTAGACTGGTGCGCTGCTGAGGCGAACGCTTTAACACCGCATCGGGTTTACGCCTGAACATCGATTGCAGATTGTTCGTGCCTGACAGGTTGTAGTAAAACACGTAGTAATCGACATACATCTGCCGTGCCCACAATGCACGCTCGGCAAAAGCACTTGGTTTTATTCCGGTCGAAAACACGATAAAGTCAGGTTTGCGCGAGAGCACATAGTCTGCATTGTATTTGCGCTCTTTCCACGTCACACTTGAATCGTTACTTACTTCTGGAATGGAAAGGGGCTGCGTTGCTATTGTTCTGTCCGTTAGCCCAAGCATGTCAACTACCGTCTGCTTCGAAAAATACTTCAGTGCCCCAATGGTTGTTGCGGCGATGGTATACGTTCGTTCATTGAGCGCTGCACTTCGCTTCAGCCATTCGCCAGTGCGTTTCATTTTAGAAACGAGCTCCTGCTCGAATTTCGAAGTCGTTGCAATTGCATCTCGCTCTGTAGTGAACGCAAATGCGCAAGTCACGATAGTAAACAAAGCAACAAAGAGCATGCGCTGTCTGAGAACAAGGTAACTGCCCACGGGCAGCAACACTGACAGAATAAGCTGCACTGGAATCAAGAAGCGTTGATGACGCAATACGTCGCCACCTAACACTACAACAGCACACGTCCATAACGCAGCAAGCAACACCACCAGCAGCACCTCGCGATTGCGCACATACCATGCAGCGGCAACAATCGGCACAAATGCAACGCCCCAGAGCCACACGTTTGTGATGTGTGAGGCGAGGTATTCGAGTCCGGACCCAATCTGATCGTAAACAAATCCGGTTTTCGCAGCGAAGGTGTTTGGGAGCAGGGCGTCGTACGAAAACCATCGCCAAGCAGTTAGAGCGAGCAACGTGCCCCCTAACAACGCCCCTTGCAGGAGAAGCTGTCGGGTAAGGGTCGTACGAGAAAGGGGCTGTTCGTCTACTGAATCTTTGTTGCGGAGTGTGACGAGCAGACGGGCTGCGAATAAGATGCCAACGACGAGCATGGCTTCTGGACGTGTGAGAAGCAAGAGCATGCCAAGTGCAACCCACCTGTACGATTGTGGTGCAACAAGGAAGGCTTCGAGTGTGAGTGCTACGAGGAGCCAGAAGAACGGCGCTTCCATGGCAGAGGCAGACCAGTACTGCACTGCCGCAGTCGAAGCGAAGAAGAGTGGGGCGAGGAGAGCGAGCCAGGGGACAACGGTTTCGGCGGTGCCTGCGTGACGCAGCATGCGTTGCGCGATGCGAAAGAGTGGTACCAGCGTGAGCATGGTGCACGCTATTCCGACTATCTGAAGCGCTGTTGCGACGTCGCGAATGCCAATCGAAATTAGTAGTGCTGAGAGCAGCGTCCATGTCAGCGATGTAAAACCTTCGACATGTTCACCGATGTTGAACACCAGACCGTGTCCGTCGACCAGGTTGCGTGCATACGTAAGCGTGATGTACGCATCGTCCTGCACAAAACGCATCGACCATGCACACGCAGCGAACGCAATGCATATACAAGCAAGCACAGCATACGGAAGAGTCCGAATAAGTGTCATCTAGAGAAGCGTCCGGTATCGTGCGTGATTGGCAAATCGACTCGTCTGTTAGAAGAAGTTCGACTCGTCGCGCCAGCGGACGATTTTCCAGACGTCTGTAGAGGTGGGACGTTCGATACGGAGGCTGACGCGGCCTTGTGCGCGAATAACATCAGAGGCAGAGAAAGTAATCGTGAGATTGAAGCCGCGCGAAATGTTTTGAACTAACGAGTCGCCATCGGCAACAACAACATCGTTCCAGAGAAGTTCGAGGTTTTGCGAGGCGTTAAAGAGTCCTTGCGTAGCGTACATGTCCTCGTCGCGCCCCCACGTCACATCGAGCGGCGGTGACTTGTCGTAGTTGCGATACACAAAGGTGAACGTTCTATCAAGAAGTTTACCATACGTGAGTGTGTCCCTGAATACATACGCAAATCGAAAATTCTGAAACACACCATCGATTGTCCGCTGGTCTCCCAGAATTGGTACCGATGCATCGCGTTCGGCTTTTGCCGGTGCAAACGGATTTGTGCAGGACTGCAGTATGCAAACGAGACACGCTATCGTTAGAAGTTTGCTGAACATTACTCATCGCAGTATCATTATTGCAGCAATCTCATCGTAGGAACATCTGCAGAATTCCAAGAAAGGTCAGGAAGCCAGCGATGAATACAGTGATGCCCGAATAGGCTAGAATCGCTGCGTTATTGGGTCCGTGAACACTCGTGCCCATCGCTCCCATCGTAGCACCAACGGCACCACAAATACAAGAACATGCGGCCCAGTGCCAGCCCAAGACATAGTGCAGCGATAAGATTGCCGCTGCAATGCCAATTCCGATGCAGATGCCTAAAAAGCGCGTAATGAGCGTGTCATTAACGCGGCCATGGTCTTCGGTTGAGTGTGCGTGTGTTTCCATGACGCCAAAATACTGAGGATTTTGAACGTAGCGGTGTTATTACGGTCGTAGTGCAATCCCGACTTACGGCATTCCCTTGGAAATGGTATGCACAACGTAAATGCAAGCGTTGTCTACATACACGACGCCAGCGGCGTCGCACTTTTCACGTCCGTGGTTGCTCGTAATACCCGACTGCAGCCACACACACGCTATATCGCCCTGTTTCTGCTTTCGCGCAAGTGCTTCGTCGATGATGGCGTCGGTTTTTTCGGACGGACGGAATACGTCCAGGATGTCGATATGCTCCTCAACATCCGCAAGCGTTGCATAGCAGCGCATACCGTCGACGTCATCCGTAAACGGATTCACACCAACAACGGTATATCCAGCATCGCGCAAATAATGCGGAATGTCATGCGCCGGCTTTCCACTCTTACGAGAAAGCCCGTGCACGCAAATCACTTTTGCGCTGCGCAGCATTTCGACATCCTTTGTCATCGAACATCCTTTGTCATCGAAGATCCTTTGTCATCACATTTAACTCACATAATCATTGCGAAATCACTGACCCTTAAACTTTGCATATACCACACCAGTGTTTGCCGTCGAGACAAATCGCACCGAGTCTACTGTTGATGCAAGTGTTGTTGTACGATTCCATGTCGCTGTGTCGGTGGTGACGGTGTATTCAGCAAGCACTCCCGCACCTTTTAGCAGCGTCACAAGAACAGTGCCCTTGCTTATCGAGTCAGCCTGGAGTGTAAAGTCAGTTGTTGTTACCGTCGATGGGTCGCTATATGTCGACAACGCATACCGCGTCGTTGCATTCGTATTCCGAACCCAACACGTGGCGTTGTTAAATCCGCCGCCAACCGAAGTCGATTTACCAAATGTGGTACCGTCGGTGACAGGTGGAACGATGATATCGTCTTTATCTGTATCACACGACATGAGAGTAATACTTAAAACAAGAGCAAGGGTGACTAATAGGCGCATGGGGTGAGTATTCTTGGGGTGGTGAGGGCAATTTCTCAAGTAAGGAATTCAAGATACGACTAATAGAAGCCGTAGTGGATTGAATCGCGAAGAGCGTAGTGGTTCGATGCGCTATATGCGCATCAATTCGACAATTGTGCTTTAAGTACCGACCACGTTGCTTCCGATGTGTCGGCAGCGCCTTTTGCATCGCTCCATCGCGAGATGCTCCAAAGTCCGCTAGGTTCTGGTGTAATTGTCAGGACCATGGTGCCGGTGAGGGTTGTGGAGACGCCAGTTAGCTCTATTGGTGCAGTTAAGGTGTAGTCAGAAACAAACACAATCGAGTCGGGCGATGTAAACGCAACGTTGCTGTTCAGGTACTCGAGCAACGGATTTTCTTCAGTCGACAAGCGTGAGACGAAGGAGAGAAATGCTTGACGCTCTTTTTGGACGGACCATGTATTAAAGAGCGCAGAAAATCGCGAGCCTATTTCCGCCGATGGCTGAAACACATACGCGAAATTGCTACGCGTCGGAAAGTCAGCCAGACACAGCATAAAATTCTCTGTGTTCTTCTCAATCACCGCATTCCGAAAATTATCAATCACAACCGATGCACTCGTCGGAGGTGTGAACAAGCCTCTTGCTGCTGTTGGGTTCTCGGGTGTGCGCGTCTGACATCCATTTAATATTAACCCTGCAATGACACCAGCAGCAAGTATCGCAGTAATCAGTATCAGCAGCCAGAGGCGTCGTGGTCTTGGTGTATGTGTAATCATTTGGTATGTGCAATCACTTGGTATGTGCAATCATGTGCGACGTGCAATCAGAATTGTACGCGGACTCTGCTCTGCATCGAATGTTGCACCGTTGTAGTCGCCCAGAGTCTGCTCCACGACAAGTCGGGCCTCGGCAAACATCTTTACCAGCTCTGCGTGCTCGTACAACCACACACGTTCGTGAAATACAGTTTCATAGCTGCATGGGTCGCTAACAGTAATGGTTTTAGCAACAAACGGTTCGACAATGGCACGTTCCTGAATTAACGTCACATCGTCAATCATCGACACAGTTTCGGCAACGAGCTCGCGGCGCACAACACGCGAGTTAAAGAAATCCATAATAAACACACCGCCATCAACAAGCGCATCATGCACGGCATGTAACACCTTCATGTTCTCATCGTGCGAATCGAAATATCCAAAGCTTGTAAAAAAGTTGATAATCGCATCGTAAGGGGCTCCCGAAAAGGGTCCGCGCATGTCCGCTACTTCGTAGCGCACATTCGCATGCGGATACACTTCACGAGCACGGTCTATTAAAAACCGCGATTGATCAATTCCCACAACGTTGTACCCGATCTGCGCAAGTGCCAGTGCATGACGTCCGTACCCACAACACAAATCCAGCACGTGCGCCCCATTCGGAATGCGTGCATGTTTCGTAACAATCTCTGTTGCTTCTACAGCCTCGACGTCCGTGCGATGTCGGTAGAGGCGCATGTACCAGGGCGACTCGAACCACGTGGCGTACCACTCGGGCGTACTTGACCCTTGAGGCTTCAGTGGTGCGGCATTATCGTTTTGATGGGACTTCATACGTCCGTCCGTCCTTCAAAAGCCCGTGCAAGTGTTGCATCGTCCGCAAACTCTAGGTCTGCACCTACAGGTACTCCGCGTGCAATGCGCGTAATACGCACGCCGAGGGGCGAGGCCATCTTGGCAATGTATTGTGTGGTTACCTCGCCTTCGACGTTGGGGTTGAGGGCAAGAATTACTTCATGAACGTCGGCTCCGAGGCGGGCAATGAGTTCGCGTAGGCGAATGTCGGTCGGACCCACTCCGTCCAACGGATTGAGAGCCCCATGTAGCACATGATACAGCCCCCTATACTCATTCGTGCGTTCGACTGCGAACACATCACTTGGTTCTTCGACCACGCAGATAACAGTGCGGTCGCGCTTCTGAGAAGCACAGATGCCGCACATTTCGGCATCGGTGAACGTGTGACACGTGTTGCACTCGCGCACGTGGGTTCGCATGTGTACGAGGGCGTTGGCGAAGGCCTGCACGGTTTCTTCGGGTTGACGTAATAGATGAAATGCCAGACGGCGTGCGGTTTTTTTGCCAATGGTGGGCAGAGCTGCGAAGTACTCTACCACCTGCTCGATGCTGTTTGAAGGAACCATACCGCAAATTACCCCTTTCGTCAGGCAACTAAGTTTCACTAGCTTCGTCCCACGCCGCCCTCACTAATCAGGACCTCTAGTATGTCGCTATTCAGTCGCATTTCAGACATCTTTAAGTCGAACGTCAACGACGCCTTGGACAAAGCCGAAGACCCCGAGAAAATGCTCAAGCAGATGGTCATCGAGATGGAAGAATCCGTCAACAAGACCACCATGGCCGTTGCCAATTCGATAGCGAACGAAAAGTCGCTCGAACGTCGCATCGCCAAAGAAACACAGATGAGCAACGACTGGCAGGCAAAGGCGGTTGCTGCTCTTAAGTCGCAACGCGAGGACCTTGCACGTGCGGCGCTCGAAAAGAAAGCCGTAAACGATCGCAACGTTGCCGATTTGGGTCCGGTGTTCACACAAGCCAAATCCACCAGCGTCAAAATGCGCGAGCAACTCGACGCATTAAAGAACAAGCTCGAAGAAGCACGTTCGCGTCAGAGCACACTCATTGCACGTTCGCAAGCAGCCAAGGCTCAGAAGCAAGTCGCACAATCGTTCTCAGGCGTTGGCAGCGATGCCTTCAGCAAATTCGACAAATACGAAGGCAAGATCGAGAAGCTCGAAGCCGAAGCAGAGGCGTACGAACAACTCGGCGGTGGTGACACAAACCTCGACCAGGAATTCAAGCAACTTGCCGTAGAGGGCGAAGTCGACCAGCAGCTCCTCGAACTCAAACGACAGATGCGTCTGCTTCCAGAAGGAGGCAAGTCATGAGCGCTACCGACACCCCTCAAAACCTAATCGACGAAGCACGCGCAAAAATCAAGGCCGTGCTCGAAGTCAAATACCCATCCTCTGTCGACTTCGGCGACGGCTCTTTTGCTGTCCCATATGGCTCTTCGAGCGTAGCCATTGTTGTCCGCGAATACACCAAGACCGACACCATGGTCGAACTCATGGCGCAAGTCGTCTCGGGCGGCACCATCGACGCAGAAGTAACCAAGTGGCTGCTTCGCAAAAACGCAGAACTTCACTTCGGCGCCTTCGGACTCCTCTTCGACGACACCATCATCTTCACGTACTCGCTACCCGGCACCTGCCTCGAATCGCAAGAGCTCGAGTCCGCCATCAACAGCGTGTCCATCATCGCCGACTACTACGACGACGAACTCATCAAGATGGTAGGGGGCAAAAGGGTCGCAGATCTGGCGTAGTACTCTCACCAAATAGAAATGAACATACGTGCAAGAGCGCCTGTAGCTCCCTCCGGAGCGGCTTCATGTTACTATTCCGTCGCAGACCGTTACTTTTTTGGTGTTGTGTGGTTAAGTAATCTCAAGGCTGATTGCTCACATGCAGTAATGTATTTCTCACGTTGGCTTACCGAGAATCGTCCAAAAGAGACCTTTCATAGTTACTCTGATGTTTTGTGTTTTCATCGTCACCCAGGCATCTGAAGTCAGTGCTCAGTGTATCGCCACGTTTAGCACGATAACACCCTAGCTCCGACTTAAGGACGCCAACAATGCTTGCATTGCATGTAATGCACCTGCGGTGCAGTTGCATTTACTCAACAGCGGTCAACCGACCATAATGCTTACAAACAATTTTGGCACGGGGTCATGTATCACTGATGTAAACGGCACATTAAGCCTTTACGAGGGTACTGCTCGGTATTCAGCCCAAGAGGTACCTTACGACTTCTCGTTAGTTGCACATGCAACGGCCGGTAATCTATTACTAAGTACACGTAATTACGATAAGGCCATCCAGTTCGCTACAACGCCAACAATCGGAGCAGACGACATCGTACGCTTGATCATAAAACCGTCGGGCTATGTTGGCATCAATCAATCTGACCCAAAGGAGCTACTTCAGATCGGCCATCTAATGACGTTTAATGAATATGGGTTCATGGGATTCAATGCCTATTGGGATGGGTCAAACATGAAGAACATGTACGCAAATAGGGCATCAGTAACGATGGGTCTCGGAGATGCTCGCGTTGGTATACCAGAGCTGTTTGTAATAAATGTCGATGAACAGTCTACAAGTAATGCAACAATATTCGGCACGTTTAAAGGTATGTGTATCAGTACAGTGGGTGACATGGGTGTTGGCACACTAGCGCCAAAAAGTAAACTTCACGTATTTGGGGATGTTACTATTGGAGTAGATCGGTGTACAGCTTCTGTTTCTTCGGGTATTAACTATCGCTTGAGCGTTGATGGTGCAATCTTTGCAAAAGAAATTTGGGTTAAAGTATCCGATTGGGCCGACTACGTCTTTGATCCTAACTACAACCTGATGCCATTGGCCGATCTGCAGGATTTCGTTAATGAGAATCGACATCTTCCTGGCGTGCCAAACGCAGAAGAAGTAGCGAAAGATGGGATTTCTGTGAGTGAGGTGCAGAAGAATCTGTTGTTGAAGGTCGAGGAGTTGACACTGTATATACTTCAGTTGTCAAAACAAAATGAAACTCTTCAACAGGAGTTTGCGGCGATCAAAAAGCAGTTATCTGCGCAATCGTCCAAGTAGTTGCACTGCCGCAGTAAGACTTCACCTCAGCGATTATTGTGTTCCAACCGACGGAGTCGAATTATGCTAAACAAGTGTCTTACTGCTCTGATTGTGTTCGGAGTAATCATCTTCTGCCTCGAAGCATGCAGCCCTCCATTTGCACCAGAAATCGATGGGGTAGTCTCTATCCAGTATGTCTCAGCATCACCGCAGTTCGGATCCCAGACATTAACGGTGGACAGCAGTAGTATTCGATACATCAAATACGTTCCGAATTACCCTCCATTTTCGAGGGACACAGTTGTTCAGGACTCAGTGTTTCTGGTGGCAACTTTGACGAAAGTTAATATGGTATTAATACTGCTTCAAAACGATGCGGTCGACCCAGGCGTATTGCGACTCGACGGTGGATATAGCATCATGACGATAATTTATCGGCGAAAATCGGATTTACAGGAGACGACAAAGATTGTTAAATACACAGATCCTCCGCCATCCAGTCTACTCATACTTGATCATGCGATGGTCGAGAAATTGATTCAAATTCATGACAATTAACTAGGTGGAGATCAACATGTGTAAATCGAGTGGTCGTTCCGCGCGTAGACTGTACATTATTATCGCATGCTTATTGATTGCGAGTTGGTCAGGACGTGCATTGGCAATTTCTGCAAGTCCACTTGACACACTCTTCATAAGCACATCAGTTACTTCGCGATCGGTTGACACAGTTCTTTCGGCAGGGATCTACGCCCAGCTTGACACCGCGAAACACATCTCTCACCATCTACGACCAACTTGGCCGCATTGTAGAAACGCTGTTTGATGAAGAGTTGGAGGCAGGTAGGTATGAGTTCAACTATGCAGTTAGTAGCCTGTCTGCAGGCTTATGCTTCTGTGTTTTAGAAGCTAGTGGCTCGATGGTATCGAAACAATTGATCGTAGTCCACTAAAAACACGGTAAGGCATTAGCGATGCCATATTTCCGTACAAAATGGCATTGCCATTGCCATATCTCCTTTCATAATGGCATTAGAGTTACCAAATTTACTTGCAAAATGGCATTTGAGTTGCCAAATTTACTTGCAAAATGGCATTAGCGTTGCCATATTTGCGGTATGGATCACTCTAGACATAGACTGTTAACTCCGCCTAAGGGCCATTTTTTCCTGTTGGGACCTAGGGGAACGGGCAAAACGTTATGGACACAGCAGGTTTTTCTGGATGCTCTGCGGATAGATTTACTCGATCCGGAGACATTTCGTGTGTTCGCTGCGGGTACTGAGAGATTGAGGGACGTAATAGCTGCACATCCTGAAGTAAAAACGGTTGTCATCGACGAGATTCAGAAGCTTCCGACGCTTCTGGAAGGTGTTCATCTATTGATTTCAGAACAGGTGAAGTACCAGTTTGTGCTTACTGGTTCTAGTGCCAGAAAACTTCGACATGGAAATGTTAACCTACTGGGCGGACGTGCGGTGATGCGGACAATGCATCCGTATGTAGCCAAAGAACTTGGTGCCGATTTCGACCTCGATGAACATTTAAAAACGGGACTTGTGCCTGTTGTAGTGGAGTCGCAAAACCGACACGACACGTTACGTGCATACAACGCGCTGTACATACGCGAAGAAGTCTTTGCGGAAGGACTTGTTCGCAACATGGAACAGTTCGCACGATTCCTCGAGGCGATAAGCTTCTCACAAGGGTCGATGCTAAACGTCACGAACGTTGCGAGCGATTCTTATGTCAAACGGAAAACAGTTGAGAACTACATTGAAATTCTCGAAGACTTGATGCTTGCGTTTCGTCTGACTCCGTTTACGAAGCATGCAAAACGTCAACTGGTGTCGCACCCTAAGTTCTATTTCTTCGATGTCGGTGTATACCGCGCTAACCGTCCATCGGGAAGACTCGATGACGCAGGATCTGTCGAAGGCATCGCTCTTGAAACGATCGTTGCGCAGCACCTAAAAGCTCGATCCGACATAGCTCGTGACAATAGTAAACTCTATTACTGGCGAACAAGATCGGGTGTTGAAGTCGATTTTGTTGTGTACGGTAATGACATCTTCGAGGCCATTGAGGTGAAGAATAGTAGTAGGGTACGTCCAGAAGATTTGAGGGGGCTTCGAACGTTTATCGAAGACTACCCGCAGGCTAAAGCCACTTTGTTGTATCGAGGAAAAGAGAGCCTGATGCAGCACGGTATACTCATCATGCCCATCGATGAATGGTTGCCGACGTGTTACTAAAGACCTACGAACGCATGTTTTGTAAGTCCAATTACTAGGGCGTCCGCGCCGTTATCCGAATGCTTCTGTTCAAGAAGCGACCTTGTGGCGTTAGGTCGGCGAAGCGCGAGCCTGTGGTCGAGGTCTCGATAGTAAACGTGTTTCCTACCAGCGAACGGATGAAGGCTTCGGTGACGCGTGCGCGTTGCTCGGAGAGTTCTTTGTTGCGTGTGTCGGTGCCGAGGATGTCGGTGCTGCCGAAGACGGTCAGGGCGGAGCCGGAGGGGAGGCGCTCGGTGAGCTGACGTAGCAGAGAACGGACGTCTTCGTTGAGCTCTGAGGAGTTGTAGTCGAAGCGCAGAATGGCTTCGAAGTCTGTCGTCTTGAGGTCGATGCGACGTCGTGGAAGCTTCGAGGCGTCGACATCTGCGAAACGTTCTGCAAATGCGCTGCCGGCTTCGGCTGTTACACGCACACGTGCCGATGTTGCATCGGCGGGAAGTGCAGCGCGGAAGGGAACGTTGACGTTGCTGGACTTGATTGCAACGGTTGTGTCGGTGTTGCCAACGTGCACACGCATGGTGCTGCCCACGACGTTAATGCCTGCGGCCTTGACGTTCATGGTGCCACGCACTTCTGAGAATTGCTGCACGGTGACCCATTCTTGAAGTGGAGCGTTGGTAACAACGAGGTCGACGCGACGGTTTTCTTCGCGTCCTGCTGGAAATTCCTGGTTCGAAGAAATGCGCGGTGCAAGTAACGCACGCGTTTGTATGCGCGATGCTTCTACGCCTAGGTCGACAAGCACTTGTTTTACACTTTGTGCGCGACGCTCTGAGAGTGCTGTGCCTTGTGCTTCGTCCGCGCCGCTCGTAGCCCCTTCGAGCACGACCCTTCCCTGAGGATTACGCTTCAGGATGTCTGCAATACGCACGAGTACCCACGAGTGCGCTTGTATTGGGTCGGAAGACGGAATGCTGCCATCGTTCGAACGGCGATAGGTTGTGGGAATAGTCGACGCAGTACTGTCGAAGAACACCGCATTGATGATCGGTGCCGTTGCAAGAAGTTCGTCGCCCGTTACAACTTCGGCCGATACGAGCGTGGGTTGGTCGAGTGCGATGGTGGGCGGACGTGTGTCGATTGCAATTGGCGGTGGCGGTGGAATTGGGTCGGGCTTCTTTGGGGTAGGGGGCTCCTCGGCTTTCGATTTAAAGCCGAAGCGTATGCCCACCTCTGCGCGAATGCCGAGGAGTTTCCAGTCGGCATCGGTGAGCATAGAGTTGAAGAAGTAGTCGAACGATAGTTGTGGGACGATTGCAATTGTATTGGAAACAGTTATAAAAGATTCCAATGATGCACTTGCGCCAAACATTGCACTTGCACGCGTAGAAAACACACCCGATGCAATCGGCCGCTGCAGTGAGCTTTGTCCGTTCACCAAGAACGTTGCGTTGCCCTGGTCGGAAATTGATTCGATTTGCTCGAAGCGGCTGGAGAGGGGAAGAGCGATACGCGGACCAATCACGAGTCCGAGCGATCGCGATTCATAAGAACCAAGAAGTGCGATGCGCACATCGGGTTGAATTTCTAGAAACGAGAGACTTGGTTGTAGCTCGACGGTTGTTGTGAGTTCTAAATCGGTGTTTGTTGCTGTGTCGCGAACCGGATAAACGTTTGTGCGCTTGAATTGTCCGGAGCGTCCCGAAAAGCCAAGTCCGATGCCAAAACCCCAAGTGTCGGCGGCACGCAATTCGAGAATTGCGTTAAAAGACGGACCCGCCCCGTTACCGAATTCGAACTGACCACAATCGATTACATCGAGTGAACTGCTGAACGATGCGCTATACGTTGTGAGAGCAATGCCCCCTTGCACACGCATGGCAAACGATTCACGCTGTGCGGATGCCGTCGTTAGGGCAAGCAACACACATACGGAGCTTAAAAAGCCCCTTACCAGAAAGGCACTAAAAGAGCCCCTTACCGAAAAGGCGTTAAAAGAGCCCCTTACCGAAAAGGCGTTAAAAGAGCCCCTTACCGAAAAGGCGTTAAAAGAGCCCATTACAAGCATTGTTCGAACGTTGGGTCGTGTCATGGCCGACAAAGATAGCTGGCGTAATGTCACGGGAATGTTACGACGCCAAGACGAGTGGCGAACGGCATCACGGCAGGGCGACATTTAGCTTGAGTGCTAGGAGCTGGGTGCGGGTCGGACCCAGCCCGAGCGAGACGTCTTCGTCGACGTCGAAGTCGTAGAGGTGCGCACCAACGTAGGAGTCGACTGCTGCCAGGGCGTAGGTGACGATGAAGATTAGTCCAGCAAGGTCGCGATTGTCACGATACACTTCACGCGTCGTAAGCAGGCGTCCCTCCGAAAAATCACCACTTGCCTTTGCCGCTTCGTATTGCGCATCGGCTTCGTTGAACTTCGCATTGTTCGAAAAAAACAGCCATACCGACACTGCGGCAGTGCCAGTAAAGATTGGAATTTTCCAATACGCTTCGTTGTTGAATTGTCCGAGGCCCGGGCATGCGAGTGACATCAGCACCGACGTGGTCGGACTCTTCGTTAACGTAAGTGTGTCTTCGGCGCGAGCGCATGCAAAAGTGAGAATGATCAGTGCAAAAGTTGCAAGCACTATGCGAATCATGCAACACCTTTACATGCATCATCATGAGATACAAGAATTTCGATGGCGATATTTAGTCGATGCACGCGATAACCTCTATTTCAACAAGTGCATCTTTCGGAAGGCGCGATACTTCGACAGCAGAACGTGCGGGCTTGTGATGTCCGAATGCATCGGAGTAACAGGCATTCATCTCTGCAAAAGAATTCATGTCTGCAAGGAACACTGTTGCTTTCACAACATTGTCGAGCGTTGCGCCCTGTGTCTTGAGAATGGTGCGAATGTTGTGAAACACTTGCGTTGATTGTTCTGCGACTGTTGTGCCAATCATTGCACCTTCACTCGAGAGCGCAATTTGTCCGCTTAGGAACACCATACGTCCGGTGCACACAACGCCATGCGAATACGGACCAATTGCGGGGGCTGCATGTTCTGCGATGAATGGAGATATTGTTTTGGGTTGCATGGGGCTCTAGGAATAAGGGGCTAATCTACGGAGTACGGTTTTCGTTCTCGCTAATCGCGCGACGTGCTAGAAAAGCTGCACCGATGATGCCAGCTTGGTTGCCAAAGGTGGCCTTGCGAACGTCGAGGTGGTCTGCAATCGAGGGCAATGCGCGTTCGAGCAAGCGTGTGCGAATGAGAGGGAGTAGCGGGGGATAGGCTTCGACGATTCCGCCGCCTACGATGAGCGTAGACATACCTAGAACAGCGAGTGCTGATGCGAAGCCCGCGGCGAGATACGACGCCAACATTTCGAATGTGGCCGCTGCATGTCTGTCGCCTGCTGTGAGTCTCCGGACAAGTTCCGAGATCGATGCAGTTTCTTCTGTTAGATTACGATAGTAACTAATTCTACCATCGCGTCCGGCGAACTCTTCGACCGTACCAGCACGCCAAGCGTAACCTGTAGAGGACGATTTGCTGTTGATGTCGACAATGATGTGACCAATCTCGCCGGCGCCCCCTGTCGGACCCCTATAGATTTTACGATTGATGATCACACATCCACCTACACCAGTGCCAAGCGTTGCATACAGAAAGTCGCTCACGTCACGTCCGGCGCCACCATCTGCCTCTGCAATGGCCGCCGCATTGGCGTCGTTTTCAACGACGATGTGTTTGTGCAGACGTTCTTCGAGTAGCGCTTTCACATGAACCGAAGTCCACGACTTCAGATTGGGTGGATGATGCACAACACCGTCGGCATCAACGACTCCCGGAAAGCCAATGCCTATGGCATCTATGTCGCCCGTTGTTGCAAACAAGTTTACAGTAGTAACAATGGTCTCAAGGATAGCATCGGGTCCGCCCTCGGCGGGCGTCTCGACCGTCGTTGCATCATGCACAACGCCGCTCTCATCAACGCGGCCTGCCTTGATGTTTGTGCCACCGACGTCGATGCCGAGAACCGTCATTCCGGGAGATAATGATTCCCGGGATGACCGTTGTAAGTCGTTGATTGTCAACAAAACCTCATTCCGCTGTATCCCGCCTTATGATATACACCTCTTCGCCCGGACGTATGTATCCGTAGCGCTCACGCGCAAGACGCTCAATTTCCAGCGTGTCGTTCTGCAAGCGCTTTACGACTGCGCGTGTAGAGTCTGCAATGTGTCTTGCCTCTGCAACCTGATGTTGCAGTGCCGTGTGTTCAGACTCCAGCCTCAGTCGAGTAAGAATGCCATACGGCGAGAGCAACACAAACACAACAACCACACCCGATAGCAGTGCTATCACGAGCAATCGCTTGCGCGTCATGAGCTTCTTCTGTACTGCTACGCCGGGTTTCTTTGCCATTGCGCGTATGCTTTCGTGTCCGTCTGAACGGACACCTACCTAATCGTTAACGAAGGGCTCTACTGGAATTCCAAGTAATGTGCGGCACTCAGCTTCTGGAGTTGTAGACGGGTCGTCGATGTAAAGCTCAATGAATGGAGCCTCGACAATTGTTTTGTCGTGATGACTGACCATTGCTCGGAGCTTGTTAAACGATTCTTTAATGCCTTCGTACGAACCGACGTGTGTTAGCTGTGCATACTCGAGCTCGGGGAACTCACGCACCTGCACGCGATCATCACCCTCTGTGCCGTAGGGCACTTGCACCGCAACATCGTAGCGCAATGCATCGGAAGAAACAGTTGCGGGATTGTCATACGAGAATCCCATCATGACTTCGGGGGCAAGCTCGCGCTCGGTAGCCCAGGCCCAGAGTTCGCCGAAGATTGGACCGGCGTTTGTGTACGGACCCACATGGCGGATGCATGCGACGTTGTACGGACCCAATGGGTCGACTTGAATATCCATTATGCGTACTCCTCGATACTAGGGCATGTACAAATAAGCACACGGTCGCCGTATGCATTGTCTACACGGCCAATGCTTGGCCAGAATTTTCTATCGCGTACCCATGAGAGCGGATACACAGCCTGCTTGCGCGTGTACGGATGTGTCCATTCGTCCGCCGTTGCCACATACTGCGTATGCGGAGCGTTTTTAAGCACGTTGTCTTTAGCATCGACAACACTTAGGCACACATCTTCAATTTCTTTACGAATGGAAAGTAACGCGTCGCAGAACCTGTCGATCTCGGCCTTGCTTTCGCTTTCCGTTGGCTCAATCATAATTGTTCCGGGAACAGGGAAGCTTAGCGTCGGAGCGTGAAAACCATAATCCATAAGGCGTTTTGCGATGTCCTCTGCTTCGAGTCCACCACGTTGCTTGAATTCGCGTAGGTCGACAATCATCTCGTGCGCAACGCGACCCTTCGCACCCTTGAACAAAATGCTGTAGTGGCCTTCGAGGCGCTTCGCAATGTAATTGGCATTAAGAATCGCAACGCGCGTTGCATCGGTGAGCCCCTTACTGCCCATCATGGCGATGTATGCGTAGCTGATAAGCAGAATAGATGCTGAGCCCCAAGGTGCGGCAGAGACGGCGCCTGCTGCAGGAACGCCATTGCCGACAACATGTACGCCATTGCCGACAACAGGAACGCCATGGCCGACAACATGTGCGCCGGTTTGTGACCTAGTGGGGGAAATAACGGGGTGACCAGGGAGGTAGGGGGCTAGCTCGGTGGTAACGCAGATCGGACCCATACCGGGACCGCCACCGCCGTGCGGAATGCAGAATGTTTTGTGAAGATTAAGGTGACATACGTCGGCACCTATGGTGCGCGGACTTGTTAAGCCCACTTGCGCATTCATGTTTGCGCCGTCCATGTACACACGTCCGCCGTGCTCGTGAATAATCGAGCAGACTTCCTTAATCGATTCTTCGAACACACCGTGTGTTGAAGGGTACGTTACCATTAATGCAGCAAGATCTTTTGCATGTGCATCGGCCTTCGCACGCAAGTCGTCCATATCGACGTGTCCGTCGGCGTCTGCCTTCACAACCACAACCTTCATGCCTGCCATGACAGCCGACGCAGGGTTTGTGCCGTGTGCGCTGCTCGGTATGAGCACAATATTTCTATGCGACTGTTTGTTTGCGATGTGCAGAGAGCGAATTGCAAGGAGTCCGGCATACTCGCCCTGCGCACCTGCATTCGGCTGAAGCGAACACGCATCGAAGCCAGTGATTTCGCACAACCAGTGCTCGAGCTCGTGAAAGATTTGTGTGTAGCCAGCAGTTTGTTCGCGTGGCACAAACGGATGAATTGCGTTGAACTCGGGCCACGTGAGCGGAATCATCTCGGCCGTTGCATTCAACTTCATTGTGCACGAACCAAGCGAGATCATGCTATGTGTAAGCGAGAGGTCTTTGTTTTCGAGGCGTTTCAAATACCGCAACATTTCGTGTTCGGTGCGGTGCTCATGAAATGTCGAATGAGTTAGATAGTTCGATGTACGATGAAGAGATGTGGGGAGTCCGGCATTCTTCGTTAGACGTGCACCACTCGTTGGCGACACATCATACTTCGAAGATGCAACTACATCAAAACACGCTAATACATCGGCAAGGTCTGCTGCTGTTGTTGTTTCGTCGAACGATATGCCAACAGTTTGTTTTGCGTCGTTATATGCAAAGTTTATTGCTTTAGAAGTTGCAATTGCTCGCACTGCGTTTGTATCGGCAGCAACAGTAACAGTGTCGAACCAAGCGCCGTTCACGATGGTGTGTCCTGCGGCAATCAGAGCTTCGACTAGTGCATTCGAAAGCGCGTGTACCTGGTGCGCAATGTTGCGAAGTCCGTCGGGACCATGATACACCGCATACATCGCAGCAACATTCGCAAGCAATGCTTGTGCTGTGCAGATGTTCGATGTTGCTTTGTCGCGACGAATATGTTGCTCGCGTGTCTGCAATGCCATCCGATAAGCGAGATCGCCTTGTGCGTCTATGCTCACCCCAATGATACGTCCGGGCATAAGGCGCTTGTACTGCTCACGCGTGGCCATGAAGGCCGCATGAGGTCCGCCATAACCGAGTGGCACACCAAACCGCTGCGTCGACCCAACAGCAACGTCGGCACCAAACTCGCCCGGAGGCACAAGCAATGTTAATGCAAGCAGGTCGGTACCAACCGTTACAAGTGCTCCGCCTTCGTGTGCGGCATCGCAGAATGTTTTGTAGTCGTGGATGTCACCATCAAGTGTCGGGTACTGCACGTACGCACCGAACACAGTGCCATCGAATGTTGCACTGCGCCAATCACCAACTTGAATGTTAATGCCTAGTGGCTCGGCACGAGTTTTCAACACGTCGAGTGTTTGTGGAAACACATTTGTGTCGACAAACAATGTCAGTGCATCTTTCGCATTCGCACCACGCGCAGCATACATCAAATGCATTGCTTCTGCCGCAGCAGTTGCTTCATCGAGAAGTGACGCATTTGTGATCTCGAGTTTTGTGAGATCGATAATCATCGTCTGAAAATTCAACAACGATTCGAGACGACCCTGCGAAATCTCGGCCTGGTATGGCGTGTACTGTGTGTACCATCCCGGATTCTCTACAACGTTGCGCAGAATTACAGCAGGAGTAATCGTGTCGTAGTAACCCATGCCGATGTACGTGCGCCAATTTTTGTTGCGCGCACCAACAGCACGCAAATGTTTTAGCAATTGCGTTTCCGTTAGGGCAGGGGGCAGGTCGAGGGACTTCTTCAGCCGTATGTCGGCAGGAATTGTCTCGTCGATCAGCGCATCGAGTGTGGATGCACCCACAACACCGAGCATGGAAGAAAGATCGTCTTGTGAACGTCCGAGGTGACGTGAAGCAAAGTCAGTCATGTGGCAGTATGTCGCAGTATGTCAATGATCAATGGTTAATTTTCTTGTACATGATAAAAACCCTTGCTCTTCCTTTGTGTCTCGTCGTCGTGACACTTGCCTGTTCGTATGACAAAGTCTCGGCGCAGGATTTTCTGCAACGAAAATACGCCACACGTGTCGAGCGCGACATCGTCTACGGAACCGCCACCGGCTTTGCGGGCAAGTTGGATACCCTGAGATTGAATTATTGGAAGCCCCACGCCGACGGTAATCCGAGGCGGCCCCTTATCATTTTTGTGCATGGAGGGGGCTTTACAGGGGGCTCTAGGACTGACTTCGACGTGTTATGCGAGGGATACGCACAGCGCGGATATGCGGCCGCAACCATAAGTTATCGGTTAGGCTTTCATCCGCCTCCTCTCATGGCGAACCCTTACGCCTACGACACTGCCGAGGTCGTACGTGCGGCCTACAGAGCGTCGCAGGACCTGTTCGGAGCTGCAAGATTTCTTGTCAAACGTGCATCGTTAGACTCGGTGAGCGTGTCGTCAATGATTATCGGCGGCGCCAGCGCCGGAGGCATTACTGTATTGCAGGCCGCATACATTTCAGAGAATGAACGCTACGGTTGTACACGAGCGTTTGCAGATGTGCCGGGCATTGGGGTTGCCGGAAAACGTCCGGACCTAGGCCCAACCACAGGCACCCTTCACGCCGATGCGGCAACTCCACGCATCCTTGCCGTCGTAAATCTGTTCGGCGCAATTCCGGACACGTCGTTTATTGAACGCGCGGACGATCCTGCGATGTATCAGTATCACCAGACAGGCGACCCCGTCGTGTCATGCGTGTACGCAAAGGGCTTATGGAGTTATCCGTTCGGCATTCCGGACAACTATTACTTTGTGCACGGCTCCTGCAACATAAAAAAGCGTCTCGATAACCTCGGCTACACATCTGCACGGCATCGCTCTTGGATTTTTAATGGTAGTGTGCATGGCTTTCACGGCGCAGCAGCAGTCGAAATAGATATCGCAGATTTTTTAGCACCACTTACGCGTGACGCGCTCACATCGGTCGACGATGATGCCTTCGAAAGCGAGCGCAACGATTCATCGAAGGATCGCACTAATAACGACCTAACTAGTAAAGACCTAACGAATAAAGACCGAACTAATAAAGACCGAACTAATAAAGACCGAACTAATACTGTGATGTCCGATGGAGCGACAGTAGTTGTTATGGACCTAGCTGGACGTCTAGTCTTTCAGGGCACCGATGCTCATCCCTCAGGTGCTCATTTCCCTAGTGCTCATCTCACAAGAATGCTGAACCTGCCCATTGGGGCTTACATCATGAAAATTGGTGTTGAAACACGGTTATTTCTAGTTCTTCGTTAACCCCGCACTATGACACGAAAACGCATTGTTCGCTGGACGATAATTATTGCTGTGCTCATTGCTGCCATCGTAGTGCTGAGGCTGGTTACGAGCAACAAGGACGGTGCCCAAGGTGGCGCGGGCGGCGCTTCAAAAGGACCTCCTGGGGGAGGCCCTTCTGGAGGAGGACCTTCAGGCGCACCACTGAAAGTTTCTGCAGTGGTTATCACCCCAAGCCCTTTTTCCGAGACCCTTTCCCTAACAGGATCGATAATGGCGAATGAGCGCATCGAGGTACGGAGCGAAGTGGGCGGACGTATTACGCGCATCGGATTTCAGGAAGGGGCGCGAGTACGCAAGGGGCAAGTGCTTATACAGATGGACGATGCGGAATTGCGCGCGCGGTTCTCAAAACTCGGACGTCAGCTTGTGCTCGATACAGACAAACAGAAACGTTATGAGGCGTTAAAAAAAATCGACGGGGTGAGTCAGGAAGAACTCGATGTAATTGACGCGCAGGTCGACATCCGCCGCGCAGAAATCGAAGAGCTGCAGGCGCAAATGGCGAAGACATTAATACGTGCTGCGTTTTCGGGTCGCGCCGGACTTCGTGAAGTGAGTGTAGGCGCAGTGATAACACAATCGACGCTCATTACGACACTTGCCGACGACAACACATTAAAACTCGAGTACACAATTCCTGAGCGGTATGCAGCAGGCATTCGTGTTGGTGATAGGGTTACGTTTACTGTACGCGGACGTGGTGTAGACGAGCAACAAGTGGCAACGATCTACGCTCTCGAACCCGGTGTCGACGCTGCATCACGCGCAGTACGCGTGCGTGCGCGCATTGCACACGGAAAGTCGGATGCTGCAATGATTCCGGGAATGTTTGCCGACGTAAAACTTACACTGTCGAATGTCAACGATGCACTCATGGTGCCTGCAGAAGCAGTGGTGCAGGACATGGAAGGAGCATCGGTACTTATTGTGCGCAACGGAAAGGTGCAGCCAACCAAGATTGAATTGGGCGGACGCACTCCGTCGCATGTGCGCGTTACAAGTGGCGTACATGCTGGCGACACCGTGCTTACAAGCGGCTTGTTGATGGTCAAGAAAAACATGCCGGTGAATGCGGAGGTCCGTTGAACCTCAGCACCCTCACCATCCACCGTCCCGTACTCAGCATCGTGCTGAGTACGCTTATCGTTCTGCTCGGTGTTGTTGGCTATCTGTTTCTCGGCGTTCGACAATTCCCGAACGTCGACCCGCCGAATATTTCCGTTACTACTACCTACCCGGGTGCAAACGCAGACGTTATAGAGTCGCAGATAACACTTGTGCTCGAAGAATCGATTAACGGCATCGATGGTATTCGTTCGCTCACGTCGCAGTCATCGGACGGACGTTCTACTATAACAGTTGAATTTCAACTAGGTGAAGATCTAGAAGCCGCAGCGAACGATGTACGCGACCGCGTAGAACGTTCGAAACGTAATCTGCCTCCTGATGTAGACCCGCCTGTAGTTGCGAAGGCCGATGCAAACAGCTTTATCATCGTAATGACTGTGCAGAGCGATGTGCGTCCGTTAAACGCTCTCAGCGACTTCGCTGCAAACGTCCTGAAGGACCGCATGCAGACCATTGAAGGTGTAGGCAACATCATGATCTGGGGTGAACGCAAGTATGCCATGCGCCTCGTGCTCGACCCGTCGAAGCTTGCGTCGTACCGCCTCACCACGACCGATGTGCGTCAGTCTTTACAACGCGAGAACGTCGATCTGCCAGCGGGACGCCTCGAGGGCACGTCCACAGAGCTTTCCGTCCGAACGATCGGACGCATGTCGTCCGTCGAGGAATTCTCGAACCTCATCCTCCGCTCTGGCGCTGGCTCGACCGTGCGTGTACGCGACGTCGCACGTGTGTATCTCGGCGCAGAAAACGAACGCACCATTCTTAAACGCGATGGTGTTGCAATGGCCGGACTTGCCGTCACACCGCAACCCGGCGCAAATCAGGTTGACATTGCAGATGAATTCTATCGTCGGTACGAAGCGTTAAAGCAAACAGCACCCAAGGACATCACACTCGACATAGCGTTCGATAACACAAAGTTTATTCGTCGCGCAATTCTCGAAGTCGAAGAGACTCTTGCCATTGCGTTTGGACTTGTTGTCCTCATCATCTTCCTCTTTCTTCGATCGTGGCGCGCAACCATCATTCCCGTTGTTGCAATTCCTGTCTCGTTAATCTCCACGTTCTTCTTCATGTGGGTGTGTGGCTTCTCGATTAACATTCTTACGCTGCTGGGCATTGTGCTAGCTACCGGACTTGTTGTAGACGATGCCATTGTTGTAATGGAAAACATTTTCCGTCGCATCGAAGAAGGCGAGTCACCCATGGAAGCGGGCGAGAAGGGGGCTTCGGAGATTTACTTCGCCGTTATCTCTACAACCATTACGCTTGCAGTTGTGTTTATTCCGGTGATTTTTCTGCCAGGTCTGACTGGACGTCTCTTCAGAGAATTTGGCGTTGTTGTAGCAACATCGGTTCTTGTATCTGCATTCGTTTCGTTAACACTCACTCCCATGATGAGTGTTAAGCTACTGCGTCACACAGAAAAACAATCGTGGCTCATGCGAGTTACAGAACCCTTTTTCGTGTGGATGAACAGCACATACGCACGCACGCTTTCGTCGCTCATAAAGCGCCCCATCATTGCAGTACTTGCAATGGTCGCTTCGATTGTGCTTACGATTGTTATTGGCTCGCAACTAAAAAGCGAACTCGCTCCACTCGAAGACCGCAGCCTTTTGACAATTAATCTTACGGCACCAGAGGGCACGGGCTTCAATCGCATGGATGTCATCATTGACACGATGCAGGCACGCGTCTCGCGTGCTGTACCCGAGAAGGCATTGCTTCTGACCGTTACGTCACCTTCGTTCCAATCGAATGCGAGCAACACTGGCTTCGGACGCCTCGCACTTGTAGACCCAGACCAGCGCACACGCACACAAACGCAGATTGCACAAGCCATTGGCAAGGTAATGTCCACCAACACCGATGTACGTACGGCAATCATTCCCGAGCAAACGGTATCGACGGGCGGACGTGCGGGACAGCCCGTGCAGTTTGTGATTATGGCGAGTCAGCTTTCAGAGTTACGCGAAGTGTTGCCTGCCTTTATGGATCGTGCCATGAAGCACTCGTCACTTGCAATGGCAGACGTCAATCTGAAATTCACAAAACCAGAACTCACTGTTAGTATCGATCGTGCACGTGCGCGCGAACTCGGAGTTTCGGTGCTTGACATTGCAGATGCCATGCAGGCTGGACTTGCCGGACAGCGTTATGGATTTTTTGTCCGTGCAGGAAAACAATACCAGGTCATCGGCGAATTCCAACGTGACTTGCGAAACACCCCAGACCGGTTGCGCGACCTACAAGTGCGCTCACAAGACGGCAGTATGATTTCGCTTGGTAGTCTTGTTACGCTCAAAGAACAAAGCACACCTCCGCAGTTATTCCGATTTAATCGCTCGGTTGCGGCTACGGTGTCCGCCGGACTTCCTCCGGGCAAAACCATTGGTGATGGTGTAAAGGCTATGCAAGAAATCGCAGCAGAGACATTGCCTTCGCACTACACTACTGCACTTACGGGCCCAGCCCGCGACTTCTCCGAAAGCTCCTCAAGCCTCGTCTACGCCTTCCTCATTGCACTTGCATTTGTGTACCTCATCCTTGCCGCACAATTCGAAAGTTTTGTAGATCCGTTTACAATCATGTTCACCGTGCCCCTTGCGCTAGCCGGTGGAGTGCTCTCGTTATGGATCGGCGGCGAGACCCTTAACATCTTCTCGGAGATTGGTGCAATTGTGTTAATCGGACTCGTCACGAAAAACGGAATTCTTATTGTCGAGTTTGCGAACCAGAGGCGCGAAGCCGGACTCTCTGTCGTCGACGCTGCGCTCGACTCCGCATCAACCCGATTTCGTCCGATCCTCATGACCTCCCTCGCCATGATCCTCGGCGCCTTACCCATCGCACTCTCCCTCGGCGCAGCATCTGGCAGTCGTGTCGGGTTAGGGGTCGTAATTGTAGGGGGCTTGCTTCTGGCTACATTCCTAACGCTGTACGTCATCCCCACGGTGTATGTGCTCATGTCGAAGCTCAAGCGCAAGAAAACACACACCCACGAATCAGCGGCAACAACACCAGATCCTGGTACACCAGGTGTTTCAGATTCTGCAATCAGTCGTGCAATAATAATTTTAGTTACAATAGGTGCTTTGCTGTTCGCGCCTACTTCGAGTGCGCAAGAAATTCTCAGTATGGATGATGCCGTTGGCATATCGATACAGCGCAACTACAGCATCCGCACGGCACGGCTAGACTCTTCGTCCGCCGCTCTCATGCAGGGTTCGCAGTACGCTCCATTTCTGCCAACGCTCAACCTAAATGCAACGGGTGCCCGTGGAAGCAACGACCTCTCGCAAAAGACTGTGTCGGGTGTTAATACAGAGCGCACAGGCGTTGGCTTTACGAACTTTAATGCAAATGCAACGCTGTCATGGACCGTTTTCGATGGCCTGAGCATGTTCGCCGAGAGAGACAGAGTAAACAGTCAGTCGCGTGCCGAATACGAACGTGTCCGTAGCAGAATGTCCTTCACCGTCGCCGACGTCATCAGTTCCTACGGCGCAATCGTCGCTACTCGCAGATCTATCGAACGCGCAACCACCACGCTCGACATCGCAGAACGTCGGTTCCAAATTCTTTCGCGCAGTCGCGATGCGGGTGCTGTTGCCGGCACCGACGTGTCGCAAGCAGAGATCGACCGCAACACCATACAAGCAATGCTCGTGCGCTCGCGTACCGACCTTGCAACAACGTCGACATCCCTTAACGCAATGCTCGGAAGACAGTCCAGGCAGCCCCTTGCCATAGACACTGCGTTCGTTGTTCCCTCATTGCCATTGCTCGATTCACTCGAACGTGCTGCAGATGCACGCAACCCCGAAGTGCTCGCTGCAGAGCGTGACATCGAAGTTGCATCGGCATCGGTCCGTATGGCAGATGCTGCCTACATGCCCCGCGTAGCACTTAATGGTCAGTACCAATACACCAACAACAACACCGACGCCGGCTTCATTCTCGAGAACCGCACAAACGGTTGGAATGTAGGCTTCACCGGAACGTGGAATTTGTTTAACGGCTTTTCAGACAAGTATCGTTCAGACGTTGCACGCGTCGACCTCGAAAGCAAACGCCTAACACTCGACGACATGCGTCTGCAAACACGCGCACGGTTAAGTCAGGCATACGCACGTTACGAGCAAGGCATAACACTGCAAACCCTCGAACGTGCCTCATTTATAGCCGCACAACGCAACGCAGAGGTCGCGCTCGAGAAACTTCGTCTTGGCACCATCCGCGACATCGAAGTACGTCAGACCCAGCTCACATTATTCGAAATAGGGGAGCGCCTCGCGCGCATCGAATACGAAACCCTCGTCGCAGCCACAGAAGCCATGCGATTGAGCGGGGCATTAGTTAGGTAATGTCACTCGACCGCTGAGTTATGACAGCAAGATTAATCCTGGTCACAACGGCCACGTTCTGTCTCTATGAAACATGATGCAGCGCTTCGGAGTTGTCGGTCTTTCCTAAAAACGATTGACCGATATGAAATGGTTAGGCAGGCGCGGCAGTTCAAACGTTGACGACCGCAGAGGTCTGTCGGGTGGCGGCCTAGCGGCTGGTGGAGGTGTCGTAGGTGTGATTGTGTACCTGCTGTTCAGTCTACTTGGCGGAGGAGATATTGATCCTTCGCAGCTTCCCAACCTTACACAGCAAAGTCAGGTTCAACTTTCGCCCGCGGAAAAAGCGGAAGATGACAAACGGGCGGAATTTGTGAAGGTGGTGCTGGCGGAGACAGAAGATGTTTGGAAAGCAATCTTCTCACAGAATGGGCAGCGTTATGAAGAGCCCGTACTTGTGTTGTATCGCGAGAGCGTTCGGTCGGGGTGTGGTGGTGCGAGTTCGGCAACGGGACCCTTCTATTGCCCCTTAGATCATAAACTTTACATAGATCTGTCGTTTTATCAGGAACTACAAGATAAGTACAGGGCACCGGGAGATTTTGCGATGGCGTATGTCGTTGCACACGAGGTCGGACACCATGTGCAGCAACTTCTGGGCACTGCGGAAAAGGTCCAGCGGATGCGCCAACAAGTCTCAGAAAAAGAGTATAATCGTTACTCAGTAATGCTCGAACTTCAGGCGGACTTCTTCGCCGGCCTGTGGGCGCATCACACGCAGAAGCGCACACAAATTCTCGAGCCGGGCGATGTCGAAGAAGCGCTGAACGCAGCCAGTGCCATCGGTGATGACAGGTTGCAGCGTCAGTCAACAGGCAGAGTAACGCCCGATGCCTTTACACACGGCACTTCAGCACAACGCATGTACTGGTTCAAACGCGGATGGGAAACCGGAGACGTGAAGCAGGGAGATACGTTCAAGTCTGCCAATCTTTGAAGCTCGAAGTGTCTCGAATGCACGAAGCTTCCTGTATGCTTAAAGCGTTCCGTACGCTCAACGCACTATTCAAAAAACTGCTCCAGCTCTGGATCGTTCATCAACTCTGTAAACGTTTTTATACCAGTCGGCTTTTCGATGTATCGTGCGACCATGGGATAGGTGTGCGATTTTTTTACATCAGCAGCATCGATCGATGACGAAATAATAACGACACGCACATTGCTAAACATTTGGATGCACTTAAGGCAATCGAGAAATTCCCATCCGTTCATGATGGGCATATTCAAATCGAGTAGTACTAGGATGTTGCGCGTAGGATTATCGCGAAGGAGATGACGAAGCGCATCACGCCCGTTAACAACCTTCGTTATGAGTGCATGTGAGCCCGTAATCTGCAGAAAGCGTTCACACACCATCAAACAAATCTCATCGTCGTCGACAAGCAAGATTTCGTAATCTGTTGTACCCATAATCCTAACCTAAGGATTTGTCCACACAGTTCTTATGTCCGTCGGTAATCTCGTTTGTGCGCTCTACAATAGTACGAATGACGGCATCGAGTTCAATTCCCGATGCTGTCAGTTCCTGCATATAGACCATGTCAGGATACTGCGTGGGATATTCTGCGCCAATGAGTTCAACAAGGGTCATCATGCGCGCAAGAGGAGCGCGGACAACGTGCGACTGCATCCATGTGATGTCGCGCAGCGCCTGGTTCTGTCTCTCTACTGTGTCGATGTACTTCGTACGCTCGGTGATGTCAGTTGCAGCAATGAGCGCACAGGGCTCTTTATTAAAGACAATCTGTCTCGCTCGAGCCTCCACAACCATGATCGTACCGTCTTTTCGAGTGTGACGATAGATACCATCGAGTGGTACGTCTCCGAGTGCCTTCATTTTTGCAATGGCATTCTCAAGGACAGATAATTCTTCCGGACGTCTAATGTCCCTAGCCGTCAGTGCAAGAAATTCTTCACGACTATAGCCATAGGTGTCAAGAGCAGCTTGGTTCACGTCGACCATGCGCAGGCTGTCTAGTTCACTTACCCACATCGGAATCGGGCTAAAGTCGAACATATCCTGGTATTGCTTTCGCGACTTCTCAAGTCGATCAAGAGATTTCACGCTGTCTGTGATGTCGTGTACCACGCCATACACTCCGACCGGTTTGCCAGTGCTATCAAACTCAAAGTTCGTGAGACAATGAACATGCCGAATCGTGCCGTCTTTTCGCAAAACTCTGTGCCGAAAATCAGCGTCAGCCATCGTTGCATTTGCAGCAGCAACCTCTTCAAGAACACAGTCTAGATCGTCTGGATGTATAAATGACTTCCAGAATTCGAACGTATGCTGGTCATCTTCGATGTTTAGGCCGTAAATGCGGCACGTTTCATCCGACCAGTGAGCTAACCCCGTAGCAAAATTTAGTTCCCAGTTTCCAAAGTGGGCAAGGGCTTGCGCCTGATTATGCCTATGGGCAAAATTCTCAAGTGAACGTACTTCGTACGCTGGCGTACTGTGAAGCATGGTGTTCCTTCTGCGTAGAATCTACCTCAGAATTGCGTTTGGGTACTGACGTACCATTGTCAGCGTCCAATATACATCCTGGTGTGTCAGGTGGTACGCAAGCCGTCAACTGGGAACAAACTCCGATGTTCCTGATAGGTTCCTTATGCAAAGGGGCGCCGCGCTAATGGCGCGGCAAGGGGGATATGATGGCAGTCTAGGCTACCACACCACACTGGTTGAATCACCCAACTTCAAAACGTATAAACCCTCAGCAATAAACGGCAGCGGTATGGTGAGTGTTAATGACCCCGACACGTCCGCCGCATACACCCGGCGTCCGAGCATATCAAACAACTCAACGGTCTGTGTTTGTTTGATCATCGACTTGTCGATCGCAATGTTGAGTGTCTGCTTATCACGATCGATGTACGCTGAGATGGTGGATGAATGATTATTGTTTGCAGTTGCATCTCCCGAATTCGCGTCGTCGGCGTTTGCATCTCCCGAATTCGCGTCGTCGGCGACATCTGTCGGACCTGCCAGGAGGTCTTGCACGGCGTGCATTTTGTAGTTGCGGTAGGGTTTGGTGTAATCGTCGGTTAGGCCCCAGCAGCCGTAGCGATTATAGCCGGAGACGAGGGTGAAGTACATGGCGAGGCCACCGTCGAGGGCTTGCCAGCCTTCGCGGTAGTTGTATGTGACGACGTCGCGCATGCGCTCTGTGCGGTGCGATGAAATCTGGGCCGAGAGGTTGGCGTTGAGTCCGAACGGGACGTGTGCGCCCCCTTCGTACGAAGTACAGCCCCCTACGAGATTCCACTGTTTTGCTTTGTTGGTGTGGTTGCGCCGATAGGTCGATAGCGATGTATTTGTTAGCTGCGCAGTAATGTCTTCAATCATGCCTTCGTTAATCTGTAACGGGTCTGGGTTGTCGGCCCGCGTAGAGCCGTGGTAGAGGGCCGTGCTTGTTGCGTAGATGAAGTTGCGGGGCAAACCAAATACGCGGTCTATGTAACGAAGGTGATTATCACTTCTTCCATGATATGCATGTTGTCCGGCCAGAACAACACGAATACGTTTATTAACTGCGTTTGCACCAAACACCATTCCGAACCACTGCGACAGTTGCACCGTGCGATGTGCGTATTGTTCGTCGAACGTTATGCCGCGGGCGGCAGAGGCGGCGGCGTTGTAGGGTCCGTGTGTTAGCTGCGTCGGACTCCATACTTCGTTGCTGTTTTCGACATAAATGTTAATTGACGGGTCTAGCGAATCCTGCAGCATTCTCGCGAGACTCGTTACATAACCCGAGTCGCACGACATGTGAATGTTAATCCAGATGTCCTTCTTCAGAATGTTTGCAAGCTCTACAATGATGTCCCAGCTCCACCCTTCGCCTCGACCTTGAAGGCTGGCCAGTGGCACTTGCGAAGCGGACGCTCTGGTCTTGCGCATCGACCACTGCATCACTGTCGGGTACGTTGGCTCGCCGCTCCAGATGTTCTGCACATTGTAATATCTGTAACACGTAAAGTCAGCGGCCTTGCATAGAGCGAGGTAAGCGTCGGTAAACGTCTGCGTGGCAAATCGGTCGTAACCCGGACGATGTACAACCAAATTGGTAATACCCGAGTTTGCAGCACCAGCGGGAAGTGCCTTCGTATTCGAGAATTGCAAAAACACGAGGCCGTGATTTGCACTGTTCGCAGCACCAACAACAAGGTCGAACGTAGAAATATTCGAGACTGCGTTGTACTGCATGTTTTCGACCGAAACAGCAGTGCCCGTTGCGACCACATCTGCACTACCGGTGAAGTGCGCCAGATATCGTCCGCTGTAATCGACCCGGTACACTTCTGGGTCGTCGATCGTCTGCGTCCATTCCGTCGCGGGACGTCCGTCGAACAGCACAAGCGAAAAGTCGCTCTGCGGCCAGCCATTGGCATCAAACGACGTCGCACCCGAATACCTGTTTGTGTGCTTTACCACATCCACAAACGCACCCTGTGCGTCTAGATTCACTCCGAGATTGACAGGGGGCTGCGCAAGCGCAGAAGGGGCAACTGACAGCACGAAGAGGACGATGGCTACTATGCGAACTGACTTCATACATAACTCCAATCTTCGGTTAATGCGTCAAATTATGAACCCATGGCACACCAAAACAGAACGCACAAATCGAATCTTCTCGCGGCACCATCGCGAGTAGGATTGTTATACTTTCGCATTGCGTTCGTACCCACCTCCACGCGTATCTGATTATGGCTTACAACGAAGACCTTGCACAGCGCATTCGCAAGCGGCTGCTCGACCTACCCAACATCGAAGAGAAACGTATGATGGGTGGACTCACTTTTATGTACAACGACAAAATGTGTGTTGGTGTGCTCAAGGATGAGTTGATGTGTCGCATCGACCCAGAGAAGCACGACGAATCAATCGCACGCACCGGTTGCCGCACTATGGACTTCACAAAACGTCCGATGCCCGGTTATGTGCTCATCGAAGACACAGGCATGAAGAGCGACAAAGATTTCAACTATTGGATTGAACTCGCAATCAGCTTCAACGCTAGGGCGAAGTCGTCGAAGAAGAAGAAAGCGTAGGGAACCAATAAGAGTGTACGCCTTTGACTTCACAATCGTAGAGCACTTAAGTGCCGAGCATGTGTTGAGAATCGCTCAGCTCAACCACACTTCATTCGTCAAAGCACACGCCCATGTGTTATCTGACGAAGCTCTTTCAAAGTGTACTGTAGCGGCATTCGAGGAAGGATGGAGCAAATACCCAAATCCAAAAGCCAAATACGGATTTGCTTACAATGATCAAGATGAGCTGTTGGGCTTTGCTGTCGTATCGCAATGCAGACACGCTGGACTCGAATCGTATGGGGAGCTTCGATCGCTCTACGTACACCCGTCACACCAGCGCAAGGGGATAGGTAATGCGCTGCTGAAGTGGTCGATGGATGCAATGCGAGCTACGGCAAATGGACGCATGTACGTTGTCGTCGTCGCTGCTAATGCTTCGCGTGAATTCTACATAAGGACGGGCGCCGTCCCGGTTACAGCACTCAAGCGAGATGTCTTTGGCGACATGCTGGATATGGACGTTCTATGCTATGAGTCTAGGGAATTGTTAGTCATTGCTGAACCTTGATCATTGGCCAGGACCGGACTGCTTGTCCTTGATCGAACACAAGTAGGTATATACCGGCGGGTTCCGTTGACAACGATGTGTGTATGTCGAGGTCGGACCCTGTAGTTGAGCGCACCTCGCTAAGAAAGTCACGCACGACGCGACCATTGACGTCAACAATTTTCAACATACTGATCGGCACTTTCCGTTGATGGAGGTTGCGTACGCGTATTATAAACTCGTCAATAAAAGGATTGGGTGACGCCCACGCTCCAAACGTCGGAACGATCTGCACTTCTCCCGACACTGACGTCGTTTTACCAATACCGAAAATACCGCGGTTGGTGCCAACCCATAACTGCCCACTGCCGTCGTATGCAATACCACCAACACTAATATTAAATGGTAACGACAGTTCCTCAGACCATGTACGACCTAAATCAGATGACAAGAATACTTGCGATGGGGTAGATATCGCCACGTCGCCAGACGAGTTACTGACGATCGACCATGCCGCAGGTGTAGCAGAGCTCTCAGAAAATGACAAGCTGAAGGATGTGCGCCACGTCCGACCGGTGTCATTGGATACTATTAGATTCCAATCATTATGCCGATACGTCCTTCCCATACCAGAACCAGTTTCCACATCCGCAGCCATGTCTGCGACCCATGCAAAGAGAGATCCACCCTTCAATAACGTCACACGCTCTATCCATAATCCTTGAACCGGAACTGGCACAGCTGACCATGTGAGGCCATTGTCCTTCGATAGGATTATACCACCGTGAACCGTGTCGACAGGTTCGTCGTTCTCACGCACAACATAGCCGCGAGACCCCATGACTAATGGTCCGCCAGGGACATCCACGATCGATGAAATTGCACTACGGCTGTCTCTGACCCCAGGATCGATACTGACGTCTAACCAATTCCTGCCCATGTCAACGGACCTGTGCAAAACCTTCCATCCAGCCCACAATACATCTCGACTACTCCACTCCACAGCCGAAACGGTGTCATACATAAGATAGCGTACGCTGTCGGTGTTCGCTAGGGCTAGGTTGTTTCCCCGCACCAATAAACCATCGGGATGAGCAAACAGTACTTCCGAACCAATGTCCAACACATGTTGCGACGATGCTTGCCCCGTACGAATTGACGCTGTCACCGGAATTCGGATGGCGTTACCTGAAGCAATGCTGATGATAGCCCCTCTATCCGTTACTGTCCATAATGTATCAGCGTCACTCACAACAGCGACGTGATTCGCTTCTGACAGCGGGTTACCAGCCGTGTCATAAACGCGCATACGCGGTATCAACACCCGCTGAGCATCGCTATACTCATATATCAATCCGCTTCTCTCGTGATCATACAACTGCACAGCACCATAGTGCAAGTCGAGGACGCCGGAGGCACGTAACTCGGCAATTCGTGTCTGACCAGTACGGACATTCAGCCGAACGCAGTATTGGCGTGTATTTAGGCCGACCGAGAATCTGTAATCCAACAGAACCGTGTCGCCTTCTACATCTCTTTGAGTCGGAGAAGGATTGACAGATGCATTGTAAAGGACCTCCGGGAGTGAATACGTACGGTACGTATGGCCGTCAGTGACGATTATGACGCCACTGTCAAGTGCGATGACGACGGTTGAATCGTCGACAGGGATCATCGGTCCGATGTTGTCCTGAGGCAGGCCGAACGAAATGACTTTTCCATCCGCACGAACTGGCTCTGGCATGTATTGCCATGGATTGTTTTCACTACTTCGCAACGCGATTCCAGTTCGTATCTCGAACTGCTCGCTGACTCCTACTGCAGCACCATTCTTTAAGAATTGGAGATCAACAATGTCACCAGGGAGGTCTACTGGGCTCCATGTCGCATTCAGCATATCCAGCGAATACCATTGCTTTGCCGTTGGCGAATACGCGCGGAATCCACGTTGTCGGTCATAAGCATATGAATCCCATTTTCCTGTGGAGTCAGGGGCAGGCGCATAAGACCATGTGCTTCCAGAATTGGTAGAATACGCATCGCGTATTTGAATACCATTAGGTTCGTATGTCGTGAACGCATCGAACATTCCGAACCCGGTACTCAAGTTCTGACCTCCGAGGTCAGTACTAGTCAATATTCTGGGTGAGTCGCTCGCTGTACGCCACAGGTATGCTCTGCCTAACGTCGTTGGTGTGAGAGGTCCTCCACCAATAATAAACGTGCCGTTGTTCAGTAGTGCAGCACGGGTGCCGCTCTCTACGTGCGCAAACTCGGATACGCTCAAGAGAGGAGTCAGAGAGTCGAGATCTACTCCAGAAAAACAACCTTGGCGCTCTATACAGAGTATCGTACCCCACTTAGGATTGGTGATAACATAATCGTAAAGTCGAGGGCTACGAAATGACGACCACCAATAGGTTGGATCCTGAGCTTGCGCTGACACCTGAAGCATTGCTATAATCGCAATGGTCGATAGTAACAACCAACTCCAGCGCATGATAATGTGGATTTGCATGGTGCCTCAGTACGTTAATCACAACAAACGTCAGAGTCATCTAAATCCTTACATATAGGCCCTGTAGTGTTGCATTCTTGATTGCAAACATCATCGTCGTTGTAGCTGCAAATCGTGCGCATCTGCTTACAGCAGGTAGTAGGTGTGGTCATACAATACCTTCGTTCAACTAAGCAATAGTCATTACAGCCATTACATTGCTCATAGCAGCCAGTGACATAGTTTTTCTTCAAGCACCTTGGAAGAGCGAGGATGTGACAGTATGCGTCTGCCGACGTAATGCAGTTAGTGCCATAAGTACAGTTTGGTAACGTGACGTTTAGGAAATTGCCTTTAGCGCAACATAGATTCGTACCGCGAATAATAGCTTGATATATCGCTAACAAGCCTAGATTTTTGAGGTCCGGCGGTACGCAAATCTTTTTGACCCAAGTAATGGAATTGAGGCCTGCCACACAATCCGGAGTACATGGATTATCAATAGGGGCGGTCGTCGCGTATTGCGTGCAGACAGTTATATCAGCCTGATAAGTTACTCCGGCATGACAAATATCTATGTAAAGAATTTTATCCCCATCGGCACACACACAGTTCGGCGGGATCTGCGTAGAGCACTGACCGTGCAATGTGCCCGACCCTGTGAGTATTGCGGCAATTATTGTCGCAACGATCAGAAAAGTTTTAATTGTTATTCCCCTATAGGTTGACCAAAAAACTACTGATTACTTCATGTCAAAAGCAAGATACGTTCAAATAGCACTAGTGTCAAGTAACCCTCTGTGCCAATAACACCATGGACACAATCTGTAGAGCAAAGGAAGCTCGCGAAGTCCGTGGAGCGTCCATTGGAGTGGGTTGAGAAAATCGGACCAGTGATAACTTGAGTCAGAGTACTCAACGTAGGACTAATGAGGAAGAGCAGATATAGCGACGAGCAGATCGTCGCAATTGTACGGGAATCACACGCCCAGGGTGTAGAGACGGCATCGAAGAAATACAAAGTGTCGCAGCACACGATCTACATTTGGCAGTAAACGAAGAGTTCACGAAATACGGCACGATGGAGCCGACGCAAGTCTCGGAGCTGAAGAGGATCGTTCAGGAGAATGCACGGCTGAAGAAACTGGTAGCCGAACGCGATCTGGAGATTGAGATCATCAGGGCGAGAGATCGCAGCAAAGCGGATGCGAAGAGCATCCGCGGGTAGGCGTCCCACAGAGAATCCAAGCAGTGGAGTACGCCATGGGTCGAGGGCTTGGCCAGCGGAGTTCATGTGCATTGCTGCATGTATCGCGGTCGATGATGACCTACAAGCGTCGGCAGCCAGAGAAGGATGCGCCGATTCGAGCGATCATCGACGACGTGGTGAGCAAGCACCCTGCATGGGGCAAGCGTCTCGTGCATGACTGGATGATCTGGAAAGGTCATCCCTATACGCTAGGGCGAGTGCAACGCGTGTATCGGCTGGCAGGTCATGCAGCACAGTGGCGCAGGCGCACAAGGAAGATTCGCACGCGCAAGCGTGTGGAGCCGATTGCAATACAGACACACGACGTCTGGTGTATGGATTTTGCCGAGGATTGTCTGATGAATAGCAGAAAGGTACGGGCCTTTCTGATCAAGGACGAGGCAACATCCTATGGGCTATGTATCCAAGCAAGCCGATCCTTTAAGGGCGTGGATGTGAAGTCGATATTAGACGAGCAGGTTCGCCGGTACGGAAAACCGAAGCACATTCGCTGCGACAATGGCAGTCAGCGGCCTCATAGCAGGAGTAGTGAAAGATTGGGCGCTGGATCAGAAGATCACAATAGCCTACATCGATCCAGGAAAACCATGGCAGAACGGTTATGCTGAGAGTTTCGTTGGTACATTCCGCCGAGAAGTACTCGATGCCGAAGTGTTTGCATCGATAGAGGAGGCCAAGGTGATCTTCAATCAATGGTTGCGCATGTACAACAACGAGCGACCACACAGTAAACATAATTATCGTCCTCCTGTAACCGCATTCAAAAGAAAGAATGCTGCATGAGAACTATTTTGTAACCTACGACTGGTCCGATAAAGCCACCCTACTCAGTCGACATCGACATGTTGTGTTATGACATTGAACTAGGAAAATGTTCTAACTATCAGTGACCCGCAAAGGGCAGCGGGAATTCCGACAAATAGAGCGAGGTTGCCTCTATAAGATTGGCAATCGCTTCGTCGAGTGTTTCGCCTTGTGTTGTAGTGCCGGTCTCTGGGTTCAAGGCTATATAACCACCCTCTTCGGCTGGTGTAAGAACTGCGGTCAGTTCCATATGAAATCTCCAAATCGTTTGATTTACTAAGCGGTCGCTGATGGTCAACAAATGTACGCCTGAACCTATTGTCTCCGTTCCAATCGTACTAGATTTGCACACCCCTCACTTCTAGATAGAGCTATGTCCCTTCGCACCGAACGTGATACCATGGGCGAGATTTCCGTGCCCGCATCCGCTTATTATGGGGCGCAGACTGCGCGGTCGCTGATTCACTTCGAGATTGGTGAGGAGCGCATGCCACGCGAGGTGATCGAGGCGATGGCCATTCTGAAGAAGGCCGCGGCGCTCGTGAATGCAGATCTGGGGGAATTGAGTGAAGAAAAGGCAGACCTAATTGCGAAGGCTGCCGATGAGGTGATTGCAGGGAATCTCGACGAACATTTTCCGCTGCGTGTCTGGCAGACGGGGTCGGGTACACAGACAAACATGAATGTGAACGAGGTGATCTCGAATCGTGCAATCGAGATTGCAGGAGGCGTGCTCGGAAGTAAGAAGCCGATTCATCCGAATGACGATGTAAATAAAAGTCAGAGTTCGAACGATACGTTCCCGACGGCAATGCACATAGCAGCGGCGTTGATGATTACGCGACGTTTACTGCCCGCTGTAAAAGAACTGCGCAATACACTGCATAGTAAAGCAGTTGAGTTTGCCGATATTATTAAAAGTGGACGCACCCATTTGATGGATGCAACGCCGGTAACACTCGGACAGGAGTTCTCGGGGTATGTGCAGCAGCTCGATAACGGACTCGAGAGAATAGAATATGCCATGGGGGGCATACTAGAGTTGGCGCTCGGAGGGACGGCTGTAGGGACTGGACTTAACACACACAAAGATTTTGCAGTGAAGTCGGCGAAGAAGATTGCAAAACTCACAGAACTCCATTTTGTATCTGCCCCAAATAAGTTCGAAGCACTTGCGGCACACGATGCACTAGTATTTGCACATGGTGCACTGAAGACCCTTGCCGCGTCGCTCATGAAGATTGCAAACGATATACGTTGGATGGCATCGGGTCCGCGTTGCGGCCTTAACGAAATCTCCCTTCCCGAAAACGAACCAGGCTCGTCGATTATGCCGGGCAAGGTGAACCCAACGCAAAGCGAAGCCATGACCATGGTGTGTGCACAGGTCTTTGGTAACGACGTAGCAATTAATATTGGCGGCGCATCGGGCAACTTCGAGCTGAATGTGTTCAAGCCTCTTATCATCTATAACTTTTTGCAGAGCACGCGACTCCTTGCCGACTCGTGCACGATGTTCAATGAACATTGTGCCAAGGGTATTGTCGCAAATCTCGATAAACTCGAATTCTACAATCGCAATTCGCTCATGCTTGTAACGGCTCTCAACCCCCACATCGGATACGATGCTGCAGCGAAGATTGCAAAACATGCACACAAGATGGGACTCACGTTAAAGGCTGCTGCGCTAGAGCTGGGGCTGCTGACAGAAGAAGATTTTGATAAGTGGGTTAGGCCAGAGGACATGCTCGGACATAGGTAGGTCATAAGCAATTGCCAAGTGGTTTGCCGATGCTGTCGCATCGGCCGTACACAATTTTCGTAGAGGGTGTTATGTATCGTGACTTCGTTGTTGCACTGGTGCTCATCCTGGTAGGGGTCTCTGCGTTAGGGGCTCAGAAAGTAGAAAAGTTTACGATCACGCTCGATGTACCCTCGCGCGGTAGTGTGGCACTAACGCTCGACAGACACGACGCGTTTGCACCGGGCTCGCGCATACAGGTAATGACGCCTCGAGGCATTGTGCTGGTAGACCCTTCGTCCGTTAAAGTGTATCGCGGCTCGCTACCAAATGAACCGAAGAGTTTTGTGGTACTTGCTGTTTCGAAGTCGGGGAGCCTTATCGGCAGCATTCAATCGGGTACCGAAGTTTACAATGTGCGACGCGACCCTATGGCTTCGAGCCCCTTAACGGTAACGCATAATGACGTGACCGCAAACTCATGCGGAGTAAAGGACGAAAAGATCTCGAACGAAGTAATGCGCTTCATGCACGAAAAGCCTACAGAGCAATCGCAGGGCGATGAAATGCTCGAGATGCAGATAGCCGTCGAGGCGGATTATCAATTTTTTCAAAAAAACGATCTTAATCGCGACAACGCACTTGCTTATATAGCACAGGTCATTGGTGCGACATCTGCGATATACGAGCGCGATTTCAACGTACGTATCACCACCACCAATGTGCGACTATGGGAAGACTCTACTGACCCTTACCCTGAAGATGGGAACTCGTACTCGTTACTTACTACTTTTATAGAGCATTACGAGGCTACGATGTCGAGTGTGCCTCGTGACATTGCAGTATATATGACCATTCGCGGTGGATTGGGTGGAGTTGCGAAGTCGATTGGTGGTATTTGTGAGCCGGGGAGCAGTTATGCCTTTGGCGATCTAGTTTCAGATCTTGCAAATGCACCAAATACGTATTCATGGGATCAGGTTCTGTTTGCACATGAGATTGGGCACGTCTGCGGTGCAGTGCATACGCAGAACTGTTTCTGGCCAGGAGGGCCGCTCGATAGTTGTTATACGTCGGAGGGTGGAAAGTGCTTGCAAAGTGAGCAATTGCGTGCGATCGTTGGCACGATTATGAGTTATTGTCACTTGCGTCGCAATGATGGTGGCGGAATAGCTGCAGAGTTTCATCCTCGACACAAGCACGTTGTACGTGCATATCTAGAACGTGCCTCGTGTATAGGTGCTCGTGCTGCGGCGAAGAGCAATGTGTTGCGCGGACGACTTATCGACAAGGCAACGCAAAATGGAATAGATGGTGCCGAGCTGCACATACGTGTGTTTCAAACCGACATCTTTCTTGGGACGTTACCACTTGGTATAGATACCGTAGAGATTACCGCAGTTGATGGGTCTTTTGAGTTTACTGGATTGTCTGAAGGCATTTATACGGTTGTTCTGCCAATGGAGTGGGCTGTTACGCCAGTTAGCATCATTGCAGCAGAACAAGGGGTGAATGTAATTATAGGCGACGATGTTGTTCAACGTGATATCGTTGTAACGAAGGGACGACCTGTTACAATAGAGCTTATTACTGGCGGCGATTCGTCAGATGTAACGTTTATTATCGTCTCGCAGAATATCGAAGCGCTCGTGGAAAATCTTACGGTGCCAGGTTCTGCTGCTGCAATGGGTGTAGGTGTTACGAGATCGCTTCCAATAGGGTCGTACACTGTGGTACCGCATGCAGTCGGACGTCGCTTTACACCATTGTATCTCGACGTCGACGTCACAGATTCTGAGCCAATGCCTGAACTGAGTTTCACATCTACGTCAACATCACCAGACTCTACTGCTCTAATCGTAGCTATTTCGAGCATCAACAATGGTGGTGTGCGTTCGCTTGAAGTTGGAGATGACATCGAGTTGTCACTCGGTGCAGATGCCATTGTTGCAAACAAGCCAACGGGCAAGAATGGTGTTGCTGTCTTCGAAGGCATGCCAAGTATTTTCTACGAGTTGAAATGCACTATCGACACGCTAGTATGGGTGTCTACGAGCGAAAGTGCTATCTCGACGGATGCAAGGTATGCGAGTCCCGTAATGTTCGAGAAACGTGAACGTAGGATGCCACTCATTGCACGTCCGTATCAGCTTGCAGTTACGAACGAAACCTATACACCACTAACAGGTGCTGAGCGCATCATCGGTCCGAAGATGCCCACGACACGTTTACCTGCAATTCTCAATTTGCCTTTCGAAGTGAACTTCGGTGCAACACGTTCTTCAAAGATGTTTGTGTACCACGGCGGCGATATTGTGTTTGGACAGAGAACGTTGAGTAGGTACATCGCGCCGTGGGGTTCTCACGAGGAAGCGGACTTTATTGTCTCAACATTTTCTACGCGGTTAGGGGCCGACAGTACAGCACTCAGTGAGACAGGTGTCTGGTGGAAGATCTCAGGTGAAGCTCCAAACCGCACGATCGTTGTCGAGTGGCGTAAGCTAAAGCTGTGCAGATCAACGAATAACTGCACCGACATCGGCACGTTTTCATTTCAGGTACACGTCGAAGAAAACACAGGCATTATTCGCATGGTGTTTGGCGAGATCGAAGTAGGGTCGCTAAGCATTCCTTGCACCATTGGTTTGCGTGGGCGAGACCAACTCGATGCACGGGCCATTGCGGGTCAGAACGTTGGACATGACTGGAGTGCACCTCCTACGGTTTCCTTCTTTGCCGATCGCAACGACATCCCTCTAAACAAGAGCACGAAACCAGTATCGGGTCTTACCTACACGTGGTTTAGCGCAGCCGTTGGTGTAGACAACGACGCCAGTGCACAAGATGGCGCACTTGCACATGCAATCCGCATCAGTCCTTTACCCGCATCGGACGAACTCGTTGTCAAGGGGCTCCCACAAGGGGCTCGCCTTCGTCTTGTCGATATGCTTGGATGCACAGTACTTACGTACGCTGCACTTAACACAACTGCACAGATAGATGTCCGTGCACTTAGCTCCGGACAATACCTGCTCCTCGTCGAAACCGCACACAACACGATTATAAAAACAGTTACGGTAACACGATAATGACAAAAATAATTTGCCTGATGCTAGTATGCTCATTGCATGTAGCAGTTGCCGAGACATTCGACATCACGCTGAACGTGCCTTCGCGAGGAAACGTCGCGTTGCGTCTCGAGCGACACGACGCGTTTGCACCCGGTTCGCGCATACAGGTAATGACGCCTCGTGGCGTTGTGCTGGTAGACCCTGCGTCCGTTAGAGTGTATCGCGGCTCGCTGCCCAACGAACCGAAGAGCATTGTTGTGCTCGCGGTTTCGCGTTCGGGTGTTGTCGGGACGATAGATGCGGTGACCGAACGCTTCGATGTGCACCGCGATGCACGCTATGTAAGCGCGACGAGCGCAACTGTAAGCGCGACGAGCGTAAGTGTGAGCAAGACGAGCGTAACTGTAAACAACGCTCAACCAAGACCATGCGCAGTAGTTGAAGAAAAGCTTCCAGCCGAGTTGTTGCGAATAATGCACGAGAAACCATCGGAGCGGGTTCAGGATGCAGAAACGCTGGAAATGCAGATAGCGGTAGAAGCAGATAATCAATTTTTCCGAGAAAATGAATCGAACCGCGACAAAGCACTGGCTTACATAGCGCAGGTCGTGGGAGCAACCTCTGCTATTTATGAGCGCGACTTTAATGTGCGCATAACAACAAGCAACGTGCGACTCTGGGAAGACCCTTCTGACCCTTACCCAGAATCGGGTTCATCTGGCGAATTGTTGGAAGCGTTTGTTGCGCATTACGAGGCAACGATGTCGAATGTGCAGCGCGATATGGCTGTGTATATGACGATGCGTGGCGGACTTGGCGGTGTGGCGAAATCGATTGGTGGTATATGCGAGTCTGGTAGCAGCTACTGTTTCGGCGACCTTAACGGTGATCTTGCTAAAGCACCAAACGAGTATTCGTGGGATCAGGTGCTGTTTGCTCATGAGATTGGACACGTCTGTGGTGCCATTCATACGCAGAATTGTTTTTGGCCTGGTGGGCCTATCGATAGTTGTGTGAACTCCGAAGGTGGAACCTGTGTGCGCGGCGACCAGACACGTCCGATTATCGGCACCATAATGAGCTACTGTCATCTGCGGCAGTTCGAAGGCGGCGGAATTGTTGCGGAGTTTCATCCGCGTCACAAGCAAGTTGTCCGTTCGTATCTCGAGCGCGCCACTTGTGTCGGTGCACGCAGCGGAACGAAGAACAGTGTGCTGCGTGGCCGTCTTATCAATTACACTACGCAGACGGGAATTGCTGGGGCTGAACTGCGCATTCGTGTATTCAAGAACGATCTGTTTATTGGCACGGTGTCGCCCGGACCAGATTCTATAAAAACTACGGGCGCAGATGGGTCGTTCGAGTTTACCGGGTTGTCAGACGGTGTGTACACTGTTGTACTCCCTGACGAATGGGCTATTACACCAATCACTATTAATGCAGCAGAGCAAGGTGTAAACATTATCGTTTCTGAAAACATCGTTCAGTACGACATCAATGTAGTGAGCGGACGTCCCGTCTCGCTAGAGCTGAATACGGGTGGCGATGCAACCGACATCACAATTACACTTGTATCGCAGAACCTAGAGGCACTCGTCGAGGTTGTCCCGGTGCCTGGAATATTTGCCGCACTTGGCGTTCCTTACGTGCAAACGGTGCCTATCGGTTCATATACGATAGTGCCGCATGCTGTTGGACGTCGGTTTACACCATTGTATATCGACGTCGACGTAACAGCGTCCGGACCACCGGCAGAGGTTTCGTTCGTCTCGTCGTCTACAGCACCAGATACAACGGCGCCAATTATTGCGATTTCTACAATAAACAATGAAGGAGTGTACGCTCTTGCCGTTGGCGACGAGGTAGAAATAATGCATTATCTCGATAGTACAGGCACAAAGCGTCCAACAGGTACGAATGGGGTGGTTGTGTTTGAGAACCTGCACGCAAGCGCATACTATTTAACTGATTGTATCATAGATACAGCTGACTGGGTACCAAGTGCGAGTAGTAGGCAATTCGCTTTCGCGGGAAATGGATACCCCGTAATATTTGAAAAGCGTGAACGGCAGTTTCCTCTCATCGCACGTCCGTACCAACTCGTTGTTACAACAGAGAAATACGAGTCAGTTGCCGGTGCCGAACGCATCATTGGTCCGGATGCATTTGCCTCCGGCGACCCTGTACCCCGAACGCTTCCATTCGACATAAGCTTCGGTCCGGAGCGTAGCTCAAAAGTCTTCGTCTACCCAAGTGGCGACCTCGTATTTGGTCAGAACCCCGTCGGTACATACGAAACACCCGTAATGTCGTACACCAATGCCGACTTCATTATTTCGGTCATGTCACCGAGTTTCTTTGCACCATACACCATCGACAGTACAGATCTCGACAACACTGGTGTGTGGTTTAAGATCACTGGTGAGGCGCCAAATCGTGTGGTAAGTGTGGAGTGGCGTAAACTCGCAGTATGTGATGGTTTTGGAAGCGCATGTAAGGGTGTTGGTACAGTCACGTTTCAGGTGCACATCGAAGAACACAGTGGCATAATTCGCATGGTGTACGGAGTTGCAGATCCTGCCGATCAAAGCGTACCTGTGTATGTCGGTCTCCGAGGTCGCGATAAGCTCGACGTGCGAGCACTCGCATCTGAGATTTCTGCGTGGAGTACGCCCGAGACCACGAGTAATGCTTCGGACGTTTTGGGTTTCCTTCTTCACAACGAGAACCACCCGGTCGAAGGTCTTACCTACACATGGCTCAACGCAGCTGTAAGCGTAGATGAAGACGCCAGCGCACAAGCTAGCTCACGTCATAGCTCGTCACGCGCCGATGCAATTCGCATCTCTCCGTCACCCGCTTCCGACGCTCTCACGGTTAAGGGGCTCCCCGAAGGGGCTCGCCTGCGGCTTGTCGACATGCTGGGTCGCGGTGTTCTAACGCCTAGCGCTCTCAAAGCGACAGCAAACGCATCGAACACCTCGCGACATCTGGTCAGCACAACAGCATACTTCGATGTGAGTGCGCTTGCATCGGGGCATTATTTACTTCTCGTTGAAACAGACGGTGCAACAATAGCAAAAACAGTTATGGTAAACCATTGATGATAAAACTCATTGTCCTGATGCTGGCTTGCTCTGTGCACATTGCATTGGCCGACACGCTCGAAGTAACGCTCACGATTCCATCGCGAGGTGACGTTGCGTTGAAACTCGAGCGACGCGATGCATTTGCGCCGGGCTCGCGCATACAGGTAATGACGACGGCCGGACCTGTGAACATCAACCCGTCGACAGTAAAGGTCTACCGTGGCACGCTGCCCAATGAGCCAATGAGCATTGTTGTATTGGCCGTATCGAAGTCCGGAATGATTGGCAGTATTAGTGTGGGTGCGGAGAGTTTTAATGTGCGACGCGGACCCCTTGCCTCTAGCCCCTTACAGACAAATGCAATACTCGTAACACGTAACGAGCCGACAGTTCAACCTTGCAGTGTGGCCGATGAAAAAATCTCGAACACTGTGATGCGCTTCATGCACGAGAAGTCTACTGAGACTGTTCAAGGCACAGACACGCTCGACCTTCAGGTTGCAGTCGAAACAGACCATGAATTTTACCGGCGTAATGAATCGGATCGTGATAAATCGCTTGCATACATCGCGCAAGTTATTGGTATGACCTCGGCAATCTATGAGCGCGACGTGAACGTGCGCATTACAACAAGCAACGTGCGTTTGTGGGAGGACGCCGATGACCCTTACCCCGACGATGCAACATCGTATACGCTACTTAGTGTGTTTTCTAATCTCTATGAAAGCACGATGTCGGATGTGCAGCGCGATATCGCATTGTTAATGACAATGCGTGGTGGGTTGGGTGGAGTTGCGATTTCGATTGGTGGTGTGTGCGAAAAGGGTAGGGCCTATTGTCAGGGCGACCTTGTTGGCGATTTGGCGAATGCACCGAATTCGTTTGCGTGGGACCAGACGCTCTTCGCTCACGAGATTGGTCACCTGTGTGGAGGAGTTCACACACAGAGTTGCCTATGGCCAGGTGGTCCGCTCGATAGTTGCATTGTTTCTGAATATGGGAATTGTGTTGGTGCAGGTCAAACACGTCCCGTCATCGGCACAATCATGAGCTACTGTCATCAGCGTCGCGCGGACGGTGGTGGACTTAAGGCAGAATTTCATCCGCGTCACAAACGCATTATACGTTCTGTGTTAGAGCAGGCATCGTGTGTTGGGGGTCGTGTACCACTGGCGACTAATGTGTTACGCGGACGCTTCATCGACCAGTCGACAAAAATGGGAATACCCAATACATCGTTAGACATTACTGTCTTTGTCGGATTTTCTGGTGTTGGTCTCGGAGCTGTTGGACCAATCTCCACTAGTCTGACATCGGCCGACGGCTCGTTTGAGTTCACGGGATTAGCCGATGGCATCTACACTGTTGTGTTGCCAAGTGGATGGGCAATTGTACCTTTCACAATTAACTACGGTGCGAACAGCGCAGACTTCCTTGTTACAGACGATCTTGTTCTGCAGGACATCGAGGTCGTACGTGTACGTCCAGTGAAGTTTTCCGTAACGGTCGTCGACAGCACCATTGTTGACTTTGTCGTCGTATCACAGAATCTCGCATATCTTTCAGAGGTGCTTACTGTTGAAGGGGACAAATTCCTTGAAGGCAAGGCGTTCGCGCAGGAATGGCCGCATGGGTCGTATACCATTGTTCCGCATGCGTTAGGATACGAGTTCACACCAGTGCGTATGGATGTTGAGATACCAGCAACAGGAGCAGTGCCCGAGTTAAAATTTGTATTAGAGGCAGCCTCGCCAGAGAACACATCGTCGATTGTTGCCATCTCTGCTGTCGACAGCGGCGGCAGGTATTCACTGGCTCCCGGCGATGACATCGAATTGTTAAATATTGGTACTCAACAGAAAACATCAAAGCCTACTACAACGAATGGCGTTACGGTGTTCAGCGAGCAACCATTTGGTGGATACTTCGAGCTGACGTGTACGATCGATACAAATGTGTGGGCACCTTCGGAACGCAGTACGATGTCTGGATCTCCGCAGAACAACGCTCCCGTCGTATTCGAGAAACGTCCACGAAAAACGCCGCTCATTGCGCGTCCGTACAACCTACAAGTCTCGAATGCACCGTACGCACCGCTCACAGGTGCCGAGCGAATTATTGGTCCCGAGCGAATAGGCACGAACGGTTCGGTTGTACGCTACCTGCCGTTTGCACTAACGTTTGGCGCTGTGAAGTCCGGACGTGTGCAGGTATTCCCCAGCGGCGATCTCGTCTTCGGACTCACGGCGTTCGATCGTTTTAGTCCACCGCTCGAATCGTTCAGTCCTGCTGACATCGTCATATCGACTTTCTCTATGCCATTCTTCGCCGACAGTTCAGCTCTTGCAGAAACAGGCGTATGGTGGAAAGTATCGGGCGAAGCGCCGAATCGTGTTGCGTCTGTAGAATGGCGAAAAATGGAAACAAGAATTTGTGCCGACAATTCATGTCCCGGCATCGGCTCCTTCACGTTCCAGGTCCGAATGGAAGAGGGCACAGGTCGCATCACTATGAACTATGGCACGATCACTCCCGACACAGTCAGTCGCAAGGTCAACATCGGACTTCGTGGTGCAGACAGACTCGACGTCCGTGTAGTCAAGGATGTATTAAATGTCAACTGGAACGCTCCACAACTCTCTACGCAACTTGCCGGAAACAATCTTCAGGTATCGAAGGCCAACGCACCTGCCAATGGTTTGTCGTACATCTGGTCGACGCCGCCCGTAACAAGTGTAGATGATGATCTTAGCGGCGACGACATCGACCTCAATGCACCCAACCTATTCTGGATAACATCCTCTGCATCGGAGGTCATTATGATAAGGGGCCTCGAAGGGGCAACCATCAGCCTTGTCGACATCATGGGGCGCACATTGCGAAGGTCCAAGGCTATCCCAGCGCTCTTAGAGTGGGACGTAACCACGTGTGTTGTCGGACGTTACACCCTCGTTGTCGAAGAGCCGAACGGATCGACATTTACACAACCTGTTATCATCATCCGCTAGTGCTCGAATTCGACCCCTACCTCGCTCCGTTCACAACGTTTGGCATACAAGCCAATGCCGACCGCGTCGTCGCAGTTGAGAGTATTGCCGATCTTATAACCTTGTTTAGCAAAAAGCCGTTTCCGAGAATTCTTGGCGGTGGCTCGAATGTGTTACTCAGCGGGGACGTCGAGGGGACTGTTGCACTCATGCGTATTCGCGAACGCACAATCGAGCGCGAGGATGCCGACCACGTATGGGTGCGCTTTGGTGCTGGCGAGGTGTGGCACGATGTGGTGACGTGGTGCGTGCAGCAAGGGTGGGGCGGACTCGAAAATCTTGCGCTCATTCCTGGGACCGTCGGTGCTGCGCCCATGCAGAACATTGGGGCCTATGGGGTAGAGCAGAACGCAGTGTTCGATTCGCTCGTGGCTCTTGATACAGAGACGCTCGACGAGACCTGTTTCGATGCCCCTTCCTGCGAATTCGCTTACAGAGACAGCGTGTTTAAGCACAAGTATCGCTATCGTATGATTATAACATCGGTTACATACCGGCTTTCGAAGAAACCCGTCGTCAATACAACGTATGCTGATGTATGGAACGAGCTCGAAGCAATGGGCGTGACCGACGTCGGCATCGCCGATGTATACCGCGCGGTCGTGCAGGTTCGCACGCGCAAGCTGCCGGACCCAAAACAAATAGGAAACGCAGGTTCGTTCTTCAAGAACCCTGTAGTGTCAGCCGATCTGCACGAGGCTCTAAAGAGCGAGTACCCAACCATGCCTGCATATCCGCAAAGTAATGGCACATACAAACTCGCCGCAGCATGGCTCATAGATCAATGTGGGTGGAAGGGGCACAGAAGGGGCGACGCAGGCGTGCATGACAAGCAAGCCCTTGTGCTCGTGAACCACGGCAATGCAACAGGCGCAGAGATACTACAGCTTGCAACAGATATTCAAGCAAGTGTGCTAGAGAAGTTTGGCGTCGAGCTTGAGCGCGAAGTGAATGTGTGGTGAGTAAATCAGATATTCCTAATACTAACGAAGATACAATTGACACTTACGTTGGTAATGGTCTAGTCCCCGTTTGTTCGTAGCGGGACTCGTGATTGTCAGTTGATAGAAAAGTTTGTGAGTTGTGCAGTCGATGATAGAAGTTGAGGCAACGATACGTTGTTCTTCCGTAAGTACTCAGCAGGCGACAGGTATCCGGTGCCGCTGTGAATGCGCTTGTGATTGTAAAATTCTACCCAGCGTGTGAGCACTTCGTTGGCATGGTGCAGATCGGTGAAGGCATACTGACGACAGATAACGCTCTCGACGATGCTGTGATACGATTCGATGTGCGCGTTCTGTTCTGGGATTGCCGGTCGTGTGAAGCGGCGGCATGCTCGATACCCGTTGTCTTAAAGTGATCGCGCACGATTCTCCACTGCAGCAGCCATCCGACATTGTACCGACTCTTGACGTCAATCACGGTCAGCATCATGGCGTTGCGTTTGCTGCCGTGCACATGCATGTATTTGATGTCGAACTCAAGGTGCGTCA
>JAWXBR010000012.1:0-19311 GCA_034440235.1 bacterium
AATGAACCACGCGGTGATCGTGGCAATGATCCACGCGGTGACCGTGGCAATGATCCACGCGGTGATCGTGGCAATGAACGTGGCAATGATCGTAGTAATGAGCGACGTTATGAGCAGACCGAAGCAGAATCGATGCTCGGCAAAACATTTGGCGATGGCGATGAAAGCTCAGCGGTACGCGTTGTCGGCGTAAAGAAAAAAGGATCGTCCACAACTGCACGCGCCGAAGGCTCGAAGCCCGAAGGACTTCAGATTCACAACAGAGAACGTCAGCGCGCCGAAGAACTTCGTGCACGTATCGAACGCGAACGCACGCAATCGCAACACTCCGAAGAAGAGTCGGTGTCGGCACCATTTGCAAAACGGACACCGAGTCCTGCACAGCAACCTGCCCAAGCACCTACGCAGCCTCCTGCGACGACTGCGCCTGTACATTACACGCCGGGTCCGAGTGCGCCAAAGTCCGTGCCTTCGTCGTTCGCGCCCGATGCACCGACAACAATCGACACACCCGACGGCGACACGATTGTAATACGTCCGCGTGCACCACGCGCTCCTGAGCCTACGATCGAACTCGTCGAAGATCATTCGCAGAGTGTGGCCGCATCGGCAAGTGCGGACGAAGTTGCACCAACTCCACACGTTGAGCCTCCGGCACGCGACGAAGAATTACCAACGCGTTATGAAGAATTACCAACGCGTTATGAAGAATTTCCAACGCGTTATGAAGAATTGCCAACGCGTTATGATGAGCCTGCGATGCATCACGATGTATCGGGCACACGACCCGACGCGTCGACCACACGTCACGAAGAGCCAACAACGTTTATCGAAACTGCAAGTGCATCTGTCGAAGAGCCGATGGTTGCAACCGACGGACCTTCTCTTGCCGACACAGGTGTTGCACTTCCGCAGCAACCGCGCGAAACGCGCCGACGCAAACCGGATGTATCGTTAAACGAGTTTATAGACGAAGATCATCAGGTTCCGGGTGGACAACATGAGCCTCGCAAGGAATTCGATCAGTTGTTGAATCGTGTACTCATGGTGATTCGTTCTGCAACGAATGCACGCACTGCGGCTTTCTTTTGGGTGAATGCAGAGAAGCAACAACTCGTGGTCGAAGCGCGCATTACAGAAGCAACCGATGCATTTGTAGAGGCGCGCAAAATTCCTCTCGGACGTGATGCAGTCAGCCAGATCGCAATCGAGGGACGTCCAGAAATTCTTACCGAAATAAGTGCAGCCGCCGAGCTCGACCTCTTGCCCTACTACTCGAGTCCGGCAGGCACCGTCTCCTTCATTGGCGTGCCCGTCTACTACGGTGGCAAGGTCGTTGGCGTGTTATGCGCCGACTCGCTCGTCGAAGACGCATACTCCGACATCACCGTTGGCTTTTTCGGTCAGTTCACGAAGCTCATCTCCGGACTCGTTCAGTCCTACACCGGCAAATTCGACCTCCTGCAATCGTCGCTCACACTCAATGCTCTGCAACAGTTCAGAACGTTTGTAGGGGGCTCGCCGAGCTCTATCGAGCATCTGCTAAAGGCGCTCCTCAATGCAACTATTACGTGCCTTGATGTCCGCACCATTGGTGCAGTACTCTTCGATGCGTACTCGAATGCATGGACGATACAAGATCTACGTTCGCAGTTAGAAGACTTCGGCATTGCATTGGGTGATAGCGTCGACCTTGCTACATCTGTAACGGGTGCAGCCATCATGCAAGGCGAGACAGTCGTTATAAATGGTCCGTCGAACGAAATCTGTTTGCGTCCATCCGAACTCCCCCTCGACGAAGGTCAGTTCGTAGCAATCCCACTGCGCTCTACTACCATGACGTACGGCGCACTCTTCTTCGACAATCACCTAGGCACACTCACGCAGCAAGACATCAGCATTGCAGAGACACTAGGCGAACAGGCAGGGACACTCATCGAACAATTCCGCACATCAGAAATGATGCAGGGCGGTGTGTTACTCGACTACGCAACGGGCTCGATGAATCGCACAGGCTTCGACATGCGCATGCGCGAAGAATTCGCCCGTGCTGTAGACTATCAGGTGCCGCTCACAGTTTGCCTCGTGCGCATCGATACGTCCCGCGCCCTTTCCGATCTCTCGAACGAACAATCGCAACACATTCTATCACATGTCTTAAACTTAGTTAAAGCGCAACTTCGCGACTACGACGTTATCGCCCACCTCGGCGAAAACCTCCTTGCCATTGGCCTCATCGGCTACAACTCGCAGCAGGCGCAGATGTGGACAGAAAACATCCGCGGTAAAATTGCAAGCAGCATTATTGAAGTAGACGGACGCCGCTTCAGCGTAACCGTCTCCATCGGCGTTGCAGAAGCCACCCCACGCGACTCTTCCGAGACCCTCTTCGCAAATGCACTACAAGTGCTTGGTCGCAGCGAGAAGCTGACGAACAAGGTCACGGTGTTTGCTTAGGCGTTACGTACATGCCCGTCTTTCTAGCCCACTAACTAACTATAGACGGACTCTTAATTGATAGATTCGGATTATAAACGATAACCAAAAATGGAACGGTGGTCTTTGTATTTGTATGGAATTTTTGTTAGTCGAATCCTGCCAACGGGCAAATAAGTTGTGGTGCTTGTATCAGTGAAGGGTACTACTTTACAAACAAAATATTTCTCTCGACTGCGAATTTCATTAGTGCCAGAGTGTAGAGTATGCAATTGCGCACTAGTATTCATTCCAAGTGCTAGTCCAGCTGTTTCCACCAGAACCCATTTAATGATGTAAGAGCGTGCTTCGCCACCTTCGATTGCAATCCGAACCATGTATCGTGTAGTTCTACTAACAGTTGGGAAAAACAAGCCATCGTACACCCCTTCGAGTTCCGCCCAAGCACTCTCGAAGCGTACGTCTATCGAATCGGTTCCGGGAAAACGTTCGACCTTTACCGAATACTTCGCAACTAGCTGACCTAACGACTCGGCTTCTTCTAGCGTACTCCCGGACGTGGAAGCACCGCCGACGAACATGTGAAGTGGCGAAAAAGACAACTCGAATATGAGATGGAACACTGCCCAGATAGACAGCACCACCATGCCTACCATTCCCACTCGGTTCGCAATTGCGCCCATATATTCTACCCCTACAAACTGCTAAATAATTTTCTCTACTAATGACTCAGACTTAATTCAGCCTCAACCGCACGATCACCGGACAGTGATCGCTGACGCGTTCTGCGAGGTCAGGGGGCAGAAAGGCGCGAAAGTTTTCGGTGCGGTCGGATTCTTTGATGAAGCGCGATGCAACGTCCGAAGAAACCACGATATGATCGATGGTGGTGAGCGTTGGCATGCGACAGCTCTTTACTTGCGCAGTTAAGAACCGAAGATCGTTGTCGTCGGTGAGGGCCGTGAGCGTTGGGAGCTTGCGGTTGCCGGGGTAGTCGTTAAAGTCGCCCACGATCATGAAGTCTCGCTCGGTGCCGGCGAGAAGGACAGAATCAGACCACGTCTGAAGAAGCGAAGACTGTGTTGTGCGCATTACGCGTGCACGATCGCGCAGCTCTGCTGTTGAATCGTAACGTGACGAGCTCTTGAGATGGACGATCATCATGAGCCAGTCGAAGGTGCCTTTTTTGCAGCGGAGTACAAGGCCGGGACGTAATCGGCCACGTTCTTCGAGGACGAGAGGCCAATACAAACCTGCTTGTTCGACGTCTACATATTCTTTGTAAACAACTCCTACGTTTTGCTTTGTACCACCATCTGCTACGAAGCCTTTGTAGCCCTTGAGGTAGCGAAGGACTTTGTTTAACGCTGCGTCATTTTCGATTTCTTGCACGCCGATAACATCGGCTTCGGTCTTAACGATGATGTCCGCTATCGACAAGTAGTCTTTGTCCGTGCGCACCTTCTGGTCGGCGTCTCCATCGCCCAGCCACTCCATGTTGAACGTTCCAATGGTGAGCGTCGTATCGGTGTTGCCTTGCGATGTAGAACACCCAGGCAGTAGCGCGATGACGCTTGCAAAAACAATTGAAATGACTAGGAGTGTTTTCATACGCTTTATAAAAATCTTGCGCCGTGTTCTCTAACGTACGCACACTGCTATTTACCTTTGAGTAGTGCCTTCAGAACGTAGCCCGCTACTTGTGGATTCTCTTTAAGACGACGTGTCGAATAGCCATACCAGTCTTCACCAAAGGGCACGTAGATGCGTACAGTGTGACCCTTGCGGATGAGGTCGTCGCGACGGTCGTCGCGCACGCCAAGCAACATCTGAAATTCGTAGTTCGATTTGTCGAGATGTCGGTCGGCAACGAGTTGTTCTGCATCCTTGATTAACGCTTCGTCGTGTGTGGCGATGTGCGCTTTCGCACCGCCATCGACAAGAAGTCGTAGAAGTTTTTTGTAGTTATCGCGAATGCCGTCGGGGTCTTTGATGGCAAGGGCTTCGTCTTCGACGTAAATTCCTTTACAAAGACGGACGCTAGGCGCGTAGGGTAGCAAAGAACGAATGTCAGCTTCGGAGCGATGTAGGTACGCCTGGATTACAACGCCAATGTTGTCGAAGCCATCGGCACGCAGTCGGCGGTAGAAGTTGAGTGTGCGATCTGTGTAGGGCGTGTTCTCCATGTCCATGCGCACGAAAAGCCCCTTCTCGCGCCCCTTAGCAACAAGTCCCCAAATGTTTTGATACGCGAATTCTTCGTCTACATCGAGTCCGAGTGACGATGGTTTTACGCTTAAGTACGATGCAAGCGAATGCTCATGAATGGCATCGAGCACATGCGACGACGACTCTGTTTCGTAGACGGCACGGTCGCGCGACGTAACGAATTCACCGAGGACGTCGATGGTTGAAGTTGCGCCGCTGGACATCAGCTTTTTCGACACACGTACTGCATCATCGAGCAATGGCCCAGCGATGTATCGCTGAGCCACGGCTTTAATAATTCTTTTTGGTACGAGCGGGAGAGTCGCGACAATGAGTCGGTTTAGCAAGCTCATTTCGTTGACGTCGAGCGTGACACTTGCATGGGCAGTGACCTCATCGCGCTATGCGTAGTGGCACCGAAGCTGCAAATCCGCCCGAGCGCACTGACACCATGTAAGCGCCACTTGCAACTGACTGTACTGGCAGATTCAGATACTGCACGCCAGCGCCATCGATGCGCACGTTGCCAAGCAGCGTTGTTGTGTTGCCCTGCATATCTACGAGCACTATGTCGAGCGTCATTGGTTTGGATGTCGTGAGCGTTAGCACTGCATTCTGACTTGCCGGACTTGGTGTGACGCCAACAACCGACAAGTCGGATGCTGAGACAGCATCTTCGTCTACAGAATTAGGCTTGTCGCAGTCAGCAGCAACTAGACCCGTGACGACTAAGAGTGTAGAGTCGTCATCGTCGTTAATGATGTGAAGCTCAATGGCAGTGCCGCTTGGCTCGTTCTTAAGTTGCGAGCCAGCTGCCGAGATTAGAAAGCCTGGTCCAACGGGTACAGTGATAGAAGAGATTGCATTCTTAAGCGTGCTGCCTGTAACCATGTATCTGATCTTGATTCTTGAGATGAAATCGGCGGACCAGATAAACCCGTTATCGAACTTCGTGCAGATTGTGTCGCCTGTGCGAGGCTTTACAAGTTCAAACCTAGACGAACCAATTGTTATGTCGCCGCTAGTTGACGTAACGTTAGGGTTGGCCGAAGACCTAACTCGAATTTTAGCATTCGATGTCGTGATTTCTGGTACACGCCACGAATAACTTGTCGCATTTGTATCGACAACCAGCGAGCCAAACGTTACGCCATCTGGTGCGAAATCGACTGTGACAGTTGTAATGTCTGCCGTTCTATTCCACGTAATAGTATACACAGAGCCAGCACGAATGCGCTCACCACCAACAGGCTTAATTAACGTAACAGCCGGTAGAACAGGTGCCTTGATTGCATACTTTGCAAGTGATGTGTCGGCTACTGCAGCGTTGTCTTGATCGCTGAGGCGAATCAGGAGATTAGTTGTGCCAACAGCAGGTACTCTCCACGTATATTTTTTATCTGCAGCAGGAAGAAGACCAGCGATATCTGTCCATTGGCCACCGCCATCTGGCGAAAATTCGAGTTTGACCATCGCAACACCTTCACTTACCCAAAGGATGTCTACGTTATCTCCTGAATTCCATTCCTCTGACCCACGAGGATAGGTAATGCGCACCATTGGTGCACCCGGTGCTGTAATGCAGGAACTAGATGCAATCCATTCTGCCATTCGTTCGGCTGGGCGAGTTCCGAACGTAAGCGGAGTTGTTGAGCCGTTCACGAGGTGACAGTAGCTCATGATCGTACCGGCGCGTGGACGTCGCATACTTGGATTATTTACACAACCATCGGTGCCGTCGATGCTGGGTCCGAGTTGGCAGGTATCGACCGGCGGATTCCATGAGCAATTGTGCGTGTGGTTTGCACCAACGTTATGCCCCATCTCGTGTGCAATTACAAAAATGTCCCACACAAATCCGTTCGCACGCGTTGGCATACCAGGAACATCGGTTGCATTTGTGTAAACAGTACTAACGCTGTACGAGCCGTTCTGACTCGTTGGATTGCACAGGTTGGAGCTCATGTTTCCGCCGTAGGCGATGCCACCAACGTACGAGCCACCGATTGGACGTATGAGTGCCAATAGGTGTGCGAGTGTCCGTTGCGGCTGTGCACGCTGCCGCCATTCGGTTGAGAACTGACCGAGCAATTCGCTTGGGTTGAATCCATTCCCGGTATATGGGCTCGGATCGTCTGTTGAATACTTCATCACGTAGCTAAGCAACACTGTAGCATTAAGCTCTTGCTCATACACTTGCGACACAGCAGCCCAAACCTTGACGAAGTATTGCAATATCTGTTCGTCGTTCATGCCACGGCGCTTCATTACGCTGTCGATGTCTTCCTTTATTTCAAGTGCAATGCGCATCTGCTTTAAGTAGCCATTCTGAACGACTTCTACCTGGCCGTTTTTTGATGCGCGTTCGAGTGTTTCTATCGTAACCGGTGAATCTTCTACACCACACGTAAAATTCTTAAGAAGAGAGCCCCCTTCAACAGACCCTTCAACAGTAATTGCATGTGGTACTGCGCTTACGCTGGCATTGCCATCGCGGCCAATTACTAAACGTGAACCATCGGCCATGTCTATGATGCCTGTGAGGTCGTCTGTGCTGTAGTGCAGACTTACGCGTGTGTTGGCGTCGTCGTTAAGTGTGCCGATGTACGAGGTTACCGGACGTAGCGTGATGCGCTTGGGTCCGTTCTTCGTGCCAACGTAAATCTCTGAACTTGCATCAATTACGTCGCGTGTGCGACGCAGGTTGAGCGTTCCGTCCGGACGTCCCGGCAGTGGGAAGTTTGTGAACTGCAGCTCCGCTAGACGCTCCGCAAAAAGCTGTTCGGCAGCAACGCGTTGCAGGTTAAGGGGCTTCGAAAACGCTGTTGCCTGTACGCTCGCGTCTTTCGATGGCGATGCAGTTAAAATTTGGCGAGCGTCTATCGAGCGCTTGTTTTCGCCAGCATAAAGCGACGTCACAACAACCAACGCGGTCGTCAGTGTCAGCGTTACAAAACGTGTGGTGAGTTTCTGCATCAAATTCATTCCTGATTAAACGAAGACGTACGTATTAGAGGACTTCTTAGACAGACTAGGCTGCCGTGTTAGACGAAGGCTTCGAAAATACGTAGTATGTCGTTGTGGATTGTGTCTCTGTCTCGCATCCCATCAACTATCCTGAAACGCTCGGGCTCGAGACGAGCAATGGTGTGGTACCCCTCGCGGACCCGTTCGAAGAAGTCGCGTCCCGACCGCTCCATTCTGTCCGGCTCGCCATGCGTTGTCGTAAAGTGCATTCTCTGTTGCGCTTCGTCGTAAGCCACGTCTATGAAGAAGGTTAGCTTGGGCAAGACACCACGTGTTGCGAGGCTGTTACATACCCGAACCTGCTCCATATCGAGCATACGTCCATACCCCTGATACGCCGTCGTAGAGTCGACATAGCGGTCGCAAAGCACCACCTCGTCTTTGTCGAGAGCGGGCCTAATGACTTTTTCGACGAGTTGCGCCCGAGCGGCGCTAAAAAGCAGGAGTTCTGCTGTGGGTGTAACGCTCTGTTTATTCGACAACAGGATTTCGCGGATAGATTCGCTCAGCGCCGTTGCACCCGGTTCGCGCACTGTGATGCAGCGAATGCCGCGGTCTTCGATCCATGTGCGCAGGAGTGTGAGTTGCGTGGACTTGCCGCTTCCGTCTATGCCTTCGAACGATACGAACATCAAGCCTCCGAACCATCACGCGATTTGTAATCCATACCCGTACGTGTTGTGTAAGCCACATCTGCACCACCAACCATTACCACACACTCACCTTTTACACCGCCGCGCTTCGTTACAACCGCCAATACATCTGCTGCAGTGCCACGGATATATTCTTCATGGATTTTCGTCAGCTCGCGCGCAACAACGACCGGACGTGTCGCGCCACCGACATCGGCAATACTTTCGAGCAACGAGAGCAGGCGATGCGGCGACTCGTACAGAATAATCGTGGCTTGTTCGCGCAGAACGCGTTCAATCCATGCGGCGCGCCCTTTCTTCTGCGGAGGGAAGCCACCAAAATACAACGCGTCGGTCGGCAGACCACTTGCCACGACAGCTGTAATTCCGGCAGATGCACCGGGCAAGGACACAACACCAACTCCCGAGGAAATACATGCACTTACAGCACGATTCCCGGGATCATGTATTCCCGGAATGCCGGCATCAGACACAAGCACAACACGCTTGCCACCTTGTATGAGCTTCACGATTTCTTCGGCACGTTCTCGCTCGTTGTGTTCGTGGTTACTTATCAGTCGCGGCGCGTGAATTCCATATCGTTTTAGCAGCGACCCCGTGTGCCTCGTATCCTCACACACTATTACTTCTGCTTCCTTTAGCGCCTTGAGCCCCCTAACCGTAATGTCTTCGACATTGCCAATAGGCGTCGGCACGAGCATTAGCGGATGTATCGCTGTGGGTTTATGATAAGGGTCTTCCGAAGGGGGCTTTGCGTTTGAATCGCCAACAGATTTATCTACTTCAACAGATTTATCTACTTCAATCGCGCCTTGCTTCGTGCGCAGCGTGCCGAAAAATTTTGTTAACAGTTCTGATGACTCTTGTGCAAGCACGCCGGTGCGCACAACACAGCGGTGATTGAGTCGAGGATCGTCGAGAATTTCGAAGAGACTACGTGCAGCACCAGTTTTTTCGTCCGCAGCACCGTACACAACCGTTGGTATACGTGCGAGGACCATCGCACCTGCGCACATGGCACACGGTTCGAGCGTAACGTAGAGTGTGCAGTCGTTTAGGAATTTTTCGCCGACGGAGCGGACGGCTTCGATGATTGCAACGTGTTCTGCGTGACGTGTTGGGTCGCCACTGCGTTGGATGTCGTTGCCTGCACGAGCGATTACTTCGTCGCCTTTAACGATCACACATCCAACCGGAATGTCGCCGTCGTCAGCCGCCATGCGAGCCTCTTCGAGCGCCATGCGCATGAAGCGTTCGTGACGTAGTTCGACTTCCGTCATGTTATTTATTACCTAGCCGAGCCTGCTCGTACGCAGTTGTATTGCTTCCGTCAAGAAATCGTAAGTCGTTCCAGACTTCCGATTCACGCTGACCTCGAAAGATGGCGGCGATCTCGATGTTTTTTGCATCGAAGAATGCCTGAAGTAATACACTACGGTTGCTGAGTTTGGTGCGTTTGAAATTCGCTAGATCGCCGATGACCTGTGCTATTAGCACACGGCCTTTCGCTGCATCTTTTGCATACAGATCTATCGCATCGTGGTAGTCGAAGAATATCCGACGCAAACCCTCGTAACGCAAATCCGTCAACTCGTTTATTAACGCCATGCGCGTGAATTCACCAGGCTGAGAAAAAGTCTTGAACCCCTTCACACCCTGTGCATTACCCAGTTGTGCTATCTGCTTCGCAACACTGAACATGTTGCTGCCGCCAACATCGTCGTACGTGTCCATGTCGAGTCCGATGGCCACTATCATATAGAAGTCGAGCACACTTACGAATGACTCGTATCGCGTCGGCTGATAGGTAAGCGTCGGATTAAACGTCCATTTAAACTGCCAATCCGAATCGAGCACACGCAGCATTGCGCCGCCCGTTCCTGCCTGATTGTTCACGAGCCTCTTGCTAACGATTCCTAGACGTGCAGAAACATCGTTGCCGTTGCGACTCAGGATGTAGATCGTGATGTCGACGGGGATACGCAGACCCTCCCACTCCTGTCCGGAATAGCGCTCGTTGTTCAGGTAGTTTTTTACGTCCGAGGCCATGGACTGTAAGTCCTGACGCAGATCGGCCGGAATAGCATCCATTACAACAACAACATTCGCATCGAGCTCTTGCGCACGTGACGTCACGTTTGCAAGCGCGAGAGAAACGAGTACAGCGAGAATAAAAATGGGGCTACGAGGACACATGTGTTTTTCCTACAGACAATCTTGGCTACGAGTATACGGATGCTGGCCCTGACGATCCACGTCGGTATCGTCGTGTATGGTCTAACGGCTTACGCAAACGCCACAGATGACGTATTTCAGCGCGTTGGGGCGACGGGACGTACGGCGATATCGCTTCTGGACAGGATTTCGCTGCCCGCACTCACACAGTACGATACGGTGTGGGCTGCGGGTATAAAGCCTGCACCGTTCGGACTTCCTGCCCTCACCGAAGGGTTGTTTGTAGCACCTCTGCACTTGGCCACTCTCACGCTGCGCGGACATGCCTCTGCACAATGGGTCGACCTTCAGCCTCGTGCAATGCGCGCCTGGAATCTCACCCCATCCTTTCGTGTCGGCGCAGCAGGGTCTCTACGGTACACCCTTGCCCCCGGATTTTCTGCCCATTTCGAGTTCCTCGCCGACATCCATGCAATTGTCACACTCGATTCAGACTGGACAGCATCGTGCCTTGTCGAAAACGCGGTGCGGCTGGGCACTACAACAAACGCGCATTTAGGCACCGTCGGAAGCACGGTCGAAAGCGCCCTCGAGAGCCCCCTACACGGACCTCGCATTCACGTTGCAGTTGCGCGAACCATTGGCGTCTGGGTTGGCTCCATCGACATTGCATTGGCGAGCGGTCAAGACCTCGGCCTCACATGCGAGGCCGCACACGTTCTCGACAACACATTGCGATGGCGCGCTTCGTTTTGCACATCACCATTTGTGTTGTGCGCAGCCATTGCATTGCCTCTGCAAGACGACGGCATTGCCATTGTCATCGAAGCAGCACACATCGAACATCTCGGTTATCGCACAATGCTTGGCGTAGAGTTCGTGCCATGATGCTTGCGTTTGCACGATGCCTTCGATTTGCGCCATGCCTACTATCTGCACGATGGCTTTGTATTACATGCACTCTTTGTGTGGCATTCAACCTTCATGCGCAAGATTTTGATTTAGAGCCAAATGATGTTCCTGTCTGGGATGCGCTCGAGCGATTTAGAGACGACCAACTTTGTTTGCACTCTATACCCGCGCGGGAGCTAACGGTGCTCCCAGGCATTTCTCTACGCATTGCACATCGCATTCTTAACATCGTTGCATTGCGTCCGACCATGACATTCGAAGAGCTCGCCGACTCTGCATGCCTAAGCGTCGAGCAGATGATTGTCCTCGCCTCGTGCACAACGCTCGACTGCAGCAAACATCCGTTCGTGCGCAGCGCGTGGGCACGTATGCGCGACCGCGACGGACGTCGCTCTGTACGTTCAGACTTCATTAGCTCTATCGGACGCGTTGGAATGATCTACGATAATGACACACTCTCGGCGTGGCTTTCTGCAACGTTGCAATGGTCTTCGTCACATCTAACCGTTGTACAATCCTCTGAACAACCCTCGGCTCCGCAAACGACGTTGCACCTTGGCGCAATGCGTGCGGGTGCGGGTATGGGGCTCCTGTTAGGGGGCTCTGGACGGTTTGGTTCATCGATTTCCGCACGTGCAGGGTCTTCGTCTGATGCGCCTTTGATGCGTGCATTTACGTCGTCGTATCTCGATGGTTCACTTCGAGGTGTTGCACTCCATCACGCTGCAGATTCGTGGTCTGCACTAGCTGGCTACAGCAAACACACGTCAGAACGCGAAGAGCGTGCGTTGTATGTCGCATTGCAAAGTGCTGTAAATTTTTCTGGTCTTGGACTCACGATTCGTCGTTCTGATATCGGACTTGCACTACTCGCTCTCGACTATGCATCACCTTCCGATTCTCGAGCTGCAAGTGTTGTGAAATCTGCATCACTTGTGAGTGCCTCGTTGTTCTCTACACTTTCGTTCGATGGCTTCGATGTACGCACTGAACTTGCCATCGATAATTTTTTTGCGTCGGCGTTTACGCTTGTTGCACGAGGCATTGCACATCCACGACGTCCGCAGTGGTCGTTCGGACTCCGTAATTTTTCTGCAGATTATCATGCACCGTATGCAGCATCGATAAGCGACGCTTCATACATCAGCAACGAATACGGAGCATACGTTGCAACCGATTTGCGAATACAGAAATGGACGCTGAACGCAACGCTCGACATTCATGGTTCACGAGCACCACGGTTCGGTGCGCCACTGCCTACGCGGGGCTTCGACATGCAGGTAGCTGCACTAATTCGAACACCATTAGAAGCTGCATCGGCTCATGGTGAAACCCAGCAGTGCTCCCTCGACATTAGAGCACGCTACGAACGTGATACCGAAGGCTGGCGTCCACCCGATGACTCCTTCACGCACATGTACAAGGGCGCGGATACACGAGACGGCGACGCCGATACACGAGATGCAGGCACCACGCGCATGCACACACGTTCACGCCTTTCGCTGCGTTGCGAAACTGGCATGCAAGTATCGCGAGACGTAAAGGTGCGAGCACGCATAGACCTTCGTGCGGCCATGTACACTTCCGAACGCACAAGTGATGAAGGATGGGCAACGTTTATCGATGCACAGTGGCAAGCAACCTGGTGGATGGCAGCTCGCTGTCGAATAACGGTGTTTAATTCTGCGTCGATAGACGTTGCACCGTACTACGTCGAAACAGACGCATTAGGAGCAACACGCACTGTGGCGTGTTCTGGACAAGGTTCGCGTCAGCACGTCGCATTGCGTTTCACACCAGTAACCTTTGCAACTATTGCCTTGAGTGTCGCACGCGAAGACCGCAGCACAGATGTATCACGTCCGTTAAGTGCACTTGTGCAACTAGATATTCGGTTGCCGCGATAACCTTACGGACTATGTCTTCGGTTGTCGTGCAAGCCATGCACGCACTTCTTTGTCCATGCCCGGACGTGTGATTAACCGAGCACCTGGCTGGAACGATATGTAATACCACAACCACTCCACCATTACCTTAATGCGATTGCGGAATCCTATGAGGAACGTGATATGAATTACGGCCCACATCATCCACGCAATAAAGCCCCTTAGCTTTAGACCCTTAACCTCAGCAACTGCTTTCGCACGACCAATGGTGGCCATCGAGCCTTTGTCGTTATACATGAAGCGCGGCCGAACGGTTGTTGCGTGGTACTTGCCAAGCAGACGCGCAACAAACGAACCCTGTTGAATTGCGACTTGCGCTACTCCCGGGAGCAGCGAGCCATCTTCATTCACGAAGTGGGAAGCATCACCAATTACAAAAACATTGTCGCGTCCGGGTATGCTGCAGTCCGACTGCACAATTGCCCGACCCTGCTTATCACACACGATACCTGCCATTGCAATTATGGGCGATGCAGCATTACCAGCGGCCCAGATCACATTACGACTTCTAATTGCTGTGCGATCGGAAAGTGTTACGCCATTCTCGTCGACATGCGTAACGAGTGTATTAAGACGAACCGTCGCACCAAGTTTTTCGAGATCGAGTTTAGCACGATTCGAAAGTGTTGCATCGAACGAAGGAAGCAGACGCGATCCACCTTCGAGTAGAACGATCGTAATGTCTCTACGTCGCAGCTTCGGAAAGTCGGGCAACATTGTGCGCAACGCGATTTCAGAAATTGCTCCAGCAAGCTCGACGCCAGTCGGACCTCCACCTACCACAACAAAAGTTAAAAGCGGAGCAAGCAGAGGCGTACCAATAACGTTTTCCGCTTCTTCGAATGTTGCAAGCATACGTTCGCGAATACGCAACGCATCTTCGAGGTTCTTCAGTCCGGGTGCAATTGTTTCCCACTCGTCATGTCCGAAATACGCATGCCTTGTCCCTGGTGCAAGAATCAGAGCGTCGTACGAAAACTTTCCATCATCACACATCAATGTGCTGTTAACAAGATCGATGTCGGTAACGGTGCTCATTACAACATGTACGTTGCTCGCATTGCGCAATGTCGAGCGCACGGGTTGCGCAATATCGCCGGGCGACAACGCAGCAGTTGCTACCTGATAGAGAAGGGGCTGAAAAAGGTGATGGTTTGTTTTGTCAATGAGCGTTACATCGGCATCTGCCTTACGCAGAGCTTTTGCAGCGTTCAGTCCACCGAAGCCAGCACCTACAATGACGATATGTCTGCGTTTTCCAGAAGGCATTAATTCTAGTCCATCTTTTTTCTGAAATTATCTCTCGGAGTCCTACTCGCCCTTTATTTCGTGCCTTTGACAAGCGCGCCGAATGCATGTGCTTCGTTTACGAAGTGCACAGCAATGTTCATCGACAATGGGTTCTCCCATTCCATGCGTTCGGGGTGCCATTGCACGGCAAGGATGAACGGACGTCCCCCGAGCGTTGCATCTGCAGCTTCGAACGCTTCGATCGTTCCGTCGTCGGCCATTGCCGATGGCGCAAACACAGGCGCAAGGCGCTCTACAGCCTGATGATGCGCTGTGTTTACTTCACCCTCTATTACGCGACAGATGCGTTTGATTAACGAGCCCGGTTCGACCTCGATTGCATGATGACCATCGTGTCCGTCAACCGTACGGTGTTCTACTGCAAGCCCGATTGCCGTTGGTAGGTCCGCTACTAACGTCCCACCGTACGCCACATTCATGATCTGCGCTCCTCGGCAGATGCCGAGCACCGGCATGTTCATTTCAACAGCGGCTTTTACAAGTGCGATCTCGAGTACGTCGCGTGCGGGGTCGCAGTCGTGGCACAGCGGACGTTTCTCGGGCTGTCCATACCGCTCAGGCTCCACATCCGCTCCGCCACTCAACACAAGTCCGTCACATTCCTCTAGCGCAAGCACAGCCTGCTCTGGCGTCATTCCAATGCAATCGACAATTTCTATTTCCGGGTCGGCCGCACGAAGCCATGCACCATAGTTGCCATACTTCACACTACCAGACGCCTTCGAGACAGCAATCTTCATAGATCAGATTTCCTGTAATTATTTATGACCTTTTCAAGTATCAGCGCTTGCAAGATGTCACCACCCTCAAGTACATCTGCACGGATGGCAACGACAAACACATTCACGTTTGCACTGCAAAACTGCGAAGCATACTCCTGAAGTTTCACTGCGTCCTTCTCAGTCGTCATTATATCTGCGTCACACGCTTGTGCTTTTCCAATCATTGCTTTCACATCCGCAGTTGTATACCTCTTATGATCTGCAAACGTCATTGGCTCGCAGACTTTAACATTAGCCACATTGAAAGGTAGTTTGCCCGATGACATCGACTTTATCGTTTCGATAAAGCGTTGCGGATGAGCGATACCAGTTACAGGTAACAGGCATTTTGCTGACGGTGTGCGGGTTGAGAACGAGGCACTTTCCTTCAATTCATTCAGCGTACTGACTGTGTTCTCTGGCTCACCAAGCGGGTAAACACCAACCGAGCGCACATTTATGCGAACAACAACATCGGCGCGTCGAATGTTCTCTACCGGCTCGCGCAATATACCTTTGGGAAGGAGCTGCAGCTTCGCTGCAGGGGTCTCATCGGCGAGTACCACGTCGATGTCGCGATGTAACGAGCGGTGTTGAAAACCATCGTCAACCACAATTACATCGCATGGTAAAAAACCTGCGGCATATACTGCTGCGTCGACCTTCGATGCACACACAACAACAGGCACGTTAAGTGTTGTTGCATGCAGGAACGCTTCATCGCCTGCTTTGTGGACATCTGTAAGAAGTTTCTCTCCGTCGTGCACAACAAGAAGTCCGCGCGACGTACGCTTGTAACCGCGCAGTATAACGGCCGGACGACTTCCGTGCTCTTGCAGGTAGCGCACAATCCATTGCACCAATGGTGTCTTGCCTGTTCCACCAGTTGTAATGTTTCCGACGCTAATAACTGGCATGTCTACCTGAACGATTGGCACACTATGCGCATCAAAGCGTGCGTTGCGTCTGCGGACGAAATATCCATAGATCGTTGAGAGAAGACCTAGCATAGCAAGCAAACGCAATGGATTGGAGACAAGCGTTTCAATCTTAACATGTAATCGAACCGAGGTGGTTCAGACGGTGTGTGACAAATGCAATGGTTTCTTCAAGATCAACAATCTCCTGTGACACTGAAATCGGATGAGATACATGCAGTGTGATATGTGCAAATGGCAACGGAAGCATGAACGTATCCCAAGATCGTTTAAACACTCGTGCTCGCGATGCATACGCGCGTACAAGCGTTAGCGGTATTTGCGCTCGTTGGGCGACAACGACGCAGCCGGGTTTGCAAACGTGTGCCGGACCTCGAGGTCCGTCTGGCGTAACAAGAACCAGCCGTGTTGTTGCCATTACAATCATGTCATCGAGTGCTTCGCGTCCACCCTTGCTCGACGATCCCCTTATCGTCTTATATCCCCATGCACGCAGCAATGTGTTTAGCAATCCTCCATCCTTACTTGAACTTGCCATACCAATGTTGCCTTTGTTTGCAAACGCACACCATATCGGCAACATCTCGCCATGCCAGAATGCCACCACGCCCGGAGCAGTTGGCAATGTGCCCTCTACACGAATGGTCCATGTGCGCGCCAGCCCACGCACAAGCATCGATAGTAGTTGTGCTTTCATGCTAGTACTCGCAATTCAGTGTATTGGTGTGCTTTCAATGTGGGGTGTTGCACATTCATTCAATAGCCTCTGCGCTCAAGCATTGAAACTATGACATCTGCAGCGCGATTTGTTGCACCGGGTCCGCCCAGTAACGATCGCACTTCTTGCGATGCTGTAAAAAGTTCCGTTCGTCGTTCTGTGTTTGCAAGAAGCTCATGCACTTCACCCAGCAAGCGTGCAGGTGTAGCATCGTGTTGAATGTACTCGTGTACAACATTGCGATCGAGCAGCAGGTTCATCATTGTCACTGATGTGACGTTTACAAGTTTTTTCGCGAGCAGATAAGATGGCATAGATGTTTTGTAGAACGTGGCAAAGGGCAACCCAAGTAGTGCGGCCTCTAGTGTTGATGTTCCGGCCTTGATCATTCCAGCGGCCCCATTGCGCAGGGCGAGGCGTGAGTCCTCGACCAGCGCAGCCCCTTCCCCTACGAGTGGTGCGTAGAGCGATGTATCGAGGCGAGCAGGTTTTGGCACTTCGATGCTGATGCCTGACATTGTGGAGTTGATGCCGCGTGCGAGGTCGGCGAGCAGACGCACGTGACGTCGCACCTCTTGCGTGCGCGATCCGGGCATAAGGACGACCGTTTGCGAGTTCAGATTGGCGTCGTTCGTTGCATTTGTTTTTTGAACGAGACCATGTTCACCAATGGTGTCGAACACCGGATCGTCGAGCAGGGGATGTCCGACCAGCTCGGTGCGAATCCCAAAGTCTGAGAAGAATTTTTGCTCGAACGGAAAGACAACAAGCATGCGATCGACGACTTCGGCGAGTCTTTTAGCGCGGGATTTACCCCAGGCCCATAATTGAGGGGCGATGTACCAGGCAACCGGCACGTTGGCTTTGCGTGCATGGGCGGCAAGGCGAATGTTGAAGCCCGGGTAGTCTACGGGAATAAAAAGGGCAGGACGTTGCTCGTTCAGGAGGCGTCCGCAGCGCTCCAATAATGTCCGGAAATAGCCGTATCTGCGCGCGACTTCTGCGAAACCCGTTACGGCCAGGTCTTCGAGGCGTGCGACGGACTGAAGGCCCTGCATCTCCATGGCCGGACCCCCGAAACCCTGGAACACCACATGTGGGATGCGTGTACGTAGCGCCTGCATGAGCCTTGCGGCATGGGCATCGGCGGACGGATCGCCAGCGGTGATGAAGATTTTGACGGATTCTGACGAGGGGGATTCAAACATTGTTGGGACAGGGCTCGGTCGGGGAAGTAATCATTGGTACAAGAATGGTCGGTCGAGAAGGCAAACATTGGCACGCGAAGTGATGGCCACTAACTACTTGCTATATTACAGCACTGAAACACCAATACCGGAGATGAAAATGCGAAATACCCTTTACGCGATAGGATTAGCAGCTATGTTGTTGGCACCGGTCGCATCTGCCGTCGAAGTGCGCATTATGCCACGTAACATCACTGCAACCGTCGAAGAAGCGGCAGAGATGACAATTAAACGCATCCCAGTCGGACAAGAATTCTCGCTGACCGTAAACAAAGGTCAGGACATGAGCTTTTATACGCTCGTGTGGTTCAAAGACGGCGTTGTACTCGAAGGCGAAAGCGGACAATCGATCACACGTCCTATGGCATCGACCGACCTGAACGGCATCTACACCGTTAAAATGAGCAGTCCATGCGCAACCGCCATGAGCATGCCCATCCGCGTTATTGTTGGTCCAACAGCCTTCCCGATCAACACACGCATTCGTCAGAACGATGCCGTTGCCGGACGCCTTGGCGAAACAACAGACGAAGCAACAGGCTTACGCGAAGCACAACCAAACCCGGTTATGGATCGTACGATGATAAACTTCGTTACTAACGAAGCATCACCTGTAACACTAAAAGTTGTTGACATGAACGGCCGCGTAATTGCAACGCTTGTAGACGAAAATCTAACAGCTGGTTCGCACGAAGTTATTTTTAACACGCGCGAATACGACATGTCGAACTCTATGTACTACGTCGTACTAACAACACCTTCGATGACAGACACAAAAGCGTTGATGATTACGCGATAGAGTGACGATAAGTCACTCAAACCACACACGCTCTGGCAACGACTTAAAGCAGCGCATCGATCGTCTTTAGATCCTCAGCGAAAAAGCCTTTATCGTCTTCCTCGCTAATTAATTCGCCCGCATGTTCGGCTTTATCACGCCACATGCGGGCTTCTTTTTTGTTGCCAAGCATTGGGAACT
>JAWXBR010000013.1:0-123410 GCA_034440235.1 bacterium
GAAAGTGAGCGTCCTGAACCGCCCACCGTCTGGAATTGTTGCGTCAGTGTGCGGCAAGTATAGCGGTTCCCAAGCGCGACGGCGTTCAGCTAAAGCAAAAGCCCATCACTAGGACGGGCTTTCTCTTCTTTTTTCCTTCGACGACAACCTATTCATCATAGACGGATACACCGGGGAAGTTGCCCCCCCCTACACCGAAGCAAAGTGACAGTCTGAAATTCTGCCAGAGCACTCGTTCATTATCTGCCAGCGGTTACAAAATAGTTGTTTAGGAATGCGTGGTTTCGAGATTGACGCTCGCCTTCTTCCTGCGTGATTCACCTCGGAGTTCCAGTCGGTGAGCACCGTAGATGAATGTGACTCTGGACGCGATCATTTTGCCTGCTACGTTTTGGTCGTTGATGCGGTAGTCGATTGTCGTAAAAATCAATTATTTAACAACGAAAGCAAAATTCGCTCAAGATTTCGTTTTATGCCTCCTGTCCATAACGACTTCATTCAGATTTTCAACTAAAACCTCCTCTTCCTCCGCGACCGTTCACTAATCGGGAGCCCCTTGGGCTGCGGGACCCTTACGGGGAGGGCGCAGATGCGGACGTAGTCTGTGCGTAGGCGCATGATGCGTTTGCATTCGTGCAAGAATGTGTCGGAGTCGAGGTCGGTGGCCTCGCGCACGGCAAAGCGGAAGGGGAGAAGGTCGTTCTCTGAAAGCGAGGTGCTGTTCAGGTAGCGGGCGAGGGAGTGACGAAGGCGTTCGGCAAAACCGCTCGGCGCAAGGGTTTTCGGGATTACCGCAAGAATGTCGATGTCTGTTGCAATGGCGGCATGTTGCCAGAGCATTCCGTCGAAGAACTCGAAGAGTCCGTCGAGGAAATACTTGAGGTGCATGTTGTCTGCAATGTCAAAGAGATGTGAGCCCTTCGAACAGCCTGCAAGGCTTATGTAGATGCGATGCTCGTGATTGTCATCTGTTGGGTCGAGAGTAGGCCAATCCGACCTAGCTGAGCCGCTTACGTGACGGTCATTCTCGCCACGGCCATTTTCGTCACTGTTATTTTTGTCGCGTTCCTTTTCGTCATCGAAATCTGTTTCCACGAGCATCTCCAACGTTGTTGAACGGTGAAGTGCTCAAACATGGCGGCGCTGTGACACGCCGCCGTATAATTATGAGTTAGACCGTCTGCTGTTGGACCCCAACCTGCTGTGGCTCGACCCCAGCCAGATGTTAACTGCGTCCGGCGATCAGGTTTAGCGCGCTGCCAGCCTTGAACCAGCCTATTTGCTGCTCGTTCATGGTGTGCCGTAGCTCGATGTCGTGCGTAGTGTCGTCGGCATGACGCACATGGGCGAAGATGTGCTCACCGACTGCGAGTGTTGTAATGTCGATGTTAATGCGATCGTCCTCCTCGATGAGGTCGTAGTCTGCGCAGTTGACAAAAATCAACGGCAGCATGCCTTGCTTTTTGAGATTGGTTTCGTGGATGCGCGCAAAACTTTTGACAATAATTGCCTTGCCATTTAGGAAGCGTGGTTCCATTGCGGCATGTTCACGCGAGCTGCCTTCTCCATAATTCTCGTCTCCTACTACCACCCACGATATTCCACGCGCTTTGTAATCGCGAGCGACAGTTGGAACCTCGGCGTAGTCTTTTGTAAACACGTTTATAGTGCAGTTCGCCAAGTCGTTTGCATAGTTAATTGCGCCGATGAACATGTTGTTGCTGATGTTGTCGAGATGGCCTCTAAAACGCAACCACGGACCCGCCGCGCTGATGTGATCTGTTGTACACTTGCCCTTCACCTTCAATAACACAGGCATGTTCTGATACTCGGTAGCTACGGGAGCACGGAATGCTTCTAGACGCTGCAAACGATTGCTCGCCGGATCGATTAACACGTCGAGTGTATCAGGGTTTGCGACCGGAGCAATGAAGCCATCCGGATCGGGTACAAATCCTTCGTTAGGGAGCTCGAGGCCCACAGGGGGCTGAAGCATGACGCCATCGATAGGCTCCTTCATGAAGTTGACGGTGAGCTTGCCGGCAAGGACGAAGGCGGTGACGGTTTCTGGACTCGCCACAAATGCATGCGTTTCTTTCATGCCATCGTTACGACCGGTGAAGTTTCTATTAAACGAAGTTATAATGCTGTTTTTGTCGCCAGGTTGCACGTCGTGACGTTTCCATTGTCCGATGCACGGACCGCATGCGTTGGCAAGGACTTGCGCTCCGATGCTTTCCATTTTCTCGAGTAGGCCGTCACGTTCGATTGTTGCGCGCACTTGTTCTGACCCTGGCGTTACAGTGAACTCGCTCTTTGCATGAAGTCCGTGCGCATGTGCGAATTCGGCAATCGACGCAACACGACTCATGTCTTCGTACGACGAGTTGGTGCACGATCCGATGAGGCCAACGCGCAGTTCTTCTGGCCAATCGTGTGTTTTAACGGCTTCGATAAACTCCGACAGTTCCATTGCACGATCGGGAGTGTAGGGTCCGTTAATATGTGGCTCGAGCGTATTCAAATCGATTTCGATTACTTCGTCGTAATGCGCGCTCGGATTAGTTTCAACCTCTGGATCTGCGCGCAGATGCTGAGCTACAACTTCTGCCATGGTAGCAACATCATCGCGCATGGTGCTGCGCAAGTAACGCGACATCGATGCATCGAATGGAAAGAGAGATGTCGTTGCACCAATTTCTGCGCCCATGTTGCAGATTGTGCCCTTGCCTGTCGCTGAGAACGAGGCAGCCCCTTCACCGAAATATTCAACAATCGATCCGGTGCCGCCCTTAACCGTGAGGATGCCCGCGAGTTTTAGGATGACGTCTTTCGGACTTGTCCATCCGCTCATCCTACCGGTGAGTTTCACGCCAATAATTTTCGGCATTTGCAATTCCCACGACATGCCGGCCATAACATCAACAGCATCGGCACCGCCAACACCAATTGCAATCATGCCGAGTCCGCCCGCATTCGGCGTATGCGAATCCGTGCCAATCATCATACCGCCAGGGAACGCATAGTTCTCGAGTACGACTTGGTGAATGATGCCTGCGCCTGGTTTCCAGAAGCCAATGCCGTACTTCGCGGAAACGGACGCAAGAAATTCGAAGACCTCTTTGTTTTCAACCAGCGATTTCTCGAGATCGGCAACAGCGCCATGTTCAGCGCGAATAAGGTGGTCGCAATGCACCGTGCTAGGCACAGCCACTGTCGGTATGCCCGCGCTCATGAATTGTAAAAGCGCCATCTGTGCCGTTGCGTCCTGCATGGCCACACGGTCCGGACGAAAGTCGACGTAGCTGCGGCCGCGCTCATGATGCACCTTCGGCATAACATCCATGTGCGAATACAAGATCTTTTCTGTCAGCGTTAACGGCCTACCCAACACAGTGCGCGCTTCTGCAATGCGTGCTCCCATATTGGAGTACAAAGTGCGGATCATGTCGATGTCGTATGCCATGGCTGTTCTGAAATGTTAAAATGTTTTACAAAACGAAGTTGGATGAGAAACGGTCGGACGAGAAACGGTCGGACGAGAAACGGTCGGACGAGAAACGGTCGGACGAGAAACGGTCGGATGAGAAACGGTCGGACGAGAAACGGTCGGATGAGAAACGGTCGGACGAGAAACGGTCGGATGAATTCTACAAGCGTCGAGGGTCGAGGAAGTGAACGTTAGGGAGGCCTTCAAAATCGGAGTCTTGAGTGAAGAGTGTAGCACTGTGCGCGAGTGTCGTTGCATATACAATGCTGTCGGCCATTGGTAAGCGGTACTGTTTGCGAAGTTCCGCGGCTTGAATTGCCCGTTCGGCATGTAGATCGTCGACGGTGTGACTTCGCATGACTGCAGCAGCAGCTAGAACGTCATCGGACCCGTTTGTTTTGCCAACCGCAAGGGCAACCTCGTAGATACAAATCGATGGTACAACAATAGCACCCGCTTCGATTGCTGGCTGCACTACAGAAACCACCGACGGTGCGTCGCGAAAATATTCAAGCCACACTCCGGTATCTAATACGATGTTGGACTTTGGCTTCATTTAACATCTGAGGCGAGGTTGAGCATAAATATTGACCTCATTGTTTGTCCCTGTCCACCTGGATGTCCTGCCCCTTTAGAAAGCCCCTTGCCTGTGTCATGTCCAGAACCGGAGTAATCGTGAGCATGCCGTTGTACTCCATAAACGTCATCTGCTGGCCCGGCTTGAGCTTTAAACGCTCGCGGATTTCCTGCGGGATAACGATCTGGTACTTGGGGGATATCGTGACAACGTTTTTCATTATCGATCTCTAGTTCGGGTAACGACGACTGATCGATACAAATATCGTATGACGAATTCAGAAATGCAAATGAATTTTTTAGGGAGCGATGCAAAGCAATTCATTCCGGGAGCGATGCGAAGAGCATCGCGTATCTCGCGCAATGGTCGCCGTAAGTCGTTTAGAATATAGAAACGCTGTTCAGACTAACCGCGTTCGCTTAACTCGAGCCACGATTGTGTGACGTCGTCTATCTGGCGTACTAAGCGTGTGAGCTCTTCGCTCGTTGCCTGCAACTCGCGGAAATCTTTGCCGCCGACGCTGAGCCTTTTCTCGAGTACAACCTTCTTCGCTTCTAGTTCGTGCAATTCGTTTTCTAGTAGCGTGAGCTTCTTTTTCTCTTTGAAGGTAAGGGGCTTCGGCTGCGCCGAAGGGGAGGCGTCGGTTGCATGAGAGCCCCCTTGGTTGCCGTTGTTGCCCTTGTTACCACCTTCGTTGCCTCGTGCACCGTGCTGCTTTTGAGCCTTATTGCTTTCACGTACTTCGGTTGGGCGGTTGGGCGTGGGACGTTGGGAGGCCGGACGCGATTCGATTTTTTCGAGATACGATGAGTAGTTGCCAGGGTATTCTTTGATGCGTCCGTTTGCTTCGAAAGACCAGATGGTGTCGACAGTTTTGTCGAGGAAGGCGCGATCGTGCGAGACGATGAGTAACACACCCTTGAAGAGCTGCAAATAATCTTCGAGCGCAGTGAGTGTTACGATGTCGAAATCGTTTGTGGGCTCATCGAGAAAGAGCACGTTGGGGTTCGACATAAGTATGCGTAGAAGTCCGAGGCGTCTACGTTCGCCACCTGAGAGCGTGTGCACGTATGCGTGTTGTTGCTTCGACGAATACCCAAACCTGTCGCACAGTTCCTTTGCAGTGATGAACCTGTCGCGTCCGACACCAACGTCTATGAACTCTGCAATCTCACGCACATTCGCAAGAACGGTTTCGTTTTCTTTGAGGTCTTTAATCTCCTGAGCGAAGTAGCCAACGCTGACAGTTTCGCCAAGTGTGACGTATCCTTCGTCAGGTTTTGCATGGCCGGCGAGAGTGTTGAGGAGGGTTGACTTGCCGGCGCCGTTCGGACCAATTATTCCGACGCGATCGAGGGCCTTTGCTCTGTATGTAAACTTTGCAAATAACGCGCGACTGCCAATGCGTTTCGTGATGTCTACGGCATCGATAACCTTGCCGCCAAGAAAGCGATGTCCGAGTTCAATTTCGATGTCACGTATGTCGGCCTTCGGTGGCTCGACCTGCATTCGGTGAATCCAGTCGATGCGACTCTTCTGCTTTGAGCGCCTTGCCTTAGCCCCTTTTTGAAGCCAGGCTAATTCTGAGCGCAGCTTGTTGCGCATGTGCTCTGCAGTTGAGTCTTGTATTTCCATCATCGATTCTTTACGCTCGAGATACTGCTCGTATCCACCTACGTATGAAATGATGCGCAACTGATCGAGTTCGAGAATACGATTACACACAGCATCGAGGAAGTATCTGTCGTGTGTTACGAGCAGTAATGCTTTTGAAGATTTCTGCAACTCGTCTTGCAGCCACTGCACAGAATCGGCGTCGAGGTGGTTCGTGGGCTCATCGAGGATAAGAAGGTCTGGCTCGGCCATTAAGGCGCGGGCGATAGCAACGCGTTTGCGTTGTCCGCCGGACATTTCATGTACGTTGGCTTCTTGATTCTGTATTCCGAGTTTGCCTAGATACAGGCTAGCGCGGATTTCGATTTCCCACTCTTCCTGATGTCCGTGCGCAGGGTCGTATGCCTTGCACACCGCATGTATTGCTGTATCGTCGACATCAAATACTGGTATCTGTGGTAGGTAGTCGAAGCGCGCTTCTTTATTAAAAGCTACGATGCCGTCATCGGGTTCATCGAGTCCGGCAACGATGCGAAGCAACGACGTCTTGCCCGCACCATTACGTCCGATAATGCCCACGCGCTCGCCATCCTGTATCCCAAACGAAATGTTCTGGAACAGTATTTTCTCGAAATAAGACTTCGATAGTTCGGAAGCGGAAAATATAGTCAGAGCGACAGCCCTTCATGGTTTTAAAGGACTTACAAAGCTCATTCCGGGAGATAATGATTCCCGGAATGAATTGTATGCTTTTGTTAAGAGTGTACACTTTCTGCGTACGTCGACTCTCCGTATTGCTCTTCTGCAAGCGGTGTTGCTTGAGACAGCTTGCTCTCCGCAAGCTTGCGCTGCAGGAAGGCTTTTGGAATACGGACAACTTTCTTGACGAGGCCAAGGCGTTCCCACATGCGAATCGAGAGACCCGTGATATCTACCTGATACCATTTAAGTCCGTGAAACGCAGATGCAGGAAATGCATGGTGATTGTTGTGCCATCCCTCTCCAAGTGCAAGCAAACCGATTACCCAGTTGTTGCGACTCTGGTCTGTGGTTTGGAAGTGACGTTGACCTGCGATATGACACACAGAGTTTACGCACCATGTAATGTGGCTAGTGATGAAAAGGCGAATGAGTCCGCCCCACAAAAGTCCGTGGAATGCACCAATCCAGCCGCCTGTAAGCCCGCCGATAATGGCTGGTACAACAAGGCCGAATGCAGTCCAGAAAAGGAATGTTCTATCGAAGAACATCAGCATTCTGTCTTTCTTGTATCGGTTGCCGTATTCGTCTCTGATTTGACCCATTTCAGGACTCGTCATCTCAAGAATCCATTCGAAATGTGCAAACAAGAAGCCGCGCAGCGTTGGCGTATGCGGGTCTCCTTCTTGGTCAGACATAGCGTGGTGCTTGGTATGCGTTGCAGCCCAGTTTACAACAGGACCCTGCATGGTCATCGAACCGAGTGCGAGTACAGCCGCACGCAATGCTGGATGCGCTTGAAATGCTTTGTGTACTACGAGGCGGTGGTATCCAAATGTGACGCCGTATTGGGTGAGAATAGAGCCGACAATCACAAGGAGCATGTCCGTTGTTGAGAAATCACCAGTAATGAACAACCATGCACCGTACATAGCAGCAAGTGCCGGTACGAGAACAAGAAAGAGTACAGGTAGATTTCCAACTTTGAACGATGGAATGAAATTTGACATTTAGTGCGATCTTATTTCTAAAGAAAGGACATAACAATGGGGCTACCCCTTACGAAGCAGCCCCATTAGGCGGATTTTACTTCTTTACGATGTCGAGGAGCTCGACTTCAAATATGAGCATTTCGTTGGCGCCAATCGAACCCGGACGACCTTGTTCGCCATAGGCGAGGCTACCAGGAACGTAAAGCATGTACTTCGAACCGACAGGCATGAGTTGCAGACCCTCTGTCCATCCACGGATAACTCCGTTGAGTGGGAATTCTGCTGGCTCGTTGCGATCGTAGGAGCTGTCGAACACTTTGCCATCCATGTGCGTTCCGCGGTAGTGGACCTTAACGGTACTTTCTGCGGATGGCTTCGGACCCTTGCCCTCTGTCATGACCTTGTATTGCAAACCGCTAGGTGTAGTCATTACACCGCTCGCCTTTTTGTTCTTCGCGAGCCATTCATCGCTCTTCTTCTGGAACTCAGAGCCTTCCTTTTTACGGGACTCCTCTTGAACTCTTTGAGATTCTTCCTGAAGTGTCTGCATTGCCGCTCCAATTTGCTCCTCTGTTAGAAGAGCCTTGTCGGCGAGTTTGTCCTGCATACCAGCAAGAACCATCTGCAGATTCACATCGAGCTTTTGCTGTGAGAAAGAATTGCCAATCTGTAGACCGATAGCGTAGCTAAGCGTGTCTTTCTTGTTTGTAGGCTGCATTTCATTGACTTTGGGTTGTGCATTACATGCAATGGAGACCACTGCAATCAACACGACTACGAGAATCTTCATATATGTCACTTGTTAGTTGGGAAAAATCATAAAGAGCCAAAGATAAGGCATGGACGCTTTTCCCCCTGCATCATTGCCGAGGTGGATTTTCGCGAGGGCTAAGACCGGTTACTCAGTGCACGGGCCACATTTTGTCCGTCCAGGGCCGCGCTCACAATGCCCCCTGCATAGCCAGCCCCCTCCCCACATGGGAATAGGCCTCTTATGGTAGGGTGCTGAAGGGTCTTTGGGTCGCGTGGGATCCGCACGGGCGAGCTTGTGCGCGACTCCACTGCTACAACGACGGCCTCTTCGGTGAGGTAGGAGCGCATCATTTCGCCGAATCGGCGGACTCCGATTAGGAGCCTATCTGACACGCCTTGTGGCAGGATTGCTCGTATATCAACGCTTGCGTGGCCAGGTATGTACGATGTTTTTGGAAGTGTCGAGCTGACCTTGCCCGCTAGAAAATCGGTGAGGCGCTGGGCAGGAGCACGTTGCGATTGGTCGCCATTCGACTCAAACGCAGCTATTTCAGACGCGGCCTGGTACTCCATAGCAGCGAGAGGTCCGGCATGTGCATACCCCTGCCAGTCTTCTGGCTCGACTGCAACCACGGTTCCGGCATTTGCGAATGGAGAGTCGCGGCGCGACATCGACATGCCGTTAATCACGATTTCGCCGGGGGATGTTGCCGAAGGGACCATAAGTCCACCCGGACACATGCAGAACGAAAACACACCACGGCCGTTCGCCTGACAAACAAGCGAATACGACGCAGCAGGTAAATGCGCGTCTGTTGCCGACCCACTGTATTGCACTTCATCGATTAACGCTTGCGGATGTTCGATGCGCACACCGAGGGCAAATGGTTTTGGCTCCACCAAAATTCCACGCTGCACACAAAGCCTAAAAATGTCTCGCGCCGAATGTCCCGTTGCCAGAATTACATTTTTCGCACGCACCTCTTCGCCATTTGCAAGCACCACACCTTCAATCGCAGCTTCATCGTCAGCCGAAATAGGTACTGCATCTACCGAAATAGTTTTTGCGTCAGCCGAAATAGTTGTTGCGTCAGCCGAAATTGTTGCAGCGTCAGCCGAAATTGTTGCAGCGTCAGCCGAAATAGTTGCAGCGTCAGCCGAAATAGTTGTTGCGTCAGCCGAAATAGTTGTTGCTGCGTAGGTTGATGGTTGTCTCTTCCGCGTGATAATAAAATCGGTTACAAACGATTCGAAACGCACTTCGCCTCCGAAACGCAGAATTGTTTCGCGAATATCACGCACTACGGTCCACAACTTGTTCGACCCAATGTGTGGGTGTGCGTCTACCAGGATGTCGCGTGATGCGCCGTGTTCGACAAGCAGCCGCAGCACCTTGTCTATCGAGCCCCTTTTATGCGAACGCGTGTAAAGTTTTCCGTCGCTGTACGTACCAGCACCACCTTCCCCAAAACAGTAGTTCGAATGCGGGTCTACAATGCCGAACTGCTGAATTGCACGCAGGTCTTTGCGTCGCGCTCGCGCGTCCTTGCCTCGCTCAATTACGATGGGCTTTATGCCAAGCTCGATAAGCTCTAGTGCAGCAAAGTATCCGGCGGGTCCGGCACCAACAATAATGCACGCCGGCGCATTACTCACATCTCGAAATGCATCGAGTAAGGGGCTTGCAGAAGGGGGCTCTTCGTTTGCGTACACATCGACGACCAGTCGCACAACCGTGTATCGTGCACGGGCATCAATGCTGCGTCGAGCGACTTGTACGCTCGAAATGTCGTCGGCAGCAATACCCGACTCCATAGCCGCATGCTCGCGCACAGAAATTGGATCGGCAGCTTGCGCTGGAGTTAGGGCGAGGTCGACACGAACATGCATAGCGCTAATTTACAGGCTATGGACAAAGAAGACTTCTTCGAGCGTGTGTATGCAGTCGTGCGTCGTATCCCCTAGGGCAAGGTCACGACGTACGGCGCAATTGCCGAACTGCTCGGCATGAAATCGTCAGCGCGGATGATCGGTTGGGCTCTGAACGGTGTGTCACTGCGCGACCGCACGGACATACCATGTCATCGTGTCGTAAATCGAAACGGAGATTTATCTGGCGCAATGCATTTCGAAACACCATTCGTTATGCGCGAACGCCTCGAAGCAGAACGCGTTGGTTTTGTGGGCGATCGGGTGGATTTAAGCGTACACTTATGGAAACCGATAGCGTGAAAGATTCAATTCAAAATATGATTCTGGACTTCTATTCACCGCGCCCGCATACAACCATTGATGTTGATGTAAAGAGCCTGGAAAGAGCAATAGCAGAACAGTTAACGAAGTATTGGGGTGGATACGTTGAATCGCGACGGTCAAGTGATAGCTCTACGATTGAACTTCGTGGTCTGCTTAAGAATGCCATTCAGCGCATTCAAACACCTGAATTTGAGACGGCAGACGTCCTCCTAGTCGTGCTCGACGATTGTGCATTAGTGAATGGCCATGCATTCGTTAAAAATGGAATTGGTATAGCCTTTTATGTACTCAAAGACGGATATAGCATTGCCTTTCATCGGGTGTTTGCGATGCATGAGATTATTCATGCAATTCACTACAAGCTTAATTCGACGTTTGCCTTCGACACCTCTGAGTGGCAACAGCAAACTTCGAGGCAGTTACTATGCGAGGGCATTGCGACGGTGTTCACTGCAATCGCTTTACGTATTAGTATGAAGGAGGCATTGTGGTCGGATGCGCTATCTCACGCGACTGTAGATGGCTGGATGCTTGCATGTGAGAGTTCGAAAGGTGAACTCTGTCAGCAGGTGCTTGACAACTTCGATCTAAATGCGCCTTCGGGCCTTTTTCAGTTTGTACCAGAAGCAGTGCCAATCGCGAATCGTAGCGGGTATTGGCTAGGCTCTCTCTTCATTTATGATCTACTCGACAAAGGTTGGTCTGCGCAAGAAATACTGCTTGCTCCGTACTCCGTTTTATCTGAGCAGCTTAGAGGATGGCTACTAGGAAATGCCGACTAGTAGCAGAGCTACTTCTTAGCGAGCAACGCCGCAATTTTTTCTGCTGCAAAACGCCCCGTCTCGGCAGCCCCATTCATGTATCCGCGGTGGTCGTTGCTACAGTGTTCACCTGCGAAGAAGAGGTTGCCTTCGGGAAGGCATTCGCGGCCGTAGAAGTCGGTCCATTGGCCCGGACCGTAACTGGAGTAGCTGGCCTTGACAAACGGTTGGTGTGGCCAGTGAATGCGTTCGGTGCGAAGTTTTTTGGTGCTAGATACTAGTGGCCAAATGTTGCTAACATTTTTTAGTACCATGTTAACGGTTTCGTCCTTTGTCATGCCTCCGGTTAAGCGATTCATGCTCCCACCGCTAAAGAACGTCATACCGCCTGCGGATACGCCTTGCATTCCTGTGTTGTCCCAAGCGACCTGCATTTGCATGTCGGAGTAGGCGAAGCCGCTGTCGGAAGTGTCTTGCCAGAACGGACGTTCGAAGCCGACGATGGTCTTGCCATTCTGTCCATAGCGCAGTTCATTAATCATCTTGCGACGCAACGGCGGCAGGTCGATGTCGATCTTCACCTCACGAAGTATCGTCCATGGCAATGCAAGTAGAAGAACGTCTGCTTCGACGTCAACTGACGTTGCATCCTTACGGAACGAAAGCAGATAACGCGAACCACGCCTGCCAATGTGTTCGAGACGATGCCCCATGTGGATATGATTAAACACACCGGCTGTTAAGTGACCGCATATCTGTTCGTTGCCACCATGAATTTTGTAGCGTTCGTCGCTTGTACCATACTGGTGAAACATGCCGTCGCTGACATCAGAAGAAACGACTGTAAGGAAGTTCAACGCACTTTGTTCTCCGAGCTCAAGTCCGTTCTCAGTTACGAATGCGACTTCGAGGAAGCTGCGGAGCCATCCGCTTATGCCGAGCGTTGTGAAATAGGCATCGATGGACATTTGGTCGAAGGCTTGGGCTGGACTCTCCGCGAGGTTCTTGTAGGACGACGGCATACTCTGAAGATCGCGATCGAGTGCATCGAGTAACGGACCAATCTCGCGCACCACATCGGCTTCGGTGTACCGACGTCCTTCGAACCAGTACACATCGTTAAAACGTGTTGCCTCGTCCGACGCAAAGTCGAGGAGCTCAAGTTTGAATTCTTTAACAAGAGCAAGCATGTCTGTGTGCGTCGAATCGATGAACTCTCCGCCCATCTCCGTCCACGAATTCGGAGCTATCAGATTCCGTGCTGTTAACATGCGTCCACCCGTACGTTGTGCAGCTTCATACACTTCGGCATTGATGCCTTGCTTCTTTAGAAGCCATGCGGCATGAAGTCCGCCAACACCTGCACCAACAACTACAACCTTTGCCTTTCGCGATTCGGGTACATCCGACGGACGTCCACACCCCGTAATCCACGACGGCACGATAAGGCCAGCACCAGCAAGCGCACCTGCTTTGAGAAAGCCGCGACGTGGTATCATTCCCAGTTCGCGCTGCTCTTCGAGCCCCTTGCCAGCTGCAAGCCCCGTACCTATTCCAAGCCCCTTGCCAGCTCGCTCGAGTGTTGCAGTTCGGACTGCTCGGCGCAGCATGGAGAATATCGGGGTTTTGGGCATTTGGCAAATCTATTATGAACGATCGTCAACACCTACTGACGAAGGATTTTGACACCTGCGGAAGATCTTGCTACTTACAAAGGATCTTCATAATTGCAGGCGATCTTTCTACTTACGAAGGATCTTGAAGACCGTGCGTCTGTTTCGCGCGCGGTTTTCCTCGGTGTCGTTTGGCGCCACTGGCATAGAAAAGCCGAAGGCTCGAGTGCGGAGCGAGGATGTGCCAATGTTTCGGGCGATGAGAGCGTCGCGGACGGCTTCAGCGCGGGCAGTTGAGAGATTTATGTTGAATGCTTCGTCGCCAATATTATCGGTATGGCCCTGCACTTCGAGCACAATGCGCGGGTTTCGCGTCATAGCATCTGCTATTTCATCGATGATGTGGAATGAAGAGGTGTCGATGACTGAGCTGTTGTATGCGAAGAGAATCGGCCGAGTGAATTCTGTTGTGCGGAAGTTGGTATCGATTGGATTTTTCTCGTATTGCCCGCGCGCTACGAGCGTGTCACGTCCGGGCACATTCACAGTCACATCCACTACGTGCAGTCCGTTGTACTGTGGCGGCACATAACGCACCAGATAGTAATTGCGCAGGCTGCGATAGATGTCAACAAAAATCTGTTTGAGATCCTGTTTCGAGTACGCACGATAATACTTGCCGCCGGTGTAAAGCGACAACGCTTGCAACGTCTCGTCGTTTGCGTAGCCGAAGCCTATGCAATACACCGAGACATTGTTTTTCACGCCATACTCGATGATGTCCTGAACTTTCAACTGCGAAGAATTTTCATCGCCATCAGCAAACACAATAGCAACCTTGGGCTCACTAATCGGGACACTATCGAGCGTATGTAGTGACTTCATTATCCCGTCCATCGACGCCGAAAAAAGTCCCTGCGTCCGCTTCGAATAATCCCGATAGCTGCGCAGGATGTCATTGCCTGACCGCGACAGCGGCGATACGACCGTTGCTTCTTTGTGAAAGCCAGTAATTGAAATCAAATCGCAATCGCGCTTCATGCCAACGAACAGTTCGGTGCCGGCTTCGATTGCATCCTTTACAGGCTTCATCGAACCTGAGTAATCGAGCGCAAGAGCTATGTATGTTGGAATTGAGTCCTGTTCGCTGAACTCACGGACAGTAAATTTTTCTACTACTGCATTTTTCCTAAAACGTCCAGTGCCCAGATGTTCCTCGAGTCGCGTGAAGTAATTGGGTGCTCCTGCTTTCACATAGGGCTGTGCCATGTGCGTAACGATGTTGCCCGTCGAGTCGAGTACACGTACAAACATTCGAATCGAATCCGGGTACGAATAATGTTCAAGTTTCCACACGTCAACCATCAACTTCTTAATGTCAACAGAGTCGATGTGCCGTGTCTGCGTAAACCGAAACTCTGTCTTACGTTCGGTGCTATCGCGTAGGTCGAACTCCTGACCCAGTTTGTGACTACTCTTGCATGAAAGCAAAAGAGTCAGACACAATGCAAGACATAAGGGCAAGGGGCTAAGAGGGGGCATGCTCAGTCGCGGAGTTTGATGCCGATAACCATTCCATCGCCAAGTGGCACGAGAGTACTCTGCAGTTGCGGGTGTGTACTCATGCGTTCGTTGAACTCGCGAATGGCAATTACGTTTTGTGGCTCGAAATCTGGGTCGGGGTCGGCTACGTGACCCCATGCAAGTGCGTTGTCGCCGATGATAAGGCCACCAACACGTAGCATAGGAAGAACCAGTTCGAGGTACCTGAGGTAATTGATCTTGTCGGCATCAATGAATACAGCGTCGAGGCGTGGTTCCTGTTTTAATGTCGCAATCGACAGTAAGGCCGGACCATGCACCACGCGGATGACGCCACCAAGTCCGGCTTCGTGTGCCTTGCGTGTAATAAACGCAGCGAAGCCAGCATCGAGTTCGCAAGCAATAAGCTCGCCGTCAGGAGGCAGTGCCCGTGCCATTGCAATGGCAGAGTATCCGGCTAATGAGCCTATCTCAAGAACACGTTTTGCTCCAATAGACCTGAGCAACACCTGCAGGAAAGCAGTCTGTTCGGGAGCAATCGAAATTGGCGGTATGCCCTCGGAGAGTGATTCCTCTACGAGCTTGCGTAAGAATTCATCTTCAGCAGAAAAATTCTCGACGATGTATTGATTGAGTTTTTCGGTGAGGTGCGTTGACGAAGTGGCCATGATGCCTTAATGGTGAGCAGTGTTACGACACTGACATGGTTCTTTACTGGTGAGCAGTGTTACGGCCTAACGCCACCCAATTCCAACGTTTACGTTTACACCACCCTTGTCAACAGCACGAATGAACCTATCGAGTCCAACCATGGTTGAGTCGAGGCGACGATAAAATGCTTCGTCGTAAATCAGGCCATGCACCAGCCCCTTACCATCCTTGATTTCACTGACGACTGCGTTGAGTCTGCTAATAAGTGTATCGGCTTTAATGATAGCGCCATCGGCTTTTGAAAGCGTACCGTCGACTTTCTTTACTGTTTGCGTAAGGCTGTCTAGCAGTAATGAAAGCTTTGGCTCATTCTTAGCAACAGCTTCTCGAATCTCATCGATGAGCGAGCGTGTGTTGCGTATTGCCATTTGAATTTCATTGCGGTTATTATGCACGATGTCGCGCATGTCGCCGATAAGCACAGCACCGTTATCCGTCATCGACCGAATGTCCTGCATCACCTTGCCATCTGCAAGCAGTGCATTAATTGATGCAGTAATTGAGTCCAAGCGCAAAAGTAGATTCTTAGCTGGCTCGCTTACATCGCCGAGCAGCGTTACTAGTTGCGGGATGTCGGCCGCAGCCTTACCGGGCATCTCTCTATTAATGTCGAACAGCCCTGCTTCCTTGCCGGACGAAATCTCAACCTTCTTACCGCCGGTAATCTCGAGCATTGTAACGAGTGCAGATGCATCGGGATGGAGATCGTCGGCACCGTCGAGCTCCGCCCTGACGAGGACGGAGCCGCTGTCGGTGTGAACGTCTAAGACTGCGCCTCTGCGCACGCCATCGATTACGACCGGAGATCCAGTTTCTACGCCTCCGGAATTCTCCATTCGAATTTTTACAATCTTGGTTGTAACGCTGAAGCTTATGCCCTTGCCGAGCATGATGCCACCAATCAGTAGCACAATGCCAACAATGCTTACAAGACCAACTTTTATTTCAGTGCTGCGGGATACTTCCACGTTGTGCGATCAAAAAGGGATTTCGTCGGAGGGGCCGTGATCTGGTGTATTGGATGCTGACGTTGTGGCGGTCTCATGTTCTCCGTTACCCGAAGGATGATCGTTCCGCTTTGCGTCGAGTAACAACAGATTTTCTGCGACGATTTCGGTGATGTAGCGTTTGTTGCCTTCACGGTCTTCGAATGTTCGACTCTGAATTTTTCCCTCGATGTAAACGCGTGAGCCGCGCTTTAAGAGCTTTTCGACAATATCAGCAAGTCCGCGCCAGGCTATGATGGTATGCCAGTCAGTATGTTCCTGGACGGCGCCATCTTTGTCCTTCCAGGTCTCGGACGTAGCGAGCCGGAACTGTGTGACCTTCACCCCGCTAGGCGTGAAGTTTACTTCGGGATCTTTCCCGACGTTGCCAATAAGCATGACTTTGTTGAGGGTGCGGGACATTTTTCACCTCTCGAATAAACGTTGTGTGAACGAAAATAGGTAATTGAGCTAGTAGGTCACCATATTGCGTTATGGACTTCTTCATCTTCGACGGCATGAAAACTATTCGGTGGAACAGCACGGTGTTCCACGATCTTTCGCTTCCGATATCTGCTACGTCTTCGCCGAATGCGTTCCATCTTCCGGCACCAACGTTCGAGCCATTTAGGGCAAGCGGCTTCGTAGGTAGCGTCGAGGAGGGCGGACCATGTCGATGTGATATAGTTTCGATAGCGCCGCATGGCAACGGCACGCACACGGAATGTATTGGACATATAGCAGGCCGATCGTTTGTACTTGATGACTGTTTACGCGACGTGTTCTTCATGGCACGCGTCGTGACAGTACCTCTGCACTTTTTTTCGGACGGCAGTTCATGTGTCCGTTTAAACGATCTGAAAGGGGCGTGGCCTACCCGCTCCGCGGGCAACCACGAAGGGTCTGCCGAAGGTGCGGAGGCATTTGAGGTCGTCGAGGCTCTTATTATTCGCACGCTTCCTAATACCTCGGAGAAGCGCACCCAGATGTGGTCGGGAAGACAACCTGCATACGTCGAGGTTGCTGCCATGCAGTTTATTCACGAGCAGGGTGTAAAGCACTTGCTGCTCGACCTTCCTTCGGTCGACCCCGAAGAAGACAGTGGCGCATTGGAAGCGCACAAAGTATTCTGGCAGTGGCCACATGCACCACGCACCGACAGAACAATTACAGAATTGATTTTTGTCGACGATGCGATTGCAGACGGAGAGTATCTGCTTCAGATAAGCGTGCCGTCGTTCGATGGCGATGCTACACCGTCGAGGCCGATGCTGTATCCGATTCAGAAAACTGAATGAGGCTGATTCCGGGAATCATTATCTCCCGGAATGAAGGTTTTACGCTAGCCCGTACTCGTCGATTTTTCTATACAACGTCCGCTCGCTCATGCCCAGCAGTACTGCCGCCTCGCGCCTATTGCCCTGAGAGCCACGTAACGCTTCGACGATGGCCTGACGCTCGAGGTCTGCGACGTTTAACGTGGGCAGATTGCCAGCATGGTATGATTCGCGTACAACTAAAGGCTGGTGCGGTTCGCGTACTACTGGCTGGTGTGGCTCGCGAATCGACACAGGTGTGTATGAATCGTGCGGAACAACGGCTGTTGGCGATACTGCGCCCGGTTGTTGAACGGACATTGCGAGGAGGTGGCGTAATACGTTCTTCACGTCCATCACATCCGCACTGAGTTGCAGTAATGTGCGGTACATCATGCCGATGTCAGCTTCAGCTGAAGCCTTTGGTATGTCTGCTACCCTAACAATAGCAGTAGATGGCTCAAGGTCTCGGGCTTCTACGTCGGGCAGGTAACGCTGCGCCATTTCAAGAGTAATGCGAGCACCTCGTTCAAGCGTAACCATCGTCTCGACGATGTTGCGCAACTCTCGGACGTTGCCTGGCCACGGATACTTTGCGAGAAGTTCTGTTGCGTCTGCGTCGATGCCGTCGAATACAATCGATGAACGCTCGACAACTTTTGTAGCGAAGTGCTCAACTAGTAACGGAACGTCGTCTGCGTGCTGACGTAGCGGAGGTAGATGAATGTTAACAGAATTCAGACGGAAATAGAGGTCCTGACGAAAGCGGCCTTGACGTACTTCGTAGATGAGATCGCGGTTTGTAGCTGTAATAATGCGGACATCGACCTTCTGCATTTCCGATGAACCCAAACGCGTAAACTCACCCGACTCAAGTACGCGCAACAACTTTACCTGCGTGCCAATTGGCATATCTCCAATCTCGTCCAGAAAAATTGTGCCCTTGTTCGCCGTTTCAAAAAAGCCTTTACGCTGCTCGACACTGCCTGTGTAAGCCCCTTTTTGAGCCCCAAACAATTCACTCTCTAATAGCGTTTCGGGAATTGCGCCGCAGTTCACACTAACAAACGGAAATCTCTTGCGCTCACTTAATTCGTGAACAGCATGCGCGAAGACTTCCTTGCCCGTGCCAGTCTCACCAGTAAGCAATACCGTAAGATCGGTTGGTGCCACTTGCAATAGTCGCGTGATGGTCTGCACCATGAGCGGCGACTCGCCAACGATTCCAAATCGGGTTACGAGTTGCCGAAGCACCTGACGTGTAGCGGTTGCGCTCATGCGTTGTGAATCTTCATAGTCGTTGCACTCATGGGTTCTTCTTCGTCCACTCGGCCCATCCGCCTGTGTAGATGTAGATCGGACCGTATCCGAAGTTCTTTAAGACGTCGGCAACGCGATGACTAAGCTCGCATTCGCCACCATCACAATAGATGACGATAATCTTGTCGCGCTCAAACTTTATTAGACGTTGTATAACGTCAGGCGACTCTGCTTCTGTGCCGTTGATGTTTGCCGCATTGCGAATGTGCCCTTTCTGATAGCTCTCTGGTATACGAGCATCGATGAGTGTCACACAGGGCATTTTAATAAAGGTTACGAACTGACCATACGAGATTTCTTTGACTACACCACTCTCGGCAACGAAGCAAGGGGCGGAAGGGGTCAGCTTTGCTGTGTCTACGCCGTTCTTCAGCGCGCGAGCTTTTGAGGTTATCAACGAATCGGCCAATCGCTTAGCTGCTAATGAAGAGTCGCGAGCCGACATCTTCAAACTCGCTGAAATGCCGCTTGGCTGCGTAGTTGAATCGGTACGCGTAGTATCGGACATCGTAGCAGACATCGCTGCGGGTGTCGATACGAGTGTGTCGCGTGTGTATACCGTGCGCACCCATTTTATGTGTTTGGGATTCAACTCGTTGTACCCATACGCAAGACCAATTGCTGCTACTAGAAAAATCGCTAGGTCGCGCCAAAACGTGCGACTCCAGTTTGCCGCATTTGTAATGCCGATAGTCGGAGATGTCGAATGTGTGCTCTGAGCTACGATGGATGTCGGCGCATGCTTCGACGTCATGTGACCGAGTGGCTCACCGCCGAGAAGGTGGTAGTGTAAATGAAGTACCGTCTGGCCACCATCGTTATTAATGTTAGTAACGACGCGATAGCCAGAGTCCACAACATTAAACTTTTCTGCTAACTGTTGCGCGACGTGAAAAACATGTCCGATAAGAGCGTGGTCTTCTGGTGCAATGTCGTTTACACTTCGAATTGGCTTCTTGGGAATGATGAGAATGTGAACAGGCGCAACCGGAGCGATGTCGCGAATTGCGATTACACTATCGTCTTCATACTCGATCGTAGCAGGGATGTCGCGATCGATGATTTTGGTGAACAGGCTTCGTTCCATAAAAGGCAAATTACAACCGTCGAGAGATGAGGGGTTACAACCGTAGACAGGTGAAGGACTACAAGGGCAGACAGAAGGCGGATTACAAACGCAGACCGATGGCGAAGTAGGCGAGGAGCGGACCCCATGCAACGGCTGCAGGTTGGTCGAGGAAATAGAACCGTTTACCAAGTGAGAGAAGAGCAGGGCCTACAGGCGTGTCTATACCAACTGTTGTTCCAAGACCATGTTGCATATCGCCGATGCGAATGAACTCGGGTTGGGCCCAGATTGCACCGATGTCATAGCGTAAAGAGACATACGTGTCGAAAAAGATCTTCACAGGTAGTTTGTACCGAACCTCGAGATTGCCAACGAGAATTTGTCGGCCGCGTTCTTCGTCCTCGCGCATGCCGAAGAAGAGGTCCTGCCCTCCGAGTGAAAACAATTCCGCCCCCGGCAGAGTTCTGTCTGCTGCGCCAATGAGGAACGATGGCGTAACAGCGAAGCTGCCAATCTTGTGTGTGGAGTTAACCGAGGCGACGATTTTGGTGAACGATAGACCATCTGAAAGAGATAGCACGCTTGTTTCAATTGACAAGTTCACCACTCGTCCTTCGGTTGGGAAGTCTATCTGATCTCTATCGTCCCACCGACCAACACCACGCAAGGTGACAAGGGGCCTGAACAAGGGGTCTTCGCCATTCTTTAAGTCACGATATCGTTGTTGCTCGTATCTGAATTCTGCAAGTAACACGCCATTACGCTCGAGCTGTCGCCCAGCACCGAGCCGTGCTCCGTATCGCTCCTCCACAAACTCACCAATCTGCTCGCGCAAGGGTTCATTTGGTGGTCGATTAGAAATGGTGCCGTATTGCCAAACATTTCGAAAAGCCCCATACCCACTAAGACGTGTAGTCCACAGTGTACCACCGATGCGCGGAATTTCAAACGTCGCTGATAGGTCGCCTATGCGCTGACTTCCCATAGCTCGAACAGACGCACGCACGGATGTGCCAGCAAGGTTCAACTGAACGATGTCTATGCCACCTTGGGTAAACCGTTCATTGTCTATGCGCGCACCAATACGAACTAACTGGTTGCCTCTATCAGTGGCACTAATCATTACGCTAAGTCCGCTGTCCCGTCCAGGTGAAATCCACATGTCCGGATCGTCAATCATCTCAGCGGCTCTAAGATTATCGGCAGTGCGCGACAGCGCAGATGTGTACACAACGTCGTTTGCCGAGAACGACAACTCGCGTTCAACAAATACTGTGTCGATAACGCGACGTCTGTCTACGCCAATGTTCGCAACACGCCCTTCATCGATGATGCATGTCACAACGTCACTTACATCGTCGTATGAGATGGAACGTATATACGCCAGCTCAGAACCGCTCTTATGCAACGCGTGTAGCAAATCGCGCGAGAACAACCTTTTGAACATGGGCGACCACGAGCGTATCAAAGCATTATCGCATACTTGTTTAACAAGTAAAGCTGTATCGAACTCGACTGTCCCTTCGAGTTGAACCTTGCGAATGAGATCGTTCGACGCAACGTTAGAATTGGCGCTGCGAACCCGTTCCCAAGCCCGACCCGATAAAGCCCGCGTGGCTGTTTCGCCTGCGCCAATGAGTTCATCCAACTCCGTAAAGTCAAAAATTTGGTGCTGCCCGAGCCTAGGTTCGATAACGATATCGGCCTTCATTAGCCACGTAGTATCTCGCTGCTTCATAGCAGCCGTTAATGCCTGGTCGGCAATGTTAAGTGGTGTGGTCAACTCTTCCGATTTGATGTAGTCGCTAACGGTGTTCACTACAATTATAATGTCCGGCTTCAGTGCAGCCGCTGCTTCGTACGGAATATTCGCAACCAAACCACCATCTACTAGAATGCTGTCGCCGATGTATACAGGAGCATAACGTAACGGGAATGTCGCGCTTGCGCGAAGCGCAGTAGCAAGGTTGCCATCTTTTAGCGCAACCATAGAGCCGTCAGCGAGGTTCGTGCATACAGATCGGAACCGGACAAAGAGACTATCGAAGTTGTTGGTTGAATTCCACGGACTCTTCCACATTAAATCCTGAATGAGTGCTGTAAGTCTTGCACTACCGCCGATTGCCTTAGGAACAAGAAAGTCGAAGTCGCGAAAACGGAGTGTCAACAAACTCCTGTCATCTTCCTGCTTTTGAGCAAAGAAAAGACGTCCACGTTTCGTTTCATCACGAAACGACGTCAGGTCTACCCAATCAATCGAATGAAAGATCGAATCCAGCTCATCCGGCGTATATCCTGCGGCATACAAGCCACCAATTACAGCACCAATGCTCGAGCCTACAACGATGTCTGGAAACACGCCCTGACGCTCCAGCTCACGCAGCACACCAATCTGTGCGACACCACGCGCGCCACCTCCGGATAACACGAGTGCTACTATGGGCTTTTCATTCTGCACAACAGGCTTTTCATTCTGCACAACAGGCTTTTCATTCTGCACAACAGGCTTTTCATTCTGTATAACAGACCTCTCCTGTGCGACGACGCACGTTACGAGCCAAAGCTGAAGTACGACGATATATAAAGATTGCCTCGTATTCACGGTAGCTCTTCGTATGCCTGACGCATGCCTAGAAAAAGCGGTAGCATCTTGTCTTCGAGAACACATCGTTTTGAAGTCGCGAGTATGGCCTGCTCTCGTGTATCATCGTGCGTAAACACATCGTCGGTACGTCCGCCTTCAATGACATTAAAAAGCATCTCAGCAGCAGATTCCGCCGAAATCATTCGTGTGAGAGGGGCAAGGGGCAGCGCGCGTTCGCGCGCTATGGTGCGCGAAGCTTTAATGCCATGAGCGAAAACGTCACCGATTGGTCCGCCGTCGCTGACGTCTGCCCAGTCGGTGGTAATGCCCGCCGGACACACACATGTTGCTTCTACACCTGTTTCGATAAGCTCGGCACGCAGCGATGCAGTGAAGCCGACCACTGCATGTTTTGCTGCCACATAAGCAGCGTTGTACGGAAAACCAACCTTGCCAGCAAAACTAGATATGTTTACAATGTGACCCGAGCGTTTTGTTTTCATGATGGGAAGCACGCGTGCAGTTAACCAGAACTGCGAATACACATTCAGTCTGAACATTGCATCGAGGTCTGCAGTCGTCGTGTCTTCTACACTTGCCCTATTGCCACGTCCGGCATTGTTTACAAGCACATCAACGGTACCAAATGCGTCGAGCGTTGCTTGCACCACGCTTGCACATTCTGCCTCTTGAGAAACGTCGGCTGTGATGACAAGCGGCGTGCCCCCAGCGGAGCTGACCCTTTCAGCAACCTCGAGAAGTTTGTCTGTGCGCCTAGCCACAAGCGCTATGCGCGCATTACGCTCGCCAAGCAACACAGCAAGCGCCGCACCCATGCCAGAGGAAGCTCCAGTAATAATTATGACCGATTCGCTGTTAATGGTCATCGAATGGACACGAATGTTGAATAGAGAGAAGTCATCGTCTAGAGAATTCGAAACTGTGTGTACTTGCGCGACTCAGCAACGTCTGTGCAGGTGAGCGACTTTACTTGCGAGTGGTGCGGACCCTGGCGCATGAGCATCTCGAGTTCGTTAAGAGCATCTGTGGTACCGTTAGCAATGCATTCAACAGAGCCGTCCTCGAGGTTCGTGACGAACCCCTTGAGTTCGAGGCGCTGGGCTGCATGTTGGACGAAGCGTCGAAAACCGACGCCTTGGACGTCTCCTTCCACGATGTAGTGGACAGTTGGCATGCGTTCCTAGAGTTGTTTGTTTACAACCGTGGCCGAAGCCTGATCGGTTGGTGTAATTAAAATGTCTTGAACTGAAACGTGTTGCGGACGCGTGGCCGCGAACAATGCGGCTTCGGCAACGTCGCGTCCGGAAAGTGGCGTATAGCCTTTATACACTGTCGATGCTCGCTCGACATCGCCTCTGAATCGTACTTCCGAAAATTCGGTTTCGACGAGGCCTGGGTCGATGTTACATGTGCGAACGCCAGTGCCGTTTAGGTCTACCTGCATTGACTGCGATAACATTTTTACCGCTGCTTTTGTAGCGCTGTACACATTGCCTCCGCGATACACCTGAAAGCCCGCGATACTTGCAATGTTTATAACAATGCCCGAGCCTTGCTTAACCATCGCTGGTGTAATGGCGCGTGTTACATACAGCAAACCCTTGACATTGGTGTCGATCATTTCCTCCCAGTTTTCGTAAACACCTTCGTGAACTGGTTCGAGTCCGCGCGAGAGGCCAGCATTATTAATCAGCACGTCTATTGTGTCAGAAAAAGATTTCAGGCTAGTAACGGCAGCATTAACTGCCTCACGGTCGCGTATATCCACGGTCTGAGCAAACACGTCAGTGCCGCTCTGCATCAGCTCTGAGCGCAATTCTTCGAGCTTTTCTGTGCGGCGCGACCAGAGAATTAGGCGGTACCCATGCTCGGCAAAAAGTTGAGCGCAGGCGCGACCAATTCCACTCGAAGCACCAGTTATTAGGACTACGGATTGTTGCATCCCCTAAATTTACGGAATGCACTTCCCGCAAGCTCCGCTCTCTCATGAGCCCCTTCGATACGCGTTCCCACCTGTGGAGCGCGAAACGTTGTCAAATGGCACGTCCGTTTTTCTGATTCCGAGGTCCGACGAGGACCTTTTTACCATTACGGTCGGACTCGAAACGGGGTCCGTCTACGATGTCGTTCCCGGCGAGACGTCATTCGCTGCGGAAATGCTTGGCCGTGGCACCGAACGACTAACCGCGGAACAGTTCGCAGATGAAGTCGAGGGAAGGGGCTGCACTGTGCGAACGAGTGCCGATCGCGATGCAGCGAGTATTTATGGCGCAGGTCTGGCGGAGTACGCCGAAGACATCGTCGAACTTGCATCAGAGGCGTTTCTCTCACCGCGCTTCGACGCACGCGAAGCAGATAGGCAATGCCAACGTAGACTTGCCGACATCTTAATGAACGCCAGCGACCCCGAGTGGCTTGCTTCGCGAGCTGGAGCTGCTGTATCATTTGGAGATCACCCATATACCCATCAGCGCGAAGGCACTGCAGTGTCGTTACCACTCATTACGCGCGAACGCATGCTCGCTGTTCATCAACGGTTGTTAACTGCACCGCGAGCAATAGTCGTTGCAGGAAAATTCGATAGCACGTCGATGATGCCAATTCTAGAACGCACATTTGGAACGCTGCCTAAGTCGGTACCGCAGCCCGCAGTGCCGCAAGCACATGTGCAGGAACGTACTGCGCTTATAGCGCGCAAGGACGATGCAGTGCAGACAGCTTTTCGCATTGTAATGCCGGGTGTTGGATTTCTACATGCGGATTACCCAGCCATGCAGCTCATAAGCGAAGTTCTCGGCGGTTTTCAGCTAGCGAGGTTGTTTACAATACTGCGTGAACAAAAAGGCTATACCTACGGCGCCAATTCGTTTGTCGATGTACGCAAACACGCGAACACACTTATGCTGGCCACGAGCGTAGGCACTGAATTCACCACGGACACCGTTGCTACGATTGCCGGTGAGTTAAAGCGATTGCGCACCGAGTTAATCGATGAAGAAGAAATGGAAAACGCGCGTCAGTCTTTGCTTGGCCAGTTCGTGCGAAGCACAGAAACGCCCCAACAAACCGCAGGCATGTTATGGCAAATTATTCTTCATGGCTTGCCCATGGATTATTTCGACAGACATGTAGAGCACATACAAAAACTTACTCCAGAATTGTTGTTGCCAGTTCAGCAGCGATTGTTTGATGAACGACGATGGGCCATTGGTGCGAGCGGTGTATGGGATGTTGTACGCGACGCCGTGGCAGGTGCGGTCGATTCTATAGAAGCATTTGAGGTCGAGAAATGATTTCATCAATCGGCTTGACGTCGTGAACTAGTACACATCGAAATCACGTAGACATAAATCCTACATGCTTCTTGTTCTTGCGTTGTGCACTGTTGCACTTTCGGTATACCTCATCTGGCGTGGCGTTGACGTCCGTTTCGTGTTGCTGTGCGCCGGTTTCGTACTTCTTGCTGCGGCAGGGAAGCCGTGGGTGTTGTTCGAGACATTTCAGACGTATCTCGGACGTGAGGACATTATTGGTCCGATCTGCTCTGCAATGGGTTATGCTTTTGTCCTGAAGATTACCGGATGCGACCGAGATATGGTAAATCTTCTTACTAAGCCATTGCGCAAGATTGGTTGGCTATTGATTCCGGGTGGTTGCGCGATTGGCTTTCTAACAAACATGGCCATCACCAGCCAAACAGCATCGGCAGCAGCAGTGGGTCCGGTACTTATACCATTGCTCCTCGCGGCCGGCTTCACGCCTGTTGTTGCAGGCGCAACTCTACTCACGGGATGCAGTGTCGGTGGCAACCTCTTCAATCCGGGCGAACCAGACATCGTTGCAATTCATGCAGCAACAAACATCGACGTTGCGAGCATTATCGGTCAGACCATCGTACCAAACCTTTTGTCGTTTGTAGCCGCAACAGTGGTGCTAACTCTACTTGCGCGACGCCAGACCCTTCGCGTCTTCGATGACCCTTCACCGAGAAATGAAAACCCCACGCGCGTCCACGACGACCCTTCCCTTGCCGTTGCAAAAGAACAATCATCGCTCGTGCGTGCAATGCTCCCGCCTTTGCCTGTTCTACTTTTATTGCTGTTGCAGCCCGGACTGAATCTTGTGCCACCATTGTTTGAGATTTTTCCAAAGGGGCTTCCTGTTTCGTTGGTGATGCTTGTATGCACAGCAATTGTAATGATCGTTACGCGCGCAAACGTTAGCCTGCTAACGAAGGAGTTCTTCAAGGGTATGGGGTTTGCGTTCACTCATGTTATTTCGTTGATTGTTGTGGCAGCATGTTTCATTGCTGGACTCAACGCCGCTGGCGTTATCGCCGCGGCCGCAGCACTCCTACTGGGATATCCGACACTTGCACGTGGCGCGAGTTCGGTGCTCACGTGGGCGCTCGCACTCATAAGCGGATCTGGTACGGCGCCTAGTGTGTCGTTTTCGCAGGCCATGCTTCCGGCAGTATCACAGGTAGACGTGGCGCAGGCTGTACGCTTGGGAATTTATGGGGCCATAGGGGCAAGTATCGGACGTACGATGTCGCCAGTCTCAGCAATTGTTGTCTTTACGTCCACTCTTACCGACGTCCCCGTGCCGCAGCTAATTCGCCTCGTTATGTGGCCAATGCTCGCAGCGCTAGTGGTGACCATCCTTTACGCCGTATTTTAGAGTTACCCAGTGCTAACTACGGATAACGTTTGCCGACCTCGATGATCTACTGCGACTATGCCGCTACCACGCCCCTAGACAAACGGGTGCTCGAGGTAATGATGCCATATCTGACCGATGTGTTCTATAACGCATCGAGCACACACGCACCAGGTATGGAAGCACAACGCGCTGTAATGCAGGCGCGCGCGGAAATCGCACGACACATTGGTGCACGTCTGCAGGAAATCATTTTTACGTCTGGTGCAACCGAAGCTATTAATCTTGCCATCCTTGGTCTGGCACGCCAGGACAACGGCTCTCGTAATACAATAGTCACCCTTGCTGCCGAGCACGCAGCCGTAATCGATGCATGCAAACATTGTGAGCAGCTTGGATTGAACGTGATATGGCTCGATGTCGACGCCGACGGTCGCTTACATCCTGATGTACTAGCTGCTGCTGTAAATGAGAAGACCCTACTTGTTAGTGTCATGGCAGTAAACAATGAGACCGGTGTTCTTCAAGATCTTAAGTCCCTTGCCAACATCGCGCACAAAGCAGGCGCGTACTTTATGACAGATGCTACGCAAGCCTACGGCAAAATGCCATTGAATGTCGACGACGACTGCATAGACCTGATGACGTTTTCGGCGCACAAGATCTACGGACCCAAGGGCACTGGCGCGTTGTTCATGCGCACGCGCAAAGAACAGTCCTGCTCTCTGCAGCCTCTTCAATATGGAGGGGGCCAGGAAAGGGGCATCCGTAGCGGTACCTTGAACGTCCCCGGAATTATCGGCTTCGCCGAAGCCGGACGTATTGCTCTCGATGAACTCGAGGCAGAATCTTTACGCGTATATGCACTTCGCAAGCGCTTCGAAGAAGCAGTGCTGGCTCTTCATGGTGTGTGTGTGAACGGCGATCGTGAGCACCGCAACTATGCAACATCGAATGTCACGTTTGACGGTTGTGATGCAGACGTACTCCTAATGCACATGCCTGATGTGGCGTGTAGCAAGGGTAGTGCATGTTCGAGTGCAAAGCCCAAGCCATCGCATGTGCTAACCTCTATGGGCCGCACACCAGAGCAAGCATCTTGTTCGCTTAGATTTTCATTCGGACGTCTTACTACACCAGAAGAGATCGAACGCCTTATTGTCGATGTTTCAGAAGCACACGAAATAACACTGCAAGGCGTCGAGGCCCGCCTGACGCACCGAACCTAGTGCGATGCACCGAACCTAGAACAAGGAACACCAATGGACGACGTTAAGCAGGTTGAAGAATTCGCGCGAAAAATCACCGAAGTAAAGCGCGAAATAGGTAAGGTAATTGTTGGACAACACGATGTAATCGAACTTCTGCTCGTATCGCTTTTTGCACGCGGACACTGTCTGCTTGTGGGTGTACCTGGTCTTGCGAAGACGCTGCTCATCAGAACCATGGCTCAGACAATGGACCTCACGTTCTCACGCGTGCAGTTTACGCCCGATCTTATGCCTGCGGACATCACGGGTACAGAGATTATCGAAGACGACAGAACGACAGGCCAAAAAATCTTTCGCTTTGTGCGAGGTCCGGTGTTCGCCAACATCGTCCTTGCCGACGAAATAAACCGTACGCCTCCCAAAACGCAGTCGGCTCTTCTCGAAGCAATGCAAGAGCACAGCGTAACAGCTGCTGGTACGACGTATCAGTTACAGGAACCGTTCTTCGTTCTGGCAACGCAAAACCCAATCGAGCAAGAAGGAACGTATCCGCTGCCCGAAGCACAGCTCGATCGTTTCATGTTTAATCTGTTGCTCGACTATCCGTCGCATGAAGAAGAGATGCAGGTTGTACGCTCGACAACATCGGGCACAACTGCAACACTAAACCATGTTATGAACGGCGAGGACATCATACGCTTTCAGGATTTAGTGCGTCGTGTGCCTGTTGCTGATAACGTTATCAAACACGCTGTCGATCTCGTTCGTGCGACGCGTCCAGAAGCAAATAGTCCGAAGGTCATCAAGGACTTCTTGTCCTACGGCGCCGGACCTCGCGCTTCGCAGTACCTCGTGCTCGGCGCCAAGAGCCGTGCGGCTCTTTCCGGACGTTTCACGCCAGGCATCGAAGACGTCAACGCCGTTGCCACAAGCGTACTCCGCCATCGCATCGTAACAAACTTTACTGCTGAAGCAGAAGGCATGTCAGCAGCGAAGATCGTTGCGGAACTACTCAAGTAGTCCGGAACAGAGTTTCGAATTAGCAGTGACAGCACGCTGTGGCGTTAACGTGTCCGCTTGAACCTACCAGACGCCAACATCGCCTGATCGCGTGTCATCAATTCGAAATCACGCGAAATCGCAGATGCAGCAATGATTCTATCCGCTGGGTCGCCGTGATATGTCGATGCAAGGTTCCCGAGCGCGATCGCGACGTTAACATCTATCGGAACGATGTGTACGAGATCGGGCCTAGCTGCTTCTCGAATCCACTGGTCGAAGGTCAAGCTAATTGTGATGCGACGCTTGGTAACAAGCATCTGAGCCTCCCACAGGCTAATTGCGGAGATGGCAATCTGGCGTTTGGAGGCTAGGTAGTCAAGTTCCTCTCGTTCGTGCTCGGACAATTCGACGTTGCCACCCAGCCACCAAACCCAAATGTGAGTATCGAGAAGCACCATTACTTCGACTCGTTCGAATCATCCCAAACAGATTCTTCTGGAGCTGCGAGGTATTCGGTGACCGTACCACGCAAACGTTGCCACGGTGGTACAATTGGAGAGACAGCCGATGCTGGGTAAATAACGGCCACCGCTGTCTTGTGGCGCATAATCGTTATTGGCTCGCCATTCATCTCGAGCCCGCGAAGTAGTTCAAGGCACTTGGCCTTGAACTCAGTAATAGAAATAGTCATTCGCAAAAATAATGACCATTTCGAGAAATACAAGCCTTTTATCATAGGTTCCTCCTGATTTTAACAACAGTGTTTGGACTCAGAACAATAGTGACATCCGCAAAAATTAATCTGCGACAGCCCTGGAGAGCCAGTTTCTCAGATTGAACACGTTTGTGGGCATTGCGGACACTTCAAGTTCTTTTAGACGTCCGGCTGTCTGCTTGTCGAATGGCTTTGTCTTAATAGTAATGAGCCTTGGAACCAGCTTGGTAAACTCTTTTAATGCATTGGTATAGTATTCGGTAAGGGACTTTTCTTTCTGCAAGTAATGCCTAAACGCATCACATGCGGCAAGTGCCTGCTCGTACATCTCTGTCTTATACAAACACGAGATGGTGTATGCGCGAACCTGCACGTTGCAGATCGGTGCAGCAATCGAACATTGCGAAAAATGTCTTAGAGCATCAGAGTATCTGCCCGCACACATCGCAAGGAACCCCTCACTGAACTCGACAACGTCATCTCGGACGTCGTCCTGAAGTGAAGGCGTAAAGCGTTTCATGTAGTCACGCGCCCACGCTTCTTCGCCGCTCATGCCAGCCAGTCTAACAACGTAAATGTAGTCGGGGAAGAGAAGGTTGTTTTCCTTCATGTATCCGAGCTCTATGTTCTCGCGCATGAGCAACCAGCCTTCGCGGAAATACTCCTCATTGCCTTCGACGTTTATCTGAGAAGAGCAGTAGCCCGTTAGGTGAAGATGCGTCATGTACGCATCCATGTAGTCGAGTCGTTCACGATGCTCATGAAACAATGCAGCGAGTTTTTGAAATGCTGCATCGGTTCGGTGGTTCTCGAGCTCGTAAACCGCGAGATAGGTCTGGATGACAGGGGCTGAGGCAAGGTGCTCTTCGGCGCGGAGGAGACGGACGATGTCCTCGGCGAGGTACGGACGAAATGCCACGTCATTTGAAAGCATTTCATGCTGCATGATGGTGTACAAACGTAGAAGCCGTATCGAAGTCATCTGAAGCAATTCTTCGAGCTGATCCTGTAGAATCAGACGATTGCTATTCGGACGTACCAAGGTTTCGAAAAGAGAGTCCTCTTCAGAAAGCCGCCAGCGCAACTCAAATGTATAGTCGTCGATGACTTTAGCCTCGTCGAGCCCCTTTCGCGCCTTAGCCAGAAACTTCGAGAACTGAGCATGCAAACGACGAGAACGGAGTCCGGACGCCTGCGCCCAAACCGTCGAAACCTGCGAATTGGCTGCTATCTCGTTGTCGTTGTGGGCATGAGTGAGGAAAACCATACCCAAGGCATACAAATCCGAGAGCTTGTGCCTAAAAACGTGGTAGGCGTAAACCTCGGCCGGGAAAGCCATTTTATGTAGTTCTTCGTCGGTTGTTGGGGCTGTAAATGGGTGTAGATTGCGCAGTTCCTCACAAAGGACAACAAGTGTAGGGTTCTTGTTAAAAAACGGAGACGCCACAAAGTCGACAAACCGAGCCATCTCTTTGGCAGTGAACGTCTTTAGAAGCTGAATGAGTTTGGGGTCGCGCATAGGCGAAAAATCAACAATTATTTCCGAATCGGGCGATGCGCCATCGCTGATGTTTGCATCTGTAACACAAGCAATTGATTAACACGGAGTAACAATGAAATCGCTGTTAGCTACAATTATTCTACTGCTCGGGGTGGTAATACTCCCCGCAGCACAGGTCGACACGGTGAAATACACCACACGATCGAACAACGGTCCAGAGAAAGACTACGTGGTTACCGACGGTGTGCGCCAGTTTGTCGATGCGTCTGGCGCATTACGAATCACCGCGATCTACGACTCCACGGCACAGGGCATTCTGTACATGGAGCTCTTCATTCCGGGATACACAAAAACACCGGTAGGCTCGAAGTCGTTGAGTGGTTCGACGACTTGGAAATACGGACACAATACGGGCCAAGTCGTGATTTGCCGGAGTGGTGCTGTTGTACTGCAGGTAGTGGATGGTACAAATGATCGTCTGCGTGCAACATTTCAATGGACAGGAGTTGCAAACCTTCCAAACGGCGTAATCCTTAACTCCACGATTTCGAAAGGTTCGTTCAGCCTTTACAAGAAGCCCAAACTCGCTCACGACATCATCCCTAAAAGTGGTGTTAAGTGGAAGCCAGAAGAAAAAGTAAAATTCACAGTGCTTGCAAAGAAGAACGGCTCACAAACGCCCATTGCTGACGCAAAGGTGAAGCTCGTTCTGCCTCCCGCCATTTTTGAATCGGGTCCGACAGAAATCACAACCGATGCCAACGGTCGTGCGGAATGGAATTTCACGCTAAAGAAAACCGCCGAAGGTGGCGACTACAAGATCCTCGTCTCATCTACTAAACAAGACATTGAGGATAGCGATGTAGATACGTTCGCGTTCAAGGTCGAACCTACACTTCGTTACTATTATGCGAAATGTGTGGGTCTGCCAATCATGGAATTCGATGCCGGTGAAGGTAAGGTGTGGGAAGATGGTGGAGGTTCGTTAATTAAAGCCGAAGGTACAGTCAGGATTAACGGATTCCTGATTATTAACGGAACAGTAAACATCGATACGACGGGTCAGATGGCCAAGGTCACCGGAACCGGATCGATTGCAACGCCAACAATTTCCTTTGATGGTGCTTCGAAGCCGTTCGTTTTTTACGACGGACCATTCGCACTTCCTCCAATTGCATGTGAAGCTGTCGTCGATCTCACAACCACGGCCATCGTGCAGCAACTTGCAGGCAACAAGCTGAAAGAAGCGAAGATTCGGTTCCTAGGCGACTTCGTGAATAGCGCGGGCGTGTCTGTTTCTGCAACGCTAGAAGGTCCACGCAACATGGCTGAAGGCTGCAACGATGCTGTACCATTCGGTACGGTTTGGTCGCCTAACAAAGCAACAGCAATCAGCATTGAAATATCGATTCTGAAAGAAGGCGGAGAATATAATGTCACTGCGACCGGCAAGGCTTCTGAGGTTGCAATCGGTGCAAGTTTCTGCGTAAAGGAATTCTCGATTTCCTATGACAGCAAGGCCTCGGAGTTTACTGTATCGGGCAAAGGCAAGACACCGTTCTTTGAAGAGATTGCTGCATCGATTACAATGAAGGACGGAACACTTAACAAGTTCTCTGGAAGCTTTAAGCTCGACGCATGTATTCCTATTCCGGAAACACCAGCCTGCTTCAAGGGCGGCGGTATGTCGGTGGAGAACCTTGCAATCGGTAATCCCTTCAAGGCTAAAATCAACTCCATTTTCCAATTGATCGGCAAACCCGATCTGGTTGAAATGGAATTCTCAGGCGAGCTCATTTCACCTCCGAATTCTATCACGGCAGAAGGAACGCTAAAGTTGTTGAACATTAAAGCAGTATCTGCCGATAAGCCTTGGCAAGTAGTTGCAACAGATGGCTGGACGTTTACAATCGACGACTACAGCATTGCCGATAAAGGAACGCTGAATGCGATCCATCTTGGTGGAGATTACTTCTTGTACGATGCGACATTTACGTCGACCCTTGGACTTAAGCCAACACCGTATTTCTCGTACGTCATCAGTGGTGGATTGCGATTCCCAGTTCTTCCTCCGGACAAAACGGCCGCATTAGGTATGTTCGGACGCTTTGTAAATCAATGTGCTCCTCTTGATGTGGGTACTGCTGGCGCAACCCTTATGCTTGCTGTTGATGGCGAGAAATCAATCTCAGCCAACTACGACTTGCGCAACTTGGGAGGTCCGTGTGCACCAGATGCGCTTAAGAAAATCGGTAAGGCTTCGCTCTACTTCGATTTCAACAAGCTGCCTTCGCCATCAGCTCTGACCATTGATGCTAACATGTCCAATCTCCTTACTGGCTGGGGCTTTGGTGTCCAGGATGTTCGACCAGGCAAACGCGACGAACAAGTTCAAGCTGCAACAAGCACATTTGTTGTTGGCGCCGATGAGAAAATTCTAATTGCAATGTCAGAAACGGTTGCCCCTCCTGCAGCGATAACTCTTCGCTCACCATCGGGTACGACCTATACAACTGAAGATCCAGGCAACGGTGTGTACAGAGCACTTTCGCCTGATGGTAAAATTGTGTTGTGGACTATCGAAAATCCGGCTGCCGGAACATGGACAGTAGAGCAACCACAAGGTCGCACTGCCGACAGTGTCATGGCTGCGGTTTCGCGTATCTACCCTGACCTTGCACTAACGGCGACGCAAGCGGGACGTGTGATTACAGTCACTTGGGGTTCAGACTCGTATCCTGCTGGGTCGCGTATCACGATTCTTGGTGACAAGAACGATTCGAACACTGCGGGACAAATTCTGTTCGAAGGTCCTGCAACTACATCGCCAATTACGATTACACTAACAGACACAACTGCGCCATGTGAGTTTCACATCAATGGACGCATTACGGGCTTTGGTGTAAGTACAGTTGGCGCTGCGGCTGGTACGTTCTCGAATCCGAAAGACGGTTTACTACCTCCGCAAAACGCAATGGCGGTAACAAACCAGAATGGTGTTACTGGTGTTACATGGAGTCCGATCACAAACGGCATCGTTGGCGCAGTTGTTGTGTATCGTGTCGACGGTGGACGCATGGAAGTAGTAACCTCTGCATATAACTACGAAACAGGATTCACGTTCGTAATGGCAGATCCGAATGGTGCGATTTTAAAGGTTGCATCAGTCGACAAAAAAGGTCGCATGGGTTGTCTGAGCGAAGCGATCAGCGTAACCACAGGCATCAAGGAACTCGAGCATCAAGGCAATGGCATGACGATGTGGCTTGCGCCCAACCCTGCCTCCGATCAAGTATCGGTTCGCACCGATGTTGCCGAAGGCAATGTCGACATCAAGCTCATCGACATGATGGGCCGCGTTGTGTTAACGCTCAATACACAAGACAGTCGCTCTACACTCGATTTGAGTTCTCTCTCATCAGGCACGTATGTTCTCGTTGCTCAAGTCGGCGAGAAACACGTAGCCAGCACGCTTAACATCGTACGATGACAATACTGAGAAGTCTCTTGCTGATCCCGGTCATGAGTGTTGTGCTCATGGCCGGCGATCCGGGCTGGCGCAATCTGCCACCCTTACCTGGTGTACGCAGCGCACATGCTGCCGTAATGACTCACAACGGTGATGTGATTATCACCGGTGGTATCGACGCTTCTGGCAACAGCCTTGCGTCGGGCTTTGTGTTGCGCGGCGCTACAGGAGCTATCGAGCCCCTTCTCAACAACATGACTGTCAGCCGAGCACGTTTCTCACTAGTCGAAGCGCGCGCTGCCGACGGCACTTCTATCATTTACGCAATTGGGGGATACACAGGTGGCACAGGAGCCTACGCCTCATCTGACGTTGTTGACGTTCTCACGTTCGACGTCGGACAAAACAACTGGCGATGGAGACAACTCGGCCGACTCCCCGGCGCAGCAGGTGACGTCCGCGCCGTCTACGACGGTGCCGGTAACGGCGGCACCAGTCCTGGCGCTGGCTTCGTCGTGGTCAGTGGAGGACGCATCCAGTCTAACGGCGCAATGGGCAGCGGCACGACGTCTGCCATCACAGCAAGAATCAACATTGCCACCGGAGTAATTGAACGCCTTGGCAATCACATCACTGCCCGCAGCGAACATGGCGTGTGGCGATACATCGATCAGCAAGGGGCGTTAAAGGTGCTCGCCGCAAGCGGCGAAGCAACGTTGCCTACATCGACAGAGTTACTTGCAGGCACAGCGTGGGACGGACGTGCCAATGCTCCTCGCGTAATGCGTCACTTCCTTGTAGATGCATCAGACCCAACAGGAATTCCGCGGTCATTTGGTGGCATCGACGAGACCAACGGCGTGTTGTCTACATGCGAATGGTACGATGTAAAAAGCGGATGGCGCGTTGCTCCCCGCATGCAGGATGCACGCAGTCGATTCAACGCAACGTTCGTTGCGAGTCCGTCTGATACTGCATTTGCATGGCTAGCAGCGGCAGGCCGTGGTGGCGCTGGAGCGTTGGCTTCGTGCGAATTGTTTGTACTACCTAGTGGTTCGGACCCTGCAGGATCCTGGCAGCCATTCGACGCTTTAAATGCAGCCGCCTCTGAGCGAACGGTGTCGATGACTTCGTCGAACCTGCCCGTAGTGACAGGCGGCGAATCCACAAATACAATAGAAGTTTATCAACCACTGCGCACTGTAGACTTTCAGTTTCCAGATACCGAAGTTGGTGCACGCAGTGACAGTGTGCGACTGGTGATAACAAATACATGGCTGTTGCCAATCACAATCAAGTCGTTAAAAACCGATGGCGCTCCTGACTTTCTAGTTGCTGCTGACACGGCAGTTATTATTCTGCAGCCTTCGGAGTCGCGCTCGATACTTGCATGGTTCCGTCCGTCGCAGCCTGGTCTTCGCACAACGAAGGTCACGGTTGACATGGGCGTGGTGAAAGACGAATTCACACTGAGCGGCAACGGACTTGCTTCGTCGCTGCAGATCGTAACGGACATCATCGACCTAGGCAACGTGCGTGTCGGACGCGATTCGGTTGTATGTGTGCCGTTGCTTTTGAACACTGGCACCGACACAGCAACGGTCGATTCGATTAGCGTTCTTCCTGCGGAGTTCGAACTTGTAAGTCCAGTCGGACGTGTTCGTATTCCTCCGAACGAAACGCTTCAAGTTTGTGTTCGCTTCAAGCCAACCAAACGAGGTCAGCTCGGCGGCTCTGCAAACCTCGCAGTTGGTGCCCGCGTGTTCCCATCATCGGTGCGCGGTACTGGTGTTACACAACTACTTGAGTTGCGCACATCTGCTGGATGTGATACCGTTAGTGCAACCGTGGGCTCTGAAGTCACGGTCACCGTGACACTTGTAAATGCAAGCGACAGACAGGTAAACGTGAGTGACGTTACGTTCCCAGGCACAACACCCGGACGTATTCGTGTTGCAAACCCCGCAGTGTTCCCGTTCAACGTAGCCCCCGGCGCTTCGCAGACCCTTGACCTAATCATTAGCGTATTGCGCGAAGGCACCGAGCTGTTTGTTGTGAACGTTGCGTCAACGAGCGACACACTTGCGCGTGGGTCGGTTTGTATTGTCGTGAGGTCGCGTAGCATTCAGTCGAGCATTGGCACGATCGATGTCGGACAACGTTGTGTTGGCGATCAGTTAGAACGATCGTTTACATTAACAAATGTTAGTTCTGTCGAAGTTCTCGTCATAGACAGCGTAACGGTCGACGGAGTACCGGGCGGAGTTGCAATTCCACGAGGTCCGTTTACCCTCCAGCCTCGCACATCACAAACGATTGTGTTCAGATGGACTGCCACCGTCGCAGGCGCAGTAAATGGTAGAGTGCTTGTTTCGACATCGAATGGCGGCACAGCCGTGCCTATTGTTGGCAGCGTACTCCCCGGACTCATTGTTGATGTTGCAAATGCGACAACACCCTACGGTACTGTTCTCTCATTGCCACTGAGTCTTAGTGGCATCACGTCTACAACGGGATCGATTCGTTTGCGGTTTGCAACGTCGCTATTACGAGCACGCTCTGCGAGCGGTCCGGCGGTCATATCAGCCGTTGTTACCGAAACGGCCGATGGTGCAATTGTAGATTTCACGCTCGGTGCCATCTCTGCTGACTCTACAACAAACATGCAGTTAGATCTTGATGTGTTGCGTGGCAAGGACATCATAACCACTGTCACGCCTGCTCGCGTAAGCGATAAAGCAGCCTGTGTTTCTGGTAATCCAGGTGAAGTAACGGTAACGGGTCCGTGTGGTGGCGCAGGCTCACTTCTAAGCAACGCCAATCGCGCGTCGGTAAATGCGAATCCAAACCCATTGCCAACCGACGGAACGCTAAGCGTTATTAATCCGACTACGGAAGCAGTCGAGCTACTTTTTTACTCTCTCGATGGACAAGAACTGCACCGCCAAACACTCGGTGCAGAGTCCGCAGAAATGATTTCACTTTCGTCGCTGCCTTCAGCAACGCGACTTGTAATGATTAGAAACATTCAAGGCCTACACGATGCGCTGCTGCTCACAATTACTCGTTAAGACACTCCTACTTATCATGGCTTCGGCAATTGCGTACGCGCAAGAAGCACCTGTGCGAGACGGATGGCGCGTGGGCCTTACCGGCGCCGCTGTCATGAACATGCACAAGGGTCCACTAACGACAGAAGACGGACTCATTGAATGTGGTACGTACGACGACGCAACAAACATCGGATGGGCTGCAGGCAATCAGTTGTGGATTCCAATGTCCGACGCTGTTGCTGTATCTGCTCGTCTGCAGTACTGGAAGGCCGACGGCACCTTTGAGACTCCGAATGATATTCAGCCCTTCGTGCAAATGGCCGATGGCTCGTATCTGCGCATGCAGACAGAGTTTGCATTGCAGACCAGCGTCGACATTATAACCTTTGATGCAATCGCGCAATGGTATCCGTTCTCGAACTTCTACATCGGAGCGGGTCCGCAGATCGGACTCGTCACACGTGCCTCATTCGAACAACGCGAAAACATTTTACAGCCAAGTGGCATCGAGTTCCGCAATGGCGGAACAGAACGCAGCATTTTTGCGGGCGACTTTAGTGCGAACGGACGCAGCAGTGCTATTCGCATCGCTGCAAAAGGTGTTGTGGGATACGACTACGCGTTGTCGAGGTCGTTTACCCTCACGCCAGAAGTAGGCTTCTCATTTCCGTTTACTGGTGTGCTGAGCGGGTCAGACTGGAAGATTCGGGGGCTGTCTATGGGGCTTACGATAAGCTATACCTTCTCTACACCAGAAGCAGTCATTATCGAAAAACCTGCGCCGGCGGCAGCTCCAGATGCGTTACCAGTATCGATTAACGTCGATCTCGAATCTGTCGATGCATCAGGTTTGCGCATACCAGGTGCCGATGTAGTGCTGCACGAAATACGTCGTCGCGAACTCGCGCCATTGTTGCCATTTGTGTTTTTCGAAAAATCATCTTCGCAAATACCATCGCGCTATTCGTTGCGTCGCGACCCGTCGTTTAACGAAGCAGCTATTTCGGCAGATAACGTGATGGATGTCTATCACAACCTGTTGAACATTATTGGCGATCGACTTTCGAAGAATCCGTCGGCAACCATTACTATTACTGGTTATCGCGAAGTACTCGATGGCGAAACGGATGCATCGCTGTCACTTGCTCGTGCGCAAGCAGTAAAAGACCAAATACAGATTGCGTGGGGAATCGACCCATCGCGCATGAACGTTGCAGCAGGCGAATTGCCCCCGGTGCAATCGAATCGTACGGTTGATGATGGTCGTGCCGAACACCGCCGCGTAGAAATTACCGCGAGCGATCCTGCAATCCTTACGTACGTGATTCCGCAGCGCGTCGAACGCTCAGTAACGCCAAAGGCCGTGCTTATTACAACTGCCGTAAGGAATTCAGGTGCCGCGCCGAACATTTCGGTTATGGACGATAAGAGTGCAACAGTTGCTTCAGCAAGTGCAGCATCGTTATCGTGGAGTCCGGATGCCGATGCTATTGCAGCCATCCTCGGTGGCCGCAGCTACACGCGTGGACGCGTTCTTGCCGACGTCGATGGCGCGAGCGACGAACGTGCGTTCCCGATCAAGGCCGACATTCGTTCGGTGAAATTCAATGGCGATACCATTCGCGACAGCATCGTCGAACGTTACCGCTTAATGTTCTTCGATTTCGACACTCCAGAAATCAACGACTTTAACGGCGACGCAGTACGCCTCATTCAGCAGCAGCTTCGCACAAGCTCACACGTTCGTGTTATTGGCTACACAGACCGCATCGGTGCACCCGAATACAACCAGAACCTCTCTGCACGTCGTGCAACAGCCGTTGCATCGGCAATCAAGGAACGCATCATCCCAGATGTGCTCGACGCTCAAGGCGCCGGAGCAACTGCAATCGTAGACAACGACCTGCCCGAAGGCCGATGGTATAATCGAACGGTGCTCATCGAAGTCACGACTCCGTTGGAGGACAGGTGATTACGTACAGAGAGAACTCACCCCCAGCCCCTCTCATTAGGATGAGAGGGGTGTACCTTCTGCTTGTTGCAGCCCTTTGTTTATGCACCGCACAGGCGCAGACGTCGCTCGATCTGGTAGACAAGTTGCCGCCGTATTTGATGAGTGCGCAGTTGTTGAACAACGGGCACTTTTCGATATCGACGCAATACACGGGTACGCCGAAGACGCTCATCTACAAAGAGGATGGCACAGGGAATCGTCCGGTGAACTACACGTCGCACATTCACATCAAGGTGGATAACACGTTGTTTCAGTTGCCGTTCGAAGTGAATCCTGCGACAGATTTTCCTCCGCCTGTAAATCCGCTGAAGATTATTGCTCTGTTTCGCGATACGGTTGCATCGCGTCCGCGCATCAATGCACGTATGCTCGCGCTCATGCCGGGCAACGACTCGATAGTGGTTGTGTTTACGATGGAGCCCGTGGCACGTCCGAGCGGTGGCTTTATTCGTTTGAGTGTTGACGTCCAGAACAAGGGTAGAGCACAGCGCAATGTTGGCGTGTTAATGCTTGTCGATACTAAAATTGGCAACAATGACCGCGCGCCTATTGCAACTGCGTTCGGATACTCTGCAGTCGAAACACAATACAGTCAGGCCGTTGCGCCTGGTGTGCCCGACTTCTGGCTGGCGCTCGAAGGAACGCCTCTTGCGCCTGGACTTGCCGCGCGTGGCAATCTTCGCGAAGAAGGTCTAATTGTGCCGGACATCTTCCTGTTCGGTAATTGGGTGGACGATCCCGCGAATAATGTACCCGGACTCTTTCGCGTGCAGTTCGATGAACGTACGCCAAGCAACCTTGCATACACCGATAGTGCAATTCTTCTTTTGTGGCGTCAGCAACAAATGGCTTCGGGACTCCGCAAGCTCCTCGCAGCAACAGAGATCGGCGTGAGCGATTCGCTCTCTGTCGATTCTGGCGATGGCAGTGGCGGCGGTGGAGGTGGTGGCGGCAATGGAGATTTTCTTGGCATAGCTGGAACAGGCACCTGCCTTACTACAGATACGCTTAGCGAGACCCCTTGCGGCATAGCCCCTTACCATCCGTATCAGCCCGATACGCTGCAAGCATTATACTTGGTTACTAATACCGCAGCTACGACTGCGAATAATGTTCGCATCGTGAGCGGTCCGTACACACCTGGCTTGCTGCCAGTGGCTACAATTGCAAACGTCATTCAGCCAACACTTGCTACGCAGCAGACGGGTGTGGGAGTTGTAACGGTTGGACTCGTTGCGCGCCTTCGAACAACAACCTATGCACTGCCGATTTCTGTTGTTCGCAATGCCGCCGATACCGTGTTGCGTGACACGTTGTGCATAAGTGTGCCTGGTCTTCTTGGCAGCATCGATGCGTTCGACGTTACGTCGCCGCCGACATGTCCGGGTGTGAAGGACACCACATTGATAAGGGTCTTGTCAAGGGGCGTGCGTTGCTTAAAGATTGTCGACGTGCGTGTTCTTACACCGTCGACAGAAGTAAACGTTGTGTTGCCGTTCCCAGCGCAGCTTGCAGCAGGAACGACGTCGACGATTCCTATCGAAGTAATTCCGAACGCTGTCGGACAGCGCACTGTGCGCATACGTATTGCAGTGCGCGATTACGAGTTTGGGCCGGGCATAAGTGATTCTGTCGAACTGGCCGACACAATTACGCTAACGATTAACGGACGTCTTGCAGAGCTCGACCCAATTCTCACGGGCGACACACTCGAATTAGTAAAGGTGTGTATTAACGACACAACTGGCGATGACGTTATGTTGCAGAACATCGGTGGATGTGCGGTTAGCATAACGGGTGCAACGTGGTTTAACAGTGCGGGTGGAAGATTCTTCTTCCCTGCAGCGTATGTCGTACCAACACCTGCTGCACCAACATCGGTGCCACGTGCAGAGCGTATTCAAGTACCGATATCATTTGTGAGTGCAACACCAGGCACATTCGTGGGAACGTTGCGCTTGCAGACAAACGGAAGTCCGGCACAAGTAGACGTACCAGTGCGCATTGTTGTCGAAGCCCCTGCACTCACGGTAGACCTCGATACCATCGACCTCGACACGGTGTGTCCCGGAACTGCTGTTGTGCGCAGCATTCGCTTGCGCAACCCAACTGCATGTATCGTTGGTGTCGACAGTGCATTTAGTGCAGGCATTGATGTAGTTGATGTCTCGCCGCAAGGCGGCTTTGCTATTTCGCCAAACGGTGCAGTAAGCATTACAACATCTGTGAACAGAACAGCATCGGGTCCGTTCTCCGGCATCGTCCGCATCCGCAGCATCGCGGGCGACAAAGACGTTGTGGTGAAAGGTGTGGCTGCAACACGCGCATTAACAGTGCTGCCGGCGCCGACGCTCGACCTTGGTGACATTCGAGTAAATCAAACGGGATCTGGTACAGTTACCATTCAATCGGCAGGTGATGCACCAGTAACTATTTCCAATATCGTTGTGAGTGGACCGCAAGCTGCGGAATGCACCGTCGTACCACAAGGCGGAGTAACACTTCCGCACACGTTGCCTGTTGGTGGATCGCTTGTATGTACTGTGACGATGACGCCTGCCGACATCGACACACGTCGTGCAACGGTTACCGTTGTTGGCGCGAACGGAATATGTACGTTGCCCACACCTACAGAAATTCGTGCGCGCGGGATAAGTCCGTTGCTCGACATCGAGCCCCGTATCCTGCCCCTTGACCCATCGTGTATTGGCGGCTTCGTCGACACAACCATAGTGCTTGTGAATCGCGGCAATGCGCCGTTGCAAGTCACTGGCCTTATCGATACCAACACGGCGTCGCCTGTTTCAACAACTGCGACGTTCCCAATTACCATCGACAGCGGCGGACGTGTCACGCTCACGGTAAGGGTCCAGCCGACGCGGCTGGGGGTCTTCGCCTGGATTGCATCGTTCTCGCACGACGGCTCGTGGTTTACGCCAACCGACACAACACTTCGCGTAGATGGTCAGGCACTCTTATGTGCATCGCTATCGCTCGACACGCTCGATGCAGACATCGGCAGTGTTGTGCCTATTACGATTAACATGACTTCTGATGTTGGCACCATCGATGCCGAAGCGATGCGCACGCTCATCAATGGTGTTGGCGGACAAACAGTGCTTCGTATTCGGTCCGACGAACCTCTGCTACGTATGCAGCCAACAGTCGAAGGTCAGCTCGCAGGCGCAACTACAACTACCGTTGCAAACGCAACAGGTGTGGGCTTCGAAACAACCATTACATCAACAACTCCTCTCGTAGCAAACAACACGTTCGCACTACTAAGAGCAGACGTTGTGCTTGGCACCTCTACTCGCACCGGACTCGAACTCTTTGTTGATTCGTTAGCAGGTGGCAACACACGCCTAACGCTCAACCCTGGTCTCGTACGCGGACGTATGTGTGCCATCGACAACCGGTTTATACGTCCAGCCACCCAGGGCCTCGTCACCTGGTTCGACGACAATCACAACGTGCATGTCTCCGCTCTCGAAGCCGGCACATGGGACGTCGACATCCTCGACCTCGTCGGTCGCGTGGTTCAGACGCAGCGTATAACGCTCGATGCAAACACCTCGACAGTCTTTCCGCTGCTGCAGTGGGTGAGACCGGAGAGGGAGTGGTACGTGGTGCGGGTTCGCTGATACTTACACTAAACCACGGCCCACCACGGAGCAGCAATGATATCCGAGGTGAGATCGCGAATTGTCGGGTCGCTACTCAGAAGTATTCCTCGTTTAGCTTCTGGATATGCTGACATAAATGCACGTAGATGTTTAGAATCGCTGTAATTGATTGTTGAGGATGTCTTGATTTCGACCGCTAGGAGCCTGTTGCCCTCTTCTAGGATAAAATCAACTTCTTTACTACCTGATCTCCAGTGGTATAGACCTCTGCCATAACTCAGGTCTTTCCAAACAGCAATGTCGCTCGCAATAAATGTCTCGAAGTGGAATCCGGTCGGGACTGAGGATCGAGAAGCGGCGAGGGCCAGAGCGGAGTCAGTGATGACAAGTTTACTCGATTTGATTATTCGATGTCCCGCATTGCGCGAGTAAGCGGGGATATGATTAATTAAGTAGCTGCGGTCAAGAGCGTCAACCCATCGACGGACTGTAGATACCGCAACTCCGAGTTCATTGGCAATGGTTGAATGGTTTTGAATTTGAGCTGTTCGGGCAGCCAATAGCCTAATGAATTGTTCGAACTTGTCCGGCGATTCTATCTCTAAGACTTCACGTATGTCTCGACTTGCAAACACTTGAATGTAGTCTTCCATGAGACGCCGCCTATGCTCAGGATCTGTTGCAAGTACTCTTGGAAATCCTCCCGACTGCACAACCTCCGCCCAGTTCATCGCACCACTTATTTCTGCTCGATCATTGAGCTCTTTCATAACCGAAGGCGTTTCTCCAAACAAGAATGACCACCCAGGATGTGAATCAGAGAGCCGCAATTCGCTTAACGTCAACGGACGCAACGTCCGATAGGCAACCCTCCCCAATAAAGAGTCGCTAACTGACGTTCGAATGTTTGGTTGGTGCGATCCACATAGCAAAAATTGCCCCGGCCTGTCGGTCTCGTCAATCGCGGCTTTTAGCGTTAATAAAATGCTCGGCGCTCGTTGTACTTCGTCAATAAACAACCCCTTGTCCACCCTACTTTTGACAAATCCTTTTGGGTCAGCTAAGGCTTCATTTAGAGTGTCCACGTCGTCCAGCGTACACGAAGCAAACCCCATGTCCTGTGCAATTGCACGACAAAGAGTACTTTTCCCAACCTGCCTAGCTCCCATTACGGCGACTGCAGGATATCGACCTAAATCGTTGACAAGCGACTGGGTGATAGTCCTAGGGAAAAAATTTGGATTTGAGAATAAAAACGGTATATTGTTCATGAATCGTCAATATAACGTTTTCGTTTAACATGATAAACACGTCCACAGTTGCTGAAGTACTTGAATTCCTCGAGCAAGCTAGTACTCGCGGACTAATGCCCGCTGCTACTGCTGGAGCGCTTGCAAGTGCTGTACGTAGTATTCAGAGTGTGTTAAGTGACGCAGAACAACAGGATGTCAGAAGCCTGGATTTGGAAGCTGTCATAAAACGGTTCAATAATAAACGTTCACTTGACTTCAATCCGTCGTCCCTGAATGAATATGGACGTCGGTTTCAAAGAGCCGTGCAGCTATATATTTCCTGGAACGACGATCCTGCAAACTTCGCGGTCAAGACCAGATCGACGGCCAAGAAAAAATTAATACTTGGTGAGCATTCTCCCGGTGCCTATGACATACGGACACATCCTGTGCAGTTAGCGCCATCGTCAGAGAGAAACACAAATGCGGGCAGTTTTACAACTTCGTTGCCAATTCGAGCAGACTGGGTCGTTTCTCTAGTTAATGTACCCTCTGATTTAACTGAGGTTGAAGCTGAGAAACTCAGAAAATTCATTGGGCTCCTAGTCTCAGAATAGTTCTTATCGAGGAGCGCCACGAAAATGTGGAGAGCGTTCCTGGCGTAATTAGCTGATCTTAAGAATCTTTATCGTTCCCGCCCTCGAGCCATAGTCGCTTACAACAACGAAGTACATGCCGGTCGACCAGGTAGAAGCATCGACGGTAAACGTCTGAAGGCCCGGAATGAGTTGAACGCGATGCGCAAGACTTTCGATGGTGCGTCCTTGTACGTCCACCACATCAAGTGTACGAAATCCTTGGGTTGCTGTCTGCGCTTCGTATATGCGTATCTCAAAAGTGCCGCGGATCATACGCGGGTATGCGTCGGCAAGCCATATAGCATCGGGGATGGGATTAGCCCGAACATCCGATTGCATCCAACTCAAAAGCAGACAGAGCGTTGCTATTGTGCATCCGTAGGATTGTCTTTTGGTCATGGAAGGACGAGAACCTGCTCGTACGTACTTGTGGAGGCTGTCGAAAGTGTAACGACATACATGCCTGGCATCACAATATCAGGAGAGCAAGAAACACCCATCAAATTCACAAGCCGTGAAAGGGTCATGTTTGCTCTATTCCAACGCATGCCATGTTCCTCCCAGGTTGCTGCCCTGATCTTGTGTGAACGAGCGGGGAGCACGCTGTCTGACACGGAGGTGGTCGTCGTGGACTTGTACAGTCCCTTGTCCGTGCAATAATAAATGTCGTTACCATCGGGATCGCGAAAGAGTGAGATCACTTGCGTATTCTCTTCGAACTGCAATGCATGCGCATGCCAGGAGAGTCCATCGTCGGTGCTTTCGATTACGCCATCGGGAGACATGAGCAGCAGGCGGCCATCGTTCGTTGCAACTCCGTCACCTCCGATAAATCTGTACGGTCTGCTAAACGATGCATGATACACCGTTGCCCATGTTCTGCCATGGTCGGCGGAACGTAGAACATGGCAATCCTCCATGCGGTGATTCACAGCTTCTGTCTCGCTGGGTGCATTGAAGGGCGGAGGAATCTGAATATGCCTCGTGGTATCGTATAACAGCGTTGTCACAGAAGCCAACAACGCGCCACTCGGTGATTTCGTCATTCCGAGGAAATATCGACCGACTCCAACAGGAAGGGAAGAAGTTTCCCAAGAGGCACCACCATCGGACGAGTATACGATGCCGCCACAAACGTTGGTGTCCGCAAGCCGCGTGTCATCATCCACGATGTATTGATGGCTTACCAGCGCCACATGGTTTTGAGAATTTGATTCCACGTAAGCGATAACGAATCCCGTTGAGTCGTTGGAGGCTGCGTTGCACAACACCGGGCGCAGATCGACACTGTCGCGTGCTCCCTCTGGGCTGATGCGACGGATGATATATTTGTTAGCCACGACGGACGTGCCGTCCGCGAGTCGATAGACACAGGTCGAAGCGTTTGTATCCAGTGTGTCGAGGAGCTCACCCGAGCGAGAAAATACACGTGTGATATTGCCAGGAGCCAGAACGGCATCGTGGCCAACGAAGAGGGTTCGGAGACCCCTTGTGCTTTGGTAATACGGACCTACCGTATTGTGGGATGTGTATTGCTCTCCGCGCGTGCTTGTCGCATGTGTGACGCCATATCCTTTCGCAGAGATGTGGGTTAAGCCATCGCTCCAGGGAACAACGATAGGCGTATGCTCAGGCGTGACGAAGCCGCATAAAATCGGATTGATTTTAATGTCATCCAAATCCCTCATCAGAGAGCCAACATTCACAAGACCCAGACCGCGATGAAAAAGAGACATTGTCGAATAACCAGTTCGCATCAATGAGTACGAATCGGACAACGGCCGGGGGTCTACGCTGGGGCCTATTCCCTGCGGGAGGGTGTCTATGGTTGTATGAATGGGTTCTTGCAGGTAGATAGAAATAATTCCTACACGATCGGGACCAGGAGGGTGGACAAGTTGAGTTGAATACAGTCCAATGGCAAGGTTCGACCACGGCGCTGTGTATTGCAGAGGAGGTAGTGAACCCATGTACACCCAGCCTTCGCTGCTGTACCTAGCATACCACCCTTGCCGAGGTGAAAAGAGAACCAAGCCGCCTGCTGTGCTAGAAATCAAGTTTATCTGTGAAAGAATCGGTGCACTCGGTGCGCCTGGGATGATGAGTTGCGTTTCGCAGCGCCGATAGGTGCTATCGTGAATAGAGCCGTAGCAAATCGTGTCGGGGAGTAAACCGTCAAGGGCCTTCTCGGTCCATACGAGCGAATCTCCAGCAAAGACCGCAATTTCGTCGGGACGACGAATAGGCACGGGGAAGAATTTCCCTCCTAGGTCTACCGTAGTGATGATGTACTTTCCAGCACGAGTCTGCGCGAGGATGAAACCAGAATTCAATTGCTTGAGATTCAGGCTGGAATCTGGACTCCACGATCTACCTCCGTCGATACTCGTGGAGTACCCTGAATGTAGCAGGCCGTCACCATACGATTGCAGCCCATTGATATCCGGTACAACGCGTTCTGTTATAGTGCCCTGGGCATTGATGGCAAAGAGTCGATAACCGAAAAATCCGTGCTGACTAAGAAGGACGTCGCCATTGCGATCATTGTAAAGATCATTATATTGGAATGAGCCGTTGTTTGTAATCTCTTCTACTTTCATCAATTGCCACGTTGTCTTGTCCAACTTATACAAGCCCCGAACCGCAATCGCCACATAAATATCCCCGCTCTCACCATGGATGCCCACTACAGGTGTCATAATAGTAGTCGGCTCTCGTTCGCGGTAGATAAGCTTGGCATTTTGGGCAAGGCACATCGTGCAGCCAAGAAAGACGGAGAGGACAATCAGTTTCTGAACCATAATACGTACAACGAATAGTGTATAAGAAGAAATAGTATACATGAAAGCCAATGTTAAGATACATTGGGATGGCTCCTTGTCAAGAGCCATCCCGTTGGTTTCAAGATAGACTTTACGGTCCGCAACAAACCGGCTGCTCTGTCATGCATGTAAGCGGTATGCAGCCATCATAACACACTCCTGGCACATTGCAGGCCCAATAAGTTACGATACAGGGGTTGATGGGATTGGCGTCAACTTTAAACTGTATAGCAAGAATACAGCAACCAGTGCCACAGCGTTCCAGGCAGCCATTGGCCAATATTCGTACACACGTAGGTGTTACTATCGTCCAGCAGTAGATCGTCCCGGGAACAGGTGGCATCGTCACGCCCCAAGAATATGGCGGTCTGCAAGGGTTCATTGTACAAACCACGGCGTCGATGAGCGCTTGTGCACTGTAAGAAGCAGGCGGTGTACCCACGAAGCAAATCTTCGTAATCGTTGTCCTCCGGTTCTGCAGACCCGAGTTCAGGCAAATCTCTGGAAAGAGAGTTCCGGGGTTTTGTTCGCAACCGTAGACGTCTACGAGATAGTTAACACCGCCAAGGCAGATAGGAAGGTTGGCTTTGATTATTCCTGGAAATTCGCAATCGCAAATGTTAGGGTCAATTTGCGCTGATGCTGTGTTTGCGGACAGAGCAATTCCGAATAGTGCCACAAGCAGCATTTTGCGCCAATGGAAGAGACAGTTCATGATGTACCTCGACATGGATGGATGTGAATTAGGAAGAGAGCAACCTAGAACCTTCATTCAATGAGATTCGTATCAGAACAGTGAATCGTGCGACATTCATGTCGCGCTTCGGTCTAGCCCATTCGGGTGCATGAAGGCAGTGTATAAGACGAATACTGTGTTTACAATCGAAAATATTCTACGTATTTGCGACATCAATGGCTTTTAGCAGAAGTTGCCAAAGTGCCCTGGGCTCTAGGAGAGTCTCGTATGGATCTGCGGAGGAGGTGAGTGATAGTGCCGCCTCGTAGTCGGTAAAATGAAGTGACTTCCTAGCTGCGGTTAGACTGAGGCTGCTGTCGGAGAGCTTTTTAAGGAGGCGCGCAAGTAGCCAAAGAGGAACCTCCTTTTTTAGCGCCGGCTTTCGCGCGACGTGACGGTGAAGAGTGGTAATTGCTTCGCTGATTTTGTCTGCATTGCCGTACTGTGCCGCAGTGAACACTGCAATGACTAGTGTGTCTGTATAGTGCTGCTGTGCTACATGGGGACTTAATTCTATTGTTTTACGAGCACCAATAATTGTCTGAGCGTATAGTGCTCGAATATTGAGGAAGTCGACGAATGCCAACGGACGCTTCTTTGTTGCTTTTTGCTTGCGAGCAGCCGTTGCCGTGGCATGTGCCTCAGAATATCTTCCCGCGTCGAGCAAATGTCCGACTAGGTTAGACATGCCCTGATACCAGGTATTAGATCCTAATACAGAAAGAGCGATGACCTTTCTTGATTCAATAATCCCACGTTTGAACTTGTGCGTATGGGTAAAAAGAAACACCCTCTCTAGCAAATACTCTCGCTCAGCCGGAATGTCAAACAATCCAAGCTCAATGAGTTTTGAGCGGGTACGATCGAGCCAACTTAGACCAAAATCAACATCATCGTTAACCTGCGCAATCGTCTTGGCAAGCCTAGTGGCGATGATTACAACCAACAGTGAGTACGATTTTCTCGGAATCATAGATAATGCTTCCGTAGCAACATTGGCCTAGCGTCTTAGCACCTCTTGTTCGCGAGGAGACCTGGCGGGAACGGCCAGTTCTATCCATTGTGCATATAAGCTGGTTACTAATGAAGCTTGTGCTGAAGCCCGATGAGCACTCCGCAACGCATCGTTCGCTTTCCTTCGTTCACCGTTGGTCGCGTAATCGAGAGCAAACTTGAGATAAATACCAGGTTCGAACCAGGCTTGATCAGGTTGTACGATGAGCTTAAGTGCGTCATGAAGATGCTTACGTCCGATATCTCTACCGGACAATCGGAACAACGTTTCGCCAATACTTAAGCTCCTGTGAAACTGTAGTGCCTCTCGCTGCCGCACAGACAAGTCAGACGAGATCGTGCACATTAAAATCGCTTGAGCAAGCCGTTGTTGCAGTCTTTCGCAACGCTTTCGATACGCGGCATTAACTTTCGCACGCTTGCGGTACCAATGCTTGAGGAGATCAAAGTCTGACTGGAATTGTCGCAAATGTACTTGCTGTACCACAAAATTATCTGCTTGTGGTAGGTATGCTAGTAGGTGTACAGGTGCTGAAAAGCCTTTCCCGACAAGCATGGATAGACATTGTGTGTATTCATTTATTTGTTGATACATATAATAAACTAGTACGCTGACAAAATAATGACTGTCGCATTAGATCAACAACTGGTAGCAAAATAGCTTTTCCTGATGAGAAAGTTGCGTGTGTTACGTACACGACATAAACAACTTTCAAACAGGAGATTCACATGGAAATGCTCATCGCCATTCTCTTATGGATTGGCTGTATTAGTGCGCCAAATTCATACACAACTCAGGCAATTGATAACTATGCGACCACGAACGAAGTAGTTGTTAACAGTGTGTTGAGTAGTCAGGCTCAACAACAAGTGATTTGGAACCAGTATGGCTATGCCGTACCATCCGTACAAGTGATTAACCCAACAGAGTAGCCCCCTTTCCCAGCCCCTTACCCGTCCAGCACGTTAGCCGTACCTTTGTGTATGGGATTAGTAGCTATCGTAGGCCGACCGAATGTCGGCAAGTCAACCTTGTTCAATAGGATTATCGAGGAACGCCACGCAATTGTGGAGAGTGTTCCTGGGGTTACGCGCGACCGGATCTATGCAACAGGGGAGTGGGCGGGTAAGAACTTTCATCTGGTGGATACGGGTGGGATTGTGCCCGATAGCATGGAGGTGTTCGATAAGGCCATTCGTGAGCAGGCGCAGTTGGCAATGGATGAGGCCGATGTGATTGTGTTTGTGGTGGATGGACGTGACGGACTTATGCCTGTCGATCATCAGATTGGTGAGCAGTTGCGTCGTGCGAAAACACCGGTGGTGCTGGTTGTTAACAAAAGTGATAATGCAAATCAGGATTTGAATGCGTCGGAGTTTTATGCACTCGGACTTGGTGAGCCGTTTGCGATTAGTGCACTGAACGGACGTAGCACGGGCGAATTTCTCGATCGTGTTATAGAGCAGTTGCCGAATGAAGACGCACTCGAAGAAGACACACGTCTGAAGATTGCAATTGTGGGACGTCCGAATACCGGTAAGTCTTCGCTTACAAATGCCTTGCTCGGAAAAGAGCGCATGGTCGTAACACCAATTGCTGGCACTACGCGCGATGCAATTGATAGCGTTGTGAAGTTTTACGGCGAAGAGATTGTGCTTATCGATACCGCAGGCTTGCGACGTCGTAGTCAGATTAAAGAGTCGATTGAACTCTTTAGCGTTATGCGCACCGCACGTGCTATTGAGCGGTGTGATGTGGCCGTGGTGATGATAGATGCGACGGTCGGACTCGAGACGCAAGACAAACGGATTATGGGTCAGGTCGAAGAGGCTCGTAAGGGGCTCATCGTCGCGGTGAACAAGTGGGACTTAATGGAAAAAGAGACGAGCACTGCCGACAACTTCACGAAGTCGATGAAGGAGCAGCTGCCGAACATGGATTACGCTCCAACGGTGTTTATTAGCGCGCTTACCAAGCAGCGTATTACCCGAGTAATTGAGATGGGCAAGGACATCCAGGCCCGCCGCCTGGCCCGCATCCCTACACATGAGCTGAACGAAAAGCTCATCGAAATCTTCGAAAAGACCCCTCCCCCAAGTGTGAAGGGGCGAGATTTACGCATCAACTACGTAACACAAGTGCGGACTGCGCCGCCGATATTCGCCTTCTTCAGCAATCACCCTGAACTGATTCCAGAAAACTACAAGCGGTTCATGGAAAGACAGCTTCGGCAACTGTATGATTTTGAAGGCGTGCCTATTAGTTTTCTCTTCCGTAAGAAAAACAAAAGAGAAGAGCACTACTGAGATAAGCGCTAGCCTGAGTGTGTGATGCGAGGTCTATTCGGACATTCTTTGGAGTGGACATGCAACGACGAACATTACTCAGGTCGATAGCAACACTTGCGCCTGCGGCGTTTGCACCTGCTGCGTTTGCACCAACAGTATTTGCCAGTGGCGCACGAAGCAGCGTTCTGCCTTGGTTGATGAATAACGTGGGCGACGCACATCCCGAGAACGAAGAGTATTGGTTGCGCGTGCGCGATGCATTCGACATAGACCACACGCTCATCAACCTTAACAACGGCGGCGTGAGTCCGGCGCCGCGCACAGTAATTCAGGCTATTAAGTCCGGCATGGACCGCTCGAACCTTGCACCTGCCTATGAGATGTGGCGCAATCAGGAGCCACGTGTTGAATCGGTGCGCACGTCTCTTGCGACAATGTTTGGCGTCGACAGCGAAGAGGTTGCAATTACACGCAATGCAAGCGAAGCGCTCGAAACAGCGTTGCTCGGCATTACCATGCAAGCGGGTGACAGCATTGTAACGACGACGCAAGATTATCCGCGCATGCTTACGACGTTAGATCAGCGCGTAAAGCGCGATGGCATAGTGCTAACCAAGGTACGTCAGGATGCACCCGTTGTAAACGAAGACGATTTTGTGCGACGCTTTGCCGATGCAATTACGCCGCGCACGAAGGCAGTGCTTGTGTCGCACGTTGTGTTTCTGACCGGACAAATCAATCCCGTCAAAAAAATCTGCGACCTCGCTCGCGAGCGTGGTGTGATAAGCATCGTCGACGGTGCACATTCGTTTGCGCACTTCCCCTTCAAACAAAATGACCTTGGCTGCGATGTGTACGGCAGCTCGCTACACAAGTGGTAGATGGGAAAGTGGATGGCCTGCGGAGCTAACGCTATAGGTGGTGCGCACCTTCGTCTGGTGATTGATGCTTATGCCAAGGTGGCAAATGCATCCTTGGCTGGTCGGACTGGTCAATCCCATGCTCTATTTCCTGCGGACAGTAAAACACGTGTGAATAAACCTTGCCCAATCGATGCGTAACATGTGCAGAACAGATTGTTGTTTTCGATGGTAACCGTGTTTAGGTTGTAGGCAGTACAGTACTGTAACTGAAGTCACATTCTTGTTCTGGCCGTTTACATCGTACTACGCTCGAACCAGCATCGACCGCTGTGCTGATTCCTACGCGGTACTTGTGTAAGACACTGAAGACATATCCCATGGATTCCTGCGGCTGACCTCCGCACTATAGAGTCCTCTAAATGCAGATGTCACGTACTGCGTGGAATGACGCCATTCTACGATTCATTCTTCGAGCTATCGCCAAGCGTTGCACGTCCTGTGCCGACGTGCTGTATTTGATTATCGACACATCGTCATAAAATTTTTCAACTCACGGAGGTTGCTATGAGTCGCGTGTTTTCTATCGCGAAGCCGCTGCATTGGACTCCAGTTCAAAAGGGCTTCGCCATTGCCTTGGTTCTTGCTGTTGTAGTTTCTCTTTCCGGTCTGCTCGTAGTACGACCGTACAGCGGACCTGAGTTTGCTTCTGCTTCAAACCCTCTTCATTACTACTATATGGCCGAACATCCGATCGGTAGCTTTCATGTAGCACCATTCTGTTGGCGCATTGGCCTGCCGTGGCTTGTTCAGTCAACAGGACTGCCAACAGTATAGGCATTCCAGTGGATCAACACGATCGCATTCGTGTTTGGTATCGGATTCCTATACGCTGCCGCCACACGCCTCGGTCTATCCGCTGTTTCTGCATTGCTGGCTGTGCTGCTGTATTTGTCGTCACCTTGGACGACTAAGATGCTCTTCCTTACGCCATGGATCACGGATGGACTATTCTATGCCATGGTCTGTGCCGCACTATGGGCCTCAGCAACCAGAAACGCTGTCTTCCTTATTATTCTGACGCTGACAGGAGTATTTGTTCGAGAGACCGCCCTGCTTTTTCCAATTTTGTTTGTGCTGGTTGGGCTGTTTTCCGGAGAGAAATTTCGTGCCCGCATTGTGCCAATGGCGATTACATGCTTGGCGGGTTTTGCAGTCGTACTGGCCATACAGAAGGCGATTCCTGCGTGGAACAGTGATGCCGGATACCTCCGAACGTTACCTTCTCAGGCACTACTGTATTTCGACAAAGAAGCTACTGATCCCTACGAGGCGGCTCTATCTGTACCTACAGCTCGCCATGAGGTGATCGTCTACACTGTTGCTTGGCGACTAGCACATCTCAATGCTCCGAGCTGAACGCGGTTAGTGTTGGCGCATGGGGACTCGCTTCTGCGATACTATGTGTGTTGGGATTGTTCAGCCTGAAACAGAAATCTGTTTGGCTACTGCTGTTTTTAGGTGCTACCTACGCGCAGCTTGCAGGAGGGACAGACTCTCAGCGGTTGTTAACTGCTGGACTGCCGATTCTTGTCATTCTAGCAGGGTTTGCAGTGGAAGAATGGCTTCGCAAAAGAAAAACCCAGCGATTTGACGCACTGGTGCTATCGCTGCTCCTGCTCATCGCTGCTAATATCGTATACCCGGCTATGCATCTGCCCATCTGGTTAGAAGCATGTGTTCTGCTTGGGTCAATTTCTATTGTGTATGCCCTTCAGTTTCTGAAAGGCAGTCTTCGTCTTTCTGAGTTCGAACTCGGTTCAGGTTACAATCATTCCGACCAAGTCACTAGATTACAGGAGAAACTGCCATGAACGTCGTTCATATTGATTTGCGCGAAGTGGATTCTATCATGCATCGTCATGTTTTTATCGTACTGATTAGCTGCATCTTGAGTGTGGTTAGCCTTAGCGCACAAGACCCCGTAGCCTTCGATGGAAGTCGAGCAAAGGAAATGCAGATCGCGTGGACGAGAACGGCTACCCCAAGTGCTCTTGGTGCATATATGCAGAACGTAGCTGACATTCCTGGCTATAACATCGTGACGATGGTTGTGAACGGCGTACCTCGCACATGGCCAACCACGCCATTGCTAGATACGACGGCTCGCACGATCAATTGGATCTCTCACCGTCCAAACTACGTTGTCGCTTACGACATCGCAGCGCCGTTTGATTATGACGGCATACCACCAATGGAGATCTTCAGCGGCAGAAACATCTTCCGTCCGTCCCCTGATGGTAAAGTGATCACCGCGATTGATTCGGTCGACTGTTTTGGCGACAATCCCGATTTCGATCCATACCGATATCGCGTCGATGTCGACGGAAACGGACTGCTGGACATCGCGGCCATGACAACAGGTGGTAGTGGCAAAGATTATTGGTTCTCCGCCATCATGAACGGTGCGGGACGCACAAACGGCTGTGGCAAGGTCGTACTGTTCCCCAATATCTACAAGAATCGTGAGCAGCCAGAGCGGGAGTCGACGCCCGTACGAATCATGCGCTGCGCCGACGGCAAGCTGAGAATCGTGTACGTCGGGTCGATTCACCCATACCTTACGGGCATTTACCTGCTCGACGTCAATATCGTGCAAACGGATACGGGTTACGCCGTTAGGTACACCATGGCCGACAGCAGCCAGCAACGGTGGTCTAAATTTGGTGGTGAAGACCCATGGATCATCAGACCCCTGATTTGCGTGGATGACCAAAAAAATGGCCATCAGTATGCGCTCGTGAACTGGCAGGACGGCTGGCATCGCAATCACAACACTACGGTGTTGTACGAAGTAAGCAATGGCAAACTAATTGAGCGTGTGTCCACCGTAGGACATATTATTGGAACCTCGATATACACTTTTGACAATGCGTTCGATGACGGCGAAGCCGTTGTCTTCTATGGCAAAAATTTTACCCCGTATTTCGCCCGGATAAGCGAATTCTATCGCCCATTCGCGAAAATTCCTTTGGGAGTTTACGGTAGGGGCTGGGCTTTCATCGATGATCAATTCGGCGATGGTCGTAAGGACCTGCTTTGTGCCACAGATAGCACCATTTCGTTAGTCAACTTCGATCTTACGCCTACCAATGTCATGGTCGAGGACGCGGGTACGCAGGAATGGGTGAGTCTTGAGTCCGGGCGATTGCGGCTGAGTCTTGAACGACCGTCTGTGATTAACGTAGACCTCGTGAATGCTATCGGACAGAAGCGGCCCGTCATTGCAGGCTTTAGTGCTCCTTCGGGACCGTCGATGCTGGACATCTCTGCCCAGTTGCAATCTCTCCCTCCGGGTGCATGGTTCGTGCGTGTCAGCGACGGTGTTCGGATTGTGTCACTATCCTATCTGAGGTAGTGCCATGAACCATATCATCCGTTTACTCATGCTACTTGCAGCGTCGCTGCTCTGCACCACCCTATCCGCCCAAAACACCCTACGTCCACGTCCTCTGAATGAACAGTTCGACGCTACCCATGTGACGCCTCCACTAGTTCAGTATCTAGGCGACACTAGTGTGTTCCAGCACAAGAAAAATGGCTTCATCATCGGTGGACAATGGGGTAATGGTGAGTTTCGGAAAGTAAACCAGGCACTTTCCAACAACTTCGAAAACGGCGGAGGATGGACATTCTTTCGCATGAACGCCACACCTGCAGATACTGCCTATTACGCAAGCAAACTGGGCCTGCGGGATCTCGATACCAATGTCGTGAACTATCTCGGCTGGCAGATGTCATGGGGTTATTACCATGACACGGCAGTACAGAAGCAGTGGTTCCGCTCATGGATTGGTATGCGATGGGAACCTGCCGAAGACTGGCATACTGGGGACTCGTGGACACCTCGTGACAGTGCATCATGGCCGTATGCTTTCCAGTATTCGCATCCTCAGGGTATCGTCTCCAGTGATACGACAAACACGAACTACCGACGGTTTATGCTGGACACGTCCCAGTTTTCAAGTGGGGTGCCGATCCGAGTTCTGGACAGTTGCAATCCGAGGGTCAATCTGTACCGAGGAGCGACCCGTGGTGGTGAGAGCAATACCGACTCCACGGATGGTCTGCGCATGTATCTCGTGATCAATCTGCGGCGGCTCAGCAGTACAGATACAGACGTAGACGATACCACGGTGCTTCGCCTTCAGGTGCGAGGTAACAGATTCGAGCCGGATGTTACCAGTGACAACCCTGACGAATATCTACCCGCTCATTTCAATTTCAACCGCATTCCGGACGGGACTGGATCATTATACAACCTGCGTGAAGGACGCGGCAAGGTCCTGCGCATGGTCAACGCTGGTCTCGACACGACCAACGAAATGCATATCACCCGGCGTATGCTGCCTACTGGAAGCAACAGGGACATCACGATCACCGCAGAGTTTATGACGGACACTGTCTATGGGCAGAACGCCTTCGGCTGGTGGCGAGATCTCCATGCACATCTGAAGACAGAGGAAATACTGAATCACGGCACCGTTGGGACGCAGTTCACAAAGATCGACACGATGACACCCATAGTCTGGTTCTATGACAGTACCTCTGTTGCGATTCAGAGCATTTCGATTGTAACACCGTATACATTTCATGCTTTATGCGGCGCGTATGATTCGGCTTACGCTGTGGCTCTGAACGCAGATTTCCGCACCATTGACTCGGTGCGCAAATTCTACCGTGACAGCGTTGGATGTCAGAAGCCTCTGTACATCGAGCACCTGTATGGTGTCGATGAAATCGGGACCCGTGATGATCTGGGCATGTACTATCGATCACATCTGCTGAATGGCTTCTGCAATACGGAAACAGGCTATGAGGGTCCACACTGGAGAAGTAACTATCGGGTCAGTGACGCTCGCAAGCGAATGCATATCATGCCCTTCGCGTTCTTCTGGACATCGGGCCTTGGCTTCACAGGCACATTTACGCCGTCGCCAATGTTCCCCTACTCAGACCCAGACCTGGTTAAGTCACCCTACCTGACCTTGAATCTTCGTCAGGGCTATGATCACGGTCTTCAGGCGATTTCGCTCCGTAGGCCGTACGCCGCTGCCTACGAGACCCTCGGAAGCACCAACTACTTCATTTCTAACTATGAACCGTTCGGAAGCCCACTGGCGGCAAAGTTTGCCCCTGATAGTGTCTATGAACGCATTATGACGCCGGACGGTCTCGTTGGTGCGATGGGTACGTGGGAAAAGTCCCTCTACATCCATTTCTACAAAAACAACTGGTTCTTCACCAAACCGAAGACCCCGTGGATTACCCACGCGTTTTACCACTACCGCATGAATCTTGGATGGAAATCGGACAGCTCCGATACCTTCGTGCAACTTGTAAACTGGAGACCACAAAGTGGTGAAGAAGTGCGGTTGGAACTATCGACCGCACTGGCCTTTGGAAGTAAGGGGTTTGCATACGACAAGATGAAGGATGTGTCTGCGGTGAGCCACAAATCACCAGCACAGGTCGTGAGTCAGTTCGGAAGACATGACACGATCAACCATGTCGAGCCGGGCATGATCATGAACAAGTATACCAAAAACTGGGATACGGACACAAACTCCAAACCAAGCAACATCCTTCAAAAAGACTCTCTCGGCGGTGACTATTTCCCTGCGGACGATCCATGGCACATGGATGAATTCAGGTCACGAGCCTCCGTCGCCAGTGCCATGCAACTGCACCGCTGCTTTGGCAACGACAGTACCAATCGCATTTACCTCGGTCAGAAAAGTATGCGCTGCGAAGTGAAGAAGTGGCATGACCTGGTGACTCACGCCGACTTCAAGGATGTGCTGTATCGCATGCAACCTGTATCCTGGTACGGTCAGGGGTATCGTAAACTCATCAAAGGCAACATGTCCGACCTGAATTATTGGATCGACACGACGAAAGCCAATCTGAAGATGTACCTGTGGACCAAGGACAGCGTGTCGGACTACGAGTACGCCCTACGTCCCGAGTCGATACCCGAACGATTCTATGATTATGTGCTGCTGGACATCGCCCCGGGAACGGCAGCTGTTCACGACAGTTGTGTGCTTGCCGTCATCAACCGACGTACCGCCCCTGGCATCATCGACTTCACACGCACGGATTCCATCGAGGTGCTGTCGACCTACGATTTCGATCAGCGCGTTCTTTCCCAGCCGGAGTATCGCTATCGTCAGCTTGGTGCGCGGCGCATCGTCATACCGTTCAAATACGATCAGGCTGCTACGACGCCGTCGCTTCTGCATGTGAAGGAAATATCCCTTGACTCGGTGGTACGCATCGACACGATCATCAGTGACCGCTCACAGCTCGTCGTCGATTTCAAACCCGGACAGACACGGTTCTTCCAGATCAAACGGATGCAGGCGACAGACACCGTGAATACGGGTTTTCTGGCCTATTCCACTCAAAATAAGCTTGTGTCGTATCCCGTTGTCAACGCAACGAATGCCGCCTACACCGATAGCATTCGCTATCACCTGGCGTACCACCGCAAGGATGACTCGACAGATTACGGTGGAGTATGGGCGGTGTATTACCAACGCTCTATCCCATACCACCGGGATTCGCTTCCGCTCGTCGCAGGTCTGAAATGGGAGACACCGATTCGTTTGACGGGCATGACAAGGTCAAGTGTAACCAAAACCGACGCCCTGAACCGTACAATGTACTTCGATATCGACTCCACGACCTATCTCAGCCATGTGCCTTTGTATACCGAATCGATGAAGAACTGCTGCTGTGGTTTTCCAAGCATTGTCGTACGCGAGGTGACAGCATTCCATCCAAAGATATTCGTGGTCTACAGTTGCGAAGATGAATGGGCCACAAACGAATACAAAGACAGTTACTTCCACATTGTCGAGAATGCATTCAATGACGACGCGACCTTGAATCCGGCAACGCTGGACGGCAATGGCAAATCACTCATCATTTGTGGCAAGGGCGGTACACATGACCGTGGCGTCGATACGTTGAAGTCCCTTGCGCGGTGGGGTACGCCCGTGATCAATGCGGCGTCGGCGCATAATATGTATTACGCATGGAGTGCCGACGGGGGCATCGGAGCGGCGACAAAAGCGGACACAGTGGATTGGTTTCCAGCGTATGATGCTTGGACCGCCATTCCCATCGTGAACATCTCACAAGGAGATTTGACAATGGACGGCGGCTCACCGCAATTGCCGAGTCTGAATGTGTATTCCAATCTCTCGCAGAACAGAACGGACGCGACCCTGGTTTGGCGCGAGGGCACCACGAATCCGCATATACGATATACAAGGTTAATACAGGGTCTGACGGCGACTGCGATTGACCGTATGCTCCCTGCGTTCATTGGCATGACGTACGTTCCGGCTGCCCTGCCTGCGATTCCCATCAATGCCTTGAACCGGATTGCTGTCGTTGGTGGTGCAGCGGTGGACGACGACGCGGACCTGCCTGTGGTCGTGCGTTCCATTCAACAGGACACAATGAAGCTCTTCGAGCGCGATACAAACGGTTTTGGGAGTCTCTATAAATACAATCTTGAGACAGTGGCATGGGAAGAATATGTGCGGTCGACCACGCGCAACAGGGTTCGATACAATCACTTCATTGATCGTTGGGGATACTTCTCTACTCAGGTGAAGTTCTGGTATGCGAATACGACCTATGGCGACTTCAGCAGCCTGTTTCATCCCGTTCTGACGAATGCGCATGTGTGGATGGATTCGCTTCACTGGGAAGGATGGGTCGATGACAGCACATTCGTGACCTATGGCGACAGTCTGTTCTTCAAATGGGGCAACAACACGGACAGTGCACTCATCGTGAATTACAATGTGCTCCCACAGGGCTCATACCTCGATTTAAATGTAGCGAAGACAGCCGCACATGCGACCTACTGGACGGGTCTTCGTCAGTTCTCCAACCTCGTGAGTCAACAGATCATGATCCGTCGGTTGGTCGGCGTCCCACAGCCTCCCGGGATCACGGTGCATCCACTCTACCTTCGTGCCGGTGGTGCATGGCCACATGTGGCAATGCGGCAGAGGGAGAACTGGCCAAATGGTGTGTCTGCGGTACGGCGCGTGTTGCAGTACACCAGCGGTATCGATCCTGCGCCGTCACTCGTGGCATCCGCGGAGCAGTTCTATAAACTATCTGACGATGTAAAAACACCTGAACCAGTGACGTCCGGAGGTGTGGAGGTCGGTATGCAGAGAATCACTGCACGAGCCGTGCTGTCCGATGGCCGCAGCGTATCATTTCGGGCCGTATACGATAACATCATGCCAGAGGGGTACCATGGAAGTGCGGCGTTTGCATGGCAGACGGCATCAATGACGACACCTGTGCGTGAACTTGTGACGGAGACCTTCAGCATCGGAGATGTAGATGCCATGAAGCTGGTTTCCACAGGATTGCTTCGTGAGAATATCGCCGTGACGATCGAGGAAGTCGATCCTGCGTCGACATCCATTGCAGAGGATGGTACTCCAACTACGAACAACTTCAACGAGCCTGACGAATCCGCTCAGGTGACGTTGGCGCAAGGCGACGAGGAAGCCCCGGACAACGCTGCAAAGGCTCTGTACTACCTAACATCGGGCGACGATAAACTGTATCGACTGCGCATGAAGTACACGGGCACCGATGCCGTTGTCTATCACGAGGACCTCAACATCGATCCGGAGGAAGAGTCCTTCGAAAAGGGTGGTAGCGAGCCTGTTCGCATCGTCAATCTGCGGACGATGAAGGGTGAGCGTATTGGCGGCTCTTCTAACCTGCGCATCTACCCAAATCCATCCAGCGACCGCGTAACGATCATCATCGACGGTTCCGAACTGATCCCTGGTTCAGCTGATGGCCAGTCGCTAGTTCTCGATGTCGTCGATGGCCTCGGCAGAATGATTCTGACGAGCCCCGTGATGTTAGGTGAGGCTGTAGATGTCTCTGGACTACCGGACGGCGTATACGTTGCGCGTGTGCGCGTGGAAGGTGTGGCAGGGTCAGCGAAGGCGTCGGGGACGTTTACCATCCTGAAGTAGCAACAATACATCAGACCGAAACGAAAGAGCCTGTCTGCAAATGCGGATAGGCTCTTTGTCTTTTAATGCACCTCTTCGAGGATCTCTTTTGCGAGAACTGCGACACCTATTAGAATAACAAACCAGCCGAATCCGGACTGTAGTTTGTTGCTATCAATACGTTTTGATAGACGAGTGCCGATTACGATGCCGATGGTGGTGAGTGCTGTGAATGCAAGCACAAGAGGCCATTCATATTCGAGTCCGGTTACAGCATCTGCTCCCACACCCACAATGCTATTCGCGCAGATTAGTATGAGAGAAGTGCCCACCGCCGTCTTCATGTCGAGTCCGGCCCACACAACAAGTGCCGGCGTCATCAAGAAGCCACCGCCCACGCCTAGAAAGCCAGACAGAGCGCCGACAGCAATGCCTATTAAAGCAAGCAAAAACGGGTGAAGTGACTGTCCTTCTGCGCGTTTGAGTTTGTTGCGACGCAACATCGAAATACCAGCAACAAAGAGCATTGCGGCAAATGCCATCATGAGTGTTGTGTCGCGGTCGAATCCGAACGCAGTGATAGTGATGTTGGGGAGTAGCCACGCACGCACGGCTGCGATGCTTATGAGTGTGGTCGACCCAAATGCTGCAACAGCGCGCCATTCAACTTGTTTACGTTGTACGTAGGGGACAGAGCCCACGAGCGTTGCAACAGCAACGATAAAAAGGGCATAGCCGCTTGCAAGGGCTGGTGGTACCCCATACACATACACAAATGCGGGTACCGCTACGATTGCACCACCTGCGCCTAAAAGACCGAGTGAAATGCCTATGAAAATGGCTATGAAGCCAAGGACAACTAACATGCCGTTGTCACAACTGGCATGTTGCTACCATTCGATCGTGTCGTTTCGCAATCAAGGTATTACCACGCGAGCATGCCGCCTTTCAAATTCTTGAGCTTGGTGTAGCCGCTGGCTTCGAGGAAATGAATGGCCTGACCGCTTCTGTTGCCACTGCGGCAGTACACGATAATTTCTCGTCCCTTGTAATTGTCGAGCTCGTCTAAACGGTCGGGTAATTCGTTAAGCGGAATGAGCAGGGAGTGTGCGATGTTTTTTTCTTCGTGCTCTTCGGGCTGACGTACATCGAGCATGATGATGTCTTCGCCAAGGTCGAGACGACCTTTTAATTCAATTGCAGTTATCTCATCCATTGATGTTTTTTTTTCAGATAGTTTAACAACGCCAGGCATTGTTTGCAAGGTATTCTAATAGCGTTAGGCATTGGTTGCAGGCGGCATCTCTACTGGCTTGCCAGCCGATTCCCATCCGCCGAAGCCGGGAGGGAAGTTGATGATGTTGGTGAAGCCTTCTTTGCGTAGGTAGGTGGAAGCGACCATCGATCGGTCACCACCCTGACATGCAACGACGACGGTGCCGACGCGTGGAATTTCGTCGAGATGTTCGTCGAGATGCCCGCCGTGAATGTTATGTGCCCCCGGAATAAAGCCCTGAGCATGTTCGGTGGCAGCACGGACGTCGAGAATGTAGAGGTCTTCGCTCTGTAAAACGCTTTCGAGTTCGTCGGCTGTCATTTGTGCCAGCACATCGAGCGGACGTCCTTCTCCCTTCCACTCTTCGATGCCCGAAAGATAACCTTGTATATTATCGAGTCCGATGCGCATAAGATTGCGCGCGAGTTGTTCGATACGATCTTCCGCTGCAACAAGAAAAAAGGGATGTGAATACGGAATCATCCATCCGGCCCACGTTGTAAACGATTTTATATCCTGGATGTTCACACTCGTCGGGATATGTCCGACGACATACGCGCTCTTATGTCGAGTATCTACAACCCACTCCGAATTATCTAACGCCTCTTGTATATCTGCAGGCGAAACACGATGTGGAATGTGGACTTCGGTTTTTAACGGACGTTCTTCTTTGTTGAGCCGCTTCATGTGTGCGAAGTAGTAAGGGGGCTCGGGCTGACCCGAAAGGAGCTCTTTAACAAATGCTTCTTCGTCGGTGTGACGCATGGCCCAATTCACAATCTTTTCATATCCGACGGTCGACGATGGTACGGCCCCTAGGGCTTTGCCGCAGGCAGAGCCCGCCCCATGCGCAGGATGTACCTGGATGTGATCGGGTAGTTGTTTGAAGCGTTGGAGAGAAGCGAACATCTGACGTGCGCCTGTGTCGCTTGAGCCTGAGGTGCCGACGACTTTTTCGAGGAGGTCGGGACGTCCCACGTCGCCTACAAACACGAAGTCGCCAGAGAAAAACATCAGCGGTTGGTCCGAAGCCGCGCCGTCGGTAACGAGAAAGCTGATATGCTCTGGGGTATGTCCGGGCGTATGCCACACCTCGACAACGAGGTTGCCAACCTTGAATACATCACCATTGCGGAGTCCGTGATGCTCGAAGGCATACTGCCAGTCCGAACCGCCTTCGTCGCTAAGCATCATCTGCGCACCAGTTACGGCATTCAATTCGCGCGATCCACATAGGAAGTCGGCATGGATGTGTGTTTCGGCAGCCATGGTGATGCGAAGGCGCTCGCGACGTGCTGTGCCGAGGTAGCAGTCGATGTCACGCTGGGCGTCGATGACCATTGCGTCGCCCGTGGCCTGACATCCGATGATGTATGAGGCGTGGGCAAGGTTGGGTTCGTAGAAACGGGAGAAGAACATTGATGCAAAGATAGGGGGTCTTTGTGAACCGAGTCGCTCGATTGGTACACCGCGCGTTGATTGCAGAGAGCAGTTGGAATACGTTGCCGAAAGTAATGCAACAACAACTACTCTATGCAACACAAGGAGGCGACGATGGAACGATCGACTGCATACCTATACCGACTACTAACGCGGCAATTTGCGGGTGTAGACAAAGACGATGTACGAGATGCAATTGGAACAGCGCAGCTCGTAACTGCAGAGCGTGTAATGATGGTACGAGAACCAGTATTAAACGAAGAAGCATTTATGACCTGTGTCGCTCGACGTGCATTGAATGTGATGGTGAAGAGGAAGAAACGCCACGACTACCCGCAAGCCGGGGACGAGTCGTGGCGACTCTTTGAGCGTCAGCATCTATCAGCCAATTCAGAATTGGAGCTCGATGCATCTATTGAAAGCCGTCGGTTGTTAGAAGTGCTGCCGGTTAGTTACTCCGAAGTATTACGACTGCATTATCTGGAAGGAATCACGCTTGATGAAGCTTCGAAACGTGTAGGCGTTAGTGCAGAGTGCATGCGTAAACGCCACGAACGCGCATTACGCATGGCTAGACGCCTGCTGGGTACTACGTATGCGGGAAAAAGAGCAGCAAGTACGGTAGACTCAAAATGAGTTCGCTGGTGAGGCGGGCGTGTGGACGCTGCAAACGACCAAATGCAAAAGGCAAGAGTGCGGTGCATACACACATGCAAAGAAGTACGATTGCTAGCGGCACGTCGCTCGTTGTTCGTATCACATCGAACGGTGTTCGCAGCACCGCTAGAAAAAACATCGCAACGCTAATTACTGTGGCAGCGCCTAGGCACAGTCTCATAAGTAGGCGCGCTCTTGGTAAACCCATTTCCAGAGCGGAGCTCGAGACACCTAACTCTGTATCGGTACTTGTATCGCTTATGCTTAATTGAAGTACGATTGCAGTGACAATAGATGTGAATGTAACAAGTGCCATGACTGCTGTCACGCTAAAGCCGCCGAGTCCAAGCGGAATAAACCACGTTGCGAACGCATAAATGAGAATTACATTGGTGTCCTTCAGCGTACCTGCAAAACGTCGCGATGTCGCACGTTGTAGCACATGGTGAGCAACGATGAAGACTGCACACAAAGGCGCTGCAATGAGCATCCAAGGCGAGAACGTCATGAGTGCAACGGTTACAACAAGTGCCATTGCCACGACGCAAATGACGGTAAGCAACGACGCGTGCCGTGCATGAAACTGATGTCTGAATGTTGGGTGTTCTGCCGGAGCAAGACGCACGTCGATTAATCTGTCAGCGGTGTACACCACCCATGCGCTTAGCGGCACAACAAACCACCACGAAAGTGGGAGGTGTGATTGTGTTATACGCTCTGCCAGAATTCCAGTAGCCGCCACTCCCGCAACGATGTCGAGGTTCAGGAAGTGGATGTACTTAATCACCGACGTTCGTTTTGTAAATCTTTCACCTTCGCAAGATCGTGTGCGATGTCTACAACATTGCGCACAACTCCTTGCGTCATTCCAAAATACACGTCATCGAAACGCTTGAGGTGCTCGTCGTCGAGGTGATTTACTAACAATGCCATCTGCTCGCGCAGGTCATTCAATAGGGTGCCGAACTCGCGCTCTAAGACCGCATATCCTTCGCTGCCCAGAGATGCACGACGCAAGGTTCCGTAGACATTCCAGAGCCCCTTACCTGTGCGAGTTAGCGTATTGAACAACTCGTGTTCGTCGTGGGTGGCCCCTAGTTCGAGAAGCGTGCCAACGTCATTCTTCTTACGTAGGCCACCTTCGACAGCGTCGTTTAAATAGTCGAGGACCGCTATGGTGTCGGGTGATAGTTCCACTAGTACTGAATCGTAGCGACGATTGAGCGAAACACCTTCAGGATGTCGGCATCTGGTGGCAGGTCTTTGCCGGTGACGGTAAGCGGCACCAATGCAAACTCGTAGTGATTGCCTGTTGCTGAGGTAAAGACTGCACATCGTGTGCGGGGGGCTGTTGAGGAAGAGCTGAAGTCGTAGAGTCCGAATTTACGTGGACCCAATTCGGCCAGACTATACGTGCCTATAAGCTTTGCCGTACCTGCAGTTTTGCGAACGTGTTTGTTGTATGCTGCGCGCGAAAGCCCAAGGAGTCCTTCCTTCTCGAGCTGCTCTTTTGGAGCCTCACCTGGCAACGCAGAAAACACAGCACTGAGCGTGTATTCGGGGTTCACGGCAATTGCAACTACCTCGGACGATTGTTCACTGCGCGAATCGAGGAACAGCCAACCTTTTGGAAGCAATGCAATCATGTCGCCACTTGCACTGCGCACAAGTTCGTCGCTCATCTCAATCTCGGGCATCGGGCTAAGCGGTGCGTTCGATACTTCGGTCTTCTGATCGGGCGGCTTAACAAACAGACACGACACAAACAGGGTCGACGAAAGCAGACATGACGCAATCACAAGCATGCACATCGCAAAACTGTTACATACAAGCACTCTTCTCATTTCTTTTCACCGGCTTCGACCTTGTAACGCAGATTATTTTCAGGGGGCGGAAGGGGGCAAGAGTATGCTGAATTGTAAAGACAAAACGGATGGTATGCCGTATTGAAATCTATGGCAACCGAGTCGTCACCCACTACAATGGGTATGTCGAGATACCGGCCAGCTTCGTACGTAACATAGCCATTGGTAGCGTCACGGAATGGTACAAACAAGATGTCTTCGTATTCGGCCGGTGTGTTAATGAACTTGAATGCGGTGAGATTAGAAGAATGTCCGTTTAGACTAAACGAGAGCGTCGCTACCCGTAGCGCTTTTCGTTCGTCGCCGCCCATGGTCGTTCCAATTACTACAGTGTCAGCTGGTGAATGCCACGCGACTGAGGCGTTGACGAAGTAGTCGGCATTTGGCTCGTAAAAACGTAACCCTGTAAACGACGCACGTTTGTCTGCTGGAATAGGACTGTCCCCAGAAGAACGAAACGCATTGTCCTTCTCTCCGCGAGCTTCTAACAGAGCTGCTTCATCGTAGTCTCGTACATCTGCACGCACGTCTGCGTCTTCTTCGCATCCGGTGAAAAGCAGCGTTGCGGACACGAGTATAAAGCATGTAGAAATGCGAGACGCAGTCAACCACGCGTTTTTTCTTACGCTAGACATCATGCCTTTTCTTCGACTGAACATCATGCTTTTTCTTCCACAGCGAAGTTCTTCCACATCATCGATTCTACAGGCATGTTCGTCTTTGCGTTGTATTTCGCCGAAGGCTTGCTGTTGTAAGGGTTGATGACGGTGCCTTGGACAACAAAGTAAATTAGTTGACCAATGGGCATGCCAGCGTACACACGCACAGGTTGTTTAACGCTAATCTCTAGTGTCCAGTAATTACAAAACCCAATATCGCCCTTACCTGCCGTTGCGTGTATGTCTATGCCTAGACGTCCGACGCTCGACTTGCCTTCTAGAAACGGCACATGTTCGTGTGTCTCTGTGTATTCTTCTGTTACCCCTAGGTAAAAGCGATGTGGCTGCAGAATGAAACCTTCGTCTGGAATGTTGAAGGTCGTGATGGCGTTGTGCAAACGCGCATCCAATACAGCGTCGTTGTACTCGGCTAGAGTGCGGCCAAGGTGTACGTCATAGGAATTAGAACCAAGGCATGTGTTATCGAACGGTTCTATAACGATAGACCGCTTGGCGATGCCATCGAGGATCTCGCTGTCTGTAAGAATCATTCACAAAAATACGCTAGTAGCCTGTGACGGGCAGCTTGATCGTGCGAATAGCGTTCAAGAATCGCTGATGATACACCGACCAAAGTGGTTGAGCGACCTCCGCAACAATCGTTACGATCTCGTCTTTCCGCGCTAGGAGTGCCTCGTACTGGTGTATGCGATACGGATCTGCGGACGGCTGCAGAGTAATTTCACGCAGCTCACCAGTCCAGCCTGGGATGTTAAGGGGCTCAAGATGGACGATATTGTAAGCCGTAAGGGACTTAGACGCAGCTAGGTTTGTAGCTGCCCACGAATCGAGAATCATCCGTGGGGTTGGGTTCTTTTGCGTCGAAAACTGACTTGCCTTGCGGTAGTAGCGAATGGTAATTCCTTCTGCATACGATTCAGTGACAGTACCAAGTGTCTGCCGAGCTATGCGAAAGACTAGAGTATTACCATCATCCGAGGAGATAGCGTGCCATGACCGAGGCAACTGAATAGCAATCTGCTTTTTTGCATCCATGAACAACGAATCGCGAGAACCAATTTCGTCGGCGCTCATAGTGCTCATTTGCTGCTGTATATAGCCAGCATACGTGCTGCGGGGGTCGATGTTTAGACTACGTCGCCATGCCCAAAGAGCAGAGTCGGCAACATCGACCGCCATGTATGCTTCACCTCGAGAGAGCCATGCAAGAGCGTTCATTGAGTCGATCTTCAATGCGTACTCAAGATCAGATAGTGCCCTACGCGACTCGTTCGTAGCTATGTATGCTGTTGCGCGTCCGATGTAGGATTGAACATCTGGTTTTATCGAGATGCTGCGGTTGTAGTCGGCAATTGCCTGATCGAGTTGCTTCTGTCTGGCGTATGCTTGAGCACGGTTGAAATAGATGTAAGCGTTTGTGCTGTCGTAGGACAACGCTGTGTTCAAATCGCGCATCATTTCGGGATAAAGCGATTGTTCGCCGTATAAGTACGAGCGCTGAATCAATGCATCGGTATTCTTTGGATCGAGCTGCAGAACATAGTCTAGGTCGATACGAGCCTGGTCTGGACGTTTCATCATGACGTATGCCAGCGCCCGGTTGTAATACGCTGCTGTAGATTTTGGCTGAGCCTGGATGGCCTTTGTGTACGACTCGACTGCGAGTTCGTAACGCTGCTGGTTGAGTAGGGCGTTGCCTTCTGCAACGTAGTCTGTCTGCGCTGTTATTATTGATGTGCTAACAATCGTGACGAGAATGAACAGAAAAAATCGGTGGCCCATGGTGCTCTCCAATTGGATGGCTTACGTGTCAGGTGTCTTACTTGGTTTGGGGCACGGACTTCTTAAGGCGCTCTATCTGTTCCCGGACGTGGTTGGCGTACGGACCCTTTGGGTCTGTCTTTACGCTCTTTTCCCATGCCTGCAAGGCGAGGGACCTCTGACTCATTGTCAAATATGTATCTCCAAGTGCAGCCCATGCAACGCTATTGAGCGAGTCTAACTCGACCGCTCGTGTCAGGTCTGCCAGTGCCTCAGCTTTCTTTCCCATTTTGTGAAAGAGAACACCACGCGCTGTGTAGGTTGTTGGGTTGTCTGGAAACAGCTCCAAGTAAATGTCAAAATCATACAAAGCCGCAGAATCTTTACCAAGTCTGCTGTATGCAATACCCCGATTGAAAATAGCCTGCGGAGCTGCCTTAGCGTCGAGCATCAGCGCTTTGTTGTATTGCTCTATTGCGATTTCGTATTTGCGCTGATTAAGCGCTTCGTTGCCAATGCGCACGAACTCTGAAACCTGAGCTTCAGCATACATAACATGCATGAAGCCAACAATGAGTATGAATGCGAACTGTTTCATTTGCGTACTCCCATACGTTTGAAAGCATGGACGATACTTACACGCAAGACACCTATTCCGTATTGAACGCTGCGTCGAAAGTTGATGCTAGAGGCGTCATCAAAATATTTCGTCGGACACGTCACTTCACCAATCTCATATCCAGCAAGTATGATCTGAGATAGCATTTCGTTATCAAAGACAAAATCGTCGGAATTCGAACGCCAGTCGATGCTTTCTAATACCTCGCGTGAGAACGCTCGATAGCCAGTATGATACTCGGACAGTTTTTGCCCGACTAGCATGTTTTGTGTTAGCGTAAGCAGTCGATTGGCAACATACTTGTACAGTGGCATGCCCCCTTTCCTCGCCCCATTACCAAGAATGCGAGATGCGAGCACCACCGGATAAACGTCGTTGGCAATTATCCATGCCATCGACGGAATGAGCTTCGGTGTGTACTGATAGTCGGGGTGCAGCATAACAACAATGTCGGCACCAAGCTCGAGAGCCTTGGTGTAACAGGTCTTCTGATTGCCACCGTAACCTTTGTTATTGTCGTGCCGAACGATGTGTACGATGCCGAGATTGCGGGCAACCTGCATGGTGTCGTCTGGCGAATGGTCGTCTACGAGAACAACTTCATCTACCATTTCAAACGGTATCTCGCGGTACGTGCGCTCGAGTGTTTTCGAAGCGTTGTACGCTGGCAATACGACAACAATCTTTTTACCGTTGAGCATTACTCCAGCTCAAACGTAGCGTTCACAGTAACGCGCATGTGAAGCTGACCAGTGGCAACTGTCGGGCCGCCCTCATCTGCCATTTGGTTTTTGCTCATCATCATCTCGCGTTGCATCATAGGCTGAGGATAATACTCGTTGGCAATGATGGTAAGGGGCTTTCCGGCGCGTGCTCCCACGGCTGCTGCAAGTGCCTCTGCTTTGCGCTTTGCGTCGCGTGCAGCTTGCACGCGTAGATCGTCGCGGACGGTTTTAGCCGTGCTTAACGTGAAGTTGATGTTCTGCAGAATGTTGCCGCCAACGTCTATACTTACACCCATCACTGCATCGAGTTTTGCTAAATCTTTAACTGTAACGTGCAGTGTGTTGCGCATCTGGAATTTTACAAACTCGCGCTGTCCGTCGGGTTTCCAATTGTAGATGGGCTGAAGCGCGACCATCGATGTCTGAATGTCAAGCTGGTCGATACCTGCCTTTTTTAGTTCTGCGATGAGTTTGCGCATGACCTTGTCGTTGTCTGCCTTTACATCCTCGGCATCCTTGCCCTCAGTCTCGACACCTAGCTCAACGCTCGCACGATCGGGTGCAAAGAATGCTTCGGCTTCACCTTCAACAGTGACCATGCGACGAAGGTCGACCTGTTGTGCGTGAGCAATTGTTGCGAAGCTGACAAGTACGAGGCACGTTACAAGTGACGCGTATTTGTGGATGTTTGACTTCAGTGTACATATCACGTCGTTACTCCTTCTAGTTGTTCTTGACACAATTCCCACTCATCCGTTAACCTAGAGACCTCGCGTTTGATTGCCTCATACTCCGACATCAGGCGCTTTTGTGTATCAGGGTCTTTGTAGAGTTCTGGTTGTGCAAGCTGGTTTTCCAACTCATGCTGCGTTTTTTCAAGATCAGATGTTTTCGCTTCGATTTCTGTGATACGCTTTTCTATGCGCTTGCGTTCTTTCTCTGCGGTTGGTGTTCCGGGCTTCTTCGCTTTTTCGACCGGAGGCAGCGAGGGTGCGGGTACTGGCTTGGGGGCTGGAGGCGGTGGCTGTGATAGCGACTGTAAGTAAACATCGATGTCGCCCACGTACTCAATAAGTTCGCCCTTCCTGAATGCAATTACCTTGTCGGTAAGTGTGTCGAGGAAGTCGCGATCGTGCGAGACAACAATCATTGCGCCATCGTATTTCATGAGCGCTTGCTTGAGAACTTCCTTCGACAACATGTCAAGGTGATTCGTAGGCTCATCCAGAATAAGAAGGTTTGTTGGCTGTAAAAGCAAACGTGCAAGTGCAAGACGCGACTTCTCGCCGCCCGACAATACACTGACCTTTTTGTTGATGTCGTCGCCGCTAAACAAGAACGCTCCGAGGAGGGCGCGGATACGCGGACGCATCTCGGGGGGTGCCGCCTGCTCCATTACCTCATACACAGAATTGTGTCCACCTAGCATATCCGCCTGATGCTGAGCGTAGTAGCCGACCATCGTGTTGTAACCTATATTACATTCTCCGCCCGTAGCCGGTTCGAGTCCGGCAATAATCTTCGCCAGCGTTGTCTTCCCCTCGCCGTTCTTCCCAATAAAAGCAACCTTTTCCTGACGTTCCATTGCGAAGTTGATATTACGCAGTACGTGTTTCGGACCGTAATGCTTTTGCAAATCCACGCAGTCAACTACCACACGACCAGAACGCGGCGCAGGAGGAAACTTAAACTGCATCGAAGAACCATCAACATCATCTATTTCTACTTCTTCCATTCGCTGAAGGTGTTTGATACGCGATTGCACACGCGTGGCAAACGTTGCCTTGTAGCGAAATCGGTCAACCCATTTCTGTACACGTTCGCGTTCACGCTGTTGATGTACATGCGCTGCTTTTTGCTGATCGAGACGTTCTGCTCGAATCTCTTCGTAGTCTGAGTACGAGGCAGGTATATCGTACACACGCGAACGTGTTATTTCGATGGTTCTGTTCGTTACGTTGTCGAGGAAGGTTCTATCGTGAGAGACTAGAATAATTGCGCCATCGTAGTTGCGCAGGAAATCTTCGAGCCATCGCACAGAGTCTATGTCGAGGTGGTTCGTGGGCTCATCGAGTAAGAGGCAATCCGGACGTTGCAAAAGGAGACGCCCGAGCTCCGCTCGCATCTGCCACCCGCCACTAAACTCTGTAAGATTCTTGTCGAGGTCGATCTGCTCGAAACCGAGGCCGGTGAGCACACGCTCGATGTCGGCATGCATGGTGTTTCCACCCTTGCGTTCGTACATGTCGTTACTGTCGGTAAGATCCTGTACGACCTCCATGTAGGAGTCTGTTTCGTAGTCGGTACGTTCTACGAGTTCCTTCTGCAATGCTTCGATGCGATCGTGCAGTATCAGCACTTCGACGAATGCCTGCATGGCAGTTTCGCGAAGTGTAGACTCAAGATCGAGCGTTAAGTCCTGCGAAAGAAGTCCGAGCGAAATACCGTTCTGCTTTCCAACATGTCCGCTCGACGCATTGCGTTCGCCTGAAATGATGTGCAACAATGTAGACTTGCCTGCACCATTACGTCCGACCAAGCCAATGCGATCGCCGCGTTGCACCAGGAACGTAACGTTACTGAACAACATGCGGACGCCGAGGTCCATTGTAACATTAGTTAAAGAGATCATGGTCGACCTCCGTTATGAACGTCAGCCAACAAGCCCCCTACAGTATCGAGAATTACTTCGGCACATGCGCGTTTGCTCATTGGCGGGTAGGCAACCGATGCATGTGTTCGCGTAAGAATTGTAATCGTGTTATCGGGTGTGCCAAAACCACTCCGTGGTGCACCCGCTTTATTAGCAACGATGATGTCGGCGTTTTTTCGAATGAGCTTTTCTTGCGCATGAGTGATTAGGTCTGTTGATTCGAGGGCAAAGCCCACGACAATTTGATTTTCTTGCTTGTTCGTTCCAACATCTGCGAGGATATCCTTCGTTTGTTTGAACTCCATGGTAAGGGTCCCACGGACAAGGGTCTCCTCCTTCTTCAACTTTCCGTCTATGCGAGCAACTGGTGTAAAGTCGGCAACAGCAGCAGCCATGATGTAAACGTCGACGTCGCTGCGACTGCGTACTGCAGAATACATGTCCTCGGCAGATACAACAGAAATCACATCAACGCCCAACGGTTCTGAGAGAGCAACTGGTCCGCTTACCAGCGTCACCATTGCTCCACGGTCGCGAGCAGCTTCTGCGATAGCGTAGCCCATTAGTCCTGACGATGCATTTGAAATGAATCGAACGTCATCGATGGCCTCGTGGGTGGGTCCTGCTGTGATAAGTACATGCTTGCCCGCAAGTGATGCGTATTGGGGGCTTATCACTTGTGACCCCAACACTTCGTCGTGGGCAGAAGTGCCATGCGCCAGTGTTTGCGAGGTGATCAAAGTGCTGTGTGTATGTACCAGTTCGACGATCGTTGCAAATTCGGGAAGCCTGCCCGCGCCATCAAGGCCACTTGCAAGCATTCCACTTTCTGGAGAGATAACAACCATACCATCTGCTGCGAGGCGCTCAGCATTACGTTTTGTTGACGCTTGACTCCACATATCGCTATCCATAGCAGGTGCAAGAAGTAGAGGTGTTGCAGAAGGAAGGGAAGCAGCAACCAAGTTAACTGCAGTATCGGCGAGTCCGTTTGCCAGGCGCGCAAGTGTTGTTGCCGAGCATGGAGCAATTAGCATGAGGTCGGCCCATCGAGCTAGGTGCACATGCCACGAACCAGCATCCTGCAGTGAAGGGTCGAAGGGGTCTAAGTACACCGTATTGAGTGAGACGGTCTGCAAAGCCAGTGGCGAAACGAAGCGTGCTGCAGTTGGTGTCATTACAACACGAACATCATGTCCGGCGCGCAGAAGATCGCGCACCAGCCACGGAGTTTTGTAGGCAGAGATACTGCCAGTGACACCAAGAATAATGTTCATGTTATAAAAATGGCCATCGCGGACGTCCGGGATGGCCAGTATCGAAGTTCTCTAGATTAGGTCAGCCGTTATTCGCCATCCGTAACAACGGGAACGTTCTCATTTAGCGTGTGAATCTTGCGGTCGAGCATTTCCTTCATTGCAAGAAATGTAGGCTTTGGAATCACATCGAATTCTTTACTGATTGCTATCTGATCGAGGTTTGGACCTTCTGCTTCATCGGTGTCGATAATTACGTCGGCCATACGCTCAGATATCTGAGTCTTGATCTGATCATTAATCTGGCGTGAACGCAATCCCATAGCGACGATGGATTTGTAGATCGAGCCTCGGGCCGACTCTTCCATCCGAACGACAACCGGGTTGACGATATAAGTACTCATGAAACTCCAAATAGCTGGGGTAGTGCGGAAGAACCACAAAGATAGGCAAGAATCCCTTGATTAGCCCAGTCCGGGATAGGCCAAGGCTGGGCGATTGCCTTTACAGCCTAAAGGAAACGCGATCGTTCTTCCGGGGTGGGCACCCTACAAGTTTCCTTTTTGCCGAACCAGGCATATCTGTTACGGGCAACAAAACGATAGACCATATTCCGAATGGGCCTCGGAATAATCTTAAACACGTTCAATAATTTGAACCCACTCTTGAGATAGCGCACGAGGTGAAGCACTGCGTCTGCTTCGGCGAATATCTTCCCGTCATCGATGACATAGATGGTCTCCGGTGATGTTATAACACCATGAGTTGCCAACAGCGCAGCCCCTTGCTCACTCTGCGACGATGTGAAACGTAATCGTCCTGTGGCATCATTTCGCATCAAGAAATCGACGCTCGCATTGCAGAGTGTGCATACGCCATCAAAAATGACAATCGGATGATTAAGTAACAAAGTCGGCACGCTAGTTGTTTAGTATTATGAAGGGCAATGGTTTTTGTTGACGTTCCTGGGAGGCAGCCATGGGATCACTTGAACTTGGCATGTTTACACAAGGTGGAGAAGATCTGGAAAGGGCACAATACCAGATACTCTCAGGCATGCAGTCGATGTCGCGCGAATTCCGGCACAATAAATTATATCCCGGACTCGGCGAACTGATCGAACTCACCTCTGTCCTAGAGACAATCCAGTCGAATCGCAATCAGTACACAAATCTAATTCCGCGCACTTTAACCGGCGTTGACTTCGATCGCAAACAACTCCTGTTTGATGCAGTGCCGGCTGATAACGGCTCTGTAGAGCGGATGTTCGAGTTAGTTGGGTGGGCATTACCAGCACTGAAGGTGCTTACCGAAGAAGGTGTTACGATGTTCGACTTCGTTTGCTCGAACATGCGAATTGATGTTGTGGGAATGATTCCAATGTATCGTGACGAGGGTTATGCATTTGTGCCCGACCTTAAAGGCAACGTGTTTCATGTGCTTCGATATGAACTCGCATTATTTACTGCACAGAGCGAGAATTACCGTGCAATGAAAACAATAGAAGTGCAGACACACGACATAACTGTTGTACACGAAGCACCCGAAGACTTAAAGCATCGCTTGATAAAAGAGCACCGCGATTTGCCAAATCCTGCGACGTTCATTATGGAAACGGACCTCGACTTTCCGTTTTCAGAAACTATCCTGCCAGTGGCAAAGCGCAAACTCATGCGTCATCTGATTTCCTAACAACCTCTGCTCCTTCAGCAGTGCGTGTCATTACGGCCACATAGAATCCGTCGCCTCCGTCTTGACCTGTTGTGTACGTCGTAGATGATACTAGGCTGAACGATTCGTGCCGATCGAGGAAACCGCGGACCTGTGCAGGACCTTCTTGCTCGAGACCACTGCACACTGCATACACAACAAGACCGCCGGGTTTTACAGCCAATGCATTCCTACGTAGAATATCTGCTTGCGCCGTCATGAGCTCGCTTATCATGCTTGTAGACAAATGCCACGGAATGTCCGGATTTCGGCGTAACACTCCCGTACCTGTGCACGGAGCATCAATCAAAACGCGGTCAGCCGATGCTGCAAGTCGCTTTACAGTTTTTGTTGATGTGATGAGACGTGGCTCGATGATGTCGGCGCCCGTGCGAGCTGCACGTTTTTGTAGCTGCCGAATCTTGTCTTCACCGATGTCAAGCGCAATGATTCGACCCTTGTTCTTCATCAGTGCCGCTAAGTGCAAGGTCTTTCCACCCGCGCCCGAACAGGCATCGATGACACGCATGCCGGGACGCACATCGAGTGCAAGTGAAACGCGCTGAGAGTTTATGTCCTGCTGTTCGAACCAGCCTTTGTGAAACTCGACTGTGCGAAACAATCCGTACGGACTGTGAACCTGTATAACAGTTTCTGTAAGGGGCTCTGCGTTGTGCGCTTTCAAAGCCTCTGCACATTCCTCGACATTCGTCTTGAGAGTATTCACTCTGAGAAACACGGGGGCTCGAAGCAACATTTCAACCGTTGGTGCAAGGAGTCCAGACGACCTAAGCGAAGGCCAAGCTCGTTGCACGTCCACTACACCATCGAGGTCACCACGCACCGCTGCGTCGACGTCTGCGTATCGTATGGCCTGAAAAAGTATGTCTCGAATGCGTGACGTAAGACGTTCATCGGCATTAAGCGACCTAACAAGAAGGTGCAGTTCGCCAGAGAGGTGATGTCCATGAACCGTAACGTTTTTGTAAACGTCTCGAATTGCATGCGCAACATCATCAGGTAGTTCGTTCGCAGCCTCAGTTACTTGTTCAATACCACTCACGGTTCTACCGACAGTATCCCCGTACCAGCATCAAAGGTTGATGCGAACGCTTTTAGGTTAGTAGGTGCCGGACCCCGCGTAACACTGCCATCGATAGGTGAAAATTCCGAAGCGTGACACGGACAAAAACAGTCCTGCCCTGGAGTAAATGGTAGAGATACCGAGCAACCCAAATGTGTACAGATGGTGCTGAAGACAGCGAACGTCGTTGCGTCAACCTGTGAAATGAAGACCGGAGTCCCAAAATCTATCTCATCGATAGTCGCTATCACGATCGTGCCCGGACCACTCAATTGGGGATAGTCGGCAATGCGGACAGCGACTCCATTAGGAATGACCGGTGGAGTAGGGAGCGTCTCATTCGTCTCACAAGATGAAAGGATAACTGCTACCGCTCCGGCGCTAAGACAAACTCCCGCTGTTGAGAGTGCTTGGTGAAGGAAGAGACGACGTGAGCTTTCGATGTCGAGGCTCGAGAGTTTGTTATCCATGTTATCGAAGCTTGTTTTTTCGTGACCGACGCATCATAAATACAGATAGGAAGATTGCGGCGACACTGGTTCCTAAAATGAAAGCATAGCTCTGTGGGGCGTCCGAAGGAGAATCGCTTGGGGGCACGAGGCCGAGACTGAACTTATCGACATACGTTGTTGTTGTATCGTTACCGCCAAAGAGCGTGTTCGGAGTTATCGTTACCACCTCTTGCTTGTCCTTGGTAAGCATCTGTGCACCTGCACTTACCCAGAACATACCACCAATTACGATGGCCAGAATAGCGGTAATGAGTAGGATACGCCAAATCATGTTACGACTCCGTGTTAGTAGAAGATGTGCAGTTGCAGATTCCAGCGCGCCGTTAGTCCAGGCCTAACGGTGTCCCAAATGCGGTACTCGGGTCGAAGTTCAACGTATGGCATAACAAAAATGTGGGCCCCAATAACTGTGCTCTGAGCGGACTGTTTCGCATTCGTACGTTGTTGCGATGTGCCAATCTCGTATCGAACAAACGGCAACACGGGCGACCAGACTTGAGCAGTTAGTTCCAGTGAGAGATTATTGGCCTGTACAATCTCGCCTTTCTGCACAAGGGTGTAGTCTGCTGCTAGTGCCACATAGTCGGTGAGCCCAACACCCAAGAATCCGCTCATGATATTGAAATCGCCGTTATTCAGTATCGAAGCACCAACATACGCGTTTATGAAATCGTCCATAAACTGCGGCCACCCTACTACGCGCGCGGAAAGCGTTGGTGCATTGCCTGCAACCGCACTAACAAGTCTTCCGCTGTCCTGAAACTTCACCTCGGCAAGTCCACTGGTGCCAAAGACCCCTACCTGGGCTGTAAGCCAAGGTAGCCCCTCATACGACACTTCGGCACCGGCCTCGGCCCAGTCCGGACCTACGATGGTCTGTCTCGAGATTGAGTTGACGACAGAATAAGGGAACATGGTGTGGTCGTCGTAGCGGATGCCGTAAGCTGGACGAAACTGTCCGACGCGAATAGCCGGAAGGTCGACCTCAGGCTGCCACGTTGCACTTGCCATCCATATTCGCTGCCCGGGGAAACGCACGCGCTGATCGCTGTTCGGCTGCTTTCGAAGTCCGAACGTATTGAACTGAGCCTCGAAACTAAGGCCCACCCCATCTTGAAAAGGCTTGAATGCAGCGTAAATGGTGCCCTGCATAGGAATAATTATGCGTGGAGCATCGGGTGCAAAGAACGACCTTGTTGACTGCGCACGCACGTCAAGGCCAACAAAAAGCTTGTTGTCGAAAAAGGCATTTGTTGTATCAGATGCGTATAACCCCGATATAAAAGAACCTTCACGAGGAATGATGCTCACATCTGAATAGGAGTACCATCCTAGATCGTTGCGCTGCCCGCCACCCGCGACATTTACGTGGCAACCGCTACAGCGACTGCCATTGAGCAACGAGAACTTTGGAAGTGCCTGCATGGGAGTAACGAACCCCACGGACACGACGCAAATAAAGAGGGCGAAAAGGAGAGACTGGCTTCGATGTTGTTGCATTGATGGCCTATGAACTTCCCAACGGTTTTCGATTACTTCAACTGAAGTGTACCCAGACACTTTTCAAACAGCGGAAGGTACAGGTTCTGTTCTTCTTTGAACCAGTTTACTGTAACGCGGTACATGCGATTGCCCTTCACAGTGAAGTAAGCACGTGAAGATATTTTGCTGTTGGGATTGTACGAAAAATAGTACGACTTCTCGCCACCCAGCTTGGTAGCAGTGACTTTATTGCCACCGTAATTGCCCTTGTTCTGCGCAACAATCTTGTCTAGGTCTTTCTGCTTCGACGCATCGAATACATCGACCTGAATAATGCAATCGAGTCGCGAGCCAAAGAAGCTAACCGACGACAATCCTGAAGAAGAACCCTTCTTGCCTTCGAAGTTCTCTGGAATCTGAATCGTGAATTCTGGTGCGCTATACGTGCGAAGAGTTGTGGAAGGGGGCACAGGACCAGAAGGGGCTGCGGAGTCTACTTTCCGAACGACAACAACTGGACGTTGCGCGAGTTTGACTGAAGAGAGTATCTCTGCGAATTCATTTTTGTAATCGGCGTACGTTTTGCCAAATGCTGCGAACTGAACTACAGTTGCGACGGAGTCGTTTTCTGCGAAGTAGGTTTCGGACTCATACTCTCCATCTTCCTGGTCGAATTTCACAGCAAGTTTCGTTGCGGGCTTGCCACCAAGGGTTGTCTGTGTTCTGTTATAACGATTGCTAAGTCCATCGGCAAATTCAAGCTTCACGCGTTCAATGAGAGTATCCATCGTCATCGTGCTATCGAGAGGCACAACTTGTAAATCTACTTTTGCGCCGCCATCACCTTTCCCGAAATCCTGGAATCGACGCGATATGCCGGTTGTCGAGATTGCGCTTACGCGCACGCCAGGAACTCTTTCTCTTTCCCAATTCGCGGGCAGCTTGATCTCGAATCTTCGAGTACTGTCGACATAAACTTTGAGACTTTCGATAGGATTGGTTTCACCCTTGGGAGTGCATCCATAAATCGCCAATACAGCCAGGCCGGCCAGTGCGATCGTGCGTAGGAACGTCATGACAAAAATTCTCCGGGATTAATGGTCGTGGTTTTTAATCGTGTTTTGTGATCGCGTTTTTGTAATCGTGCTTTTATGATCGCGAATTGTTGCTGGCTTCTAATTCTGCAGTGCGCCTTCGAGCACCCATCGGCGGACACCGCGACGCTGGTTGTCGGTTACTCTAGACATGATGTCGTATGGATGAATAATGCGCTGTTCGATTGACTGAATTAGAAGACTCTGGTCGGGTTCTTTCGATACGACGAGACTCGGATGCGAAAACATTAATCCTGTGTAGTCTGTGAGATCGATGCCACCAGGAGGATTTGAATTATCGTGACACCCACCCGTAGCACATGACAATCCGAGAAAAGGCTGCATGTGCCGAACATAACTAACGTTACTATCGGGAAAGTTGACGTCCTGCGGCTGCGTTAAACCCGTGCACGAAGTAAACGCAAGCAGTAAGCCAAAGCCCGTTATGGTGGTAGCCAGAATGCAAATCACGGGTAACTCTCCTCTATGCTCGGAAAGCTTCGACCACGTGTGTCGCTTACAAATTCTTTTACTGCCGAGGTCATGACTGCGTTCATTTCTGCGTAACGACGTACAAAACGCGGACGAAACTCAGTGCTCATGCCCATCATGTCGGTCCAGACAAGAATTTGTCCGTCGCAGTACGGACCCGCCCCAATCCCGATCGTCGGAATGTCTATAAGTTTTGTTACTTCTTTGGCAAGCAGCATCGGAATTTTTTCGAGTACGATTGCAAATGCACCTGCATCACGCAACGCAACAGCATCTGCTCTAATTGCCTCTGCTTCATCTGGCAATGAACCACGCTCGCGATACGATCCGAACTGATGAATGCTTTGCGGTGTAAGACCAAGGTGCCCCATTACAGGAATACCGTTCTCAGTCATGAGCCGAACAGCATCCAAGACCCTTTTGCCCCCTTCAAGCTTGACTGCTCCACAACCCGCTTCTTTCATCAGGCGTCCTGCATTGCGAAACGCCTCTTGCGGAGTAACCTGGTAGGACATGAAGGGCATGTCGGTAACCACCATTGCATGTTCAACAGACCTGACGACTGCCTGCGTGTGGTAAATCATGTGCTCGAGGGTGACGGGGATAGTGGTCTCGTGTCCCTGCACCACATTCCCAACAGAATCGCCCACAAGCAAGACATCGATGCCCGCCTGGTCGAACATCTCGGCTGTCATGGCATCGTACGACGTAAGGCACGCAATGGGTGTGCCCGCGCGTTTCATTTGCACCAGGCGCAATGTGGTAATGCGCTTGCGAGTTGATGGTGTTGTAGACATGCCTGCCAATGCGTGGTTAGGGGGCAAAGATAGCCGTCACCGTCATTCCGGGCGTTATCTTTCGTTTATGTTCTCACCCGTGCTTTCACTGCGCTCGCTCTCCGTTGACGTCCCCGCAGGCCGGGCTGTCTACTTCATATCCGATGTTCACCTGGGTTACGGAGACCGTGCAGAAGACCGTGCCCGTGAAGATCTGCTCGTGAACCTCATGCACCGCCTCGTCGTCGACGTCGCCCATCTGTTTATTGTCGGCGATCTCTTCGACGTCTGGTTCGATTACAAGAAGGTCATCCCTCGCACACACGTGCGCACACTGAGCGCGTTACAGGCGTTACGCCAAGCCGAAATACCGGTGACCTATCTGATGGGCAATCACGACTTCGGACACCATACCTATTTCCGCGACGAGCTGGGAATAGCCATAGATGACGGCGATATCGACGCTACGATTGGCAACAAACGGTTTTATATAAGTCATGGCGACGGCAAAGCTCACAACGATGGTGGCTACCTCGTGTTACGGTCTGTCCTTCGTAGCCGCGCGGCGCAGGCTGTGTATCGCTGGATGCACCCCAATCTTGGCATCTCTCTCGCCTCGCGAACATCGGAAGGCAGCCGTGATTACACGTCTGAGAAGGATTACGGCTCTGTCGATGGACTTAAAAATTTCGGGATTGCTAAGCTTGGCGAGGGGTATGATGTGGTGGTGATGGGACACCGTCATCAGCCGGTTTTCGAGCCCGTTAAACACGGACTTTACGTGAACCTCGGCCACTGGCTGGGCTCGGAGCCGACCTTCGGACGTTACGATCCGCTAAGGGGCGGAATGGGGCTGTTTTTGACTCATCCATTTGCCGAATCCGGGGCCCTGATTCCTTATGTGTCAACGCTACCGTAATACAACGGCACATACCGAACGTTGTCGTGGCTATATTCGCTCCCCATCAACTAGGTGCTTTTATGAAGAAAATTGGTCTGCTGTTCGGCATGGAACAGTCGTTCCCGCCTGCCCTTGTAGAAGAAATCAATCGACGCGATGAAGGCGTTTCAGCTGAGTTCATGAAGGTGGGCGGAATAACGCTCGACGACATGTTCGAGTACGATGTAATACTTGACAGAATATCGCAGGACGTACCGTTCTATCGCGCAATGCTCAAGGTTGCTGCATTGAATGGTGTTCGTATTGTGAATAATCCGTTCTGGTGGTCTGCCGATGATAAATTTTTCAACTATGCGGTTGCGCAAAAAGCAGGGATACCTGTTCCGAGAACAGTCCTGCTTCCAAGTAAGCTTCATCCACCCGATACAACTGGCGAGTCGTTTCGTAATCTTCGCTTCCCATTAAACTGGGAAGAGATCTTCGCATACGTAGGATTTCCTGCATGGCTAAAGCCATATGATGGTGGTGGTTGGAAGCACGTTTACAAGTGTCACTCGATAGAAGAGTTTTTCTCGTTTTACAACGACACGGGAGAAATTGTGATGACCTTGCAAGAAGGCATAGAATTCACTGAATACTATCGCTGTTATTGCATCGGACGTCAGCATGTACACGTTATGCCTTACGAGCCTCGCAACCCGCACCATCTAAGGTACCAGGCTGGCTTTGAGCCAACACCAGCTATGCTGCGTACGCTCGAAGATTTAAGCCGACGAATCTGTACTATACTTGGTTATAACTTCAACACCGTCGAGTTTGCCGTACGCGATGGCATACCGTATGCAATCGATTATATGAATCCTGCTCCCGATGCGGAGCGGTCGTCGATTCAGGACGAAAACTTCGATTGGATACTCGCGACTTCGGCAACATACCTTATCGAAGAAGCCAAGAAAGGCCGCTCGGTTCCAAAAGAACTAGTGTGGAGTCGGTTCTTGAATGGCGAGCCCAAGAAGGAAGAAAAGAAAGCGAAACGCTGACGCGATGGCGCTACACTTGCTGCTCGACGGAGAATCTCTAACGGTTGATGCCTGCGCGACAATCGTCGAGACTCCGGATGGTACGATAGGTCTAGCAGACCCGGCATGGCAGAACGTACGCGCATCGCGCGACGCTGTCGAACGATGGATTGCAGAACGAAGAGTCATTTACGGAATGACTACTGGCTTCGGTGAATTCTCGAACGTCTTTATTCCTACAGAGCAAGTTGCGCAGCTCCAAGAGAACCTCATTATGTCGCATAGCGCTGGCATGGGCGAGCCCCTGCCAGAACGCATTGTTCGCACGATGTTGCTTCTACGCATCAATGCGCTTGCTAAAGGATATTCAGGAGTTCGATCATCAACGCTGCGAACACTGATCGACGTGTTCAATGCACGTATCACACCATACGTGCCTAGCCAGGGATCTGTGGGTAGTAGTGGCGATCTGGCTCCGCTCGCTCACCTCGCTTTGTGTTGTATTGGCAAAGGCGAAAACATCGTCGATGGTGTGCGCGAAGCCTCGTCAGAAACGTTAAAGAGACATGGCATCGAGCCTATTCGTCTAGAGGCAAAAGAGGGACTGGCACTCATAAATGGTACGCAGATGATGGCGGCATACGGTGTGCTTACTCTTCATCGCGCTCAAAACATTATTAAGGCTTGTGATATAATTGGAGCGCTTTCACTCGATGCTTTGCGTGGTACCGACAACGCGTTCGACCCACGTTTGCACGCAACGCGTCCACATCAGGGCCAACGCATATCTGCTGCGAACCTTAAAACACTCCTTCACGGCAGTGGTATTCGCGACTCTCACAGAACCGATGACAACAGAATTCAGGACGCGTATTCGTTGCGTTGCATGCCGCAGGTGCATGGTGCATCGCGAGACACTATAAACTATGCAACATCTGTACTAACGTGCGAAATAAACAGTGCCACCGACAACCCACTCATCTTTGCTGACGAAGACCGGCATATCGAAGGTGGAAATTTTCATGGACAGCCTGTTGCTCTCGTACTCGACTTTCTTGCAATTGCTCTTTCAGAGCTTGCAAATATTTCGGAGCGCAGAACCGAACGCCTTGTGAATAACGCGTTAGGGGGCTTGCCTCGGTTCCTAACTCCAAACGGCGGACTCAACTCTGGGATGATGATTGCGCAGTACACTGCTGCTGCACTTGTTAGCGAGAACAAAGTGTTGTCGCACCCTGCAAGTGTAGACAGCATTCCAACGTCTGCGAATCAAGAAGACCACAACTCTATGGGCAGTATTGCTGCACGCAAACTCTGGCAGGTCATCGAGAATGTAGAGTCCGTACTAGCCATCGAGCTCTTGTGCGCAGCACAAGGCATCGATCTGCTTAGACCCCTGCGAAGCAGCCCCATACTAGAAAAGGTTATGGAAATAGTCCGTGTGGGCATTCCATTCGCCGAACGCGACAGGGTGTTGTATCACGATATGGCAACGGCACGACGGCTTGTTGTAGACGGTTCTATTGTACAGGCGGCTGGCACCCTAGGCGCGTAACGGAGTGCGGCCTTCAGGCGGCTGGCACCATGGGTACTTCGATGATGAGCACGTAAGCGTCGGTTGTAGAGCGCACAACAATAGAATCTGCTTCGACAATGCCAATTGCATCGCGCGTTCCGCGATGAGCGCCATTTACTGTTACGGTCCCCTCGATTACAAATACAAAAGCACCATGATCGCTGGTGTGCAATGCATACGAAGCTGCATACCCTGCATCGATGCGCCCGAGAGCGAGCCATGCGTCTTGATTGATGAAGACGGCGGCGTCGCCGTTGCGCGGACCTACGATGTTGTGAAACTGGTTGTGTGAAAGTGCGGAGATATCTGCTTCGTCGTATCGTGGTTCAACACCACGACGTTCTGGGAAAATCCAAATCTGTAGCAGTGATAAGTGGGTGTCTTTCGATGCGTTGTATTCTGAGTGTGTAAGCCCGGTACCGGCGGACATCACCTGAATACGTCCTACACCAAGAGTCGCTTCGTGCCCCATGCTGTCTCGATGCGTTAACTCTCCCGACAACGGAATAGTAATAATCTCCATGTCGTTGTGCGGATGTGTACCGAAGCCCTGATCTGCTTCGATGATATCGTCGTTTAGTACCCGCAACATGCCAAAGTGCATGCGCGTTGGTTCGTAATAATTGCTGAAGCTGAACGAATAGTGCGTCTTCAGCCAACCCATATCAAACGCTCCACGCGTATTGGCATCGTACAGAGTTGATTTCATAAGAGTGTAATTGATTTGTGCGAAAGGAATCCGCCAAACATAAATCCGACGCCAGACAAATGCCCGACGCCGGATGTGGTGATCGATAGAGGAGTAATTATGCTACTGAGTCTACATTCTGATTGGCGCGAACATTTACGACGCGTTCTGCTATTTCTGTGAGTTTCTTGTCGACCGCGCCTTCTTCGTCGAGGGTCGTTTGTAGAATATTGAGCGCGGCGTCTTCACCAAGTGTGCGAGCGTATGTGCGTACGCAACCATAGCCGGCCATCTCGTAGTGCTCAACACGTTGTGCCGCTGCAATAAGGCCTGCGTCGATAACATCAGGGTCGCCATGTTCACTTCCAATGGCATTACCTTCTTCTACTAAGCCTTGCATGGCCTTGCATACGTGATTGCCCGGATTCAAATCGAGGTCCTGAAAAATTCCACGCAAGCGCTCAAGATGTATTTCCGTTTCCGCGAGGTGCGTCGTGAACGCTTCTTTCAACTCAGGGTTGGTGGCCGCTTTGACCATCTTTGGAATTGCTTCTGTAAGCTGCTTTTCTGCACTGTACAGGTCTTTTAGTTGAGCGATGTACAGGTCTCTTAACGTTTCTAGAGTCATAGCGATATCCGTGTGTAGGTAGAAAAAAAATCGTCGGGAACGAGCTTGCTACTAGACAGCAAAACGGAAGTTCCCGACGATACTAAATGTTCACAGACGCTTGCGAGGTGCGCGCAGCGGACCTCGCAGACCCTTCCTGTAATTTATCGGCTGACGACGATCTGCCTCGTACGACGTCCGGCTGTCGTATTCACGCTTGCCATGTACGTACCTGTTGGCAGCGCAGAAACGTCTATCCTTTCGTTGAGTGTGTTGCCCGTTACGACTACTTGAACAGACTTCATTAGTACGCCGTCCATGGAGAAGATTTCAATGGTCGCCGGACCGTTTTCCATTACCTGCATAGTAAGTGCTGCAGTGTTTTCTGATGGAAGGGGCGCGATGCGCAAGGGGCTCATCTGCGTTGTACCAACTTCATTTATATCCGTCGGTGCTGCTTCTGCACCAAAGCGACCTTCGTCTTCGGTAGGTATGGTGCCGTCCCACAGCATGAAGCGAATGGCAGCGCGCTTGCCGTGGTGGCCGTGGCCGAAGTCTATTCCCATTGGACCTATGCCGTGATGATGACCAGATCCTTTGCGGGCTTCTGGATGTTCATCGCGCCACTTTGCCATGATGGTCTTCGCTTGTTCTTTCCATGTTTCGATGTTGTCTTTACCATTTTCAAAGATCGAGACGAGCTTTTCTTTCGAGCGTTCAGCAATCGGCTTCAGGCGTTCGAAGAAGGCTCTGCGCGCAGCATGACGTGCTTCACGATCTGCATCTGAATGGCGTTCATGACGTCCGTCTACTTTGTGGTCTTTTTTGTGCTGAGCCCACTGCTTTCTGTGTGCAGAAGCTTCGGCGCGGAGCTGGTTTAGTGTGGCCAGATCTTCAGATGAGAGTGATGCATCGTAGTCGCGCTTCCAGTCTAGAAGTGTCGGTTTTACAGAGCGTTCGAACCATGCTCGCATTTCAGTGCGGAGTTCTTTGCAATCGGCGTGTTTCTTTGGTCGATCGCCTGGTTGAGAGGTCGCTGGTACGACTGCTGAGATAAAAAGGCAGACTGCTGCGGATAGAAATAGAGATTTCATAAAGGTATCCTGTAGGTGTATTCGCGGCCGTAGACGAACATACATACAGTTGGGTTTAACGCCTATTCGGCTTCGATTGCGCGCTTGCGCGCAAGCACAGCCTGACGTCGTGCTCGAAAGCGACCCGTGCGGTGGTATTGTTCCAAAATGCGCTGTACATCCGAAAGCCTCGACCACGGATGGTGCGGTATACGCTCGGCGGTACAAAACGCCGCGAGCTCGGTTTTAGCGAAAACAATGTCACAATGCGAGGCTGCACATGTATCGGAAAAGCCGTCTCCTATGTATACAAGGATGTCGTCGGGTGCAGAATTCGTTATTACAACATTGCGTTTGCAACTAGCGCAAAAGCATGTACACGACTCTGATGCATTAGGGTACGAAGGGTACAGTGTCTGAGCGTCAAGCACATTTGCAAATACCGGTATGTCGCGAACGCCGGCTTGCTTTAAGCTTGGCAAGATGTAGTTCAGAAAGCCATCACTAACAACAGAAATTGGAATGGTGTGGGCATCACACCACGCCACCAGTGAAGCGAATCCGGTATCAACTTCCTGCGTTAATGCGAACGCTGCAACATCTGCATCGGTAAGTTCAGCAGGTAACGCAGCGCATGCTCGCCGATAATATTCGGCAACCGAAATAGAACCTTCGGCTAATTCGGTGCGTGCGGGTTCGAATGCATTGTGCGCGATAAAGAATTCATCGCTGACATCATTCTTTGCAATGGTACCGTCGAAGTCTATGAAGACTCGTACCGACGCTAATTCAGACATGCGGCTGCTAACTCAGACATGCGGCTGCTAACTCAGACATGCAGATGTTAACCAACATGGTCTGACGTGTATGTGTAAAAGCCCCTTCCCGATTCCTTACCCGTCCAACCTGCACGCATGTATTGCTTGAGCAGAACACACGGACGGTAGCGTTCCTGACGGTACTCGTGGTAGAGTCCGTCGAGCACAAGAGTCACGATTGGAATGCCAATCTCATCAGCCCACGCAAGAAGTCCTTTCGGATACCCCGTGCCTAACTGCATCGCAAGGTCGATATCCTCTGGCGACGCAACACCTTCCATAACAGCAAAGGCAGCTTCGTTGATGAGGGTTGCAAGAATGCGCATCTGCACGAGTGCAACGCGGTCTTCCACGTGCTCAGTTACATACCCGAGCTTTTGCAGAAGCAGATCTGCACTCGCAATGTGGTCTGCAGTGGTGTTCAGTCCCGGTGCACACTCTGCAACCGTGGTCGTCGACATCAACATCGGAACAAGTCCGATGCCCACAATACGTTTATCAATGCCCGCAATCATGCCAAGCTCTGTAGCCGTTGTCGTGAGTGTCGATGCAATGACCGTTGCCTTTGGATGAACGCTGGTTGCAAGCACAAGTGTTGTGCGACGCACCGTTGGCAGCTCGACAGAAAGATCAATAATGTGCGTGTAGGCGTGTGTGGCTTCGCGCGGGTCTGCAATGAGCCTGTCTTGAAACGGCGAATACACAGAAATGTCAATGTCTGCCAGTTCAGAAGCTGTTTCTTCATCTACATGCAGAATTTCCTCTTCATCGATGGGCGGAAGGATGTCGAATGTGACATCATTCTTAGCAAGAATGCCTGCGAATTCCCGCACAAAATCGTCATCGCCTGTCAGCAAAACGTGGGCTACGGGCTCTGTCGGAAGATTATAGACTACCATACACAAAGGTACGGACTGGAGCCACTTTCATAGTTTCGAAGGATGAGCAACATGGTAACTCGCATTCTTGTCGGTCTAATTGGTATTCCAGTCGTCATTGGTATCATCGGTCTGGGGGGTTGGTTCTTTGCCGGTGCTGTAATTGTCGTCACCACCATAGCTCTGAGAGAGTTCTACCGCCTTGCCCAGTCAAAACATGCAGAAGCAAATGTTTCCGTGGGCGTGGTGTGGAGCATCTGCATTCAGCTGTGCGTTACCCTCATGTGCAGTGCACATGGTTTTGATAGCTTAGTCTGGCTGCTTGCGTCGGTTGCATTCCTCATTGGAGGTCTGTTGCTGACATTAACAGCAGAGCTGTGGCGAGCTCGCGAAAACGCTCTGTTAAACACCGCTATCACAGCCATTGGAGTGTTATACATTTCTGGTTGCCTTACGGCACTCATTGTGTTGCGCGGTGGAGGGTACGTGACGTATGAAAGCATTTCGTGGTTCGCAACTCCGAGTGCATTTCTTGTGATGACATTGTTTGTAAGCGTATGGATGTGCGATTCTGTTGCGTACTTCGTGGGTATGAAATTTGGCAAACACAAACTCTTCCCGCGGGTAAGTCCGAAGAAAAGTTGGGAGGGGGCGGCAGGGGGCTTTGTTGGCGCAGTAGTCTCGTTCGCTGTAATTGGAACGTATTGTCTGCCGCATGTGGCGCTCATACATCTGTTCGTATGTGGTGTTATTGTGGGCGTGCTCGGACAGATTGGTGACCTAGCAGAATCATTGTTAAAACGTGATGCAAGTGTAAAAGACTCGTCTCAGATTCTTCCCGGACATGGCGGTATCCTCGACCGATTCGACAGCATTTTATTCGTTGCACCGCTGATCCTTATCTACATCCAGATAGCAACTCACCATAATTGGATTTCCTGGTAGTGGCGAACGAACACAAGCATGATCGCGCAAGTAGTGCGCCTACACATAGCCACTCGCACAGCCACGGACACATTCACGAACACCGCGATATTCGTCCGTTGCGCATCGCAATAGCACTGACCGGCTCTGTGTTTCTTGTGCAGGTTGTGGGAGGCTTCCTCTCCGGATCGCTGGCATTGCTTTCGGATGCAGGGCATGTGCTCATCGATCTTGCATCGTTGCTTGTTGCATTCATAGGATTGCGTATCGCAGCAAAAGCGAGAGAGCAGCACGACGCACGGTACACCTTCGGTTTGCGCAGAATAGAAATCCTTGCTGCACTTACAAACGGCATGCTGCTGTTCGGTATCTGCATCTACATTCTTATCGAAGCAGTACGCCGATTCGCTCATCCAGAACATGTACACGCCGGTGCGATGTTGGTTGTTGCCGTAATAGGCTTCATAGCAAATGCCATTAGTGCGCGCTACTTGCACAAGAGTGAACACATTACAACCCGTAGTGCTTATCTGCATGTTATTACAGATCTGCTTTCAAGCGGTGGTGTTATTGTGGGCGCAATTGTGATTGCACTAACCGACTGGGATTGGGTCGACCCAGTGTTATCAATCCTAATTGCTCTATTGGTTATACGCGGATCGATACGCGTAATTCGCGAAGCTGGCATCATACTAATGGAGTCTTCGCCAAATCATATTCTGCCCGCTGAAGTAAAGACCACATTGCTTGCACTTGAAGGCGTATCGAACGTGCACGATGTACACGTATGGCAACTGGGCGCAAAGGAATATGCAGCGAGTGTACACATCGTGTCGTCGCGTCCGTCCGACGACGTAGTGATCGAGGTTCAGCGCACATTGCGCGAACAATTTTCTATCGGACATACAACGGTGCAGGTAGAATCGCACAACCTGCACGATACAGGTGATTGCGGCGCTTGTTAGTGCTGCACCCCGAAGGAATGCAGCACACAATAAGATTTCTTAGTGAAAATTTCTTAGTGCTGAACAGTTACCGGAATGACCTTTGCGCCACTGCGGTGTTGTAGGCGGATGTAGTAGTAGCCCGACGATAGAGACGAAAGGTTGTACGATGCAGAAGATGCACCGCCTGCGTGGTCACCTTCCATAAGTCTGGCGAGTTGCTTGCCTGAGGCATCGAAAATCGAAAGCTCTATCGGACCTTGTGGAGCCGTAAACGTTATCGATGCAGTCGAGCTTATTGGGTTCGGTGCCACACGTAGTTGTGTCGAAGGATCTGCGAGCGATTCCATGATACCACCCGTAGTCGACCCACCTTGAAGAAGCTGTAGGCGTGGGAACTCGCGGAACAACATAGTGCGAATGATTTCTGGTGGTACGCAGAACCAATCGTGCAACAGTGTTGCGTATACACTTCTGAAGTCGTACTGCATTGGCAGGTTGTCTTCAGGCGATGGGTTGGTTGGAATCGTTGGGTTTTCGCCAAGCACACCCGAGACAACACTCGTACCGAATAGAATAATTGGTGCTGCTGCTCCGTGGTCTGTTCCGCCACCTGCATTCGATTTAATGCGACGGCCAAACTCTGAGAATGTCATGCCGATTACGCGGTCTTGTACTGCAAGTAAACGCAAGTCATCCTGGAAAGCATCAACTGCGACAGAAATTTGTTGGAGGAGTGTGCCGTGGGGGACTGGACTTCCCGGACCGCCTTGATTTTGATATGCATGTGTATCGAAACCCGATATCGTGCAGATATAAATGCGCGTCTTTAGTCCGCCTGCAATGAGCTGTGCTACCAGCTTCAGCTGATCGGCAAGTGGATTCGTGCGAACCGCTGGATACTTCGTCGACTTATTCGTGGCACGTCCGGCCGCTGCCTTTACGGGCGCAGCAAATCGTTCGATCTGTTGTCCAATCGTGCGTACGTACGCAAGCTCGGCTCCTGCGCGCGCACCGACACCAACAGGTGTGTTGCCATTTACAATGTTGAAGTACGTGTTTGGATCGGTGAATGCCATTCCCATGTTGGCATTTGTTGCTTCGAGTCCGGGAGAGATTGTCGAACCAACCTGAATCGCAAGTGGATCGGGCATCGTTGCATTTGGATATCCGAGCGGGAAGCCCGGATACGTGTTTTCCAAATAACGTCCCATCCAACCAGTCGCAATCACTTCTTCGGAATCGGAGCCCGAGAGCCAGATGTCTGTTGAGCGAAAGTGCGAGTAATTCGGAATTGGATATCCAACACCTTGTACCACTCTAACCTTGCCTGCAGTGTACATCTGCGCAAGCAGCGACATGTTTGGGTGAAGTCCAGTCGCATTCGTCAGCTTTAGAGCAGCTGTTTCTGCTATGGCAATGTTCGAACGTGCTGCTTTGTATTCAGCATATTGGTCGAGCGGAATCACGGTATTCAAACCGTCGTTCCCACCAACCATTTGAATGAGAACAAGGACGCGGTCTTCACATGCTGCGGCCTGAACGGCCTCGAACATTGGGTTACCTGCGAGAGCCTTTACGGACAATCCGTTAAGGACAAATGGGGCTGCTGCTGCGGTAGCACTGCCCCGCAGAAAGGCACGACGTTTCATAACATTCTCCTCAGCAAACCTGGTACTCGGCCATGCCGAGCATAAATTTCAAAAGTGTGCGCAAGCGCAATTCCACAACAGCCTTTGTTGCGTCACTTGGGTTGCCTTCATATGCGAGCCATGCACTGGCCCACGTCGACATCGGCTGTCCAGTAAGAAGGATATCGACAAGTGCCTGACGTTGAGCTTCGTTGATAGGCACTGCAAAGACAACTGCAGCTACATCGTTAACAAGTTTTACTGCGTCGGTTGGGTCTGAAAGCCACGGACGAATCAAAAACGGATCGAGGTAGCTTTTTTCGTACGACTCATCTAATTGATAACCATCGAGTGCTATCTCGTTTGTAAACCGTACGCGCTTTTGCAGAGTGTCTGCATTAATCCACAACTCATGGTACGCAGGTGCTTGATAGTACGCCGGAAGACCTGCTACGTTTGGCGGGTTAAATAAGTCCTGCGCCATTGTTGCCATTGTTCTGTGCACAGCGCGATACGCCCAGTGTAGCAGTTTTGAGTCGGTCGGATACAAATCGGCCGGATGGAATAAGCGGAACGTTCCGAGCACAAGCTCTACAGGTGTTTTTATTACACATGCCATACGTTCGGCGTCGTAGAACCAGCTGCTGGTAAAGAGAGCTTTTAATGCTGGACGTACTTCGTAATTGTTGTCGCGAAGAACCTGAGCAAGACTTTCGATGATATCAGCTTCTATTTCTGGGGTAACAACGTAATCAACAAAGAATCGATAGAGTTTGCGTGCTAGAAAACGAGCTGCTTCGGGCTGATCGTAAATCATCGTTAGCAAATCATCTAATTCGCGCGTTGCGCCTACCTGTGAATTGCCGCCCGTGATAGCACGCTGACTGTAGCGATGCGAAAACGTCTTCGTGCCATTGTCGTGATTCGCGCTTGTGAACACCGGCTTCATTCCAGCCTGGTCGTCTTTCCAGCCCGTAAGAACTTTTGCCGCCATCTTTACATCGGCTTCTGTGTAGAACACATAATCACCGGGTGCCACTTCTGGGCCTTTACCAATAGTAAAGAGCTCTTGAAGTTCACGAGCATAATTCTCGTTCGGATTTGCCTTTGTATTCGAAGCGCCGCTCAAGTATCTAAGCATGGCCGGATCGAATGTCACAGCTTTTGTTAGGTCCTTGGCACTGCCAAATGCATTTGCACGCAGCAATGCATTCTGATTAAACATGTACCGAGCGTCATGCACCTGCGTCGAACCTGTCGAGTAGTGATTCGCCCAGAACAATGTCATCTTCTCTCTTGCAGAGAAGTCCTGGTTCATCATGATGTCAATCCACCACGTCCGAAGAAACGCATTGCGAGTATTGTCTGAGCCATCTTCATAGGATGAAGAAGCCCAGTTTCCACCTTCGGCGACTGATCCTGTTTTCAGGTAGGCAATTGGTTCTCGGGGTTCCGGCGAGTCCGTAAGTAACGCGTCGACAGCCCCATTTAGCCCCTTACCAAGAGCGTTTTGAACGTCTGCGGGGGTCGCGCCAATCATAGTTCGGCGAACGAGGTGCGCAGCTTGCGCAGTGCCCCATGTACCAGAGTAGGGTGTAAGTGCCATCAGGATCCTTCGGATGATTGCGGCTGAATACCGCCCGTTTGGGAAACGTTACATATAATCCGCCGGGAAGAGGAGACGTGCATATCTTACCACATTAATGTCCTAGCGCATTTATGTCTCACCCCATGAATGGCTTTCAAGCACCTCTGAACGACTACACCCAATGCATCTGGCAACAACTTCTTTAAAAAAACGCGGCATTGAGCTGGCTGATGTAAACGTGCAACTGAATATCCTGCATGGATTTCAACGAGGTCAGGCACAAGTCCCAAGGTTTGCGCACACGATGCGCGGGGCCGGACTCTTTCCGTTGCATCCTACTGCACTCGAAGTGTTTCAGGTGAACGTAGGCAAAGTCTGCAATCAGGCGTGCAACCACTGTCATGTCGATGCCGGACCTGATAGAACCGAAGTGATGTCGCGCGAGACGATGGAGCAATGCCTTCAAGCATTGCGCGTGTCGAACATTGCGACAGTCGACATCACAGGTGGTGCGCCCGAGTTGAATCCGAACTTCAGATGGTTTGTCGAGGAGGTGCGTGCAATGGGACGGAATGTAATTGTCCGGTGCAACCTGACGATTATCGTTTCGAACCCGCGCTTCTTCGATTTACCAGAATTCTTCGCCGAGAACGACGTGCATGTAATTGCGTCGCTGCCATGTTACACCTCAGACAACGTAGACAAACAACGCGGAGATGGCGTCTACGACGCATCAATACGCGCAATCAAAATGCTAAACGCCGTTGGTTATGGGTCAGAGGAAAAGGGGCTAAGGTTCGACTTAGTATACAACCCTGGAGGTGCGTCACTGCCAGGAGCACAACATAGTCTCGAAGCTGACTACAAACGCGAGTTAATGGAACGGCACGGGGTGACATTCAACGCACTTCATTGCATTACGAACATGCCTATCTCGCGCTTTCTTGAAGACTTGCTAGAGAACAACAAGTACGAAGCGTATATGGAGTTGCTCGTCAATTCTTTTAATCCCGTTGCCGCAGCTGGGGTAATGTGCCGCAATATGATAAGTGTTGGATGGGATGGCGCGTTGTATGACTGCGATTTCAATCAGATGCTCGAGATAAAGGTCAGCTCGCCAGTGGCGCATATATCAGATTTTGATTTGTCGACTCTAGGCGAGCGTATGATTGCCGTCGACCAACATTGTTATGGATGCACGGCCGGGTCTGGGTCGTCGTGCGGAGGACAACTAGTGTGAATAGTGCCCTTGTTGTGTTTCTAAAAGCGCCGGTCGCAGGCAAGGTGAAAACCCGTCTCGCTGAAAATATTGGCAAGGAAGCGGCGCTGAAAGCGTATCGCCTTGTGGCAGAACATGTTGTTGATAGTGTGCGCAAACAAGGTGTGCGCGAAGGCAAGCAGCAGTACGATACAATCTTGTTTGTCGACGAAGATGAAGGCAGGAACGACGTTATCGAGTGGTTGGGTGGCGAGGTGCGAGTGCAGCAAGGCAACGATCTTGGCGAGCGATTGCTAAACTCGTTTAAAGAGTGCTTTACAGCATACAAACATGTTGTGATTATCGGCTCAGATGCCCCCTTCGTAGGCCCCTTAATCGACGATGCCTTTAAGGCTCTCAAAAGTCACAGCCTTGTAATAGGTCCGGCATTCGACGGCGGCTACTACCTCATCGGACTTGCCCGCAGCGCATCGAGGTGGCGCGAAGTATTTGCCGACGTAGCATGGAGTAAATCGTCGGTGTTTAACGATACGCTCGAGAACGCACAGGAAGCTGGCATCGAAGCCCATCTGCTCTCTGAGATGCACGACATGGACACGCTTTCAGATATGCGTGCCATTGAGCGTGCATACCCCGATGAAGTTCTAACCTCGCAATTGATAGCTTTAAGGCAAGGGTAGATGGCTCGTACCATAACGAAGGTCAAGCTCAGATGGCTCGTACCATAACGAAGGTCAAGCTCAGATGGCTCGTACCATAACGAAGGTCAAGCGTAGATGGCTCGCATAGTTATTATTGGTAACGGCGTCGCTGGGATTACCGCTGCGCGAAACATTCGCAAACGCAGCGAGCATTCCATAACGGTTATTTCAGGCGAGTCCGATCATTTCTACTCGCGTCCGGCCCTCATGTACATCTTCATGGGTCACATGGAATACGCACACACAAAACCATACGAAGACTGGTTCTGGAAGAAGAATCGCATCGATGTTATCCGCGACCACGCACTCCACGTAGACACTAAAGCAAAAACGATATCACTTGCATCGGGTGATGTATGTCATTATGATTCGGTGGTGTTTGCAACTGGAGCGAAGACGAATTTTTACAGTTGGCCTGGTCAAGATCTCGAAGGTGTACAAGGGTTTACAAATCTGAATGATCTCGAACTACTTGAGCAGAATGTGCGTGGTGTGCGACGTGCCATTGTTGTTGGCGGCGGCCTCATCGGAATCGAAGTAGCCGAGATGTTGCGTTCGCGCGACATCGCAACCACTATGCTTGTACGCGAAACCAGCTACTGGAACAACGTGCTGCCTGCAGAAGAGTCTGCTATGGTGAATGCACATCTGGCAGAACATCACGTAGACGTGCGGTATTCGACGCAGCTTGCAGAGATCGTTGCGAATGATTCGTCGGACACAGATATCGTTTCGAGTGATACGTCACATACAGAAATCGTTGTGGGTAATGGGCAGCGCGCATGTGCGGTCGTGACCAATTCTGGAGAACGCATCGAGTGTCAGCTCGTCGTTCTAACTGCAGGCGTCCGCCCGCGTATCGATCTTGCACAATCTTCGGGCATTGCCACACAGCGCGGAATTCTTGTCGATGAATACTTTGCAACGTCCGTACCCGATGTCTTTGCCATCGGTGACTGCGCAGAACGTCCGAACGGACGAGTCGATCTCTTGTGGTACACAGCCCGTGCGCATGGAGAAACTCTTGCAGCAACATTATGCGGAGAACGCACTGCTTATAGGCCTGGTGTGTTTTTCAACTCCGCAAAATTCTTTGACATCGAATACCAGACCTACGGTGTTGTGCCGTCGGCCATTGAAGTTATGCATGAGGTTACTAAAGTTGTGACTCCTACAGATAGCAATGGAATGCAATCATTGACATGGTCGCGTCCAGACAAAAGACGCTTCTTGCGCATTGTGCACAGCAACAATCGAGTTGTAGGCTTTAATGCCATGGGCGTTCGCTTGCGCGCTGAAGTGTGTACAAAATGGATTAATGAAGCGGCTTCACTCGATTATGTCGTGAAGCACATCGCCTTGGCGCAGTTCGATGCAGAATTCACAGAACGATTGCGTGTAGCATGACATTCCTATGTAATCAAGGTTGCGTGTATCATGACATTCCTACTCAGTCAAGATTGCGAGTAACATGACAACAGTTCAGCTTATGATGCCCGCAGAACTCAAAAGTGCTACGACAGGACTTCACCTGCTCGAACGCCTTGGGCTCGCGATGGTTGCTCTAGCATCTCTTGTGTTTGTACTCGGTGCCGCCGGAGCGTTTGCTTCGATGCAGTTGTTGTATTTCTGTTCAACCATCGTGCTTGGTACCGCTGGTGGCTTCATTGCCGTGTTACCTGCATTCCGTGACCGCACAACAGGGATAAGAAACAATGGCATTATGTTTTCGGGCATAATGCGCAGAGGTGGTGCCGCCTGGATTGCTGGAATAGCGTTCACGGCATTCTACATCGTGTTGTACTGGTATCCCGAGGCACTTAAGCACGTAATTGGTGCAGCTGAGCCTCTCTCGCAATGGATGCGACACAAGGCTGCCGACCGTTGGTTCTTGTACGGCACACTTTACACGGTGGGTGTACTCGTGATGGGTGTGCGGATGTTGGCGAAATACAGAGATAGCAGATATCATGTAGTTCGAACTCTGAGCGTCATGTTTTTTCAACTTGGTTTTGCTTTTGTATTGCCAAGTATTCTCGTCGCTCTAAACACTAAAGAATTTTACTTCCATTACTTCTGGCCACTAAAGCCCGAGTATCTGTTTCCAGGTACACTCGACAAACTTCTTGCGTCGGGAGATGGCATGCTGGTGTTTATGGGGTTCTGGACCATTGCAATGACGGTTGTTGCTACTCCGGTGCTGACATATTTCTACGGCAAACGATGGTACTGCTCGTGGGTGTGTGGATGTGGTGCGCTTGCAGAGACAGTTGGCGACCCGTGGCGGCAGAACAGCGACAAGTCACTAACCGCGTGGAGAGTCGAACGCTGGATGGTGCACAGCGTGCTGCTCTTTATAACGATAGTTACTGTGCTCATCTGGTTGAACGCCAGTCAAGGCGGGGCAATACTCGGCACGTGGACATCAACACTTAATTCTGTGTACGGCTTCTTCATAGGTGCAGTATTCAGCGGCGTAATAGGAGTGGGATTTTACCCAATCATGGGCGCGCGTGTGTGGTGCCGCTTTGGATGTCCGATGGCCGCAACGCTTGGCATTCTGCAGAAATGGTTCTCGCGCTTTCGCATTACCACAAACGGTGCACAGTGCATATCATGTGGCAACTGCAGCACGTACTGCGAGATGGGCATCGATGTGAGAGCATATGCACAGCGTGGCGAGGACATCAAGCGCGCGTCGTGTGTAGGCTGCGGTGTATGCGCTTCGGTGTGTCCGCGCGGCGTACTCAAACTCGAAAACAAAAAGTAAAGTTCGTCAAATTGTCATCTTGCATTTTAACTAACGTCGAGCAGCGGAGACATAACTATGTCAAGTCGTAAAAACATTGCATCCGATACGCCATGGGAAGACATCGTCGGATACTCGCGTGCAGTACGCATCGGTAATCTTATAGAGGTGGCCGGTACGACTGCGGTAGAAGGACCAGAGATTATTGGCGATGGCAATGCGTATGCGCAATCCGTTTTCATTTTCGAAAAAATTGGTAAGGCGCTGCGTACCGCAGGGGGCTCGATGTCCGATGTCATTCGCACGCGCATGTATGTAACAGGCTCGCATGTAATAGACGATGTGCTAAAAGCACACGGCGAGGTGTTTCGGAGCATACGTCCGGCTGCGACAATCGTTGTTGTGAGTGCACTCGTCGACAATCGACTGTTGGTCGAGATAGAAGTAACAGCTGTAGTCGAATAATTGGAGCACGAAATCATTGACCTTAAGGAAGCACGAAATCAACGATCTTAACGAAGCACCGTCACAGTAATGCCTGAAAAAGAAGTTTTTAACCTACCTGTTTGGTGGGACCTTGCTGCAACGTTTCTATTCGCACTAGTAGGAACGCGGTTCGCAATATCGCGCGGTTACGACGTAATCGGCGTTATGGTGTTATCGATTGTTGCCGGTGTCGGCGGCGGTATTGTACGCGACCTTGTGATGCAGGTCGGTACACCCGTGGTGCTAAGCGACCCGTGGTATGTCGGGTTGGCATGGACTGCTGCGCTCATCGGACTCTACATTCACAAGCTCATCCCGAAATATCAAAAGTGGCTCGATGTCTTAAGTGCTGTTTCGATTGGACTCTACGGAGTGTTCGGCGCGCAGAAAGCATTGCTCTTTGGCCTCAGCCCCTTAACTGCAATTTTTATTGGTTTCCTAAACGCAATTGGCGGCGGTGTGCTTCGCGATGTATTAGTGCGCAACGAGCCCGATATATTTCGTCCCGGCACCTACTTCGCTGTCGCGGCCCTTGCAGGCGTAGTTGTGTTCGTGGTAGCGGCGCGCGTTGCAATGCTCGAATACGATGTTGCTGCGACACTTGGCATTATAGCAACGGTTAGTATTCGTTTGCTCGCAATGAAGTACGGCTGGAAGACAAGGAGATTGGGGTGAGGTATCGGGACTATACTGCAACTGTGCGGTCAGTGGGACTACAAGAATATTGTTAAGCGCAAGGGTGTGCTCGAGAGATTAAAGTAGATCTTTCATCGCCCACCGTTCGACTGCTCACCGTTCGACTGCTCGCCATTCTGCGATGGCCTCAGCGAGTCAGTATTCTGGTGGCGAGGAGCTGGACGTTGCGGCTGAGGTGCAGGAGGTCGGGGCTCGTTCGAGCGAGGCTTCGTGTTCCCCTTCGTGTTGCCTTCCCTGATCTGATAGCGGGGCATTGTTATTGACCTTTCTTTGGATAGAACTCAATCAGCCACAAGTTTGTGTTACCAGCAAGGTAAGATAATCCATTCCATACAATGGCTCCGAGTCTGAGTTTCAATAAACCTTTGGGTCTTCAAGGCAAATCCCCACCCCTGCCTACGATTCCATGGACACAAACCGTAGCCAAGTTTAAGCTACAATTGAGGCGGCGGAGGAGTCGTAGACGTAGCAGGAACTAGAGCACGTGAAGTTCATGGTGAATTCGTCGATGGAATGCAGAGTCGGTATTCATGCCAGGCCCGAGATGAGATACCATGTCATCGATTCTCATCGGACGAAGTGGCCGATAGCGGTGGTTTCCCATGTTGGTTTTTAACTGTTCACTACCGGAACCTTCATCCCACCTACCCAGTTAGGCGTGCGCATTATTCAATACGCTGGCACTAACAACGAGCGCTAGGCCGATTACGTTTGCTCGCGATATTGGAGTTGAACACCATTATTATCTGGAGTAACACCATGTATAGATTCGGTTGTTGCCTACTCGTGCAGTAGCTTTGGGAATCAGCCAAAATGCACGTGCACAGTGTGCTACGCAAATCCCCCCTGACTGCGATTGTAAGGTCGAAATCGAACGCGAAATTAAGATCTGCCATGCGGGTGTCGATTATTCTGCCACAATCACGTACTGTCAGCAAAACGCAACAACCACTTTGGTTGACAACCCCTGCACGGTCGACTGCACAGCCGGGTTGAACTCGATTACATGGATCCGGAAAATTTGCGTCGATCCGAATTTGAAGGCAATGGGATTACCTGCTATTTACAACGCCATCATACGAGCTACGAATCTCTGTTGTGCAGATCCAAATTTCCTCGGCGTAACAATACCCACATGCGTCGGGGGAGACTGTGTTTTGTCAACGGCAGTTTACTGTCATGTTTTAGCCCTACCAGTTTGCTTGAAGAAGAACTATGTTAATGGTGCGAACCAAGTGTAATCACTTCGATAGTAACTGCAACGGTGAATGCAACACCACCTTTGAAGGATGCGATGATTTAGTCGATGATAACAACTGTTGTGGATCGTAAAAAAGTACGGAGTAAGCTCTGATGACTGTGTTTAAACTTTTTGGACTTGCAGCTTACTGTGCACGTTCTTGTCCGGTTCGTTGGTGACTGCGCTCAGTCAAGAAATTCAACCTGCACGCTGGTGGAGTGCAATCCCAGATGCCCGTGATTATGACTACGTCCATACGTCTGATGTGTGGGGACTTGTTCTCTGCGTGCAGCGCGTAGGTTGCTACGCCGGTTCGAACATCGATTCGCTTGCAGCGATGTTGAGTAATGCGCAGTTTGATCACATCGAGGTGGGGACGAGAGCGGCGTTGTTACGTTCCGGCCCGTTGATCGTTGGCGGCTCGGAATTGACTGGCACCACAGGTGGACGCGTCTACGTGTGGGATTCGCCTTCGAGTGAACCAAGGGTTTTACGGCCGTCGGACTTGGGAGGTGAACAGATGAACAGTGGCTTCGGTAGTCTCGATCTATTCGGAGCGTTCGAGCCCAATGCCTTCCAAATCCGAAATAACTATTCGTTCGATCGCGGCCAAACCTGGACGTATGCTCCGCCGCCCGACACCATCCAGAGATGGACTTCTACCGCTTATGATGCAAGGGGGCTTTTACGCGTATACCGCGACCCTTAAGCAGTGGTTTCTCTTGGATAAAGCGTCTAGGTCTTGGAGTGTTGTCTCCATTCCTGGCGACTTGGGTAGACTGGTTTTTCTTAAGAACGGAGCAGGGGTAGCAACGAGTGAATCGTTCTCGATTCGGACAGGAATTCGAATGCGCGCAAGTGATGAATCACCGTGGATTGAAGTGGCAGCGCCCAGACGGTCCGACGGAAAACAAATCGTGTTCGGCATACAATCGGGCAACATTGGCCCAATCGTTTATGTGAACGACACGACGGTAGTAATACCACTGGACAGTGGCGTTATTATCGTCGCGAATGGCCGTACGTCATCTGCACATTCGCTACCCGAGGGTGTGTTCGACGCAACCGTTGCGCTTCGTGAACGCGCCTATGACGTTGCCGGAGATAGTGTACTTCTAACCTACTCCGGAAAACGTTTGATACTATTCAACGTTGCTGACTTGGTATCTGAAATGATAGTAGCCCCACGATCGCTTGGTGTCGGGAATGTCGACCTGTTTCGTAATACGATTGTAGCGTATGATCACGTCCTTACAGGTTCGATCCACACGTATGCATCGGTGAATAATTCGTGGACGCAAGGTGTTCGTTTGTTTAATGCCGATGGGCTTCCGACATCGGTTGCACCGTTAGCGTACGTCACGGCGTATGAAGGCTCGTTGTGGACGTCGACAATGCATGGCGGTATATACGAGGTCGCATCCCACACCGTACCTGTGCTTTTGCCATTTTTAACACCGCTTAACATCGAAACCTCAGCACTTTCGAGAGTGCTACAAATTGGAACCGGCGCTCCCACGGATTCAAGATTTGGACAACTTTTCTCTGGAGAACATCTTGTTGCATACAACGACACTGCAACAACGTTAAAAATAGATACGGTCTCGGCAGCTAGCTGGGAATCCGCAGACCGACTGTATTCTGGTTGGCGTTCGCTGCAGCTTTCGACAAACGCAGGTAGCACATGGACAAATGTGGAAATCAACGGAGTGATTCGTGATGCTAGGAGTGCCATTGCCAGTATCATCCATGTGGGGCCTAACACGATGTTGCTCGGCTCGCGAGGCTACGTCCGTCGTGACGTTAGTGGTACTGTGGTTGACACGATACGCGGAGGTATCGCGCTATCTATGGACAATGGGAGTGTCTGGACTTCGCTTGCATTACCGACCATGGGACAATGGGTTGAGCGAATTGCGGTTCAACCAAACGGCAATCTCCTAGCTTGGGTCGGTGACATGTACTTCGATGAGGAGACAGGTACGACATCCGGCGGACGTTTTCTTCATAATGATTGGACATTGCTTGCATCGGAAGACACAGGAAAGAGTTGGCGCACGGCGTTGACTGTTCCCTTCTTCGAACAATCTGCGACGCCTACTTCTTGGTCCATCGCAACCTCTGACTGAGGTCGAGTTGTCGCCACATCTTCGGCACAGATTTTCGAATCGGTTGACAGTGGCACCTCGTGGAAAGAGAACGAGACCTTACCATTTGGTGTGACAATAGGGGGTGCAGCCATTGATGATAATGATCAAGTGTGGGTAGCGACAGATCGAGGTTTGTATCGGCTCGCCAGCGCAACGGACGTTGCAGCGGAACCGTCGTTCAACGACACATTCGGCGCCTGGACTTCACCAAATCCTTTCTTCGATGTAGTAAACGTACGTGTCCGAAACTTGGGTCGTACTCCAGAACTCGTGGCTATGATGAAAATTGTCGACGTGTTTGGCAACGTAATCGCAGATCTGACCACCGATCTGCTAGGGGCTCGAACCCCGGATATGACTATCGAGCTCGCCCTACCTAAGACTCCGCCAGGTGCATACTTTTTGATTTATGGGGTTGGTAATGCGGTTCGCGTATGGCCGATGGTTAAGCTCTGATAGCACATTCCCCGCTCTGCCAAACGTGTAGAGGGTATTGCTCCGATAACCAGACCGCCGCCCGCAGCGAGTTGTGATGTACGCAATACTGGTGGCCTGACCTATCCGCCAAAAAATTTCTTCGCATCCGTGCGGAGCTGAATCAGCGATTCCTTCAGCAGATACATCATGTGTCCTGCGGGGTAGTACGTCATCGTGAGGTTTTTGCGCAGCGATGACGGTAGACCCAGATGGTCGAACGTGTACTCCGACGCAAAAAAGGGTGTAGCCAGATCGTAATAACCGTTAGCAACCCAGACTTTAAGATCGGGGTTTTGGAGCATGGCGTTCTGGAGGCGGGGGACGACGTTCAGGTATTCGTTCTGGACGTTTGAGTAGTCCCAAGGATGGACACGGCCAGTGAGCACTTCGTAGGGGAGCGTTGTTTTGACGTTCAGCTCGCGCGTGAGGTAATCGTTGATGAGCGTCGAAAAACTGCCGTACACGGCAGGGGAGTAGCTTGGGTCGCGCTCCATGTATTCACCCGTGCCTTCGACGGCTTCACCTGTGTAGCGACTATCGAAACGTCCGATGACTTGCTTCCGATCGCGCAACAACTCCTGACAGAATTTGTAGATGACGATGCGAAGGTTTGTGCGCTCAATGTATTCTTTCGAGAGCCCCGTGTAGCGCGCGAGCTTGTCGACCACGGCAGCGCGCTCAGACCCTTGCAAAGCATCGCCTTGCATGAGTGCGGTTGCGTATTCGCGAGAAGCGTAAGCACGCACCTCAGTCAACAGGTCTGCGAGTTGGCGGGCCTGCAGTTCCGGTGGCAGCTTCTTGTGATACCATGCAGTAGCAGCGTACGAAGGAAGGAAGAGGTTTGCGGGAAGATCGTTGCCTTGTGCAAAGTCTAAGGTTTGAAAGTTGAGAACAGCACTTACGAGAATGATGCCGTTCAAATACATGCCAAAGCGTGACTGCAGATGGTCGCTCAATGCACTTGCACGCGTTGTGCCGTAGCTCTCGCCAATCAAGTATTTCGGCGAAGACCAGCGTTTGTACTCTGTCATGTAGCGTCGTATGAATTCGCCGACGGATTCGACGTCCTGCTGATACCCGTGGTACTCCTTTGCGTTCTTCTCTTCAGCAGCTCGCGAAAAACCCGTGCTGACAGGGTCGATAAACACCATGTCAGTCATGTCGAGCCACGACTGATCATTATCAATTAGTTTATAAGGTGGTGGCATCGACGTGCCATCTTCGTTGAGTTGCACGCGGCGGGGTCCGAGCACGCCAAGATGCAACCACACACTCGATGAACCCGGACCCCCATTGAATGAAAATGTTAGGGGGCGCGAAGACGCATCAGAAACACCAGTCTTTGTATACGCGACAAAGAAAATTTTCGCTCGCTCGGTGCCATCCTCTTTCAATAGCGTAAGATGTCCGGCCGTGGCTTCGTAGCTGATGCGAGCACCGCCAATGGTTACTTCGTGCTTCGTCACAACCGGCGTCTGAAACACCGAGGTGACAGCCGACGACGCCTTTGTTGAATCTGCTGCAAACGACGAAAAGCACGCGCTTAGACAGATGCAAAGCAGCATCACGAATTTCGAAGAGTATTTCATGATCACCGTATTAAGATTAATCGAGATTGGTCTCAGATCGGAGAGAAGATTCTTTTTCGTCGAGCGCATCTTTTGAAGGAGGTTGCATGCTTGCTAGGTACGGCGCAACGTCTTCGAAAAGACCGATATTAGACTCGCGCTGAATGTATTCGGCTACAGCCTCTATGCTTCCTGTTTCGTTGAAGACCTTTATCTGTCTGTCGGCGCCGCTCCCCATCTCGAGAATTTGATAGACATACTCGATTTCGCGACGTGAGCCGAGTTCGTCTACCTGATCGTCTACGAAATCGAGCAACTCGCGAATGAGTGCACGCGCGGGCATCTCACGCTGACGTCCGAAGTCGATGAGCTTGCCGTCGAGTCCGTACCGCACCGCTCGCCACTTGTTTTCCATCATGAGCGACCGACGATATTGCCTGAACGACAGATTCTTTTCGTAGAGAGAAAAGAGTTTTGCAGCTAGCGCCTGACAAAGTGCGGCAATTGCTATCGTTTCGTCGATGCGCATCGGAAGGTCACAGATGCGGATCTCGAGCGTTGGGAAGAATGGATGCGGACGTATGTCCCACCAGATTTTCTTTGCGTTGTCTATCGAACCTGTACGAATTAGAAGGTCTACATAACTCTCGTACTCGCGCCAGCTCGAGAACGAATCTGGAAGAGCTGTGCGAGGAAAACGTTCGAATATTTTTGATCGGTAAGACTTAAGTCCAGTATTCATTCCCATCCAGAACGGCGAATTCGCCGATATCGCCAGGATGTGCGGCATGAAGTATCGCATTTCGTTCATGAGCTGAATCTGCGTTTCACGATTAGCAATGCCAATGTGAATGTGCATGCCGAAGATCAGGAGCGACCGCGCAAGCATCTGCATGTCTTCGACCATCACACGATAGCGTTCGTCTGGGTAGATCTCTTGGTCTTGCCACTTTGCAAACGGGTGCGTAGAAGCAGCGCCAATGTTGAGCCCGTTCTGCCGCGCTAAGTGCGCAACGATGCTACGAATCTTGGTGACTTCGAAGTGTGCTTCACGCGCATTCCTGCAGATACCTGTGCCGATTTCTAGCATCGATCCGTGCATTTCAGGCTTGATGTGCTCATGCAGAAGAAGGCGCCCCTTGCTTAACAGCTCAAGGTTAATGTGCGAGCGCAAGTCGTGTGTCTTTGGGTCGAGTACCATGTACTCTTCCTCTATTCCTAGTGTGAATGCTGGACGTTCATAGGGATTTCCCTGGTCCATCATCACGCCAATCTCACCAGTCTCCATTTGTCCTCCGTAACGTGCAACCAAAGATAAGCCCCGTGCGTTATCGCGCGCCCTTCATGACCCTTTCTTGACAAATAACTACCCACAAACCGATCTATCTTTGTACCTATGGCAGAATTCAGCATCGAAAGCAATGGGCGGATTGAAAAAACCGCCATTTACTACAACGGCGAGCAGCTCAAGGGCGTTCAGGAGATTGTCCTGAATCTTGACGAAAACGGCACGTTCGACGCCGTTTTGCAGTACATGGGTTCAGACAAAACTGTCCACACAAAGCAGGTTTTCTCCGAGTACCTCGACGACGTGCAGGTAATGGAGCCTTCGTTCTCAGAAGAGGAAGCCCAATCCCTGAAGCTCCTATCCGTCCACAGCGACGGCAACATCGAAGGTTCGTCGGTGTTTATCAATAACGAAGAACAAAACGGCATCGTTCGCCTGTATGTACACATCAAGGTAAACGAGGAATTCAAAGCGGAAATCACGTTCCGCGAAGAAGACGGCACGTTAACAACAGAAGGAGTATTCTAGAATGAAATCTACACCTACACCTGCATCTACATCTGACACGGGTCTGCGCCCTGCATCTAAACGCTCCGGTGCTACCGTGCGTTCGATTCTATGGGTCGTAGCTGTGTTCGTAATGCTGTTCACTACCATTGCACCCGACATGTCGTCGCAGCGTCGTGGCGGCTCGTTTGGTGGCAGTCGTTCTAGCGGACGTTCGTATTCATCGCCGCGCAGCTCGCCGAGTGGTGGCGGCTCGTTCGGTAGCTCTCGTAGCTCTGCGCCTCGCAGTGGTTCGCCAAGCAGCAGCTCCGCGCCTCGTTCGTCAACATCTATTCCTCGTAATTCCTTTGGTGGATCGAGGTTGAATTCGTCGCGCGATTACACAAGTCAATACGGCACTCCACGCCAGGTTCAAAAGCAGGCAGTTCCTACCGGCACTGGTGGCACAAACAACTATGTTGTAAATCGCTATGGCGGCATGGGCGACGGCTTTATGATGGGCTACATGATGGGAAGCATCCCATGGTATTTCAGCATGCCATTCCATCCAGCCTACTATTACTCACGTCCAGTTACTGTTGCCAACCCCGATGGCACCACCGGAATCTATCCTGGCACGTTCCAATGGGGCACCCTCTTCTTTACGCTGCTAGTAGTCGGAGGCATTGGGTACATCATCTATGTATACATTCGCAATCGCAGACGTCGCAACGAGTTGGGTAGTTCGAACATGAGCCAATCGTCATTCGGATAAAGAATAATGAAGCCCGCTGAAAGAATAATGAAGCCCGCTGAAAGAATAATGAAGCCCGCTGAAAGAATAATGAAGCCCGCTGATAGAGACTTCTATGGGGCTCGTAAGGGGCTAATCGAGCCGTAAGGGGCTTAAAACCGAAAAACTAAAAAGGTGATCCGACACATGTCAGATCACCTTTTTCTTTGAAAACTACTTGGTGTTATCGACTGATGATCAGTGGTATGCTTTGAACTCCGCTTAGCGATGCTACACGGACACGGTAGGCACCTGATGCCAGGTTCCTGATGTCTAGACGATGCGGAACGTGTGCAGCGTCCTGCGCAAGAACTACACTCGCCACGACAGTTCCTCTGGCATCTACGATTGTAATCGAGTTTACTGACGCGTCGACAGAGACATTCAGAATGTCTTGAGCCGGGTTAGGCCATACAGAGAGATTGTGCTGACCTTCCTCTGCAACATCCGTAACCGCCTGAGAATACGCTGTTACGCGTGTACGAATGGTGTCGGTTGTAGCATCGCTTACCACAAGAATCGTAGCTCCAAAAGATCCAGAATCGCTCGATGAGAAGCGTACTCCGAATTGGTCGTCATCGCTCCCAAGTATCGTCGGACTGAGGGGTACAGACACCACGAAGCCACCAGCTTGAGCTCCATTATCCGGTATGATTATCACCGTGTCGATTGTAACGTCACCTTCACCCGGATTAACAACCTTAATGAACTTCTGTCTTGACTGACCAACATTTACAGTACCGAAGTCTGTTGTTTGTACGGAGAAAATAAGTGTGCGAACAGCATTTGGGCCCGAATAACGATAGGTAAGTACACCGAGTTGTGAACCGGCGAAAAGTACAGCATGCTGCCCCTGAATCTTGAGCCCCTTACCCATCATCACATTGCCAGAGGCTTGCGATAGAATGGTTTGCCATGACGTGCCTTCGTTATCACTGCCAAAGACCTCTCCAAAACTGCCAACAAGAGCAACATGGTTTTCTGACGGACTAGTCACGAAGGTTGCGTTAATGCCAAGTGTAGCTGGGTCGAAGACATTTTTTGTCCACGATGCTCCACCATTTGTCGAAGAAGCAATACGTTTCGGAGAATCTAGTGCGGCTCCAGTGCGATAGAGTAACACTCCATTTACGCTGTCTCTGAATGCAATCGACTCGATTACACCGGCTCCGAGACTAAGGTTCGCTGCGGTCCAGATGTCGCCTCGATTTGTCGAGCGTAGAACACGTCCGTTCGTTGTGCCAAACCAGGAGTTGCCTTTGTAGAAATAAGCAGTTCCTCGTGCCACTTGCTCGCCAGCTGACATTTGCGGAGCCCCGACCGATTGCGTCCATGTGCTTCCTCCATTCGACGTCCTTCCGATAGCGAATTTCGTCGATGCTCCCGTGCCGATAAACAGTCCGTTGTTGGCATCATAGAGCTTTGCTGCATCAACAGTTTTTGCAAATCCTGTCACTACTACTGGGCTCCAGCTACTACCACCATTGTTCGTCGTTAAGATCGTCGCTGATGTGGCGTCGGAACTGCCAATTACCCCTACTGTTGCACTGATCGCATCGAGTGCAGTAGGCACGACTGGTAAATAGGTGAAGCTAGAGGACGTAGCGCCTGCGCCGCGGATCAAGAATCCAACTCCGCCCAGAGGGCCAGTGCCCCACACAGTCTGATCGGTAGTAATAGTGGCTTGGGTAAAAGTAATTCCTTCGACCGGACCTGAACCTGTGTACGTGTTGGTTGTTTGCAACTCAACGGGAATACTGACAAAAGCAAAATTCGAGGTGATTGCACTACGCAGGTTCAAGCCCACATTCAGCAGACCCTTGAACCAGGGATAACCAGGCTTAAGCCTAACGCGAACGGTTGCATTTGCAGTGCCGTTGCGAGGCATGTCGCCCACGTTAATGTCAGGTGCTGAAAGGAGCTCAATGTTTGGGTCAGAGATCTGAACAGAAACAATAACATCCTGAGCATCAGCTAAGGCGTTGCTAAAGTCCAATCGAATGGTCGCTTCAGTAAACGAAGTTATTTTTTGTCCACCATCGACACTTATGCTAGTTAACCCAATGCCCGGCACTCGTTCGCCGGATGTGAACGACGCATTTACTTTGACAGCGCGTTCTGCATTGATACGTCCGAAATACAATGGCTTGTTTGCACCGGTCACACCTGCAACCGGATCGTTCGTCATGCGGATTTGCATAATTACCTGAGCAGGTGTCCAGTCAGGATGCACGCTTCTCACAAGGGCTACAACGCCAGCTACCACAGGCGACGAAAATGATGTGCCCGAAAGCCCTTTGTATTGATTGCCTGGAAATGTGCTGAGTGGATTCTCGCCTGGAGCGTAAGTAGTGTTTGCGTATCCGTAGTTCGAAAACCAACTGGGCTGATCACTGCCATTTACGGAGCCCACGCTTAGTACGCCGTCGAGGCTAGCAGGTGCATGTGGGTTGTTGTTCATATTCACACCGTTATTTCCAGCCGCAGCAACTACAACAGCACCCTTGCTTATTGCATAATCGATGAACGTCTGCGCAGCAGGGTCGGCACCGTATCCGCCCCACGAACAGTTAATTACGTCCGCGCCCATGTCGGCGGCGTAGCGTATTGCCGTATAACCCTCAATAATGCCCGTTTGACCAGGATTATCAGATGCAACCTTTATTGCGAGGATCTTGCAGTTCGACGCTATTCCAGAAACGCCTTTTGCATTGTTCGTAACTGCAGCGGCGTTGCCAGCCACAACAGTGCCGTGGGCTTGGCCATCCGTCCATGAACTTCCAAGTTGGCGAGGATCTGCGTCTGGACGTAGTATGCCACTCTGCGCTTCTGCCGGAGATACGTTTCCTACAAAGTCCCAGCCGCGAACATCATCTATGTAACCATTGTTATCATCGTCGATGTTATTCCCAGCAATCTCGCCCGGATTTGTCCAGATGTTTGCCGCAAGATCTTCGTGCATCCAGTCGACACCTGTGTCGATAATAGCAATGAGGATATCAGAAGAGCCCTTAGTGACGTCCCATGCCTGAGGCACCTTAATCTTGTTCAGATACGATTGCTGGCCCAAACGAGGATCGTTCGGAGTAAACGACAACTGATGGATGCGGGCCGGCGCAGCATACTCAACATCAGGGTTGTTCATCAAACGTTTGCACAAGTCAAATGGGTCGAGTGCTTCGTCGTAGCGGATTACATATAAACGGTCGAGTCCAGATGCTATCGCTTCTTGTGAGCGCACATCAGTAGCGCTCGTCGGAGACATTGCAAGTGAAATGTCTTTTACTTTCAAACCCTGCAGGTCGATGTTCACAGAACTATTCGACAGCGTCCTGTCGCCCTTGATCATGCCGTACGTCTTCTTTGTGAGCACATAGACAACGCCAGGCTGAATGGTGTTGGTGGCAGGACGTGACATCACAAACCGACGCGCTGGTTGTGCCATTCCATTTGAAAGCGTACGAGCTGGCATGTCTACAACATAACCGTCTAGACCCGGAAGAGTACGTGCATCGAGATGAAGCACCGAGCAAACGCTCAGAACCACAATGAGGAGGAATAAATGCAAGTGTCGTTGTCGCTTCATTGAATGTATATCTTAAAGGGAGTAAAAGTCTTCGTAATAGCGTGCACAGCTTTAAAGTTACGGACGAAATACACTCCAGTTCTTAGCTGGGTGGGTACTTGTGCTCGTAGGTCAGAACCAGAACACATGAAGGTGAGAGAGCACAACTCCCTGCCTTGTAGGTCGAATAGGCTGGCAGTCGTCGGAACGCACGAGGCACCCTCGATAACGATCGAACCATCGACGTAGTGCGCCCGCACTTGTGCCGCCCCATTATCGGCTACGCTGCTGACGTCACGAGAGCCGATAAGCCCCCTCCCAAGAATTGGAGTGAACGACGATTGGTCAAGGGTCCCGAACAAGGGGCGAACTCGCACATAGCGAGAGCCTGGGGGCAACTGAAGTGTGATCGAGACCCGAGGTGTGGTTTTCCCCGTTCCCTTGTTTGCAACAATTGTCATGGGTTTACTGAGCGAAACTCCAGCTTCGATAATAAACGTTAACGCGTCGTCAATTCCATTCCATTCAAGAATGGTGCTATCGTTTCTTTCGGTGATGCTCAGTTCGCCAGTCATCGCAGGTGCAGGCATACGAAGTGTTGGGTCGCCGAGCAGATTGATGTGAATGCCACGCTGACCGTATGCATAGTCTGAGCCTTCGCCTGTTGCTTTCGAATAAATCGTAGCAGAACGATAGGTGCCCGCATTGTTTATCGAGCCACGCGTTACTTCACCAAGCGAGTGCATGGCAGCAAGCGGGTGGAGGACCCAATCTGGACGTCCAGACCATGCACACGTAAGAACGTTGCCCGGGTTCGCGAGCGCTGCACGCATGATATTGTCCTCGCTATCGATATCTGCGAAGTAGCTGCCAAAAAGCCAGATGAACGAACTGCGAATTGGTTTGGTAACGAACTCTGTTGTGTTTGCAATGCCATCGCAATGATCATAACCACCGCCACCACATCCGTATGCTAAGAGAGTTGGAACGGTGTCGAGAAATTCTCCATTCGACACTCTATTGCTTCCTGTGATCGGCGAAAATCCACGCCATGCTCCGGCAGCAAATGCTTCGACTAATCGTTGCTGGTCATCTTCGGATGTAAACGCACCAAAGTTGTCGTCGATGCGTGCACTCGTATCAAAACGCGTTGCCTTTGTTCTGTATGCGTGTACGCGATCGAAGTATTGATCGAGCAATTGAATTTCTCGTCCTCGGCTAGTACTGGTTGTACCGAAGGCAGGCAGGTTGCGCATATCTACGCGTCCAATACATAGCTCGGCGTCGGTTGGAATTTGACTTTGGTCGTACTTAGAATCACTGGGCACGTTTTTATTCTGGATGCGTTTTGCTCGTATTGAGTCGCTGATGTCGACGGTCTCATCCGTCCATTGCTCATCGGACGGAATTCCACGTGACGTTTCGATGTCTGCGTAACGAGCATCGGAGGACCATGCACCACCGTGTTCGGTGTGGCCGTCGGGTTGGACGTTCGGACCCGATTCGGTGAAGCCCCCGCTGTAGGCATAGGGAACATTGCCAACGATTAGTACATGGGTTAGCGCAGCGCCAGAGGAGGTGTCATTATACGACTTAGCAATCTCGTGATACAGACTATCGACAGGTATTTTCCCATCGGAATCAATCAGCAGATATTGAACGATCCAGCCTTCACGCTCGACATCATCTCTCCATGTACCAACGGATCTGCTGAGAAAGTCTAGGCCCATCTCGCGATCAATCACTAGCAGCACACGTCCCGGACGCTGCCAGCGTGCGAGATCGCCGGTACCGTGCCCCAAAAAATATCCAAAGGCACTAATTGGTTTGCCATCTGCACCGATTGTCCGTTTCTCCAGCTCGAGTTCTGTCCAATCGAGACTCGGAGGAATTACAAAGAGGTCTTCGCTCTCGTTTGTCAATGTATCGTAGTCTCTCCATGGCTGAGTTTCCAGCGAACGTACTCGTATGTAATACGTCGCGGGCGTGCTGTCGCGTGGCCATGTGATGCCGAACTGTCCGAGCACTCTCTCTAGAGAGAGCAACACCGCATAATCGCGTGATGTCTGGGCCGAGGCTTGAACAATCAGAGAAAACACAGCGAGAACGAACAAAATAATGATGCGCATACATGCAATGTCGCACAGTTCGCTCCAAATGCAGTAGTTTTCGGCCTTCCCACATAGACACCGCATGCTAGGTCCTTTTTTCGCCCGTGTGGGCAGGTTAGTTATCAATGCTCTAACCGAAGTCGGACAAATTGTCCTGCTTCTGATAGGCATTGTCCGCTATTTCCCTCGTGTGTTACACGATCGTGGCCTTGTTTTCGAGCAATTAAAGATTGTCGGCTCTGACTCGCTGCCCCTGGTTATTCTCATTGGTTCGTTTACCGGTGCAATTGCAGCACTACAGGCAACAGACCTCTTCGAGAAATTCAACCTCATATCGCTGGCACGTCCGTTCATCGGTGGCTCTATCGCCACTGCTGTTTTCACCGAACTAACTCCGGTTCTCACGGCACTGGTAATTGCTGGTCGTGTAGGCGGCGCGATAGCTGCGCAGCTCGGTACGATGCAGGTCTCAGAACAAATAGACGCCATGGAGATGATGGCTATCGACAAAAAAAGATACCTGGGCATGCCTCGCATCGTTGCAGCAATTCTTATGATGCCAATACTTGCCGTATTTAGCAATGTCGTTGCGCTTACAGGGGCATATCTGTTGTCGATGTATCAATTTGATTTTTCTGCGAATACGTTTTTCAATTCCATTCAACAGTATTTCCGGATGTCAGAGATCATCACTGGCCTAAGTAAGTCATTCATTTTTGGTGGATGGACAGCGCTGATAGGATGTCATGTAGGATTTCAGACGCAAGGCGGAGCAGAAGGTGTGGGCGCAAGCACTGTTCGCGCATTCACAATTTCGGCTGCAGGCATTCTAATAATTGATGCGCTGTTTGGCATCATGTTCTCGTAAAGCCGACAGAGCGCGTCGAGTACTCAACGCAACAACAATTGTCACGAGTAGGATTACAAGTGCAGTTGAACAGTAGTAAGCGTATGTCGTCGTAACAGAATCGCCAACGTATGTGAAGGGCGACCAATGCACAAAAAGTGGGTTCAGCGTGCAGATGAGTCCGGCTGCGACTATAAAAATATTTACTGACCCTGATTTGCCTATATCCAGAACACGTGCAGTAATCAGGTAGAACACAACCATTGCAGGCGCTACCAGACGCTCGGTATCAGCGCCAAGAAAACTAGAGGCGACCACAAGCACAACCAACACCATAAGATGTGGATTGCTCCGCAACACAGTGCTTGTTTGTCTAAAGAAATAAAAAGGTATAAGACTAATCGGCGCTGCCGCAAAGAGTCCCAGGCGTATCCATGTTTCTGCATTCGTGAACTTGTACGCATTCTCAACGAGCATTGCCGCTAGACTCCATTCTGCATTCGAAGCAGGCACACCCATCCGCACTGCCATTGCTGCAAGCACAGCAGGTATACACGCAGCAGTCCATTTCCACACAACCGTCCTATCGCGTGACCATTCTTTCCATATCACGTAGGAAAACGCAACGGGCAGCATAATCAAGCATGGCTCACGCGTTAGCGCGCCTAGGATACTCGCGAGAACAAAGACCCAAATTCTATTTCGTTCTATGGCTGTCAGCATTACAAGCATCAATGCAATTGCCAATGCATCGCATGTCTGAAACGGATTAAACACCACACCGCCCAACACATGCTGCGAAATAATCGCAAGCGTGCCCATCGTGAGTGCGCTCAGTTCGCTAATGCCCTTGCCCACCAGATACCAATACAGAACAACGCCGGCGAACAACACACATAGCGCAGAAACAACCGCGAAGCCCAGCCCCTCATTTCCAAGCCCCTTACCTGCAATGCCAGAGAGCCACGTTGGCAGAATGCGATAACAGAACGGCGCTTCTTCGGCCATACTAATGCCAGGTGCCTCGGCAGCCATTACCCTGTAGTGCTTCAGGTCGATGTTGGCGTGCTTGCCTTGCCAGTCTACCGTGGCAAACCAGAAATGAGCAGCCGTAACAACCAGAGCTAGGATAATTAGGGGCTTCATAGAGAGCAATTAAGGGGAAAGAGGAATAAAGGGAAGAGAGCCATAAGAGGAAACGGTGGTATGTAGGGGTCAAGAAAGGGGTTTTTCGGACAAAATGTCAGTAGAACGGTAGAATTCTGTCAGAATGCTAGCCCCATTGCCAAACTTTCACTTGACGAGGCAATGTATTCCCTGTATTTTCGCATCCCATTTCGTTAGCACTCTACGACGACGAGTGCTAACAACTACAACTAACACTCGGAGTACGACATGAATTTGACCCCGTTGCACGATCGCGTGATTGTCAAGGCTGCACAAGCTGAAGACGTCACCAAGGGCGGCATCATCATCCCAGACACTGCTAAAGAAAAGCCTATGCAAGGCGAAATCGTTGCGGTTGGTGCTGGTAAGCAAGGCGAAGACGGCAAAGTAACGCCACTGCAAGTCAAGAAGGGCGACAAAGTTCTTTACGGCAAGTATGCGGGTACGGAAATCAACGTCGAGGGTGAGGAGTTCCTCATCATGCGCGAAGCTGACGTTTTTGCAATCATCAAGTAACCAAAAGGAATATTAAACATGGCTAGCAAAATAATCACATTCGATGTTGATGCACGTGCGGCACTAAAGCGCGGCGTCGACCAACTCGCAGATGCAGTGAAGGTAACACTTGGTCCGAAGGGACGCAATGTTGTTATCGACAAAAAGTTCGGCGCTCCAACCATCACCAAGGACGGTGTAACGGTAGCCAAGGAAATTGAACTCGAAGACCCAATCGAAAACCTCGGTGCAGCAATGGTGCGCGAAGTTGCTTCCAAGACCAGCGACATCGCTGGTGACGGTACAACAACAGCAACCGTTCTTGCTCAGGCTATCGTTGCTGAAGGCTTGAAGAACGTTACTGCGGGTGCAAACCCAATGGACTTGAAGCGCGGCATCGACTTGGCCGTGAAGTCAGTGCATGAAGGTCTAACGCAACTAAGCCGCAAGGTTTCGGGCAAAAAAGAAATCGCTCAGGTTGGTACGATCTCTGCAAACAACGACTCTACGATTGGCAACCTCATTGCAGATGCCATGGACAAGGTTGGCAAGGACGGCGTTATTACTGTAGAAGAAGCTAAGGGCACCGACACGTCGATGGATGTTGTAGAAGGTATGCAGTTCGATCGTGGCTATCTCTCGCCATACTTCGTAACAGACCCAGACACAATGGAATGTGTTCTCGAAAACCCATACATCCTTATCCATGACAAGAAGATTGGCGCCATCAAGGACCTTCTTCCAATCCTTGAAAAGACAGCACAAGGCGGACGCTCATTACTCATCATCGCTGAAGACCTCGAAGGCGAAGCACTTGCAACTCTTGTTGTAAACCGTCTACGTGGCACGCTCAAGGTTGCTGCCGTTAAGGCACCAGGCTTCGGTGATCGTCGCAAGGCAATGCTCGAAGACATCGCAGTTCTAACCGGGGGTATGGTTATCTCCGACGAAAAGGGCTTTAAGCTCGAAACCGCGGCACTAACACACCTCGGAACAGCAAAGCGCATCACTATCGACAAAGACACCACGACAATCGTCGAAGGTGCTGGCTCTGGTGATGACATCAAGAAGCGTATCAGCGAAATCAAATCGCAAGTCGAAAAAACCACAAGCGATTACGACCGCGAAAAACTTCAAGAACGTCTTGCCAAGCTCGCCGGTGGTGTAGCTGTTCTTAAGATTGGTGCAGCAACAGAAGTTGAAATGAAAGAAAAGAAGGCTCGTGTAGAAGATGCACTACATGCAACACGTGCTGCTGTAGAAGAAGGCATTGTTCCAGGTGGTGGAGTTGCGTACCTGCGCTGCCTCACAAACCTCGAAGCACTCAAGCCAGAAAACGACGACCAACGCACGGGTATCAACATCATCCGTCGTGCAGTCGAAGCACCAATTCGCACGATTCTGGCCAATGCCGGACTCGAAGCATCGGTGATAATCAATAAGGTTAAAGAAGGCGCCGGCTCCTTCGGCTACAACGCGTACACCGAGACGTTCGAAGATCTCTTCGAATCTGGTGTCATCGATCCTACTAAGGTTGCTCGCGTTGCCCTCGAAAACGCAGCATCGGTAGCATCGCTCCTCATCACAACCGAAGCCACCATCGTTGAACGTCCAGAAAAGAACGCCCCAGCAGGCGGCGGCGGACATCAGCACGGCGGCGGCATGGACATGTATTAAGAATCGCTCGAAGCGATTCCAGCCTGATGCTCGCTCGCGTGTAACATCAAACTGAGTCATCTACAATTAAGCCCGCATTACTCTAAGTAGTGTGGGCTTGTTTTTTGTGCGATTGCATTGCCTATTTTCAAGGCTCCATTTCGTAAACGTCGTGCTTTTAGTCTCTCTATGGCCAAGAAACGCACCCCAAAACTTACCGATGCTTGGGAAACCAAAGTCGTATCGTACCGGCACGATAATAGACGGGTGAACAACCCCGATGTGGGTATGGTAAATCCGGAATCTGATCCCGACCGACCTAAGACTACCTGGGCGTACGACCCTCATATCGATCCCGCACTACAATTCGACTCATCCCGTGCTGAAGTCGAACGGATCATCGATGATGCACTTGCATCGGGTGACGACGAAGTAATGCGCAGTGCACTTGAAACGCTGAAGCGCATGCAAGCGCCATATCTAAACTGGACTGGAAAGGCCGAGCGCACGTCGTTCGAAATCGATACAGTGTCTTTGCACGTTCACGAACGCATCGATCCTGCAAGCATATTGTCGGCACTTTCAAAGAAGGCGAAAGGTGCTGAGAATGGGAGTCGAGATCCAGCTACGCAAATGGGCTTGTTCGCTCCGGCATTTGAGAATCTACCACTTCGTGATGCGGTCAGCTTTTACAAGCACGACAAGGGATGGAGTAATCGCTTAATAAGTGGCGATTCGCTGCTTGTGATGAACTCTCTTCTACAGAAAGAGAGCATGGCGGGTCAGGTGCAGATGATCTACATCGATCCGCCTTATGGTATTAAGTACGGGAGCAACTTTCAGCCATTTACGAACAAGCGCGACGTGAAGGATGGCAAGGACGAAGACCTAACGCAAGAACCCGAGATGATAAAGGCGTTCAGGGATACGTGGGAGTTAGGGATACATTCATATCTAACGTATCTGCGGGATCGACTTCTGTTGTCGAAAGAGATGCTCATGGAAGAGGGTAGTGTCTTTGTGCAGATATCCGATGAAAACCTACACCATGTAAGGGAGTTGATGGACGAGGTGTTCGGCAGTGATAATTTTATCACGACGATAAAATATCTTACTACAAGTGGGCAGACAGCTGAGCACCTCTCATCCGTCGGTGACTACATCTTATGGTTCGCGAAGAAAAAAGCTGCAATGCTCTACCATCAGCCTTATGCTGACAAGTTGGATGAAAGTGGCCAGTATCGGTACGCACTGACAGAGAATGGGGGCATCATGGGCTCAGCGATTTCATCAGTAACGTCTTCATCAAGGGTGTTCAGGTATGGACCTTTCACTTCTCAATCTGGAGGGGAAACAACAAGAGTACCTGTCGACCTGTTTGGACAAAAGTACATCGTGAGCAAAGGCGGATGGAAAACTAACGAGCAAGGATGCCGCAGGCTTACGAAGGCCAATAGGTTAAGGGGGCAAGGCGAGACCTTGTCATACTTGCGTATGCTTTCGGACTTCGCCTATACGCCCATCGACTCTTTCTGGAGAGATACGAGGATTAGCGGCTTTGGTGATGCCAAACGATACGTTGTTCAGACAGCAACTAGTGTCGTAAAGAGATGCATGGAAATGACTACAGTCCCGGGCGACTTAGTCCTCGATATTACATGCGGGAGTGGGACGACTGCAGTTGTTGCGGAGGAATTAGGCCGGAGATGGATTACCTGCGATACATCCCGAATTGCCATAACACTCACAAGGCAACGCCTTATGACAAGTACATTCGATTATTTTGATTTGAGGTACCCAGACGAAGGTCTCAAAGGTGGTTTCATATACGAAGTAGCACCACATATTACCCTGAAGAGTATCGCGAATAACGCGGACATTGATACAATCTATGAAGAGATGCATCCAGCCATAGTTAGGGGATTGGAAGAACTAAACAAATCTATTAAGACCCATATGTCGGGTATAATATACAAGGTGAAGGAGGGTGTTAGAAAAAATAAATCGCTTACACTCGGTGGTACTGAGTCTCTATTTGAATGGGAGATTCCTTCCGATTTTCCCAAGGACTGGCCAACTGATTTGGTTGGGTCGTTCGAAACCTATCATTTGCGGCGCAGGGCAATGCAGGCGAAAATTGACGCGAGTATTGAAGCGCACGCAGAGAACGAGATTCTTTATCATAAACCTCGGATATCAACAGACAAGAAAATTCGGATCTCAAGTCCATTTACCGTCGAGGCAGTGCCGTTTCCCGCAATTGCATCACTAGATGCCAATAGTTCGCTACCTGCGATTGACATTTCGCTGGCACGCAGCGGGGAAACTTCACGGCAGTCCTCCTGGCGCGATGAATTGTTAAAAACTGGTGTCAGAGGGAAAGGCGGTCAAAAACTTGAGTTCACATCGCTCGAGACCGTTCCGGACTTGCGTTATATCCATGCGGTCGGTACAATGCGCGACAGCGACGACAGGGTGGTTGTCAGCTTCGGACCCGACCACGCAACCCTAGAACAGCGACAGGTTGAACTTGCCATGCGTGAGAGCGAGAAACTGCGTCCGGCACCAAAGTACATACTGTTCTGCGCGTTTGCCTTCGATCCCGAAGCCGCCAAGGACATTGATGAAACGTCGTGGCCGGGAGTGACGTTGCTTCGCGTCCAGATGAACACAGATCTACTTACTGAAGATTTAAAGAAAGCGGGTAAGAGCAATCAGAGTTTCTGGTTGATGGGGCAGCCCGATGTTGATGTGCGTAAACGCAAGGATGGTCTATACGAAGTTGAGGTAAATGGATTTGACTATTTCGATACAGCTAAGGGCGAGTTGGTGAGCGGCGGCACAAAGAAAATTGCAATCTGGATGCTGGACACCGATTACGATGAACGGTCGCTATTTCCTCGGCAGGTATTTTTTCCGATGGCTGGTGAAAAGGACGGGTGGAATCGTCTAAAGAAGACGATTCGTGCTGAATTAGATGAAATGAAGTTGGCAGCGTTTCATGGTACAGTTTCCTTGCCATTTGAAGCTGGGATTAACCGCAAGGTTGCTATTAAAATAGTTGATGATCGAGGCATCGAGAGCTTGAAGATTGTGGAGTTGGAGTAATGATGAAAACAGTTCAACCGCCCAACGTACGACTGTTCGATGTCGAGAATCTTTCAGAGACATCTACGATTGAATTCAAGTTGGCTCAAGGCGGTCTGCCGGATTCGCTATGGGAGTCATACTCTGCATTTGCTAATACAGATGGTGGACTCATCGTTCTGGGAGTAGACGATAGTGGGGAGCAGCCAATCGCAGTGGGGGTGAAAGACCCAGATCGGTTGATCACAAATTTCTGGAATACGTTAAACGGCAAGCAAAAAGTCAGTGCTAACATTCTCAAGAACGAGGATGTCGCCATAGAGAATTTGGATCTTAATGGCGAAAAGCAGTTCGTGGTTATCCAGATTCCTCGTGTCGATTATTCACAAAGACCGGTTTACGTCGGCCGTGACCCTTTTGTCGGCACGTATCGACGCAACCACACTGGTGATTATAGGTGTACTCGAGAAGAAGTACAGCGAATGCTTGCGGATCAGTCATCGATCCCAAATGATAGTAGGATACTGCCCGGATTTACCTTCGATGACGTCGATGCAGAGACACTCCGCCAGTATCGACAGTTATTTAACAGCAGACAGATTTCTCATCAGTGGTCACTTCTTTCAGATGAAGAGTTCTTGCGGCGCTTTCAGGCTTGGCGTACCGACAGGGATACTGGGCAGCAAGGCCTAACGGTGGCTGGGCTGGTAATGTTTGGGAGGCATGAGGCATTACTCGATCCACAAAATGCGTTGCACTATGCTGTCGATTATCGTAGGCGAAGGTCGGAAAGCATCGGAGAGCGATGGGACGATCGATTCACAATAGATGGAACTTGGGCTGGCAATCTTTTTCAGTTCTATCAGCATGTGTTTTCAAAGCTTACACAAGGTCTTTCTGTACCATATAATCTAGATTCAGATTTTGTCAGAACGGCAAGCACACCTGTACATGAAGCCGTGCAAGAAGGTTTTGTAAATGCTTTGGTTCACGCCGACTATTGCGGTACTGGCGGCATCGTTATTGAGCGGTTTCCAGACAAGCTCGTCTTCTCAAATCCAGGAACGTTGCTCGTTTCCCAACAGCAATTGCGTTCCGGAGGGGTCAGCGTTTGTAGAAATCCGGCGTTGCAACTAATGTTTCGAATGACCGGATTGGGTGACGCAGCTGGATCAGGTCTTGATAAAATTCGCTCCAGTTGGAAGTCGCAGCATTGGGAGTCGCCAAATCTCAGTGAGCAATGGAGCCCTGACAGAGTAATTCTGACACTGCCTATTGTCACGGCTCTACCTCCCATCGTTCAAGCTGCTCTACAGAAACGATTTGGTGACCTATCCAAATTGAGTGCAGATGAGATGAGTGTGCTTGTCTATGCCCATATGCGCGGCGGTGTATCGAATCAAGATTTACAAGGGGATCTAAATCTTCACCGGACGGACATTACTCTCTTGCTCCAAGGGCTAAAGAGAAAGGGTTATCTATACCAAACTGGGCTTACGAAAGGTGCCAGATATACTTTACCCGACCTCTTGGCCAATGTATCGGATCCGAGCTCCCCTGTTACGGATCCGAGCTCCCCTGTTAAGGATCCGAGCCTACCTGTTACGGATCCGAGCCTACCTGTTAAGGACCCGAGCCTACCTGTTAAGGACCCGAGCCTACCTGTTAAGGACCCGAGCCTACC
>JAWXBR010000014.1:0-37826 GCA_034440235.1 bacterium
CGCGATGGGTATCCTGATTTTTCAAGACCTTGCACTCGTGCCGTTGGTGCTGATTATTTCTATGCTCGATCCGAATGCCACGGTAACACTAGGCAGCATTATCCTGAAACTAGGATCGTTTGCAATTGGATCGGTGTTACTCGTTTTACTCTTTCGATGGGTATTACCACGAATTGTCGGGCTTGTCGACCGTGCAGGTACGCCCGAAATACTTTCACTTGGTGCGCTATTCGTGTGTTTTGGATCTGCCTTCGTGACAGCACAGATCGGACTGTCTATGGCGCTTGGCGCATTTCTCGCGGGTGCAATTATTGCAGGTACCGATGAGGGGCATCGTATAGGACGTAGCGTCGAGCCTCTGCGCGATGCGTTAACGAGTGTGTTCTTCGTGAGTGTGGGCCTGCTTCTTAACCTGCATGGTCCGATGTTATGGCTTGCCCTCGCAGGTGCCGTTGGAATTCTTGTGATTAAATCGATTGTCGTAACGTTTACGTTACTTGTTATGCGTATGCCTGTACGAACTGCACTTATTGCTGGACTTATTCTGGCACAGGTAGGGGAGTTATCGTTTGTGTTGGCAGAAATGGGACAAAGCAGTGGAATTCTGTCGACAGTTGGCTTTCAGTCTGTTCTCGTTGTAATTGTTGCAACGATGATTGCCACACCAAGCATGATAGCCGGTGCCCCCTGGCTTGCGAAGCAAGCAGCCCCTGCCCTGGGATTCGTACCTCTACGAGATGCATCGCGACTAGAACAAGAAGCTGCCGATGCAAGAACTGTTCAAGACGAAGACCTCATCGATGTTGCAATTATCGGGTATGGCGTAGTTGGAAGTAATGTAGCTGATGTTCTGAGAGCAACGAAGATTCCGTACCGTGTTCTCGACTTAAATAGACAGAACGTTGAACGTGAACGAGAAGCAGGTGAGCCTGTTATTGCTGGTGACGGCACTGATGAACATGATCTTGTGCGTCTCGGCGTGCAGCATGCGAAAGTAGTTGTTGTTGCCATTAACGATCACACAGCCGTTGTAGACATTGTGCATGCTGTACGGATGATGCGTAGCGATTGCACGTTGATTGTGCGTTCACGTTATGCAACGCAAGCAGATCGCTTGGCTGAGGCCGGAGCGGACGTTGTAATTATCGAAGAGTTCGAGTCGTCGATTCAAGTGCTCGTCGAATTACTCACGCGTCTTGGTGTCGACAAAAAGATCGTCGCAACGCAGGAGGAAATCCTGCGCCGCGATCGATACACGGTCTTCGGAGATGGCGACGAACTCGACACGCCACAAAGCAGAAACGTAGATGCTCTACCTAGTGGCAACGTTAATGCTCTACCGAGCAACGACGAACGGGATACTAACAAGTCCGCGTGACGATTCCATACGTACGAAGTACGCACCGTTCGCCAAGTGTGCCACTGAATACGGAATGGAGTGTTGTCCACGTTCGAACGGACTGTTTTTCTTCAGTACATAAACACTCTGTCCCATTGCATCAACCACGTCAAGACTAATTCTTTGTGGCTGGCTAAGGTCGAAGGTGATATGTGATTCGTCGAAGGCAGGATTAGGCGAGAACACAAATCGGAAATCCGTCTTTAGATCACTTTCGACCGAAAGCACCGGATTTGTTTCGAGTTCTATTAACTCGTCACCTGCTTGGTAAGGCAGCCAGTGGAAATAACACAGAATCATCTCATCTGTTGTCTTCTCTCCCCATCCAACCAGCTTCGGTGGACTGTTTGGATTCAATGAATTGCCTGTTGTGTTATCGTACGTCGCCTCGTAATACAACGTCGAATTCCGCGGAACGCGTATGAGATGTCTAAACGTGTATCCGCCCTGCCAGTTGAAATCCCAATCGTTCACACCCACAAGTTTAATAGTGTCGCCCTTTGGCGTTACTGCATATGCACGACACTCACGTCCGAGTAAATGCATGTGAGGCGCAACACCCATAAGGCTTACATCAAGTGGTATCTTATACTTTGCAACAAAGCGTTTCGACTGATTTGCAGGTATCAGAAACAATTCGCCGTCGAGGTTAAGTGGTCCGAGTGAAAACTCATTGACTACCCGAATCTGCGGATCGTCATCAAAGAAAACGTTCACATGTGATTTGTCGGTTGCAGGCAAAAAAGACGGTGCATAGTGCACCTGAATAACCAGGTCTGAGTTTTTTAACAGACGTGCGCCGATATTGGGTGGAAAAAACCGGGATTGTGCACCAGGCACCCATCCTAAATACGAAGCCGCACTTGTAAAGCCGGGATCGCCAAAGCCAGAATAGCCCGCCAGTTTATCTTCTTCGTCCTTACGACGTGCTGTGCCAGTTGTGTCGAGGTAATACAGAACATGGTGTACGACGGCAGCATTTCCTGGACGGAATTCAAGAGCCCTAATGTTCTGGTCTTGAAGCAGGTTTGTTGGCAAAACGAAGTAACGATATACGTCCGTGTTGTTATCGACGACGCTCCACGATTCGCTCATTTCTAAGACAAGGTCTGGCGTTCCGAGCTGCGAACCAGTTGGAAACGTCGGAGGAGGAGGTGTTTGCGCTGGGTCTCCTTCCGGTGAGCCTCCGTCAACCCAGGCTGTAATCACTGCCTGCTCTTCAGCCGACAATGAACGATCGCCTAGATAGTCAGCGTGTCCGGGAAGGGGCTTCCAAGGGGGCATATACCGCGACTGTGTAACGGCCTTAATGGTATTTGCCCTGATCTTTGCATCGGCATACGTGATAAGATCGAACGGGGCTATCTCGCCCTGCCGATGGCACGGTGTGCATTTTGTGTAGACGATACGAGCTACGTTGCCAGACCATGTAGGAGTCTGGGCCTGTGTTATGCAGGCAATGGTCGTTAGGATGACGAGGATGACAGAGGTGCGAATCGGCATGACGTTCCCGTTGAATGAGGGCCCTAAGATACAATCGATCCCTATGAGTTTAATACCTTCGATCTGCGTAGTTGGGGCTGCTGGCCAGATGGGCAATGGCCTATTGCTGCGCCTTATAGAGAGCACTGAGAGCGGAACCGAAGTATCCATCGTACATGCCGTTGATGTTGACTACGATGGTTTGCGGACACGTTGGACCTCCGATAACAATCGTGTCAAGATTCACAAAGCCATCGTTGATGCCGTGCAAGCTTCGGAAGTTGTTATTCTGGCAATTCCATACCATGCAGAACAGCAACTCAGCGATGACGTCCGCGCTTCTATGGCTGGCAAGATTGTTGTGAGTATTACTAATCCTCTCACAGCAACACTCGACGATGTGCTTACCCCGCATCATGAGAGTGCTGCTGAATGTCTTGCGGCAATGCTCCCTGGTGCTCGTGTCGTAAAAGCTCTGAATACAATTAGCGCTTCCGCTCTTACACTGCCCCGAACGACATCGCTGAATTACGACACGTTTGTTGCTTCCGATCATGAAGATGCCGCCTTAGTAGTTGAGAACATCATTCGTGCTCTCGGATACCGTCCGTGGTACGTTGGCACACTCAAGCTCAGCCGTACGCTCGAACGTATGACAGCACTCCTGATCGGTATTTCGCAACGATATGCATTGAATGGTCCGTTGGGTTGGAATGTGCAAGGAGTGCAACCAGATTAGGATGTCAGCGTAGTCGGGCCACTTTTATTTACAACAATCGAGTACAATGCTTCTATTATTGCGTTCCATTGCTCTTGCCGCTCTCGCTATTGTACTAGTTCAGCTACCACTGTATGCACAACCGTCGAGAGTTGTGTCGGGCATGGTAGTAGACTCATCAAATGGAGAACCCATCGTAGGGGCTTCGATTCATGTTCGCGACACGCGGCGCGGCACGTACACTCGAAGTGGAGGTCGGTTCCGACTTCCTATTGAAGACTCGCACAAGGTGTTAACCGTACGCAGCATCGGTTTTTCTGAACGTACTATTTCGGTTCCAGAGAAAACAGACAACCTTCGGATTGCACTACAGCAGTCGGATACGAAGGCATCGACCGTTACTGTTGTCGCTGACATTACTCCAGATCAACTCATTAGGCTTGCTATTGCCCGCAAAGAGGAAAACGCGAAACGTATTAAGACGGTGATCAGCACGCTGTATAGCAAAATGCGTGTTGATATGGGAGGCTCGCTGATGGATGGAGAAGAAGGCGCAAAAAACATGATTACAGAAACATTCTCCAAGGTGTACGAAAGACGCCAGCCCGATCCCGTTAAGGAAGTCGTCATCCTGCAGCGACGTCAGACGAAAAACATCCTTCCGACAGAAAATCTTGCTGTCTTCGATGAGTTTTTCGATTTCACACGAGACGAGATTACGCTGATTAAGACCAGACTCATTACGCCGCTTGGCCGCGATGCGCTAGACGAATACGAATACACCATTACGAGTAAAAAACTACTGGGTAATAAATATATTTATGAATTAGCGTTTGAGCCCAAATCGCGAATATTTCCTGGATTCGAAGGTACGTTAAGCATCGTAGAAGGTACGTTTCAGTTGATTGCAGCTGCATTTGCTCCGACAGATGAAACTGCGATTCCTTTTTTGAACGGACTAAAATTTGAGCAGCGCTACGAGCGATACGACGATAGTATTTGGGTGCCAGCGTTCCAGCTTGCAACGGCTGGAGCAAGTGTTGCGCTCATTAAGGGTCTTGCGGAAATTGACGTACGGTTTTCAATGCAGACGTATGCTACAGACGTACAAGTAAACGTGCCTCTTCCCGATTCTGTCGGGAAGGCCCCTTCACAGACTACTACATCGGGGTCGATGGAAGTAACATCAAGCTCTGTGAGCATGAGCGTAGGACAGGGCGGGAAACGTATTACAGTGTTACCGGATGCGGACTCTACTAAATCTGAATTCTGGGAAGCACATGCGTTTGCCGAACCGACAGAAGAAGAACGAGAAATTTATAGGCGAATTGATAGTATAGGTCCGCGAAAAGACAGCAGTGGTCTGGGCCCTGATTCTTTAGGTCGGGCAATCGGCTCTGCACCCAAGGTCGGGTTGATTAATCTACCAAGCATAGGTGGTGTCGGGCTTGGTCTTTCGCCTGTTCTAGATCGTTCTACGATAACGGGCTTGATGTACGGAGGCGAGCTCATTGCAGCGACTTCTTACGCCAATCTGAAAGTAATGGGTTCGGCGAATGGCAAAGGTGTTCTTGCAGGCAGTGTGGGGTTGACTGCGAACATCATTCGCGATAGTTCGGTTAGGCTTGATGCCACGACCAAGGTTTTCTCGATAGTGACTACCCTTCAGGGTACTCGATCGATTGCAAGTCGATTTGAGTCGTTCGATTTTACAGACATTCTCTTCGCTGAAAATCTCGACTACTTTAGACGAGACGGATTCGACGTTGGAGCTAAGCTAACGGTAGGGCGCTTCAACTTAAGTGCATTGTATGCGGATGCGCGGCATATCAACATGCCTGTTGTAACCGAGATCAATAGGACGCCTGTTACGGCTGATGCTGGTGCTTATCGTACTGCACATGGTTCTGTCAACATCGGACAGCCCACGTTGGTTGATAATCTACTTGGCACATCATGGCCTGTATTCGGTGCAGTCAATGCGCTATACGGCCAGGAGACAATTACAGCGCATACATTTTCGAATATCGAGGTTCACCTTGGAACTGTTGTGCCCACCTTCGCAACTGGTTATAATCCTATGGAGCTTTCGCTTGATGTAAAAGGGGGTCTTGCTACGAATGCGATGCCGCGTCAGTACCAGTTCAACGCTCTTCGTCGTTTTGTTGTCTTCGGATCGAGAACAGACCTTGCGACGGTTCCAAGAAATGCCTATGGCGGAACCGAATACATTTCAGGTCATGCAGAGCACAACTTCACAGACATTTGGTGGCGTGCAATAGGTCTTCCTGTGTACAACGGTAGAGGTATAGATCTCATTGGAAAATTCAGTGCGATGAACATGGTGCAACGCGGACAAGCAGTTGAATCTGGACGTATCTATGATTCAACCAATGGTTGGTATACCGAAGCTGGCTTCGCTGTAAGCAGAATTCCAACGTTCATTAGCGATCTACTTTTTTTACGCTTTGATGCACTTTGGCCAGTAGGACCAATTGCAGCACCTCGCGGTTCGTTTGGGTGGTCGATTACCCTGTCCAGCCCCATTCTTTAGATGGGGAGATGGGCAGTTACGCATTTTGCGTAACGCATTTTGCGCAACGCATTTTGCGCAACGCATTTTGTGCATAGTATCTTTGTGCCATGTTTGACCCCCAACAACAACAGCTTAGTGAACTCCGTGAACGTGTAGATCAACTTCGGAGGTTCCTTGACATCGATCGCAAGCGCGACGAAATAGCAGAGCGCGAAATGCTCTCCCAAGCTCCGGGCTTCTGGGATAATCAGCAGTCAGCACAGAAAACGATGCAGGAGATTGCCGACCGTAAAGACTGGATTGGCACCTGGGAAGGCGCAGTGCGTTCCGTTGAAGATGTGCAGGCTCTTATCGACCTAGCGTCTGAAGTAGCCGACGAGACGATGGAAGCCGACATCATCCAGGAACTCGCGCGCTGCAAGAAGAGCGTTGATGACCTCGAGCTTCGCAAGATTCTTTCAGGTGTTGATGACGATCGCAATTGTATTCTGACGATCAACGCAGGCGCGGGCGGCACAGAAGCTCAAGACTGGGCAGAGATGCTCATGCGCATGTACACACGGTGGGCAGAGAAGAACAACTATCAGGTCTTTCTCGCAGACGAGCAGGAAGGCGATCAAGCGGGTATCAAGAGTGGTACGCTTGAGATACGTGGACGTTTTGCGTATGGCTTTTTAAAGGCCGAAAACGGCGTTCATCGGCTCGTAAGAATTAGTCCGTACGACTCAAACGCTCGACGTCACACATCCTTTGCTTCGGTGTTTGTGTATCCCGAAGTCGAAGACGATGTCGAAATCGTTGTTAATCCGGCAGATGTCGAGATGGACACGTTTCGATCGGGTGGTAAGGGTGGACAGAATGTAAACAAAGTTGAGACTGCAGTGCGATTGCGTCACGTCCCCAGTGGCATTGTGGTTGCATGTCAGCAAGAACGTTCACAGTTGCTCAATCGCGAGCGTGCTATGAAAATGCTCAAGAGTAGACTCTATCAGAAACGACGCGAAGAGGAAGACGCAGCGAAAGCTGTTATTGAAGGCACGAAGAAAAGAATTGAATGGGGCTCACAGATTCGCAGTTATGTATTCCAGCCGTACACGATGGTGAACGATCATCGTACAGAGACAAAGATTACAGACGTGCAGTCGGTGATGAACGGCGACCTCGATGAACTGATCAAGGCATATTTACTTCTCGAAGATGCAGGATAACGTCAATGGCTGTAATCATGCGTGTTGCGAGTTCTAGCCAATGAGTGCCATTCTGGGTATAGGCACTGATATCGCTGATGTCGAACGCATTAAGCGATCATTCGATCAATACGGCGAGAGGTTTGCTCGTAGAGTGTTCACCGAGGTGGAACGCGAATACTGCGAACACTTTGGCGAAACGAAGTATCTGCACTACGCTGCACGCTTCGCTGCCAAAGAAGCATTCAGTAAAGCAATCGGCACTGGAATGCGTGACGGTATGGCATTTCAGCTCGTTGGTGTTCGTAACGACCCCTCGGGTCAGCCACATATCGTTCTCGCTGGCTTGATGCTCGAACGCCATAGTTCGCATACCGTTCACGTAACGCTTTCGCATACTGCAACACTTGCCATTGCAGTTGTTGTACTTGAGCGTTGAGACACACTACATTTCCTGACACTTAAAAGTACTGATGCTTCCAAGTATATACAATCCTCAAGCCCCTTTCACCCTAGGCATTCTGGGCGGTGGCCAGCTAGCGAAGATGACAGCACAAGCGGCGTATCGCATGGGACTTCGCGTTGCCATCATCGAACATGGCGAAGACTCGCCGGCGGGAGTAATGACGAAGCTTGAGTTTACAGGGGGCTGGAAAGAAGGGGCTCAGCTCGATGCATTCATTAGGGCAAGTGACATCGTTACGCTCGAAAACGAATTCATCGATGTGTCGATACTCGAAGAGATTGCTGCGCGACGACTTGTGTGGCCGTCAGCAGATACAATGCGACTTGTACAAGACAAGCTTATTCAAAAGCAGACCTTTACTAAAGCTGATGTACCTACCACTGCATTTGCAGAGTTGAACACAATCGAAGACCTACACAGTTTTGGCGAAACGTATGGCTATCCGTTTGTGGTGAAAACACGTAAATATGGTTACGATGGCTACGGCAACGCAACGGTCAAGCGCTCGACCGAGATTGAAATGGTGTGGCGACGATTCATGGGCGGCGAAGACCCACGTCCGTTAATGGCCGAAGCATTTGTAACGTTCACAAAAGAGCTCGCTGTTATGGTGGCTCGTAACAGGCGTGGCGAGACAGCAGTATATCCTTGTGTTGAGACAATTCAACAAGGACATATCTGTGTGACGGTGCTGGCGCCAGCGCCAATCGATGAAGAACTGCAACTCAAAGCCCAGGCCGTTGCACTTGCTTGTGTCGAAGCAATAAATGGTGTCGGAGTGTTTGGCGTCGAAATGTTTCTAACGCGTGATGATAGTATTCTCTTCAACGAGATCGCGCCTCGACCGCATAACAGCGGACACTACACAATCGAAGCCTGCTACACTTCGCAGTATGAAAATCTTGTTCGTGCTGTTACAAACATGCCACTTGGCTCTGCCGAAATGCAGGTTGGGGCCGCTTGCATGATTAATATTCTCGGCGAACGCTCAGGTAGTGGCATCCCAGATGATGTAATCGAAACACTACGCGTGCCACAAGTCTCGCTGCATCTCTATGGCAAGAGAGATTCACGCATGGGTAGAAAGATGGGCCACCTAACGGCAACAGCCGAAACCGTTGCTCAAGCCTTTGCTAAGGCAAACATGGCTGTAGACAAGTTGGTCTGGTAACAACCCGTAGCAATGCCTAGACCGCTTGGTCTGGCAACGGCTTGCGCGAACGCAACCATAATGTCAGTGCCTTTAGCGGTGTTGTTTCGAAGTTCACCTTTACGGTAACTACGATGCCAATTACCGCAATTAGAATATTACCAAGCCACATTGCAATTGCAGGTGATAAGAGTCCGCGATCTGCGAGCTTCTCACCTCCAATGAGCGACACCCAGTACAAGACATAGAAGCCTAGTGAAATGGCTGCACTCAGTCCGAAGTTGCCACCCTTGGTGATGATGCCAAGCGGACATCCCACGAAGACGAACAGGATGCATGCAGCAGGTATTGCGTACTTCTTGTAAATCTCTACTTCGTAGCGGTCTATTGTGGCTTGTTCAGATGCACCTCTGAAAACTTCACCTTCAAGCATGGCGCGTGTAGAACTCACTACCGTTAGTGAGCGGCCCTGAGCGTAAACCTTGTCGGAAGTGCCTGGTGCTCCGGCTCCTTTTAAATACTCAAAATGTTTATTAAATAAAGAATCAAAATTGTGTGCTGCACGCTGCACTATTGTATCTGAACGACGAACAATGGCTTGCATCTCCGAGATGCGCATCTCTCTGTCGCCTCGAGACGAACCCGACGCGTCGGTTTGCTGATAGAAGAAGTCCTTTGCGTCCATCGTAATCTGATGATGCTCGAACGTAATAAGTCTGTAGTCTGTTGGCGTACGCTTGCTAAGCTGATGAATCTCACCATGATCGAGGTTCAGCACCATTTTGGTTAGTGAAGGTGAGAAGCCGAGTTTCCCTGTATCTGCGCTTACTACGTTCTGCCTGTCGACCTTCGAATTGTCGTAGATCGTTACGCCATACAACACTCCGTTTGTATCGACGCGCCGCGCTAGAATCGTAAAACCTTCCATCTGTGTTGTGAACTGTCCGGCATCGATGGCAAACGTCGGCTTCGTTTGCGTGATATCACGCATCATCGTGCTCAGCCTCAGATTGGTATCTGGCAACACGTTGTCGGTGTAGTAGAACACAAGCCCCATAACCATGAGCCCCATAACAATCACGGGCACCATCATGCGAAAGAGTCCCATGCCACTTGCTTTGAAGATGGTAATCTCATGCGCGGCCGACATGGACCCGAATGCCATCAAGGTGCTGAAGAGGATGCCAATGGGAACCGCGAGCACGAGAATCCACGACAGATTCAACACAACAAATTCACCGATGGTGATGGGGTCGATGCCCTTACTTGCAAGCTGATCTATCCAGCGCATAAGGTATTGCAGCAGGAACAGCGCCATAATTGTCGTAGTGCCGAAGAAGAAGGGCCCAATGTGCGATCGCAAGATGTAGCGCCAGATGATCATCAGCTGTTGAGCTTGGCTGTAAGCTCTGCAATAATGCGTTGAAATTCTTCGCTCTTCTCGGGCTTCGAAATGGCAAGAGCCGCGAATGCATCGATAGCCTTTTCATACGCGCCTTGCTGCATGTAAATGCGAGCAATGGTCTCGGTGACAAGCGTTAGCTGTCGAGGTATTCCGAGATTGGCCGATGTGGGCATTGTTGGATGCGACGGCAGTTGTGGAACCGACATGGGAGTCGCGGCTTCACCCGATCGGGGCATGCGTGCTCGCTCCAAACGATTCGCAAGTTCTTCAAGTGAGAGTGGTTTCGACTTTGGTTTCGTTAGCTGCGACGTTCCCATCATCTGCGTCTGTTGGGAAATGGGCTGCAACACTCTACGTGCGGGGTGAAATCTTCTGAATGCCGGAGGCTCCGATAACGTCTGAATCTCGCGACGTCCGCGCGTTTTCGTTCCTTCAAATCGCAACGTCGTAAACTCAAGTCCAGGTATTAATCGCACACTCGAGCTTCGAATAATGCGCGTGTCGTCGGTGATCTGCGCGGTGTCGATAATGCGAAGTGGAGAAATCATGGGTGTGGACGCTACTCGAGTAGGCGCCATGCTAAGGGGCGCTACTCGAGGGGTCACCATGGTAAGGGGCGCTTCGCGAGGATTGTCTGTGGTAAGGGGCGCTTCGCGAGGGGGCTCGGGGTCTTGACTGCTATCGACAAGCGAGGCGGTGCTGAATTCGGGTACCGGGGCTGAACCCTGATTGGTCTCGATGGTAACGTCGACATCCCAATTAGATGTCGATAGATTCTCATCGTGTTTGTAGAAGGGGAATCGACGCTGGGCTTCTTCGAGGATAATGCGTGCATCGAGTGGTCTATCGAGAGCAGCGTATGCTTTCGATAGTAGCACGTAGCCCCCTAAATAATCTGGATACGTGCCGAGTCCGGATACACACAACAGTGCCGCATCGTTTGCAGCACCTTTCTCAAGAAGAAGGAGGGCATCCATTGCAAACGCAGCACGAAGGCGTGGTGGACGGAGTGTCAACGACGACTGCCGAGTAGGCGCAGTAGGAATAGGAAGATGTTCAGGAAGTTCAGATACAAGCTTAACGCTGTAAGGATTGAACGCTTTGCAATCGCACTTTCGCCAGCGTACATCACGATAGCCTGGTTCTTTAGACGATTCATGTCCGAAGCAGTAAGTCCGGTGAAGATGAGTACGCCAATAACGCTAATTGCAAATTCCATGATAGAGCTCGCAAGGAAGTAGTTCACAACCATTGCAAGGATGAGTCCGATCAAACCCATAAAGAGAAACGAACCAAGACTCGTTAGGTCGCGTTTCGTGAAGTACCCGTAGCAAGCAGCAGCGGCATACATACCAGCAGCGATGCCGAAGACCTGGAAGATGCTGCCAAGCTCGTACACCATGAAGATCATCGAAAACGATAGACCGTTGACAATAGAGTACGCGATGAAGAGCCCTGCAGCTGTACTGGGCTTAAGGGTGTCGATACGCGATGAAAGGATGAAGACCATGACGAGTGGTGCGAAAAGCACAACCCACATCAATGGCGTTCCGAAGATGAGACGCTGCAAATCTTCGAACTGGAATACAATCCAGGCTGTGACTGATGTGCTAAGAAGGCCACCGATCATCCATGCGTACACGCGTTGTACGTATGTGCGCAGATCGTCGGCTGCAACTACGGCGCCGAATGCTTGAGGGCGGATAGAATCCATGTTTACTCCGAGGGTAAGTACTACTTCGTCCGCGTGACGACAAAGTTAGCAAAGTCAATCAAGGCACTTTTATAGACGGAATCGGGGAAAGAGCTTATTGTCTGAACGGCTTCGTGGCTTAACGAATGCGCCTTGAGTTGGGCTTTACCAGTACCGTCGTACTTGCGAACGAATTCGATGACGGTTGTCACTTCCTTCTGTTTTGGCTTACGTCCCTTTACCATTGCAATCATCGATTTGCCCTCACCTTTCGGTGCAGTCTGGCTTGCGTACAGAAGTGGAAGCGTGATTTTCTGATCGCGAATGTCGTTGCCCACGGGCTTACCAAGAATGGCCGATCGACTCTCATAGTCAAGCACGTCGTCGCGGATTTGGAATGCGAGACCAACGAGTTCGCCATACGTCTTTAGTGCCTGACGTACTTCATCGCTCCCGGTAGCACTTACAGCGCCTATTTCGCAGCACGTTGAAAGTAGGCTTGCTGTTTTGTCTGAGATGATTCTGAAGTATGTTTCTTCGTCGATGGTTTTCTGCCTGGACTTCTGAATCTGTAGCAGCTCGCCTTCGCTCATGCGTCGAACGGCTTCGGATGTGATACTCAGGAAGTCGAATTCTTTGTTCTGAACTGCTACCAGTAAACCACGCGAAAGCAGATAGTCGCCAACGAGGACGGCGACCTTGTTTTTCCAGACTGCGTTGATGGATGCCACACCCCGACGTTCGTCGGCCTGATCTACAACATCATCGTGCACTAGGGTTGCAGTGTGCAATAACTCGACCATTGCGGCAGCGATGTCAGATCGCTTCGTGATGCCACCACACATACCCGCTGAGAGGAACACAAGCGTTGGCCTGACGCGTTTACCGCGCTGACGGATGATATACCGTATGACGTGGTCGAGAAGCGCTGTACGCGACTTCATGAGCGTTCGGAGGTACCCGTTAAACGCTTCGAGTTCCGCAGCTACAGGTGCGCCGATGTCGTTAAGAGAAATGTCGCGACTCATTCGTCTCGCTTCTTATACGCGAGACGGGCAATAACAACACTTACTTCGAACAGCAAATAGATAGGAGCAGCTACCATTACCTGAAGGATAAAATCTGGAGAAGGTGTAATGATTGCAGCAAGAATAAGGATGACAACAACGGCATGCCTTCGGTATTTACTCATCACGGCAGCCGAAACCATTCCCATCTTGGCAAGCACCCACGTCACCATAGGCATTTCAAACACAAAGCCACAGGCAAGCAGTGTGTTAATGTAAAACGAAAAGTAGTAGGACACCGTGATGTTGTCCTTGATGTTCGGATTCGCAACCACTCCAATGTAGTTAATCATGCCAGGGATAAGCAGAAAGTACGAGAACGTAAGCCCGCCTAAAAAGCAAATTGATGTAAGCAACGTCACCCATCTGGCCCAACGCCGTTCGTGACTGTAGAGTCCGGGCGCAACAAAAGACCAGATCTGATACAACAACCACGGAGCCGATAACACTAGTCCCGAGAAAAAAACTACTTTGAAAATGAGAAAGGCTTGCCCGAATGGCTCAGTGTTCTGTAGGTTCATGCTTGCTCTGATTGCAGGTCGCAGCAGAACCTCGTTCATAATCCATTCTCGATAGATTCCAGCAACGATGCAGCCAATCACAAGGCCGATGGCGCCCTTGAAAAGTCGGGATCGTAGTTCCTCGAGATGGCCGAGGAAACTCATCTCACTCGAGATACGTGGTTCTTTGGGTTGGATGTCGCTCATGCGGCGCGAAGATACGGAGTCGAACTCGTTGGTATTGTTGCCCGTTGCGTTGCCGATGACAAATGCAAGTGAATTATTTTCACATGAACCACATTTTCTCTTGCTGAGTTGAGTTGCCAGCGACCAAATTTGCACCCCCGATAATGTAGAGGGTCACGCCAGCGGACTTACCGCACTACGAGGGATTTCTGGTTGAAAAATAATCTGAGACGCTAAACTTGTTCACAACAACACCAACCATGCAGCGCACCGCTACTAGCGGCGCATCAAACGACGCTGAATCCCTTTGGGACAGTTGCTTGGTGATCATCCGCGACAACGTATCACAGCAGGTCTATAAAACGTGGTTTGATCAGATACGTCCTTTGACCTGGGACGGATCGCAACTGACAGTAGAAGTTCCTAGCCAGTTCTTCTATGAATGGATAGAAGAGCACTATAGTTCTCTCCTACAAAAAACCATACAAAAGGTACTTGGTGCTCGTGCGCGTTTGCAGTACAATGTTGTTGTAGAAGAAGGCGAAGCATCTGCAGAGCAGCGCACCATCAAATTGCCCGCATTCCGCGCTGCTGCTGGCCAAACGGCCATTCCGTTTAGCGATGCGCCGCGTGAACAGCAGCACCCAAAGCAACCTTCTGCACACTACCCGACATACTTCAATCCACGGTATACATTCGACAACTTCATTCGTGGTGAGAATAATCAGCTAGCAACATCAGCAGGTATGGCCGTTGCAGATAACCCTGGTAAGACGCGATACAATCCTCTTGTTATTTATGGTCCAACCGGACTCGGCAAGACGCACTTAGTGCAAGCAATTGGCAATCGTGTTCTTCAACGCAATCGCAATGCTAAGGTGCTGTACACGAATTCAGAAAAGTTTACAATGGAGTACATCAACGCAATTCAAACAAATCGCGTTGCTGATTTCACGAATTTTTATCGTGGCGTAGACGTCCTTATCGTCGACGACATTCAGTTCCTGGGTGGCAAAGAGAAGACTCAGGACATGTTCTTTCACACGTTTAATGCTCTGCATCAAGCCGGACGTCAGCTTATTCTGACGTCGGATAAGCAGCCAAAAGACCTGGCAGATGTAGATGAGCGTCTGATTTCCCGCTTTCAGTGGGGCCTTACGGCAGACATCCAGCCACCAGACTTCGAAACCCGGATGGCCATCCTTCAGCAGAAGAGCATGGAAGAAGGCATGGATATCCCAGGCGACACGCTCGAGTACATTGCACGGCACGTATCGAGCAGTGTACGCGAATTGGAAGGTTGCCTTATCTCGTTGTTAGCGAAGGTCTCTCTAGACGGACGTGAACTCACCCTAGAACTCGCCAAGGAAGTTGTCCGTGGCGTCACCAACTCGCCCTCTACCCGCATTCTTTCTATCGAAGACATCAAGCAGGAAGTCGGTGCGTTTTACAATCAGGATATCGCGCTGCTTTCCGCTAAGACACGTAAGCACGAAGTAGTTCTGGCTCGACAAATGTGCATGTATCTCGCGAAACAGTTAACGCAGATGTCTCTTAAGAGCATAGGCATGCACTTCGGTGGTCGCGACCACACAACAGTACTGCATTCCTGCCAGCAAATCCTCAACTACATCGACACCGATCGCAAGATCCGTCAGGATGTAGAGCAGCTCCGCAAAGGACTTCAGAAGTAGCTTACTTACTGAGCGACATAATCAATTCGAATTCCTCTTCGGTCAGAGGCAAGACGGAAAGACGTCCGTTCTTGACAAGAGCTATGTCGGCAAGCCCCTTTTGAGCCTTAACCTGAGCAAGTGTAACAGGATTTTTAAGGGGCTGTAAGGGTGCAAGGTCTACAACGACCCATGCAGGCTCGACGGTTGTTGGATCGGGGTAGGCAGTCTTTACGACCTTCGCAGTTCCCACCACCTGCTTGTCGTCGCCCGTCTGATAGAAAAGCACCTTGTCGCCGACCTCCATGGCCTGCATGTTATTGCGCGCCTGGTAATTGCGTACACCGTCCCACATCGTGCGCTTGTCCTTGACGAAGCTGTCCCAGTTGTAACAGTCGGGTTCGGTTTTAACGAGCCAGTAGCTCATGATTATTTCTTCGGAACGTTAATAATGACACGAAAGACGGCAGGAGAATTTTCGGCGTTGCTTTTTACCGTGAAGTCGACGTTGTTGCTTGGTTCAGTAAATGATTTCGTGTTTATCTGCAGATAAATCATGCCGGAATCGAGTCGTGCGATTCTGTTGCGCTGTACAGAGACACCCGCACATCCGCACGAACCCTTGACATCTGACATCACGAGCGTATCGCCGCCGTCGTTGTGTATGTACACCTTCGATGTGACGTAGCCGAGAGAGTCTGGTGTTGTGACAAGTACCGATGGACTGAAGCGTAGTCGAGGGATTAGGTCAGTGGCATCTGTTTTTTTAAAAGTGCCATCTATTCTTCTATCAGTGGTATCCGTTTTTTTTAAGGTGTCAGTGTGTTTCGATTCATCTGTTTGCTTTGTAGAAGTGCAACACACAAACAGCATACACGTGGCACATATGAGCGCTAGCTGTGTAGAGTATGATCGGTGTCTGCGCGGCATTTAAGTGGTTACTTCTGATTGGCGGCTACTTGTTCGAATACATCGGTGTAGGCGTACCAACCCTTACGTCTGTGTATCCAGCGCGCCGCCTGCAGAGCGCCCCTTGCAAAACCACCACGGTCTGAAGCTTCGTGCGTGATGTCTATGGTGTCGTGTGGACCCGAAAACGTGAGCGTATGGATGCCGACAATCTCGCCTTCTCGCATCGACATAATGTCCATTGCTTCGATTCGCTTCATTTCTTCTAAAACAATGTTGCGAGTTGTGACAGCGGTGCCACTCGGACTGTCCTTCTTTCGCGCGTGATGCCATTCCTGCATCGAGACACTGTATTCGGGCAACGCATGCGCAAGGCGTGCCGCTTTGCGCGCCAGCTTAAAAAACATCTGTACGCCGACACTAAAGTTCGATCCCCAAACGATGCCGTTTTCAGCTTCTGTTTGCAGTAACTGTGCATTAGCCATTCGTTCATACCAGCCAGTTGTGCCGATAACCATATCGCGTTTGTGCGCGCACACAATTGCGATGTTTTTTTCGACTACATCGGGCAGGGTAAAATCGATAGCAACATCGTAGTCGTCTGGCGAATTGTGGGTAAGGGGCTTTGCCTCGTCATACACACCAACGACCTCACATCCAGCTGCGGGAGCCAGGCGCTCGAGCTCACGTCCCATTGCACCATAACCTAGCAACACAATGCGTGTCATATCGCGTTGCCTTCGTGAATCTTCGACGTTGTCATGCGATGGTACCTTCATAAATCCTTAACGTTGTTGCATCGGTGAATGCACGCGTAAGCAGACTGCTGTGCGTGGAAAGAATTACGCCTGTGTTTTCTGATGCAACCTTTTTAAGCACGTTTATTACTGTTGCTGTGGTAACGTCGTCGAGCGTGCCTGTGGGCTCGTCTGCAATGACTACGTCTGGACGTGCGACAAGGGCTCGTGCAATAGCTGCAAGCTGACGTTCGCCACCCGAAAGCTGATGTGGTAGCTTGTTGCGTACATAGCTTATTCCGAGATCGGCAAGTTGTTCAAGGCAACGCTTGTTAGCCTCAGCACGCGACAGGCCAGATAATCCTAGTGGCAAGAGCACATTCTGATACACCGTATACACACTAACAAATCGACAATGCTGATGTACGATGCCGACTCGTTTTCGAAATAAGCGAATCTCTTTGCCACGCAGCTTCTGCGTGGCAGCCCCTTCAACAAGCACCTTGCCAGACGTTGGAAGGATGTCGGCCATCAACAGGCGGAGCACGGTGGTTTTGCCCGCTCCGCTTGGTCCTGTAAGTACAACTGTTCCACCGTTGTACGTAAACGAAACGTTGCGAATAGCAGGTATTCCGCTATAGGAAACCGATACGTCTTGAAGTTCGAAGTGCATTTGATTACGCAGCGTATGGGTCGTTTGCTTTATGTGCGTCTGGTTCCTTCGTCGAACCCGAAATATCTGTTGAAACCTTATGCTTCTTTGGTTTAGGGGTTCCGCTCATGAGTACGGCAAGAGGTTTTGTAGATGGAATGTTCTCTAGAACAACCTTCGTTACAGCCATAATTGGTACTGAGAGAATCATGCCTACAACACCCCACATCCATCCCCAGAATGCAAGTGCAAAAAGTACGAGCACTGGACTTAGGTCGAGACTCGTACCCATGATCTTTGGCTCGATGATGTTGCCAATGATGTTCTGCATTACGATGAGTATGAGCACAATGAGCAAGGCTTGACCAAAATCACCGAACTGCACGAGCGCTACGACACCAGGAATAACAGTCGATAAAAACGATCCGATGTTTGGCAGGTAGTGCATTAGGAACGTAATAAGGGCAATGAGTGCTGCAAAATCAACATCAAAAATCAACAGAATGACGTAGGTGAGTACTGCAACTACAGCGTTGAGAATAGTTTTAATGCCGAGGTATCGCCTTACCTTCTCGTTCACTGCACGATGTACAGCTACAACGTCGAAGTTGGTAACACCATCGAATGCCAGACGCAACTTTCGCGGGAAGAATTCTCCGCCTGGCACCATGAATATCAAAAACAGCAGAATAAGGACACTGTCGCCCGCAAATGCCACCAAACTATTCGCAACGCCCGCGGCAGCGCTAGATACCGAGCCGGCGTTTAGCCACGTGTCGGGCTTTATTGTGCCCGGACGTAAGGCGAGCATCTTTGAAAATTTCTTGACTGTTTCGTTGAACTGCGTCGTTAGGTCGCCTATGCGCGCCTGGTATTCGGGAGCTTTCTCGATGGCAGCATCAACACTAATAGAGATAATGGTGTACATGCCCCACAGCGCACCACCAGTAACAACCAGTACTGCAAGTAGGCAAAAGACCATGGGAATCTTCCACGAGCGCAGCTTCGTTACAAGAGGTCTGTAGACGATAGAAAGCAGTCCAGCAAGGACGAATGGGATCAGGATGCTCTGCAGCAGGTAAATCACCGCTGCAGAAGCTATTACTGCTAGGATAGACAGTGTTACAACGATTGTACGGTTGGTACTTTGCATGTGCGAAGATACAAATGCAATAGAGCCTACGACCTATCTTTGCTGCCCGAAAAAAGTGCACAAAACAAGGAACAAAATCATGACTCGTGGACCGGTTTCCGCATTCATAGAAGAGCACTATCTGCACTTCAACGCAGCAGCTCTTATCGATGCTGCAAAGGGATATGAAAAACACCTAGCCGAAGGCGGAAAGATGATGATTACTCTGGCAGGTGCAATGAGCACTGCAGAGTTAGGCAAGACATTGGCAGAGATGATTCGTCAGGACAAAGTCCAGATTATCTCGTGCACAGGCGCCAACCTCGAAGAAGACATCATGAACCTCGTCGCCCACGACTACTATAAGCGCGTGCCCCATTATCGCGACTTGGGTCCGAAGGAAGAATGGGACCTTTTGCAAGACGGCTTCAACCGCGTAACGGACACCTGTATACCCGAAGAAGAAGCATTCCGCAGAATTCAGAAACACATCTTCAAACAATGGCAAGGGGCTCAGGAACGGGGCGAGCGTTTCTTGCCTCATGAGTTCATGTACAAGATGTTATTGAGCAAGGAGATGGAGCAGTATTACCAGATCGATCCAAAACATTCGTGGATGCTTGCAGCGGCAGAGAAAAACCTCCCAATAATTTGTCCGGGTTGGGAAGACTCCACCATGGGCAACATCTTCGCTTCGTATTGCGTGACGGGCGAACTTCAAGCAACAACAATGAAGAGTGGCATCGAATACATGATGTGGTTAGCCGATTGGTATACTGCTAACAGTGGTGGCAAGGGCATTGGCTTCTTTCAAATTGGCGGTGGTATCGCTGGCGATTTCCCGATCTGTGTTGTGCCTATGCTCCATCAGGATCTCGAACGCGAGGACACGCCGTTCTGGTCGTATTTCTGTCAGATCTCCGATTCGACAACCTCGTACGGCTCCTATAGCGGCGCAGTACCTAACGAGAAGATTACGTGGGGCAAGCTCGGTATCGAAACACCGAAGTACATCATAGAGAGTGATGCAACCATTGTCGCTCCGCTAATTTTTGCGTGGCTGCTCGGATACTAAAATAAATTATGAAAGTTTTATTGTTGTGTTTTTTGGTCTTGGGCACACTAACGCTTAAGGCACACGGTCAGAGCGCCGACACTACGGTCGAGCCAAAAGCGCCGCTCCCCGAGCAGAAGGTGTCTAGTCCCGTAGTGGTCACAGCCAGCCGCATCCATCAGCGCCTCGATAGTGTAGGACGTACCGTGTATGTGCTCTATCAGCGCGAGTTAAAGCAGATGCCTGTGCATAGTATTGCTGAAGCGCTTGCCTATCTGCCCGGCGTCGATGTACGTCAGCGCGGACCCATGGGTGCACAGGCTGACATCAGCATTCGCGGTGGTGGTTTCGAACAGACGGCCATCCTTATCAACGGCATGCGCATCAGCGATGTACAGACGGCGCACAACGTACTCGCGATGCCTTTTACCGTCGATGACATCGACCGCATCGAAGTTGTGATGGGCGGAGGGACGCGAGGAAACGGACCCGGAGCGATGGATGGCTCGGTGAACATTATCTTGAAAGGCGGGGGTGAGACACGAATTGCTGCGGCTCTTACAGGGGGTGACTTTTCATACCGTGGCGCCTCCGTGAGTGGTACTCTTAAAACCGATCAGACAACCCATGGCCTATCGGCAGAGTACATACATCACGGCGACTACCGTCAGTCAACGGACCTTGACCTAAAGGGCCTTACCTATCGTTTGCAATCCTTCATCAATGAAGCAAACATTCAGGCTTTCGGAAGCGTGCTCGACAAGTCATATGGTGCAGGTCTTTTTTATTCTCCGCGATTTCCCATTGCGTGGGAGCGGACAGTAACATGGATAGCTGGGGCAGGTGTAACAGCACCAGTCGACTCGTTATGGAATCTCGATGTTCGTGCATTGTATCGTGCTGCGGGCGACGAATTCCTTCTAAAGCGTACCGACACGTTGTTGCATATCGATACACTGGTTTCTCGTAATCGACATACTACCCATACAGCAACTCTCGTGGCTGCTCTGAGAGGCTCTACCGCTCTTGGTGAGTCTTCGATTGCAATCGAAGGCGGACACGATCGCATTGTTAGTAGCAATCTCAACGATCATAATCGCAACCGCGCTGGGGGTTCAATTGAGCACATGATAAAGTTTGCAGACTTGTTACGACTAACTGCAGGTGCAAATATCATGGCGTACAGCGATCGCAGTCCGGGAATTGGATGGGGCGCCGATCTTGCTCATGCCTATGATGGTGGACGTGCCTACGTAACGGTGAATCGTAGTTTTAGAATACCATCGTACACAGAATTGTTCTACAAAGACGCAACAAGCATTGGCGATTCGACATTGCGTCTAGAAACAGCACTCTCATTAGAGGTTGGTTGGGTACATACTCTAACATCAACAGTTAACACGGGAATTTCGCTTTTTCGCCGAAATCAGACCGACGGCATCGATTATGCGTTTCAAGGTGACAACCTACCGTTCAAGGCTACGAACATCCAATCGACCATCATAAATGGCATCGAAGCAAATGTCAGCTACGTAATGATGAAAGACCTTCCGTTTACGCACGTAAGTCTGTTACGTTTATCTGCCAATCTTAACGACGCCACGTTCTCATCACCTGTGCAAACACGCTACGCACTTTCGCAACTACGTTGGCAGGGCAATGTACAGGCATCGTTCGAACTGCCCCTTAATATGTCAGCAATATTTCTGGTAAGAATGTTCGAACGGTATTCCGATCATGTGCTGCGCTCGACTGGAGATTTAAAGCTTATCGTACCTGTGTTACATCAGAGCGGCGTTGCACCAGACCTAGACCTCATGGCCGAAGTCGTGAACATCTGGAACACTCGATACATCGAGACTGGATTCGGCACTGCCCCGCCGCGATGGCTCAGGATTGGCATTACAGCAACCTATGCCGACAACTAGCGCAGTTTCTTGATGGCGACGAGCCACTTACCTATGCCTGCCACACCTGTCGAAAAACCTGTCATCGCATTTCGTACACAAAAAGTGTTCGAAACATGGTTGAAGAAAAACCATGCTAAACATCAGGGTATATGGATGCAGTTGTTCAAGAAAGCGTCTGGTGAGAAAACCATTTCGTATGCGGAGGCTGTCGAGGTTGCGTTGTGTTATGGGTGGACAGCCGGACAAGCCTTCTACGACACACTTTCTAAAGCCAGCAAATACGCCATCGGCTACGGTCTAATGACAGCGGCCAAGCCCGAAACACGTGAGAAACGCTTCAAGAAAATCATCGCAATGCTACGAGAAGGCAAGGCGCCACACTTGCTGTGATGTGCTGACCTTACACGGCGGACTAGCGCACGATTGAAAGCTGGACGACACCTTCGTTGCAACGAAGGTGATAGATACCAGACGGTTGCGCCGTAAGATCTATCATTATGGTTTCGGATTGAACGATCGTATTATAAACTTGTTTACCGTTCATATTGTACACCGATATTGCTGTGCCGGCTAGGCGTTGCGAAACAAGAAAGCGTCCGCTCGATGGATTCGCCGACAATACGATCGCAAGCACGTTCTCTTCGTTAACATCCGCTGGCGTTTCGCCGACTACGATGTCTACAGATAGAGGTAAATGGTCTGACGCACATTTCAACGCAGCAGCCATCGAAGCTGAGACAAGTGTGTTAGGGGGCTCGTCAATGCTGGCGTTAAGCCTAGGAAGACCATCATTGCCGAAGGGTTTGTAAGAAGCTGGTACGAAGCGTGTTGCCAATGCTTCGCTAACAAAGATGTAATCGAAACGATCGTCGAGCCCCCCGTCTACGCCCCCTCCACATGCACCAAGCGTGACGTTACGCGTGCATTGCGTGTAGATAGCCGCCGACGCAGCGGTATTGCGCACCCACGTTGTGCCGAGTGGATCGATAAAACGACGCACTGCAGAGACTCCGGTAATTGCCTTGTACGCGGCTTCGTTGGTGCCGTACATATTCAGATCGCCACATAACAACGCGTAGCGCTGTGAGCTAATCGAAGACATAAGTGTATTGATTTCTGATGCCCGCTGAGCCGCTTCGGAGCTGCCGTCTGAAGCTTTTAGATGCATGGAATAAATCACAATCGTATCGGGCTGCACACCGTTTTCTGGAATTGTTGCAACCACGAACTCTGCAAGGTCACGAAGTGTTGTAGGTATTCTGCGCTGACTAATAAACGTGAACTTACTCTGATCGTAAAGAAGTTGATTGTCGGTGTCGGGACCGTCGATGAACGGACTCGATGCAAACGGTGCCCATGTAAGAACGTCGGTTACGAAACGCGGACCCATCGATGCGTCGTCGACCTCCTGACAAACCATGATGTCTGGCCGCAAAGAGTCGAGAATCAGATGGAACATCGGAACACGTCCGTCTTCGTTCGACTGCGAAAACTTTAGCGCATTGTATGTGCATACGCGAATCGTGTCTGTGGCGCGCGCAGGCAATGCGCATATCAACACAGCAACAGAAAGTGTAAGTATTAGGCTGGTTGAAGTGTGTTTCACTTGTGTCGGGTGTTTCACATGTGGCCCCGTTGTAGACGAGTTTGGCGTTTCATTCACGCAAAGTACGATGCTAATCGAGATTGATATTCTCGTCGCCATTGCGATACGGCAATACGAGTAACACCAGACGCATCATCTCGTTTGTATCATCCATGCCAGCTTCGAATGGCACACTACGCGCGGGATGAAACGGGTTACGCTTGTTCTGAGCCGTGTTGTCGAAGGTTGCTTCGGCGTTCAACACACTGCCAGCGGGTATTACGACCGGACGTTTGAACTGATAGAACTCTTGCCAATCGAAGTCCCAGTCTGGTATGTACACAAGTGGTATGGTGTCGCCCTTAGGAGTCTCTGCCCAGACACGAAAGGTGCGTCCGAGAAGATGCATGTGTGGGTTTATGTTGAGTACGCTTATAGAGTCGCGAATGCGAGCATAGATGTGGTGTGTAACCACGGTGTCTGCTGGTATGAATCGATCTGTTGGTGCAAGCCTAGGCGCGAATGCTGCAAACACAATCGTGCGTGACGTGTCCTTACCAAACCACATGTCGGCGTGTGCACTATCCCAATCTTCTTTTGGAGTAGGAGCATAATGCAGATTTCGAATAAGCAACACACCGCGTTTCGGTAGTCGAAACCCAATGCCTTCGGGATAGAGGAGTGGTCGCATGCCCGGCAACCAGCCTCCGTGGAATGTTTCTATCGGCGGACCAAACCTTTGCGAAACAAGATTGAAGAACTCATAATCATGATTGTCGTCCACAAACTGCGAGTCGGTGTACTGAAAGTACTCGGGTACGTTCTTCAGTGAAATGTCCGGTGCGACTTCGAGTACCTGGTAACTGGCATGGTGCGATAACGTGCGATTACCTGGCACATAGTGAATGCCTCGCACCCACCGTTCCTCGGTAAACTCGAACGGAATGGCATAACAGTAGTACGTCTGTGCATTCGTACCAGGGATGCGCAACCGAGAGCGCATCGCAATCGATACATCGGCCTCGTTGCGAACGACATCGGCCTCGTTGCGAACGACATCGGCCTCGTTGCGAACGACATCTAAGAGTGTCTCGCCGCGAGCCCACTTTCCAATAGCAGTTATCTCTGAGTCGGATAGCCGACGCTCGTGAGCAAAGCTACGGTAGTTCGGATCGTTTCGCTGCGGAGGCATGAATCTGCTTGCCGTGACTTCGGCAATTAGACGAGCGTGTTTACTGACCTCAACGAACGTGGTTAGCGGGAACGGACCCGGTCCGCCAGCGTAATGACAGGGCACACAGTTTCGCAGAACAATTGGCGCAACGAAGCGCTTGTAATCTCCTTCGTCAGCCACTTGCATCGAAGCACACGTACATAACACAAACAGGAGCTGCAGCATGAACCACACATGTTTCAGTCTGAGCCGTGAATGAGCAATAACCAAGGTTAGTATACCCCGCCGATGACACGTTTGTTGAGTTCGGCACGGCCATCGATGACGGGTAGGCGCGACGGACGTGTGCCAAAGCCAGCGGTGTCTGTAAGTGCTTTCATGAAGCTCACAAGGTCGCGTTGTTCTTGCGCTGTTAGGTCGAGCTTGTCGAAGGGAAGCGTCTGATACTTAAGTGGAATACCAATTCCATCGCCACCGCCACGATTGTAAAAGTCGACTACCTGCTCAAGCGTCTTGTAAACGCCGTTATGCATGTAGGGGGCTGTGAGGGCCACGTTCCGAACGGTCATCGTTTTGAACGAGTGACGAAGAAAGACAACCTGATCCTTGATTGTACCGCCGAAACGTCCGATATCGGCGTCGAGGGTTGCATGCGCAACAACGGGTTGTGTTGGTACACCAAGAACTTCAGATTCAGTTTCGGTATAACGTGGCGGAACTAGTCCGGTAAACGTCGGAGCAAAATGACAAGTCCCGCACGCCGCCTTGCCCATAAAGAGATTGAAACCACGCCGCACCGGTGCAGCAAGAACCTTCGTTTCACGGCGCAGATACTGATCTACGGGAGAGTTGAACCGCGTTAACGATACGATGTATGCGGCGATGGCTTGTCCCACACTCCACGAATGAATGCGCTCGGTAACGCCATTGGGGGCGTTGTTGCGGTCGTCGCTGACGTTCGGAAAGGCAAGTGCAAATTTTTGCGCGTACTCAGCACTCGTGCGGATGCGTGCTACCATGTCCGACACTGTCGACCCGAATTCGCGATCATTCGTCACTACATGATCGATAACGTCTTCTAGTCTTGATGCTCTCAGATCATAAAAAAATTTATCAGCGAGGGCAGCGTTAAGAATTGTGGGCGCGTTGCGCAGGATGTTGCCATCGTGACCTAGTGCAATGCTTGTGGATGCCCCATCCGTAAACGCTTTCTCGGGTTTATGACACGATGCACATGCACGATCGTTTGTCGACGAAAGAATCGGGTCGAAGAAGAGCGTGCGTCCGAGCTCGACCAATTCTGGCGTGCAGTTTTTCGCAGGAATTCCTGTGAAGTAGGATGCATTCAAGAGCGACGCGTCGAAGATGTGACGCGCCTTTGAGTTTGTTGCCTGGGGCAAAGACGTATAGTCTTCCACCGATTCTATACTACGCGCCAACTGCACATCCAACAATGCGCCAAAAAGTGGATCGGCCCAGTCGCGTATGAACGCGACTCGGTCCATCTGCTCAAACGATTTCTGTTTGTCGAAGAACGCAACAAGCCCCTTCGAGAGCCCCTTCACCTGCGACTGCAATTCGGCCTGTTCGTGAGGAAGTGATTCGACGTAAATATGTGCAAGCCACGCAATGCGTTGTGCATTCACGCGGAGTTCCCTTACTGTGTTGCCAGAGGCCGGCGAATCGAAGCCTGTTATGCCCATAGAAACCAGTCGCACGATAGACTGCCGAAGCATTGCCATGCAATGCCTGTCGGTAAGGGGCGCGCTTCGCACAATTGGCCTAATCTGTTGTGCATTGTCGCGCAGTAGCGCGGCTTTGGGTACGAGCTGAGTCAAGGCAGAGTCTGTACAGGCGGCGTCCGAGAACAGCATCTCCTCGATAATCTGCTGTCCCTCGGGCTCGATAATTACGATGAACGACGAGTTGCGATCGGAGCGTGGTAGAGGCGCGCCATTCAGATAACTGTTTACATACTCTTGGTCTAGATACTCTAGGAACATTTCGACGTTCTTGTACGCCATGCGTGTTCGTATGTAGGCTGCGCGCGCGCGCGTAAGAGGGAGCTGTCCGCGCTGCACAGAATCGATAGTTGCAGACAGAACTGTTGTACACTCGAGAAAGACATCATAGTCTGTGAGAAGCGCGCTACGAATGAGCTGTACACGATTGGTGCTTTCATTTGTAGACAACGCCGATGTTAGGATGAGGCATGTCAGAACAAGGGTAACGGTCAGAACTGGGAGGCGCATAAGACTACCTGGGTCGTGCCAATGGCACATGTCTATTAAAACAGAAGGCGGGCCGAATGCTGTTGCATCCGACCCGCTCTCTGAATGAGATTGCGTTTACTTATTTGGGTCAACGCTATGAGAACTTACTTCTGCAGCAGAACGTTTTGAACCTTACCGTCAGCAGTCATCAGGTAGTAAGAGCCAGATGCGAGGTCACGAATGTCCATGATTTCTGCATTGGTGATAACGCGTACACGTTGTCCATCTGATGTATAGAGAGCAGCATCGATTGCGTGGTTAAAACGAATTTCGCGTGATGTCGGGTTAGGATAGATGCGCAGTTCAGCATCCTTGCGCTCTTCTTCTGTTGGTTCTTGTACACCCGAGATAACAGCGTCGAAACCGTAGACAACCATTGTAAGTGAGTTGTTGAATGGCGCTTCGTTAAAGCCCGAAGGGTGTTGCGAGTTGAACAGTACACCCTTGCCATCTGGCGTTGCAATCGCACCAGTGATTTCCGCACCTTGCGGTGTAATTGCAAGACGCTGCAAGTTGGCTAGCGTTGGAGCAACACTCATGTCGAGCATGTACATTTCGCATGGACGGTTTGTAACGCCAAATGGAGCACGACCAAAGGTGCTGCCATTTAGGTCTTCTTGCACAAGCATGAACGTCTTGTTTGCGATGTACAGGAAGGAAAGACCATCTGGATTAGAAAGATGCTTATCTGGATATGGTACGTAAGCACCAGCATCATTGATGTATGGCCCGGCTTCTAAGAATGTCTTAATCGAGTTATCTGCTGGGTCGAATACAAGTACACGGCCGTAGTAATCCCAGTATGCAGCCGAATCAACGCTAGTTCCTAGAGCTGTAGCGCGATCAGTAGCGTGCTTAGGCATTGTGTAGCCTAGCGCTTTGTTCTTTTTGTTAGTAGAACCTGGCTTGTCTGTACCCGTTTCTGTGATGTAAATCTTGCCATCCGTCTTATTGAGAGCTGGCCATTCGAGACGTGTAAAGCCGGTAGCGTTAAGAGCTGCTGCTTGTGAGTGAGCGGACAACGCCTTCGCTGCTGTCGAGTTGTCGAGCTCGACCCACGTACCCGTGAATGCGCCGGCATTCTGTTTGTACGCGTACAGTGTTCCCGAGGTGAAATCGCCAGGAGTTGTCGCTACAAACTTATTCAAGAGGGAAGCGCCAGCGTCGCCATCTTCGGCAAGGTAAACAGTTTTATCATCTGGCATTACAACGCCACCTTCATACCCCATCTTGCCCCAGTTGTATTGCTTGCGGATTGCCTTTGCTTCGTACGGATCGATTTCAACCATGTAGTTAAGGTTTTGATATGCCTTGATTGTTTGTCCGTTGTAGCCTGGGAAGCCAGCAGGTGTGGTTGTACCAATTACAAAGTCAGTTGTATCACGAATACCATTGCCATCGGAGTAGATGCCAGTATTGCTTGCCTGATACCATTCTTCCGCTGTCCAGATGCGTCCATCCGCATTCGAAACGATACCACCACAGTTCATTCCCGTCGAACCAACAGTGTTAACAAAGTCTACGTTGTGAAACTTGCCAGAACGTCCGTCGGCAAGTGTCGTGGTGCCGATTTCGTATTTGCCAAGCGTCTGATTCCATTCTAAGCGGAATACTGTCATTCCACCACCGTCACCAATCTTATCGTTCTTTTCAACCATTTCGTGGTTAACTGAAACCCATCCGACTGCATTAGCTGGATCTGTTGCACGCTTTGGTGAAATACCAATGAAGTCATGCCATTGCTTGGCTTTCGCTGTGCCAGCAGGGGATGTATAGGTAGCCGTAGTTGTAACATCGTCGGTGCTACCGACAAACAAGATTTGAGATTTCAAGGGGCTTGGTGGTACAACTACCTTGTGCGTAAGGTAAGGGACCATGGTAGCTGGCTCGATCTGAGCTGGAAAGATTTGGGCGCTTGCTGCAGAGATAGTGCAAACGAGGGTAATTACGAGAAGCCAAGGCTTCATTTTGTGCTCCGATAGGTTGTGACAAATTCTGCCACGAAACTATCCGCGCTATGTAACGCCAAGTTGACCGCTAGGTAATGGTTACGTCACCTTACGGTAACTGTTTGGATTTCATCCAAACAACGACGTAGTGCGTCTTTGTCGGTTACTGTAATAACAATGCGCTTGCCGTTGTTCAGCGTCAATTCAAAACCGTCTGTGCCTCCCCATATATATCCCATCTTGCCATTAAAGGGGTTCCAGCGGATACCCCAGCCGCCGAATTCGCCGAATCCATTGACGGGGCGGATATCGCATTTCTGCACATCAGACCATGAAATCTGACGGTCTGCAATGTGGAATGGACGGAATCGTACACGCACCTCGGTAGCGTCTATAATCACGCGCATCTTGGAAGTAGCAAAGATGAAATACGTGAAGGCAAGGCAAAATGGCGCTAATAAAAGCCCACCGGCCATTACTACCCAGTCCGGTTTTCCACCGTCCGAAGCCATTGCAAACAGAATAATTGCGTTTACGACTACGCTAATGCCAAGAAAGACTGCCAACAATGTCTTCAGGCTTTTCGGTGTATGCTGTACATCTTCATAACACATAGCGCAATATTGCATAGATGTTGTCAACTCGCGATGTTTTTCGATTCTGGACCCCACTTTGCGCCACATGGATAATGATGTCAGCAGAGGGTCCTGTACTTACATCGATCATAGCCCGCTTAGCCGATCCCACACTAAACCTGGCTGCGTACGGTGTGGCGATCGCGGTGGGCATGCTTATCGAGTCGCCCGTCATTCACCTCCTAAGCACCACAGTCGCCCTCGCCCGCGACCGAGCCTCGCTAGTAGAATTGCAGAAATATGCCCTTAAAGTAAATCTTCTCGTAACAACCGGCATGCTGCTTATCGTCGTTCCACCAGTCTATCATGTGCTTTCGATTGACATTCTGCGTTTGCCTTACAACATCGCAAATCCAATGCATTGGGCCCTGGTGGGGATGATACCGTTTCCTGCTGCCGTGGGGTATCGCAGGTCGATGCAGGGTGTGCTCATTCGCAACGGACGCACCCGGCTTGTTGCAATGGGTACCATCGTGCGGTTTAGTGCCATGGCAGGATCGGCTACACTACTGGTTCTGTCAAATTCATTGCCCGGTGCACTCATCGGCACACTGGGTCTTAGTTGCGGCGTGATCGCCGAGGCATTTACTACGCGTTTTATGGCACGCAAGGTAATCGCAGACCTTCCACATACAGCCGATGGGGATGTCACGAAAAGGCAGCCCCTTACCCAGCGAGAGATATTTAGATTTCATTTGCCGCTTGCGATGACGTCTGTCATTGGCTTTGCCGTGATGCCAATGCTAACAATATTTATGAACAGAGCACCACTGCCTGTCATGTCACTTGCGGTACTGCCGGTTGTCGACTCGCTCGTATTTCTGTTTAGAAGCTTCGGGTTCTCCTACCAGGAAGTTGGTATTGCGCTTATGGGTGAGAAGCGTGAAAACGAAGCAGTGATACGTCGCGTAGGCTGGTATATCGCGGGTGGAACGACGCTGCTCTTGGGGCTGTTGGCGTTTACGCCGTTAATTGACCTAGTGTTTAGAAATGTGTACGGACTTACGCCAGAGCTCGCGTCATTTGCCGTGCTGCCGACACAATTATTGATTGTGCTGCCCACGATTGCAGTGATGTACTCGGTGCAACGCTCAATACTCATCACATCACGCAGGAATGTTGCCGTCACAATGTCAACGGTCACAGAAGTAGTATCAGTTGCCTTTGTAATGGCCGTCCTGGTGCTGTTTACGTCATGGCCAGGAGCGATCGCCGCAGCTCTAGCCATGAGTATAGGACGTGTTCTCGCCAACGGATACCTTACACGCGAGGTTCGGGCTCTTAAAACGCGGGGCACCCGTGCTTAAGGCATGGACCCATAATTCACGCCACTCTAGCTAGATTCGCTAGATGACACCGTTACTAGAAGTCGCCAATCTCGTTACCGAATTCCGTTCCGACAACTATGTTGTCCGTGCGGTTGATGACGTCAGTTTTTCCGTTAACAGAGGACGCACCCTCGGCATCGTCGGCGAGTCGGGCTCCGGCAAGTCGGTAACTAGTCTGAGCGTGATGCGCCTGATTCAGGATCCGCCGGGACGCATTCTGGCAGGTGAGGTTCTGTTTCATGAGCCTGACGGTTCTATGACAGATTTACTGAAGGTCTCTGAAGACAAAATGCGCACGTATCGCGGCAACCGTATTGCCATGATTTTTCAGGAGCCGATGACGTCGCTAAATCCCGTGTTTACGTGTGGCGACCAGATCATCGAAGCAATCAAACTGCATCAGAAGGTGTCGACAGAGGAGGCTCGTAAGCGCACACTGCATTTGATGAATGAGGTAAAACTGCCACGTCCAGAAAACATGATGGTTTCGTACCCGCACCAATTATCGGGCGGACAAAAGCAGCGCGTAATGATTGCAATGGCAATGTCGTGTAATCCCGATCTTCTCATTGCCGACGAACCAACAACAGCACTCGACGTAACGGTACAGGCAACCATTCTCGATCTCATGCGACAACTTCAGCAAGACCGCGGTATGAGCATGATGTTTATCACACACGACCTTGGTGTGATTGCAGAGATAGCCGACGATGTAATTGTTATGTATCGTGGTAAGATAGTTGAGAAGGGGCCTGTACAGCAGATTTTCGAGGACCCGCAACACCCTTACACGAAGGGGCTCCTCGCATGTCGTCCGCGCCTCGACAAAAAGCTTCGCATTCTACCGACAGTGCGCGACTTTATGGACGAAAACCCAGACGGCACAATCGTAGAGCGTCTACACGATACTGTCGAACATCACCTACACGAACTCGAATTTTCTTCGGTCGAAATTGATGCACGCAACGCCTCGCTAGCAACTCAAACACCGCTGCTTGATGTCAAAGACCTCGAGGTATACTTCCCTATTAAATCTGGTTTGTTTGGCAAGGTCAGTGGCTACGTAAAGGCAGTCGATGGAATTACGTTTAACGTAAAGCAGGGCGAAACGCTCGGCCTCGTGGGAGAATCGGGGTGTGGCAAGACAACGACAGGACGTGCAGTTCTACGACTCGTTGAACCAACGGGTGGCACGGTAATGTTTGATGGGAAAGATGTTCGCGCATTGGGCACGTCAGCGCTTAAAGACACGCGTCGCGACTTCCAGATCATTTTCCAAGACCCCTACTCATCCCTTAACCCACGACTAAGCGTGGGAAGCGCCATCATGGAGGTGCTTCAGGTACATGGCATTGGCTCTAACGACAAAGAACGGCGTGAACGTGTTCAGTATCTGCTCGATAAGGTTGGTTTGTTGCGTCGGCACTTCTCGAATTATCCGCATGAGTTTTCGGGCGGACAACGTCAACGTATTTGTATTGCCCGCGCTCTCGCCGTCGAACCAAAGCTGCTTATCTGTGACGAGTCGGTTAGTGCACTCGATGTGTCGGTACAGGCACAGGTGCTGAATCTACTCGTGCAGCTACGTGAAGAGTTCAAACTCACCTACATCTTCATTTCGCACGACCTTAGTGTAGTAAAGTTCATAAGCGATAGGATCGCTGTTATGAATGCGGGAAAAATTGTAGAGACAGGAACTGCCAACGAGATCTATGCAGCACCGAAGGACGACTACACTCGTCGTCTAATCAGTGCAATTCCACTAGGAACGATCGATGTCGTGAAACGTCGGTACGTCGCTGCATGATAGAACTCAAAGACCTCAAAAAATCGTTCGGGGAAAAGACTGTTCTTCGTGGCGTTAACCTTACCATAAAGGCGGGTGAGACGACATGTATTATTGGGCGGTCGGGGTGCGGCAAGAGCGTATTACTCAAGCTCATTGTCGGGCTTCTTGTACCCGATGAAGGCACGGTGATCGTAGACGGTCAGGACATTAGCCGACTGTCTCAGGAACAGCTTTTTAGAATGAGGAGACACATCGGCTATGTGTTTCAGGCTGCCGCACTCTTTGACTCTTTAAATGTCTTCGACAACATCGTGATGTCATTGGTCGAGCATGGCATAACAGATAAAATTATGCTCGATGCCGAAGCACGTCGTGTCCTCTCTGCCGTTGGTCTACTTCCGGCGCTCACGCTACAAGGGACGCCTGTTTATGAAGCAGAATACGCTAATCTGAGACTGAAAAAGCCGAGCGATCTTTCTGGTGGTATGAAAAAACGTGTTGGTGTTGCGCGGGCACTGGTTGGCAAGCCAGACTACATTTTTTATGACGAACCAACAACAGGCCTCGATCCAATTACATCACAACAGATCGATGACTTAATAGAGACGCTCGATAACACAATTGATGCAACCTCTGTCGTAATCTCGCACGATATTTTTAGTGTCTTCAACATCGCAGACCAGGTTGTGATGCTTGAAGGAGGCCTGGTGCATTTCGAGGGAACTGTCGACGAACTCCGCGCCACCACCGATCCTGTCGTTGTCGACTTCCTTCGTCGATATGTTTCTGCTCCGAGTGCAGCCCTGTAACGATTTTTCAATTGCAAACGTCTCCGCACCCCTCCAAAATCGGATATTCATGCCCCTTGCCGCAGTCCTGACCTCGGGATCGATGCGCCGCTTCGCCTTGCGAACTGGTCTTATATGGGTATGCCTCATTATCGGCGTCGTGAGCGTCAATGCACAGCTTACCGTTAGGTTCGTTCCCTTTAGCGACAACTCGCAGATTGATGGTAAGGGTGTATATCCCCGACTTCGAACCCAGATTACTGTAACTCACGGCGCGACTCCCGTTACGGTTACCAAGGAAAAAGTTTTTATCGTTGAGAACAACCTGATGGTGTTACCTGATAGGGTCACGGCATTACCAGGCAATGTGGCTCTTGTTGAATGGATTTCGACAAATAAACACGATGGCATACCGACTGCAATTTTTGTTGTCGATAACGGCGAGACCGGACTCATCACTGGTGCCAAGAATGTTGTCGACGCTTCTGTTGTTGTTATAAAAGACAGCACTAGTAGACAGCTTTACGGCAAGATCGATTTTGGCCGCGTACCGGCAGGCCGAACAGACACATTCGGATTGAAGATTGCAGCCGCACGATCACCGAGAGACGCGTTCGGTAACGAGCTGAACACACGCCTAGATTCTGTCCGTACGCGAACCAATGCCTTTCGTACCGAATGGATTGGCGCTATCATCGATAAAACGCCACCACCTGTCGACATGGTGCCAGCGTTCGATTACCGCCTGAATCTTTTGTTTACGCCAGTCTCTGATGCGCCAGTGTCAGACATTCTAACGGCATACTATTCAAATGGCTTTCGTGAAGACATCCTCTTAATAGCAAACCCAGCCCCATACCCTCGGGTCACGATTCTGCAAATGATCTCCCCGAATGGGGGAGAACAATTTGCACCCTGTCAGAAAGTTGTAGTGCGCTGGAAGGGCATGGATCTGGGCTTCGCAGCCTACTTGGAATTGTCAACAAACAATGGTGGGTCGTGGAGCAACATCGATTCTACGAGTGACTCTTCGTATGTATGGACGGTACCTGCACAAATAAGCGACAGTGCAAAGATTCGCGTTTCGCAGAAGCTACAATCTAACTTCGACCGATTTGCAATCGGACAACGTGCACCAACAACAACGGTAGCGTTTTCACCCGATGGCTCGCGTTTTGCCGTTGGGTACACCAATCGTAAAATAGTTGAGTTTTCTGCGATCGACGCACAACTGCTTAACTCGTATGATGTTGCAGATGTTGGCCCTAACTCCGGTATCTCAGCCATCACCTATATCACATCTACGAATGGTTTTGTTGCAGCGATAAGTACATCATCTGGTTCGGCTGCAGAGCTTCAACGTTTTACAACAGGAACTGCTGCACCGGTGGCTCGGATGACGTTACCACGAAGTATGGCTGTGAGTACGATTGGTGCAGACGATGCCGGAACGACCGTATACGTTGTGCCTCAGTTCAGAGCGCGGATTCTGACGTTTGCAGCGGCGTCACTCGACTCGGGTGTTCCTATTGTCTTGAACGCTCCGGCGTCTGTTGCAGTCATTGAGAAGAATCTTATCACGGTTATGCAGCTCGATGGCAGTGTTGTTACGTACGATGCAACAACAAAACAGGAAACGCAACGAACGCTCACCAGCTTTGCTTTAGACCGTTACCCTGTAATTCGCAACATAGACGTTTCGCAGACAGGCCTTGCAGCACTTGGTGGTCAGGCACCTGCGTACAACCAGTTCCGTGCACAAAATCAATTCACGTATGTACTCGATCGCGCATCATCGTTAACGCGGCAGGTTATACATCGTGGTGGAGTGCCAACGCAGGTAGCATGCTCATTTAGTCCGACCGCGCGCTACCTAGGACTTGGCTTCATGGGTCAGGAGCAATTCGAATTGCATGATGTAGAGTCGGGTCAACGCCTGACATCTCTTACAGGTGCGTCTGGACACAACGGGTTTCTTTCAGACCTGGACTTCAGTCCAAGTGGAAACGCCATCGTCTCAACAAGCATCGACTCGTCGAACAATGTGCTTCTCAAGCGATTTACAACGCCCGAGGACGATCAGTCGGACGGTGTCTTTGGAATTCTTCCGTCGAGGCTGGCAACTGCCGACATTACTTTGCCTCCGGTTCTACTTGGCAGGTCGCTTGATACGAGTGTAAGCGGACGCATCTGCAATACAGGTTCGGTACCTGTTGTAATTACTAGCGGCTCGTTCCAAAGTGGAAGAGTTTTTACACTTCCTGACGGCATTACGACAGACACCTTGCTTGCCGGTGCATGCCTTAATGTTCACATACTGGCTCTTGTCACCGACACAGGCCGCATAACCGATACACTTCGTGTTCAGTCATGTGGTATCGAGTTCCGAATTCCCTTTGAGATGCGAGGCATCGATCATAGTCTGTCTGTCGTTGGCGACCTAACGGACTTTGGCGAGGTTTGTGTTGGTCAGCGATTGTTAAAGAAATTTATTATGATTCGCAACACGGGTGCCGACTCGGTACGAATCAACAACACGCAGGTCGTAGGACCTGCGCAGTTTAGGGTGTTGAATAATATCCTCGACACTACGATAGCGCCGGGTGGCACATTAGAAATTGACGTAGAGTTTGCGCCAACTCGTACAGGCTTCGACACAGCGACACTTGTAATTCGGTATGCCGACCAAAACAATGTGAGGCGTTTGTGGAGAGTAACGGGACGTGGTGCGGGTGCTGATGTTCGCGTATCACATACGGCTCTTCCTTTTATTCCAGAAGTGCCAACACGTTCGCTTACGATTCACAACTCATCCGACAATGCCGTTACCATAACGTCCGGCACAATTACCTCCGGAGCCCCCTTTACCCTTCTCACAACACTTCCAATTATAGTTGGTGCTCACGACTCTGCAACTCTGTCAGTACGATATGATGGTGGTGCAGTGTCGCCCCCAGCAGTCTTGGCTTTGCAGTACGAACCTTGTGCTGCATCTCGAGATATATCGTTGTCGTTGTATAAGGGGAGTGTCGACCTCAGTATTCCAGTGATATCTGCAGATCCGCGGGAGAACACATCGATTCCCATTCTTGCTGTAATTCGCGAAGAGGTGCCTTACAATGGCACGCGCGTAATTGACGGAGCATTTTCTGTCGATCAACAACTCTTCCTAGCACAAGAGATTCAGACAACGGTCGGAAAAGCATCGATTGTTTCACAGGAAATTGTAAACGACAGGCGCATCGTTCGATTTACAATCGAAGGATCGTTCGGTGATACGAGTACGCCGATAGGTGTTGCCGACGAGATCGCACGAATATCAGGTCCGGCCGGACTCGGCAGAGCAGACTCGTCTTTGCTCGTGCTCGACACGGCATCGACGTGGTTCGGTGCGAGTGTCTCGCATACATTTGCCGATGGTGTATTACTTATCGTGAATCCAAATCCCGGACGGAAAATTCTCGAACGTGCCTCACTTGCTATTACATCAATACAGCCAAATCCTGCCCAGGACTTTGTTATTGCACACATACATACGCTTTATGCCGCATCGGCTACAGTGCATATTGTTGATGCAAATAGCAGCATTGTTATGGGTAACATGAAGGTTGACATTCCTATGCAGACATCGAAATTCACGTTCAATGTTTCGTCGCTTGCACCCGGCGTTTACACGCTTGTTCTTTCAACTGATGAGGCCACTGTTGCAGCATCCTTCATCGTCGTGCGTTGATGAACAAGCGGCTTGCTCTCGTTATTGGCTTCAGTCTTTGTGCAATGTCTTTGCCTGCTCAGACAGAAATCGCAACCCCTGAGCCATCGAAGCTGTTTATACACGGCGGCATCTTTGGCAGTGCGAATCTTCACAATGCGTCGTTTACACAATTGCCTGGCGTGCCTGAGTGTTGTGTTACATACGGTAGTCGTCTAGGCTTCGGTGGCGCACTTGTCATTGGTATGGAGTACGATCCGACGTATTCGCTTGTTGGCTTGCCAATGCGCGCTGGTGCTAGCCTGTCTTACAGCTTACTTACTGGTGCTCTGCACGAGACCGAATTTGTAGGGAACATCATAAGGGGGCAAGATGTGGCGAGGGGGCTAACGGAGCATCGCATTGCTGCCAACTATGGAATTGTTGCCATCGAACCATACGTTGCTCTTGGTTTTCCTTTTGTAAAAGGACTGCATATGAAACTTGGAATGATAGCGGGCATACCTCTGAGCAAGAGTTATGAGCAGAGTGAACTGTTGTTGCAACCCGACGGAGTTGACTGGACATTTGAAAATGGCTCGCGGACTCGGGGAAGTATTGCTGGACCGCTTCCTTCGACAGAACCACTGTACCTAGCTGGACTATTCGGTGTGCGCTATGAGTTACATACAAGTCGACTGCTTTCGGTAACACCCGAGATTCAGTATCAGCATGCATTCACGAGCGTGGTTCGTAAC
>JAWXBR010000015.1:0-53237 GCA_034440235.1 bacterium
TCAACATAAATTGGATAATACATTGTAGGACGATCTTCTTTCTTATCTCCTGTGCCAGACCTAATGAAATTCGCCCAAGCAAATTTACCTTCGTCATCCTTTTCAGGATATCTATCCAATCTCTTTTCAGTAATTTCTAATGATTGGGGTATTGCTAAATTTGATTTCCCAAAAAAAAGTGCGTATTCATGTGCTGGTGAAAACTTACCCTTTGTTTTCCGACCTGCTGGATTTGAACGGACGGATACTATACCCACTTCTTTTGAAAAGTATTCTTCAAGTATTTTTCTTAAACCAAGAACTTCAACATCATCAATAGCAACACAAATCATTGAATCATTGCTTAAAAGATTTTCTGCCAATCTAATTCTTTGATCAATCAGCGAAAGGAAAGATGAGGATTTATAGTTGTTTTTATAAATGATTGCGGACGCATCTGTATTGTATGGCGGGTCAACATATATTGGATTTATTTTTGAAGAATACAAATCCTGTATTAATTGTAAACCATGATAATTGTCTGACCTATGAAGAAAACCATCAAGACTTTCGTGTATATCAATTTTTGAGGCAAGCGTATTTAATAACTCGCTTTTAAATATTGGATTGAAATGCTTTGTATCAATAGACAACTTTCTCCAAGTGTGCAAATCTGCTTTTAAAGATTCGATGGTAAGATTTTTAGGGACATTTCCTTTACCAAAAAGCTCTATCCATTCAGCCACCTGATTTTCATTCTTAATCACTTCTTCCAGAATGAGTTTAGCCGCTTCTTGTCCAACATACTCTGCCAATCGGTCAATGGTAATCACCCATTCGGTGCTGAGTACAAATTTCTTTTTCTCCCACAGTTTCTTTTGAAATTCTTCTATCTGGCTGACAAACTCAATAATGGTATCTGCAATAGACTTGAATACTTTGATGGTTTTGATGCGGTGTTTGAGGCTGTCGAAGTAACCTTCTGTTTCACTCACATAAAGGTCATCTACAGCTATCAGTTCAGACTTTATATAATAGTCCAATTCCCGCTGAAAAAAGCCTTTCAGGTTTTTATGAATGAAGAAGTCGTATTTATTTTTACGGGTGTAGTGTTGTAGTTTATTAAGCAGTAAAGCCTTGCCATCTTTGTCGGTTTTCCAAAGCTCTGCGAGATTTACATTTTTCACGAAGTCGGTTTTGATTAGTTCAAAAGCCTGTTCGTCCAATACATCTTGTTTATTATTTCCTTTTATGTTCTTTTTTTCTTCTTCTTTCAATGGGCGATACTCAAAAAAGAAGGTGCTTTCTTCAACTCCAATTTTTGCTTCTTTTTCAGCCACTATGAAAAAGTTGGGTTCGTCAGCTTTCACGTTACCCTGCTCTATCTGTGCAGCTGTGAGTTTACAGTTCACAACCATCGTTCCCAATGCAGTTGGGATTTTAAAAGCATATTGCTGAAAGGTCTCAGAAGATTTTATATAGTACTGGTCATGGTTTGCCCAGTGAAAATGGGTTTCTTCTCCGTTATACGGCACTACATATTTTTCATTTTTCCCAAACCTGCGTTTGCTTATAAAATCGCCCTTGTCGTAATAGCGTGAAAAGAAAAGTGTAAGGTGGTTGTAAATTTGGTTTTCGGTCTCTACAGATACTTTTGCTTCAGTTGATTTTCCTTGCAATTCAAGGTATTGATTGATTTTGTCCTTGCCGAATTTCTCAAGCGTTTTCTTTTCGGTTTCGTCTGCTTTTAGCCATCCATCAATGATGCTGTCTTTTTCTAGTTCAGCCAATTGCTCTTTTACCTTTTCGGCTTCTTCAGAAGAAAGTGTTTGCAATTGCTCCTTTACTTTATCAACCAAAAGGTTTTCGATAAAATCTTTGATTTCTTTACGCTTGTAATGCAGGATTTTATACACCCCAAAATCCAAATCCTGGGAGTCAAATTGAAAAAGTTCGTTTAAAAAACCTTTTAGTTGGTCTATGGGAGCGATATTATTAGCCATTTATTTCTTGTCTTTTTTAAGTTCAACCAGTAAGTCTTTAACTTCCACGTCTAGGATTTTTGCAATTTCATAAAGCACTTCAAGTCTCGGTTGCTGTCGGTTTTGCACATATCCGTTAACCATGTTATAGCTTTTGCCAAGCTGTTCAGCTAACCAAGTCTGTTTAATTCCTTTTTCTTCAAGTACTTCTTTTATTCTGTTCATGTCGTCAAAGAGTCAGGCCGCTAAAATAGGTTTTAATTTTTGAATATATCGTCTTTCAATATAAAAAGTGTTTGAATTATCGTCGTACTGTCTGTCCGTGCGTTGGCAAAAAATAGCTCTTTTGGTTTTTTTGAAGCGCTGGCTCGTGTGTCGGCAAAAACCAAATGTGCCATTTGTGCGGTGGGTTTTTAGCATGTGCCCTAACTCACTTATAATCCCAACATCTTCTCTCTTATACAACACATTTGTGTTGGATAAGCCTGACAAAGTAGGGAATTATTTTCGAGGTTAGGCTTCATAGATCGTCATGGAGTCATCGGAGGTTTTGGCGCGCTTGCTTGCCCATGTGGATGTAGAATTCAGTAGGCCAACTACTCTTGTGATTCGCACGAACCGGGTTGAATGGAATCGGTCACTCGTTCCGGTGCAAAGTTAGTAAACATCTCTTTCTAACGCTGACTCTATTTGAGTGGCAATAGCAGTGGACGATGAGGCCGCATGTCTGCTGCGTGATCACTCTTTGTATGTATCCGCTTCCATCGCTGTGACAGCACTTCGGCATCCTTGTTCGTGGAAAGGATTTCAGCGCCCAGAACTACACGCCAGTACGTCGCAACGAATATGCCACGGGGTGTTCTTGCGCAATGGTGCCTCCAGAACAAGACGCACCTATAAACGATGCGCAGGTCCGAAGCTGCCTGTGTGCCGAGCGTCGATGAAGAGGACGGTGTCTGCACGTTCCGTTCCCGCTTTGCCTTTGTCGAAGAACCAGAGTGTGCATGGCAGCGTGACGGTGTAGAACATGTTCGGCCCAACTGCGACGATTACGTCAACAGCGTGCGCTTCGATGATCTTCTGACGTATGTCTTGTTCTGACGAACGCGCATCGGATGCGGAGTTCGCCATAACGAAGCCCCCTCGGCCTCCGAGACCCTTACCAGCGACGGGGTTTTTGAGTGCGGAGTAGAAGAGCTGGATCCACAGGTAGTTGGCGTTGTCGGTGCGTGGCAGACCGAATGGGAAACGGCGGTTTGGGCCTACGCTGTCGGCGAGGCGTTCTTTGTCGACGGCGCTGACGTTGAATGGCGGATTTGCGAGGACGAAATCGAACGCGCCTGTGCTCGATTGTAAATCTTCGTAGTAAGCATTCCCCTGCTTTATCTCGCCTTCGAGTCCGTGCACGGCAAGGTTCATGCGCGCCAACCGCACGGTTGCATCAACACGTTCTTGTCCGTGTACCGACAATTCTTTTGAGGGGTCTTTTTTGTGTGCGCTAACAAACCGCGCGCTCTGCACAAACATTCCGCCGCTACCGCATGCAGGGTCGAGGATACGTCCGTGAAAAGGTTCGAGTATCTCCACCATCAGCTTCACAATACTCGTCGGCGTATAGAACTCGCCACCCTTTTGTCCCTCGCTCATGGCAAACGTGCCAAGGAAGTACTCGTAAATCTTACCGAACGAATCGCCACCCAACGTTGCAGGAATAGTTGAAATGGTTTTCAGCAATTCTGCAAGTAAGCGTGCATCGAAAATCTGATAACCCTTCGGCAGTACACCTGACATGTGCGGATTATCCTTCTCGATGGTGCGCATGGCATCGTTAACGGTATTGCCAAGGTTCGTCGCTTCGGGCTGGTTGAGTAGGTAATCGAACCGCGCCGTTTCATTCAAGTACAGAATGCCGTCAGCATGATACGCGGTCGCGTCGTCGACGCGAGAACCACGTCGCGACGAACCCGTCGCTTCTTTTTCGAGCTTCGTGCGTTGTGCAGCGAAGCGTACTTCCGCGAATCGTAGGAAGATTAGTCCAAGCACCGGCTCGGAATACTCCGACTGTTTAAGTCCGGCCCCAGCCCACAGCTGATTCGCTGCATCCCACAGCCTCTTCTCTAACAATGCGTTGTCGGTGTCCTTCTCCGACGGTGCTATCCACTTCATGCAATCATTTCCCAGAGCGTGTTACATCGAGATATGCGGACGAACTGCAATGATAGGGCAATTCCAGAACCCGTGACATGCCCGAAAGTGGGTATTCGGTGCGGATAGCATCTGATTCGTACGAATACTGCTTCGGAACCGAACAAAGTTCGCGATTGGGCGTGCTAAACGCATAAATCCGTCGAATTGAAAACCCTAGCAGACCCCTATTGTTAGGACAGAAATTCCTGTAGTTGCCGTTCAAAGACTTGGCATGTATTCATCGGAATGCCCACACCACCAACGGCACGAAAAGGAACTCGGTGAACATCAGTTTACCGGCTGCAATTCCGCTGTGTGCTCTCGCTGACCGTACGCCGAACCTCTTCACGGCGAAGCAGATACAGCTTCGGTGCTCGCCTACCTCGTCTAAAAGCTGCAGAGGATCACTGTAAATATGACCAGCTGCTGAAGGGAGATACTGCTGATAGCCTGTTAACAATTGTACAGTGAATGCGAGCTGTGAAAGGGTCTGTCAGTGCATTCTAACAGACCCGAAACATAGAAATCAACAAGTCTTACTCTACGATGACGGAGGCCGTACGCAAAATCGTGCCGTTACTCATTCCAGCCACTACCATGGGTGAGCAACTGGGCCAGTTGGGGAACGTTGCTGGAATTTGAGCTATTGCACGAGAAGCCAGCAATACCAAGAAAACAGCCGATAGCAGCTTAGACATTTCGACCCCCACTAAAGAATTTGAAATAGGTCCCGAATAAGTTTCTTAAGCATCTACTCAACAAGAACTCTGAAGCGTCTACCCGAACTAGAGCTACCAGAAAACGCGACCACATATATGCCCTTGGGTAAGCTAGTAAGATCGACGAAGCCAGTAGTGGAACACGACGTTGATAAGACTAGATTCCCACGGAGATTGTAAACCTGAATCGCTGTATCACTAAGAACGTTTGGTATGCGAAAAATGCCTTTGTCTATTCGAGCAAGGGAATCCACCAAGGTAGTCTCCGTCACAACATTCACTGGTCGTGGGTCACCGTGATATACTCCATTGATCACGGCACCAAGAAGACGGTAACTCTCCTCACCGTGGTTCAGGTCGCGAGTAAGAACGAGCCCAAACGTATCTATAACGAAATTCTCAAAAATCGGCACCCACTCACCGAGGTAAAGACTCAGTGTTACGAAACGTTTTGCGTTACGATCTTTACCCAGAACATCAATAACCTCATCGCCGGTAAAAATTATGCTGTCTGAACTCTGGTTACTACTTGACAACTTCCATCTGCTTCCAAGCTCGGCACATAAGCGAAAACTGTTTGTTGGGAATGAGCGATCAGGATTAGGCCGATAGACGTAGCCCTCGGTGGTAACCTTCCAAGCAAGTCCCTCACTATTGTCCTCGCCACGAATGAAGATATAGTGTGAGCCATCCTCACCGACTGAGTCCCTTGAGAGGGTAATTGTACCCCAGACATTATAATTGGGACGTGAGCCTACGATGTACTTGTCGCCAGGTTTTCCCATGAATATGCGGTTACACTGTGCCCCCGCGTCCAGAAAGACGACCAATAAAAAGTACAGGACTAAACAGATCCGCATGAAAATTCCAGAACGCTCGTGTGGACACACCGGGGAAGATGCCCCCCCCTACACCGAAGCAACGTGACAGTTTGAAATTCTGCCAGAACACTCGTTCATTGTCTGCCAGCAGTTGTAAAAAACAGTTGTTTAGGAATGCATGGTTTCGAGATCGGCGTTGGCTTTCTTCTTGAGCGATTCACCCCGGAGTTCCAGCAGGTGAGCACCATAGATGAGGCGGTCCAAAATAGCATCAGCGACCGTTCTTTCGGCTGCCAATCGATGATCAGTGCGAGGGTCGATCTGGTGTCGGTTTGCTCAAGTGCGAGGCGTCAGTCTGCTCCGGCGAAGCCTGTCAGCTTCGTCCGCCGCAACCTGTCACTTTCGTCCGCCACATACCTGTCACATTCGTCCGCCGCAAGGGGGGACATTACTCCGGTGTGTCCAATTGTGACGCGGGGAGAGGTGTGTAACAGAGTGGCGGCTCTTCCGCCCTACCCGAGCCAATTGCGTAATTTGATCTCGAACCAAAACTACAAGGATCTCGCTGTATGCGCACCACACTACTTGCACTATTCGTTCTTGCCATCGTGCCGTTTGCGGCAACGGCTCAGACCGATACTCTTAAGCCCCCTACCGCGACGGCAACTTCATCGAATACGTTGGCATCGGAGTTAGATGACGAGAATTTTTTTGGTGTTGGTTTGCAGGTGGGCCTTGCAACTGGTAGCGGTGTGACGGTAAGGTACTCCCTGGCCAATCGGTTTGTTTTTGAGGTGAACGGCATCTACTTGGCAATCAACGACCCACTGTGGACGGTTGGATTCGAAGGACAATACCGTTTAAATACCACTACGAATTCGAGTCTGTACGCGCTCGCAGGAGCAGGTTTCTACCACGCCGCAAAGGGCGACACGAATAAACTTGATGCACCAATACGAGCTGGCATTGGTGTTGGCTATGAATGGTTCATCAGCAGAAATTTCTCTCTAGCAATCGAACTGCCGATAACGATCTTCATACAGGATGAGATTGCAGTACTCCCCTTGCCACAACTGCAGGTGATCTATTATTTTAAATGATGTGATGCGCGGGTAACTAACTCGGATAACGCATTGCAGTCATGGCTTTGGCGTCCGCGACTTCTTTGTCGTTACGCGCTTCTTCGCGCTCAGTCCTAGGTCTTGCAACTTGCGTCCTAGCACATCGACAGAGGCCGCCTTGCCGAGTCCGTCTTCGAGGCCCAAATTCACGAGTACCTGAAGGTAGGACCCAATTGCTACCGACGGACTCCCCTGTTCGATTCGGTGCACCGTAGTCTGCTCATCTTGTGCAGAACCTTGTGGTGCAGGATTGCTGTGCTGCGTGGACAAAGCCTGTTCCCTTGCTTGACACTTCGTTGAGAGATGAGCGCCAATCTATTGCTTACAACTTTTCCTTGCCTGTCCTATTTTCACTGAAGCAGTACATTACAGCGTCGGCTATCAGCCTATCGATTGCTTCCTTCCAAAGCCGTCTCTCGCCAACGACATACGTTTCAGTCTTTCCGTCATATGTAGTAATTGCAAGTCTAGTAGGAAATAGTCCAAGGATGTTGCGATACTTTACTTCTTTAATTTCTTCAATGTTTATTATCTGTCCGTGATTCTGAATGTTGAAGCCGTGGGACTTGAATTGAAGTTTGTCTGCCAGCAGGTAAAGTTTGCCGCCAACTGCTTCGCCATTAAGAAAATGATTAGCACCCCCTGAACGGATAATCGAGAGTGAAAGCACGAGTCCGAATGCTAGACCAGATATAACTGAGTATTTCTTTTGTGTCATTATTGATATCGCTTTTCGTGTGTTCGTTTCAAATCGGTACTGTAGCCCCCTACTTCGTCATTCTTTCTTTGGCGTATTCTTCGATCCTGCTGTTTCTGGCCTTAATAAACTTCATTACTCCCGCTTTGTACAGTAGATAGTGGTTCGTGTCGGCAATAGTCGGACGTGTTTTAAATCCATCGAATGGCAGATAGAATTTCACGTCGTTCCTTTCATCAATCAGGTCGTCCAATAGGAAGAATTGGATGTAGCCGACAAAACTGCCGAACAGATCGAAGAAGCCCTTGTACCTCAACAAGGTGTCAAATAGCGGACTTGTTTGTCCAAGATAGTAGAGCCGAATGCATTCCAACGTCAAGTCGAATCTATCGTTGATTCGTCCGTGTACTCCCCGTGCCTGATTGATGGTAAACTTCCGATCTATTTGATTGCCTGGGAAAACGATATAACCCCCGATGGTCGATCCTGTATCAAATAACTCATCCACTTCATTTGGGATTTGTTGTACAAGCCGCTGCAATTTGATGTGATTTTTATACGAGTGTGTGATAGCATCGCTACCCAAATAGAATTCTCCCAGTTCTGACTTATGATGTAAATAAGCGCCTCGTGTATTATCGCTTACCTCAAAGTTTTTACCATTTGGCAACGGCTTACTCCATAATGCCTTGTGGTGTTTTTTGAGCGTTGGGCTGTAGCGGTCAGGGTCACGGCCCTTCGCGTCTGAGTAGAAATTGAATGTTGTGTCGATCGACATTTTTTCATCCTCAATGAGATTGTTGCTATAGCTTAGTGTTCGAGCACTCAGCGACCCAGCCCCTTCACCTACATCCCATACACCTCGATGCAAGTGTTCAAACGGCTTGCAAGGAATTCATTGCCGTCTTGCAATTCACTGTGAATAGTGCGGGCCTCATCTCTATACCTATTTACCTTCTCCTGACTCCAATGTGGTGGTGGTGGCTGTAGATTGGTTATTCTGTCGGCTAGTTTTACAGCCCATACTTCTTTCTGCATTTTCTTAATTCTCTGCAAGCTGTCCTGCATCTGTTGTTCTTTCGGCAAGATCTTATTCTTAGTCAGTGCAGAAACAGCGCTTGCGATTGCGCCGCCGAACATATTCGTCAGTTCGTCCAACGTCGCTGATGTGTCCTCCATCGTGTCGTGAAGCAACGCCACTTGAACTGCAAATCCTACTTCAAAATCGTCGGTATGTGCAGACGCAACCAAGATTTCCATTGCTACATTGCTTAAGTGAACAACATAGGGATGGTCCGTACCCGGTATTTTCTGCTCCTTCTCCAAGTGCTTGCTCGTCGCGAACTTTATCGCCACTTGGTACAGTGTTTGTGCTTCCATTGCAGTTATTCCTTCGTGGGCGCGTACACGCGCGGTGTGGACTTCATGCCGTATTTAACGGTTTTCAAATTCTTAGCTCACGCGCTTGAACATCAACGGTCCAGACCTCTAACGTCCTACTCGTATCGCTCGGCAACTGGTAGATAGCTTGACGTCCTGCCGGAGTGGTCAGGCCGTCGTGATGGGGGTATAGGAGGATCACGCGTTTAGCGTCATAGCGGTGTTTGTATGCAAACATTTGGTAGGCGTCTGCCTGGCCGACACCAAATTTTACGGGGTCGCGGTTGTCAAGAAGTTTCCATTTGGTGTCGACGATAGTCGTGTCAAATTTTTCGTCGGCCCAACCCAGAACGATGTCTGGTATCATTCTAAAGGCTTTGCCGTCTTCGCGATTGTAGAGGTGGCTCCATGGACCTTGTTCGCGGAATGTAGTAACGCCATGGTACTGCCGACGCAGTATTCGAGCGATGTACTTTTCAAATAACTCATTCATATTAAAGAGCATCGAAGTGTAGTCAGTTTGGCCCGCACGTACATCTGGGGCGAGACTGCGCAAGATTCGTACTGCGAGATTGCATGCCTGCTCAAATCGCTGATTATTTCGGTCAAAGTGAATGGTGGGAATGTTCGATGTAAAGGGTCTTTGGAGTAGTTGGACGTCGTCGAACTGGAGTTCGACCCAGGAAAGCGACTGACGTACGGACGCATTCGACGCGATCCGCAGGCCTTGTTTTGCCGCCGTGCGCATGAGTCTGTTCAGTGGAGTGTCTGCCGTAAACTCGGTATACCTGCAAGGGAATCGCAATTGCTTGATAGGTCCACTGCGTGCGTGCTCACCAACCAGAAGCTTACCCCTTATAGTAGACCGAATCTCCTCGGTGTGTTGATACCGATGTACGCGCCCTTTATGAAGTTGCTTGCGAGCCTCTTCGGCATACAAGTGAAGTACCAGTTCCAACAGCGTCATGCGCTGCGTAGCGAAGTGTGTGATATCGCGTGTTGTGAGCGGAAGCGTACCCGACTCACGCAACATGTGAAGGAGATAGGCTCTATCTCGTTCACTGCCCTTCTGCGCAGCCCACTCTCGTCCACTACCCTGCTGTACATCGTCCTTATGAATCTTCGGAAGAATCTCAAGTACAAGATCACCGATCTGGACGACACCGACGTAGTTACGTATTCGGATTACATTGCTACGGTACCAGTCAAACAATTCATCTTTATGGTCGGAGCGAAATCGTTCGTTGATGGTTTCGAGCACACGGGCTTGATACGGAGTAATCGAATCGGCTTCTCCTCCATCACTGATGCGAATTCTCGAGTATTCATGTACCGTTAGTACTCTCATTGATAAATACCAGTGATACCGTTTAACGTAATCACCGATGCCACACTGTACCGCATGCGATCTTCAACACTGTCTAGATCATCACCAAAGAGTTTTGACTCGCTCAACAACTCTTCACGAATAATTCGATCCTCGGGATTCTTACGATGGTCGTTTAGTACATACGAGACCCTTCGCAGATCGTCATAAAAGTATTCCTGCAACAAAGGAATGATCTTGTGCCTGAACGTATCCGCAACATCGTACCATGTGAGGCAATTCCAAAAGTATGCATGCCCTATCGTGTGGTCTCTGTCGAATAACAATTCCAACCGATCGTTGATAACTCTCAACAGCGCTGGCAGGTCAACCTCTGGCACATTTCCCGCCAGCAGGTTTGGTTGCGGCAACAATTCTTTGAACCTAAACCGCCGTCTGAGCGCCATATCTACCAAGGCAATAGAACGATCCGCAGTATTCATTGTGCCGAGTACATAGAGATTGGGCGGCAACGTAAAAGGCTCTTTGGAGTACGGTAAATTGACACGAAGCTCATTGGGTTGACCAGATCTCTTGTCACTTTCGAGCAGTGTTATGAGCTCACCAAGAATGTTCGAGATGTTTCCGCGATTGATTTCGTCGATGATGAGGACAAAGTTCTCGGCGGGTTGTGATTGGATTTTAGTAGGGGGCTCAGTAATAATCTTTTCCGCGCTTAATTGCTTGAATGCAGGCGGCGTGAGTTTTCCCCTATAGAGCAGTTCAACAGGAATGGAAACATCGTTATGAAGCCATTGCACTGGTCGCGTGTGAGCGTAATTAAATGGTGCATCGAGATCATATTTGTAGTCTCCCGTAACTCGACCAATAGCACGGATAGTGTCTCCTATTTCCGGAACGATTACTATGTCACCTTCTTTAAGATCGCATCGAAAGCGTTCAAGGTATTGATAATGCTCGGGTGGTATTCTAGTTGACGATAGTATTTCACGGACATCTTCTCGCGTTGTCGCCTTTGAGAGGTCGATGGGATCGCCGTAAGAGATCGCAATCACATTGTTCTCAATGCAGTACTCGTAGACATCGTTGCCGGCATCAGTACCAGCCTGACCCAATGAGCACTTCCAGATTCGCTTGGTTCTATCCTCTGTTGATAACGGATTGAACTGACCAGGAAGTCGAGACCGGACCCAACTCTCTCGAGCACGAGCTGCAATCTGCCGCAGAATACCTGGTTTGACTTCATAGCTAATTACGCCCGACTCATTTACCTCGGGTCTGATGCCTTCTATAAACTCTTCGTAGGCATAACTCTGATGAAACGTAACGAACCTTATCCGACCAGATTCAAGCAACTGCGTGTATCGCTGCTGTTGGTCTTTAACGTCAGGTGATACCTCACCGTCGATGATTGTTAATGCACTCTCACGTGTTGCAAAGGTCTTGCCAGTTCCTGGTGGACCGTATAGAATGGTGTTGAGAAAAGGCTCTGCAGACTGAGGAGTATCCATAGTTAACTTCTCAACGCTCTCTTCTATTTCATTACTATGTGGTTTCAGCGGCATGTCAAGTAGCTTTTCAATTAGCGAGTGATCGAAGATGGCATCCATAACCGCCTGCTGATGATACTTCCGTCGCGGACTCTTTTTATACTTGGCATACACTTGTCCGATTGCTGCGACTCCCTTATCAATAGCATCTGTAGCCCCTTGCAGCTTACCGAATTCACGAGGATGGAGTCTATACAAGCGTACAGTAGTTTCACCTCCATAAGCGAACGTTCCAACATCGTTCGAATCGAATATTGCGTCTGCTTCATCGGATGCTGTGACCTGGATTTGCGCAACCGCTCCACCACTGCCCTTGACGCAGTATATCGAAGCGTTGTAAACGATAAGTCGAAGGCTTAGTTTATTGTGACGCGCAGTTAGCGACATCGTCAGAATCTCGCTGTTCTTATCGCTTACACCGCATAGGTTTATCAAGTGCTTCATGCGCTCGAAATGAACGAGAGCTCTATCCGCATCACCGAACATCTCTCGTAGGTAGACAACAACATTGTTTTGAGCGCTTGGAGCGGTTCCTACTCGTTCGCCGTCTTTTTCTGCCACTAGTTTATAATGTCCATCCGTAGATAGTTTGACTGAAAAAAGCGGGTCTGAATTTCTTTCGTTTTTTGTCTGTTCAAGTAGTGCAAGGTAATCCTCGGGAAACGCGTCCAAAGAAATTCCGGAAAACACATCACCAAATGCAGTCTTGGTTTTGAGGTCGAACGGCATATATCTCGAGGGCCTCAACCAGTAGAATCCTTGCGTCATACTGGAAACGCCAACGCCATATAGTTTTGCCGCCTCTTCAAGTTGTTTCGCGGTTATCGTTTCGTTCATCACGGACTCATACAAATCCCACAATGCAGGTATCTGCGTGTCAGGGCGATCATACTCGCGTCCGAAATACCAGACCCCCTGTGGATTACTGGATGGCACACCCTCAAAATCTATAGGCACCTTTGCCCTAATATTCATCGAGTCACGAAGCTTCGATAGTATTGCAGCCCTTCTCGCCGTGGTGCCATATTTATTAAACGCAGCAAAGAACGTGAAGGGGTCTATTTGCTGTAGTTGGGGACCCGGGACATCGCGCACATCCTGATCCATCAGCCCCTTCTCGACCCCTGCATCAACCAGCAGCTGAACGAGCTCGGGTTGTCTGTCTCTATACTCGCCTAGCTTGGTGGCCAATTCCTCAAAGAACGGTACCCATGTAAATTTCGATTCCATGTTATATCCCTACGTCGATGATTAGTCTGCAGTGATCACTCGGACCCCATTCGTCTGCTTCATTCAGGGCTTTAGCAGTGACCTTGTTTGCGATAGAATTTGAAGCAAAAACATAGTCGAGTTGCAACTGCGCAGCTTCGTGTTTAACTCTGTTGGTGTGAAATGTAGGCACCGACGTACTATCAGCAGGTTCGTACGGCGATGGGTTCGTCGATCGCCTTCCATTCGGAAAATGAGGGCCAATGAGTTGAAGACCCAGTGCGTGCATCCTGTCGATAACCGTTTGGTCGCGTCCCTTCCAGTATGCTGAGCCATTCCATGCCACACCAAAGGCATGATTGAAATCGCCCGCCACAATAATGCGATGTCCGTGCACCGAGCCTATGAAGTGCGAAATGTCAGAGATCAATCGGTGCGCCGAGGCATCTGCCAGTATCCAACTCGACCCAGTAGACTCATGCGGTTTCGTCCATATGGCATAAAACGAGACAACGATAATCGGCTTGAGGCCCCCGATAGTTAGGCACGCAATGTCCGGACGTAGCCACTCGACCTGCACACGATCGGACAACCGCACGACCGCTGATCGCCAGACGCCGTCCTCATTATTTACCTGATCGTTCCATGGTTCTCCGTCGACCAGTACATGTGGCGGCAACGGTGCAGGAGGCTTACTGATTTCTTGAATCAACGCGAGATCGGCATCCGATTCCAGAATCATCTGCCAAGGTGCAGTCCGGCGTGCGATGTTCCAGGAGAGGATGCGCAATAAGTTTCCGGTTGGATTGGTAACGGACATGCCGGAACTTACGATTGGTGCCGGTCTCGTTGGGGTCTTCTTCTTAATCCGTTACGTCGTCCTCACGCGGGTCAACGTTTTCGAGGGAATTGCGTCCCCTTGCCTGCGTCACATCCGTACTATTGTGCTGAATATCGCATTTTTGCTACACGCTGTTTCACACCGAATTTGAGAGTGTAGAATGAGATCGACTTACGTTTTGACTGGATTCGCAATGCTCGCCTTAACACTCGCCTTAACGCTCGCAGTGGTGAGCACCTCGGCATCGGGCTTGCCTGTTGTTCCTACGCACCCCAGAGTTATGCTCACAGCTGCCATCAAGGCTGAATTGATGGCGAAGAAAAACGCGAGTGATCCGCGGTGGCTGAAGCTTAAGGCTCGTGCGGACCTGCTTGCTACGTATAGCATAAACCAATACAAGTGGGCTGCTAGAGGCGATGCGCCCGAGAACAGCATATACTACACCTATCAGGGTGAAGGGTGGTATAGTGCAGCGATGCCGCTCGCGCTTGCGTATCAGATGACTGGCGATACTAAATATTCTGACAAATTGTTTGCGCTGGTGGATGAGATGCTGCGCGCGCAGACGGATCCAGACAACACGCCCCCTATGGGCTTCGGACCCCTAGTGCCAGATAACTACTATTCGACTCGCGCGCTTTGTCCGGTGTTAGCAATTGCGTACGATTGGTGTTATGACCAGCTAACGCCTGCACGGAAGACGGCTATCGTTGCTCTGATGAATGTGTATTACAATGAATTGCGTGACAACGCATACCAACGCAACGATCATGCGGATGGCAACTACTACGTCGGACATCTCTATGGCACGGCGATGATGGGATACGCTTCGTTTGGCGACAACCCGCGAGCGCAAGAGATGATTGATTGGGCCCGCATTCGATTTGATGGTACGGCGAGCACGCTGCTCGATACTGCACACAGACCGGAAGATTTTTTCTCGCAGTTGTTCGAAGGTGGGACACGTCCGCAGCCGGCACGCGAATACCTCGGACCGAACATTACGGGTGCTCCGCATAAGGGTGGAATTCATCTTCAGGGTTGGGCCTATGGTACCGGCACGTACAATTGGATTATCGATTACATGGTAATGGTCCGCACAGCAACGACAGAAGACTTGCTTACGAAGCATCAGTCGTGGTTTTCGCAGATGCTAAGGGCGCTGAAGTCCGGACTTCTTCCGAATCGGTTTGAAATGGATAACACAGGCGACTACGGTGGCAACTATGGCGCTGTAATATTCAGCAGCCTTCCGATTCGGTTGGCCAACATACTTAAGGGAACAGCGGACGGTCCGGGTGCACAGAGCTTTGCGTACTCAGAGATTGCAAAGACATCGCCGTACCCTGTCGATTTTCCGAACGACATTTACGAGATCGTGTATAAGCCTACGGAGTGGGAAGATTTCTACTACACGGACACCACACGTGCATCGCAGGAACTGATACTACCTCCGTTCTACTCTGGCTTTGCGCCCGCGTATCCGCAAGGCGGCGCGACGAACGGAGCCATGCCGTTCTTCTATGTTCGTAGTGATTGGAGTGCGAATGCAACCTGGGCCTCCATACATCAAGGCGCAGCATGGTATGACGATCACCAGCATGCTGATGCCGGCACTTTTCAGATAAAGCATGCGAATGACTACCTACTTGTGGACGCTTCAAACTGGAAGGGTGACGCGGGTTCGATTGGCATTGTCGGCAGCTCGCAAAACGCTCAGTACAATGCTGGTGCAGCCGCGAATACGTTGTTCTTCGATGATTATGGCGATTACCAAATTGATCCCACGCTGGACTCACGGTTTTGTGGTGGTCAGGGGCTGTACGGACGGGACGTCGTTACAGCCGCAGAGCAGAACCTAAACTATACCTATATCCGTGCAGATCATTCTACTGCCTACCTGGCTATTGCGGACACAACAGACCTCACGGTTCCCAAGCTCGACTATTTCTATCGCAGCATTGCTTACCTACCAACTGCGGACCTCTTCTTTGTTTTCGACCAGACGAAGGCACGTGCGTCCACGAACCCTCGCGGTGAGTATCGTAAACACATGCGGTGGCATTTTCCGAATCGTCCAACCATCAATGGCACATCGCTGACCATGAATCAGGGTGCATCACGACTGAGTATGGCATTCCTACTGCCTAGCCAAGCGGTAATTACGGCTGTAGATGAAAGTAATAACCCCGACCCCTGCGACGGCATCACTCCCGGTTGTCAGCCGTTCGGCTTTAACAGCGGCACATGGCGAGCAGAAGTTCGCGATGGGTCGGCCTCTCTCACAACACCATTCCTTGCGGTACTGCATCCAAGCTCGACTGCTGAAGGCAGTATGAACTCGACTCTCATCACATCTTCTGATGGCTCGATGTCCGGCGCAAAGGTCATCCTCCCCGTGAAGGGGTCTTTTGTAATGATGTTTAATACTGGCGAAGGGAAAGCCCCCTCACCCATTACCTCGGCATCATATACAGTTGCAGGTGCTAACGAAGCACAGCACACATTGGGAGGCATGAAGCCAACTACGCAGTACGCAGTGGTCGTAAACGGTCCGAACGTTTCGGTTACCGAGAACCAGCTAGGAACGTACACCTCGTCTGCCGCAGGTGTGCTGCAGTTCGGCACAGCAATAGTCTCAGTCGAGGATGCCGATCGTGAGACCTCGCCCAACGCCGTGCTTTCGTCCAATTATCCCAATCCGTTTAGTCAGTTCACAACCATCAAGTTTGCCTTACGGCAATCCCAACACGTTACGCTTACGCTAAATGATTCGCGTGGCTGCGTTGTTAGGACGCTTGTTGATGCCGTATTGCCAGACAGAGACCACTCTGTGCAACTGAATGCCGATGGCTTGGCCGATGGTGTTTACAGCTATGTGTTGAACACGAATGGAACGGTTCAGACGGGACAGTGTGTAATAATTAAGTAGTGGTTGGAAACCTTCCCGCCCCTTACCTCTTATCGTTGTAACGAGCAGAATTAATCTTCCTCTCTCAATTTTTCACCCTCACTCTTTTGGGGATGCCAGGTAGCGTCGTTGTTCAGCTTTAGTTCTTGTTGATTTTGCGGGGACGATCCTTTCGACGGAATGCCGGCCATCATGCGAACGTAGCGGATGCCATCTTCGACATTTGCCCACATGTGCCCAGGAGCCTCGAAGCCATACGCTCTGTATTTGCCCGGAGATACTTTACCTTTTTGCCCTACAAAGGCAGCAAACTTCTGCACCCAGTCGTCGAATGCAGCCATGAACTCGCTTTCGTGAATCATGTCTTCTGCTTGTACCTCGCTGTACTTCTTTCCTTTGCCAATGAGTTGATACGTCCAAAGATGATCGGGTACTTCCACACCACCATACCTGCATTGCCACACTAGTGATTGATAAGCAAGGCGATCATTGCTAAAAGGCTCGTCGTTGGGATCGAAGTAGCTTTTGTGGCGAAGTATTTTCGGTCGTCCGTCTTCACCGAATTCGTCCCCCCCGTCATCCCCATAACAATAGAATGCCGCTGTTCGACCTTCGAGATGGTTAACGCTTAGCGCCTTCCATTCTTCGGTCTGCTCTAGCGCCATCGCTTTTTCGGGGTTCTTATGATCGATGGTTTTTTCGTCGGGATTACCACCATTCATGCAAACCAGTCGGTCGAACATGAGTTTTAAGTTGCTGCTGCAGCTATACCAGTTTATCGGACCAATAATTGCCCAGGCATCGGCCATGTCTAACCTGGCATATAGGTCGAGATTCCACATTAGATCGGGCTCTTTGCTACTGTCCTTCTCGTAACAATTGCACGGCCACACGCATAGTGCCATGGATGTAGAAACGCAGGCATTGCAGCTTCGAATCTGCTCTCTTGCATAGACATTGCCCAAGTCTTCGTAGTCAATTTCCCAATCCTGTGGCAGCATTTCGGCCATCCTAAGCATTAGCGTTCTCGACTTGCTGTCTACACCCGGACAATTGTATTGTCTCCTGTTCGAACCCGAGATAATCAATATTCGGAATGGTCGCTGCTCTGTCGGCAACTTTGCGTTTTCGTCGTTTGGTTTCATGCGCGGTTAGGATTTGTGTACGGGTTCACACGATTGTATGACCCCAGTACTGTTAGAGACTGTGTTGCCTGACCAACCTTCTGTAAACCGCGAGCATGTGTTCTTGTGAGTAGCCCAGGTAGTACATCGTCCAGAGACGATAGAACACAAACTGCATTCGGTAGATGCCGTTGTCGACGTACTTTCTCGCAGATGTAACAACGTAGTCGTCCATTACTTCGAATTTTCCCAGTTGCTTTAACCGGTGAATAATTTCCTGATCTTCCATCATCACAAGGTCTTCTCTAAATCCGCCCGATGCATTAAATACAGCTTTGAGCGCAAACAAGCTTTGGTCGCCGAAACGGAGGGCATTTACATCGAATCTTGTAAGCCATGCATTTGCTTTTAACAACCAATGCGGATGGTCGAATCGCAAACGGAAACAACCACTTTTTGCGCCGTTGCTTATGGCAAGTAATATTCTTGCTCCGAACCCATTAGGTAGCGCACTGTCGGCGTGGACGAAATACAGAATTTCATGCTTGGCCATCGCAGCACCGGCATTCATTTGTGTAGCGCGGCCTTTTCGGTTGCTCTTTACAACCGTAGCGCCGCATTGTTCTGCAATTAGAACGGTGTCGTCGGAGCTGCCACCATCTACCACAATTATCTCGGTTTCATGCGTTGCACTAACAGATTGCGCGCTCTTAATGGTCGCTGCAATCTGGGACGCTTCATTATATGTTGGTATGATGATGCTGAACATGCGCCTTCAATCTTTCTGTTACCATCGTCTCAAGTTCAGGTAGCGATTGGCATCTCTCTATTTCTACACGAGAAATCAGCTCCTTTACTCCACCACTTGTTGCAACAAAAACGGCGGGCAAGGCTACATCCATACCGTATTTCTTTTCGAACGCATTTTTATGAAGAAACTCTGACTTCACAGGAAGGCCCTCGATAAATTCTTTCCATTTCTGCTTCATGGAAAAATCGCCGTACGTGAGAGCGCACAAGTGGCATGCGTAGGTTTTAGGTGACAGAATTTTATGCGCAAAATCGGCCACCACGCTAAACAACCCACTGTCGGCATTGTACACGAAGAGTAACTGCTCGTTCATTTTTTGTCCAGACGAAGCACGTGGTGAAGGATGCCTTCCAAAATTAGTCTCCTCAATCGTCAGTTCACTGATGATTTCGAGCTCGTCTGTTGCGCCGTATCTCTTAGCACACTCGCAAGGTTTGCCTACCCAGCGGAGGGCTTCGGTGTGATTGACGAAACCCTCCATCCCGGGAGGGATAGTCGACCGTGACGATTTTTCTGTGTTGGCTTAACATCACCTACTTGTCTCGCATGGTTTTCCGAAGCCAGCCCAATAGTTTGTCGACGCGGAACCAGTATGTGACAGGCTGACCGTTTTCGTCGATGCCCTGCATAACGTCGTAGGATGAATCGCCGACATACTTCAGGCTCTGCATTTTGAATTCTACGCCGTATGAGAGGAGCATGTCGTACTCTTCGCCCGCGTATAGAACATCCATAGCAGTTTCTGCATCGCGTCCGGTGCCCGACATCTGTATCGCACCTACCAAGGCCTGCGCTACTTTAAGATGATACTCTTGTTGTGCCGTGTCCTTTAACGAGACGTACACGCGCAGTGCTTGAAAGTGCACGCTTAGATTTACCCACTCCTTCAGCAGACACTCGTCGAGTAATCACTTTGCCTCTACGAGGTCACCTTCTTGGCGGGCCTTTTCGACGTTGTCGACGCAAGAGCCGTACGGCCTGTAATCGGGCAACTCAGAATAGATGGCACGCATCTGCGCGTAGTCAGCCAGGGGGCTTAACTGTTTCGACAACACAACGATCGAATTATACACGGCCCGAAGCGAGTCTGTTTTCGTGCCGTTGTTGCTCGCGCGAGCGTTTGGTACGAACGGACAAATCAACAACAAGACAAGAAATACAAATCGGAGATGGTGCTGCATCGCAAGCCTATGATGATCGCGGATGAAGTAGCTCTATTCGGACCAGAATCACAACGATTATCGCACAACCAAGAATTGCTTCGTCTCAATACCTTCTCTCGTTACTAACCGAATGTGATACACTCCTGCCGGTAGGACATTCGCGACGAATGTTGATTCGTAGTTACCTGGCAGCATACGCTCATCGACAACGGATGCCACGCATATGCCCATTGCGTCGACGATGTCTACAACAGTGTGACCCGCACGAAGCACGCTAAAGCCGATGGTGGCGGACTCAGACACTGGGTTAGGAAAATTCTCGCGTAGCTGACGAGTAGCATTGATTGCATTGTTTACGATCTCGCGGATCGAGGTAACAACGCCACCCGTTGTTGTGCTTAATACGCGTCCGTCATCACCGACAATCGTTCCGGTGTTTGCGTTGGTGAACGAAACAGCCCATAGCGCGATTTCGGTACCGCTATTCTGGGATGACCACGTTTCGCCGCCATCCGTTGTGCGCAGAATTACACCGCCATTGCCAACAGCGGTACCCGTGTTAACATCGGTGAACGCAACGCCAAAGAGCCAGGCGTCAGAGCCCCCTGACTGCGCTTTCCAGTTCTCTCCGCCATCTGTGGTGCGAAGGATGGTACCTGCTTCTCCGACAATGGTGCCGGTGTTCGCATCGGCAAATGACATTGCAAAAAGATCATGCTCGGTGTTGCCTGCAATGGACATCCATGTCGCGCCCCCATCGACCGAGCGTCGGATGGTGCCGCTGTCGCCGACTGTTATCCATGTGTCGGTCTGCGGTGAACGCACAGCATACAATCGTTTGCGTCTGGTGCTGTCGGTGGCATTCCACGTTGCGCCCGCATCGGTAGTGCGAAGAATTGCACCGCCCTCGCCAACAGCAACGCCAGTGTGTTCATCGGTGAAGCACACGCCGTAGAGATTCTCACCGAACGCACCACGTTGATTCATCCATGTTGCGCCACCGTTCGTTGTTCGAAGGATGCTACCACTCTCCCCAACGATGGTACCTACGCTCGAAGAGGTGAACGACACGCCATACAGATCATTCGATGTGACATTAGAAAGTACGTCCCACGTGGCGCCGCCGTTCGACGTGCGCAACACACTTCCGTTTTCGCCAACCACTGTACCGGTGTTAGGCTCCTGGGCAATAAAATGCACGCCCCACAAGCTGGTACCTGCGGGCAGTGGGTTCTGCACAAACCAGCCTGACTGTGCGGCACCATTGTATACACATGACATTGTAAAAAGGGCAAGCATGACGATGGATCGATTCACGGCAACTCCAGTAGCTAGTAAGACCGACAAATCTACACTCTGAACGCCGTGCCCTGTTCGATTGCAACTGACCGTAACGCAGCGTCCCTGGTGAGTAGTACGGCCCCGTCGCCGATGACGACCGATGCCAACAGATGTGCGTCTACGAATCCCAACCCTCGTCCCATCAACGCATGATGTTCGATGTAGAGCATCACCTCGTCATTTGTGGCCATGCGCGAGGATGGCAAATCGTGCAGCAGGGCAATCGCCCTTGCGCAAGTGATCGATCCAGACATTGGTATCAACGAGCACCATAGCTACGCAGAACGCCGCCGCGGTACCGCTAGCAGGTCTGGCTCGCTGCCAGCAAGTTTCACGAGTCTGCGTGCGGATTCCCGTTCGATAAGTGCTTTCAGGCTCTCGCGACAATCTGGGTGAATGTTGATGCTTAATCTAGGCATCATTCGATGATAATTGCAACGTCATTGTATAAGACTCTCGCTGGGTGGGTATAGGTGAATTACCTACCAGCGCGGGCTACTGCGCATAATACGTGACGCAAACCCAATCCCCCGGCAGAATTCATGTGTCTGCCTCAAAGCCGCGCCTCGTGCGCTATCTAGAACAGCTAACCAACGGCATGCATCTCACAACGTTAGAGTTGCCCAGACCTCTTGGGTCCGTTGGCGTTAAGGGCAACCTCTTGCAGACGGGAGAGAAGTATACATACCGCCCGATATCCGGCTTAGATCACATATTCACACTCGATTGAGAGCGCATGATATACAACAACGGTAGTTCGGTGTACATCGTATCAACAAGTTCTACTCAGGTCTTTGACGTAATTGACTGGTCGAACGACATCTTGCGTGGGTATTGGATGAGTGCCGACGAAAGGGTGCTGTGTGTGCTGGGGTTGAAGAAACTTTTGTTCTACGATGTAAGAAATTCATCCATCATTGGAGTCGCAAATCAATTCGGCTCCATTGCAAGATTTCAATGGTCAACACTAGACCGCCAGTTTTACATTTGGCATAACCATTCCAAATTTGGTTTATACGATCTCGCGAGTATCCCGTTGAGTGTACATGAGACTGCGCGCGTGCAGTCTATGTGTTCATCTGAATTTTACATCGATGACGGCCGCCTTTGTATGAATGCACAAAGCCCCCTACCGGTGAGCTGGCAACTATTCGATCTAACTGAAAACCTCGTTGCAGGCAGCTCCGCGACCTCTACCTCTGCATGGCAAGAATGCGCACTTGACATTGCAACACAGCCACTCCTATTGCGCGTGGACTACGGCGACTCCGAATGCTCGATGATCATTCCGTACGTTCGATAGACTAGGCTACTGTCACCGAATGTGTGTCATCGTAAATCGCGACTGCTAATGCTTGTTCCTCGTATCAACTACATACCGCGATATCCGCTGTCTGAACTGGTTGCTGTCATCGGGCATACGGCTCTTGAAGTTCGAGTAGCGATGCTATAGGCACGAATGCACTAGTTGTGGGTTCGCGGCGATAGTTACGCAGATATATTATCCTAGCATCGAGATCGATGTAGTATGCGCTGAAGCCAAGATGGCGTCGCCCATTGGCACGGATATCGTTCGAATTATACGTTTCGCCTCTTCAGACCCTTCTAAGCCCCCTACACACGACGTCGCGATTGTTGCAAAGGTTAGTATCAAAACAATTCGACCTAGTTGTAGCACTGGTGTCAACCATTTTGTTTCTGTCATAATCGCTCGCAGCGTGAGTCATGAATACATCTACGTGCAAGTTATCAATCCTCGCCTACCCCTAGCCCCATTTTGTATTTCACCGCAAGCTTGTAGGTGCGGCCTTTGTTCGAAGGGTTCTCTATGACGAGAAATCCGTCTGCAACCCAGCGAACGCATAGCTCGCGGGCCTGACGTGGCGCGATGCCGAGGTAGGTGGCGAGTTCGTTGGTGGTGATGATGTTGGTCTGAGAGAAGAGGCCGAGCGCCTGACGTTGTAATGGACGTAGCGTACGAAGGAGTGTAGGGGGCTGCTGACGCGAGGCGCCGAGAGTTTTAACTGCAGCGAGCACCTTCGAACAGGCATCGGCCATTCCCTTGCAGAAGTATTCGACAAAGCTGCTGATGTCGGCGTCTGCTCGACCGATGTAGTAATTGTGACTCGGACCGATACTGAGGGCCTCGTAGTAGTTCGAGAGGTTGCGGACATAATACTCTTCGAGCGAATAGATGCCTTTAAGGTCGTACCCACATCGATGGTGAATAGTTGTTGTTAGCAGCCTAGCAGTACGTCTGTTACCATCGTAGTTGGTTATAAAGACATTGCCACCTACAGCACGTGCCACGTCCTTAGAGCCCCCAATCGCATATCTTTGCTTCGGACTTTCATGATATCTACACTCTACCTATACGTGAGGAGTACCAATGCTTGCGAATGCGCCTATTACGACGATTTTGCCGGTTATAGACATGGACCGCGCATGTGACTTTTATGAGAACAAGTTGGGTCTGGCTCCGCAGGGCATGAAGCCCGATGGAAAATTCGTGTATGCTTGTGCAGGGGGCTCGGTAATTGCGCTGTTTACAAAAGAAGGGGGCACCTGTGCCGATCACACCGCTGTTAGTTTTCGCGTCGATAATATAAACGATGCTATCATTACGCTGCAGGATGCGGGGGTGGAGTTTGATGATTACGATCTGCCCGGACTAAAAACCACGAACCACGTGTGTGTTCTTGGTTCGGAAAAGGCAGCATGGTTTCACGACACTGAAGGAAACGCCTTGTGCATTCATGAGGACATTAAAGAACAAGCATCTACATGAACCCAAGTAAGAGCAAGATGCTGCATGGCGTACGTACGTGAAGCACAAATTCAAGTACTATCGGACGTTATGGTTGCGTCATGACCTGCCAGCAGCACTGACTGTTTTTCTTGTTGCGTTGCCGCTGTGTTTGGGTATTGCGTTGGCGTCGGGTGCGCCGTTGTATGCTGGACTTCTTTCGGGCATTATCGGTGGACTTGTTGTTGCGGTGATTAGTGGTTCACACCTCGGTGTGTCGGGACCCGCCGCTGGTCTTACTACCGTTGTTGCCGGTGCAATCATTTCTTTGGGCAGCTTCGAACTTTTTCTTCTCGCCGTGTTTGTTGCAGGATTGATGCAATTGGCTATGGGGCTGCTAAAGCTAGGGGGCTTTGCAAACTACTTCCCGTCGGCTGTGATTAAGGGCATGCTTGCCGCAATTGGCATCATGCTTGTTCTAAAGCAGATACCACTTGCTATGGGGTACGACCAGCCGGAGTTCTGGGCAAGTGCTTTCACGGACATGTTCACTAGCAACAATGTATTTGCGAATGTTGATAAACTTAGTAATCATATATCACTCGGTCCGTTCCTGATCTGCAGTTTCTCGATACTGATTCTCATTTTCAGTCAGCGTCCGTTCATGAAGCGCTGGAAGATTCTTCCCGCTCCCCTTCTCGTAGTCGTAGCAGGCATTGCAGCAAGCTTTGTTGTTGCTTCAGCTGCACCATCGCTGGCGTTAAAGTCCACACAACTTGTTAACATCCCATGGAATGTATTCGCAAGTATTTCTATACCAGACTTCACTCAGTTGTTTTCGAATGCGGGAATCTGGAAATACGGACTCATCATAGGTCTTCTTGCAACACTCGAAACGTTGCTAAGTGTAGAGGCTGTAGACAAACTCGACGCTCACAATCGGATTACGCCCGTCAATCGTGAACTTGTTGCGCAAGGCATGGGCAATATGTTATGCGGCGTTCTTGGTGCAATCCCCATGACAGCCGTTATCGTGCGTGGTGCTGCTAATGCAGATGCTGGGGCTCGCACCAAGCTTTCGGCATTCACACACGGCGCGTTCTTACTTATCGCAGTTCTGCTCATTCCTTCTGTACTGAGCATGATTCCGTATGCCGCACTTGCTGCCATCCTAATCGTCACTGGCTACAACCTTTCAAGACCAGCACTGTACCGCGAGATGTGGTCGCTCGGACTTAAGCAGTTTCTCCCTTTCATCATCACTATTGTCGTTATCCTGGCAACAGACCTCCTCATTGGCGTAAGCATTGGTCTCCTCGTCTCGACGTACTTCATCGTACAAAACAACCTCCGAGCCGAATACCGCCTTACGAAGACACATGAAGGTGGCATCGATACCTACTACTTCAAGCTCAACACAAACGTCACGTTTCTAAACAAGGTTAAGTTACGCGAAGCGCTCGACGCCATTCCCGAATACTGCACGCTCACCATCGATGGCACAGACGCGCGCTTCATCGACTACGACGTGCTAGAAATCATCAGCGAATACGAGCACCGTGCCCACGACCGCCACATCGATGTCCACCTTAAAGGCATCAAGCGCGTACGGCTATCGTCGTTACACTAACACACGTGTGGTATTTTTACCCCATGGCACAAACGACACGTAAAAAACGCAGGATTTAAGTGTCGATGTTGTCATCAATGGCTTGTTGCAACATTTGGATGAATTCACATAGCTCGAATGAACATCAGACACTGTCACTCGACGCTGTCTATAACCTCATTTACTTTTTACCATAGCCGTAGTCATCGCCTTCATGGCATTCTTCGCAAAACGTTTTTGAAGCATGCGCGCGAGCGGATAGCCCATGCGCGCTAACACATGCCTCGGACGAGAGAACGCGTAGATGTCGAACCACACATTGTCATCTGCGCTGTTCCACTCCACCGCGAACCGTTCCTCTCCTCTTTCGGAATGATCGGCAAGCGTGCCGTATGCAAATCCGAAACGTGCTGTCGAATGCGAATTATTGTTCTGGGAAATATGGTCGTCAATCGTATACACAATACGCGCGGCATTCATCGACCAGATACCGCAATGCTTTGTAACTATTGCTACTATTGTTCCTTTCTGTAAGGGGCTTGAAGAAGGGGCTATGCTGCACCACCCGATGTCGAACATCTTCCAGGCCTCGAGTGCAGTCTTTGCGTGTTCGAACGTGTTGCGTCCGGACCCCAACAGTACCCGATTGTGATCGACTTCGAAGCCCGCAGGCTTTTGCATGTCGCTCGTAGCGCCAACGGCGGCATATGACAATACACTCGCCCTCTGCTCGAGGATGTACCTGTTGATTTGTACTGGTGTTGGTCGGGTAAGTAGGAACATGAACGCTTGATATTGAAAGTGTACGACTCAACAGAACCAGCAGCATCGATAAACCTTATTCTTGCTTCCATCGACCGTTCAACCAATGAGAGGAATATATGCGATTGCCATCGTTGAATGCCATGTTAGCCCATGCTTTGCGCACTGTGCATCGGTTCCCTGCAGAAATACTAGTCGCAGTTGTCGGCACGATTGCAGCCATGACGTTGGTGTACCTCGAAGATGTGTACACACTACCGCACGAGCAGAGTCAGTTGTACGCTCACATTATTCTTTCGAGCATACTCGCATTAAGCACAGCGCTCTGCCTGACCATTGCGTTTGAGTCTGGACGTATTTCGGCGTGGCTTCGATGGACACTCCTCGTCGTCCTGGTGGGTGCGCTGACGTGGTTCGTGTTTGGCTTAACAACGGCTTCGTGGGACCTCTCACTGTATGCAGCGGCGGCTCTTGCAGTACACATGGGAGTTGCATTAAGTGGCACATGGAATAGGTCGCGAAGGAGCTTTTGGGAATTCAACAAGACCCTTTTTCTTCGGACCCTTACTGGCGCGTTGTTCACAGGTGTCCTCATGTGCGGGATAAGCCTTGCAATACTCGCGCTCGACACGTTGTTCAACGTCGAAGTAAAGAGTTGGATGTATGGCTGGGAATGCTTCTTTCTCATTGGTGTGTTCAACACGCTGTTTGTCTTGGGCGGCATACCCGAAACACCTAAAACATACGATGCCGAAGCAGCTGTAACCGTCGACGAGTCGGCCGCATATCCGCGTGGCCTGCGCGTCTTCACGCAGTTTGTGTTGTTACCGCTCGTAGTGGTCTTTCTTTGCATTCTATACGCTTACGGTGTTAAGGTGCTCTTCTTCGCTGCGCTCGAAGGGGGCGTTTCGGCGTTTGTGCTTTGGCTATCTGTGGCAGGAATTCTCGCGTACCTGCTCGTGTATCCATTGCGTCACGAAACCGAGCATGCATGGATATCGCTGTATGCACGCTGGTTCGGACGTTTTATGGTGCCGCTTTCAGCAATGTTGTGGGTTGCGATTATTGTCCGTGTAAATGCCTACGGCATCACCGAAGAACGTTACGCAGTCATTGCGCTTGCATGTGTACTAACGCTTGTATCGGTGTATTTGGCCTTCAAGCGCGATCCCGATTTGCGCGTAATACCGGCACTGCTCTTGGCTGCTAGCGTCGTTGCATTTGTGGGTCCATTCAACATGGCCAACGTCTCCTACAACAGTCAAACCTCTCGCGCGAATACAGTGTTGCAGGCGTATGGTGTACTTGGCAACGGCACGTACAACAAGGAAGCAGCTAAGAAAATTCCTAATGCGGAAGCAGAGATCGTCCGATCCGTTGTGCATTATTTGAGCGCGTATCGCGACTCATCGCGTCTTGAAAAGTGGCTGATAAGTCTGCCGCTAACTGCTCAGAGCGGTCTCTCCCCTGACTCTGTAGTTGCGCTGCTTGGCGTAACTCAGCCAGCAGATTCCAGAAAATCTTTTTATGTAAATATCGACCACGTGTTATCCCCGATGGTAAACTGGGTTAACGATGGTAGCGTTCAACCGTTTAGCTTGCACCACGATGTATCGGACAAGTATTCAGAAGCCGTTACCTTCTTTGAAGGCGGAGCCTGGAATGTAACGTTCCCTGTCAGCCGTCAGCTATTGTGGATTGTCACCGATCCCGCCGGTAACCAAGACACACTCTGGTTCCGCGATGAATTGGTGAAGAATACTCGCGAAAACTCGTCAGGCCAACCACGCGGATCGTTCGTACAAACCGCTGAATTCCCAACGAAGCGGGTCCGTTTCATCTTTACACAACTGAACGCATCCGCGAACGACAGTACGTGGGAATCGATCGATGCCGAAGGCATGGTGATCGTCGAGAGAAAATAAATCTAGTGCTTCACGCCTAGTTGAACTTGCGTGCGTTGTCCAGCGCCCTTACAATGGTCGAATCATTTAGTAAGTACGCGTACAGCAAGGCACCATGTGAATACGTAACGCTCGAAGCACCCTTTTGGAAAGGGGCTGTCCATGCACGCGTAATACCTTGTGCGTGTATCGGAGGTCGGCAGATAGCTATCAGAGCACACAGAAGGACAATTGCTCCAGCAGATGTAGCGTGTCTTCTCATACACAACAATAGCCCCATTCTGCCACTTTCCATCTTAGTATAATCTTGTCGGGCCTGCCCTAATCGTCAAAGAAAACGCCGCACTTCCTAAAGGAAATGCGGCGTTGAATGTTACGGCCAGTGAGTAGCGCAGCAAAGCTGCGTTGGGTTATTTGACGACGTTCAGAGGAAGAGACTGCGTACCGAATGGGGTGTTAAGGACGATGAAGTATGTGCCCTGACCCATGTCGTGTACGTCGGTTTGGATGATGTGATTGCCTTGGTCTAACGGACCGCTCACGAGTGTCTTGATGACGCGACCTGCGAGGTCGGTGATGGTCATGGTCGACGCATTGAGTGAACGTGAGAGCGTGAGAGAGACGGTGGCTGATGTGCCTGCTGGGTTAGGCATAACGTTCAGCATTGCTACTGGTGTTGTGCCGCCATCGCCTGTTTCTCTGACGCCAGAGATTGGGTCCGAAAGAGTGAAGGAACCGCTGGAAATCATGTTGCCAACATCATCGAACGACTCGAAGTCGAATTGTGCTGTGGCACTGTCGACATTCGAGAGCGTGAGGAAGATTGGCTTAACGCTGACCCCTGGTGCCATGCCCCCTTCACCATTCTCGAGAGCACTAATCATGTACACACCAGAGTCGTTTACGACAGGTGCAAGGAGTGCTTCGGATGGGTTGGTGCCGGCCGGACCCACTGCGAGGATGCGCGCCGAGCCCTTAGAGCGGAGACGTAGAACCGAAGTGCGTTCGCGATATCCGTTTGCATTGGTGTAGAAGATTGCAAACGTCTTCACACCCGATGGTTTCGTTGTTGCATCGATTGCAATGACGTCTGCTGCGCCACCCGGAACACGTGCGATGTAGTTGATGACTTCGCTGAATGCTGGCCCCGTGCCTGTGCCATCGTCGTACAGATAACGTACTTCGACAGGGAAACTCAATACGTTGTTTGGATTCGAAAATTCGAGTCCGACAACACCGTTTTGTCCCGGCGGCACGCTAACACCGATGAAGCCTGTAGCACCAGTAACCGGACTGGTTTCGGCACCACTGCTGAGTGAAGCAAGCGGAACAACAGTCGATGTCACTTCAACCCCGGTAACAGTAATCGTATTACCAGGAATTGCTGGGTTGATGATGTTTAGCGAGCCCATTGTGGACGACGTCATGACGATGCCAGTTGATGTTGGCTCGCCTGCTTGTACATCCTCGCCCGATTTCACATCATCAACTTCATTAACATCACCGCGTGTTGGGAAGCTAACACCAGTGTTGCCCCAATCCCATGGCGTGAATGTGCGGCGACGTACAATTGTGTCGCGAACCAGTCGCTCACATGTCACACAATTACAATCGGTGAATGAATACCGGATAGAGAAGATGAGTGTGTCTACACACTTGAAGCTTGCAGGTGGAGGTGGGAAGATCATGTTCAGCGTCATGTTCACACCTTGTGTGAAGCTCTGACACGGACCTGTGCCCCATTGTGCGATGCGGCTGAAGACAGTGAGGAGTTGAGGTCCAGGTGCGAGCGGACTCGAAATCGATCCACTTACGATGTCGCCGAATGCACGACTCCATGCCGATGCTGGCGAGGAGATGCACTTCGTACGAACCTGTACACCAACGATCGATGCAACAAATTTCTGAATTGGTGCCGGACCCGCTGTGAGCGTAGCCATTAGTTGCACACCACCCGCATTGTTGTATGTGATCTTGAATTTCTTGACGTCGCGCTGGAACTTGATACAGCAATCTTCTGGTGGTACAGTTGGACATGGCGGAAGATCACGCAGGATGCTATCTCTGCAAATGATTTGTCCGTTTGGTCCCATCAATACATAGTTGATCGTTATCAGCGAGTTCGCCGGTGGCGTGTCTGTAAAGAGAGTTGCAATCGTAAACGGTCCAGTTGGAATCACAAACGAAGCAGGTACAAACGTTCCATGCGGAGAGTTCAACACCAGTACACCACCCGTGGTCGTTGTACCCGAGATCGTGATGTTGTATTGCTGATTACCCGCAGCATCCTTGCCTGCGCAGTCGACCTTGATTTGAACGCTGTCGAGGCACGGACCGATTTTTGCAATCTTCACACACACCGGTGAAGACTCGAGCTGTCCGATTATCTGATCTGAAATAATCGTGCTGTTTATCAAGTGACGCACTGCTGCGTTTGCAGCGAACGTGTTGCACGAGAGAGCAGAATCTTGCGCATTGGCCGCAACCTGTGCGTTCATGTCTGCCGTTGCAGTTCCGAGAGCACCAATTGGTGTGGCACCAAAGTACCAGCCCGTGTTCTTCGCACCCGATGGAATGCTGGCACTCCATGTACCCACTGTTCCACACCCACCCGTAAACATGAAGGTAGGAGCACCCGTAGGTTGGAAGTTGCTAACGCGTGCAAAGAGCAACGTGTTGTTGTTGAACGTTGTTGTCGCAGGAGCAGAAGGAAGAGTAGGCAGTGCATACGTGATGCCGAATGCGCTTCCTCGACTTGTACACGGACCGAGTATGAGATTGTCAGCAGCGCTGTTATCGAGTGGCAAGAGATCGACAAACGTGATGTGACGGAGTCCGACACTACCCGTTGGCACCGTTAGGCGCAAACGATATGCAATCGATCCACCCGCAGACGTCGAAGCCGATGTACCGTATGAACCACCTGGGTTCGACTTCACTGCTTTTGCAAGTGTGTAGCCTGCCGTGCCGGCAACGGTAACAAGTTCTGTATTCGACGTTACTGGGCTTGGTAGCGATCCACCACTTATTGTAAATAAGTTTGGAATGTTGCCGAGTGCTGATGTGTCAGCTACCTTCACGTCAAATTCGATGAAGTGGAACAACACTCCATTCGTGCCATACATACCACAGTTGGAGTAGAAGATGTTCTGACAGACAGCAGCAATGGTGGGCAGTGTTGCTGTGACGGTGTGTGTACCAAGACTGTACGTAAGGTTCACACCAGTCCAGTTCGACGTCGCTTGGCAAGGGGCTGCCCAGTTCGATGACGTGTAGAACGATGGATTACCTACATACTGAAGATTCGGATTAAGCGCATCTGTAATGGTGGTACCAAGGAGTGGCTGACCGCCAATGTTCTGAACGCGCAGCCTGTATCGGAACGTCGAGCCCGGAGCATACGATGGTTGCTTCGAGCACACATCTTTCCACAGACATACTTGTGGTGCCGGTGCGGCTACAACAAATGAATTGCATGTCTTAATCGGTGTAAGGCCCGGACCAGAGAACCACGCACAATTCGTAATTGTAGAACCGATGGTTGCGGCTGCAGGAATTGTAAAGTTGATTTCGAAGTAACGGCACTGACCAGGCAGCAGAGCAGATGTACTTACCGCCGTCGCGACGTTTAACGTAAGCGTCGCTGTCATTCCGGCCGAAACAGTACCAATCGAAAGACCTGAAAGCGTCGTAGGAACCGTGTCCTTTACTGTAAACGAATTAATAGGAGTGGTTCCGTTGTTGCAGATGTAGATAAGGTACTTGCCAGCGCAGCCAGGTTGTCCGTTGGTGTAGACATACTTGCTAATGGTAGCACTTACAATGTTCTTGATTTCTACACACGACTGGTTGCTGGTGTCACTGACGTTTCCACACGAAGGTTGTGTACTTCCAAGGGTGCCTGTCAGCACAGCCTGGTTTGTAATTGTCGAGCCCGTAGGAAACAGGAGTCGAGGATACAGAACGGTGAACGTACAACACACGGTATTGTACATCGGCAGTGCGCTGAGATTACCCACAGGCCACGAGATTACGTTACCCGTTTGCGTTGCGCCGCATGACGAACCTGTAAGGATTGCACCAGCTGGCAGAACGTCGGTAACAACACCACCTACAAGATTGAGTTGTCCGGTTGTGCCCACGTTCTTGTACACACAAATCTGGTACGTAAGAACGGAGTCACCCGTGGCGTACGGACAAGGTCCGCCCTGGTACGCGGCGTTCGTTACATACTTATTGATGTTCCAAGGTTCGACGGCAGTTGCCATGGTAGAAACAAATGGCGTACAGAACTCAACAACTTTGTTTGCAAGCGTACCTTGAATGCATGCGCGGTTTCGCGCCGTGGTGCCGTTACAGGTTACACCGTTCGGGAATCGTACCGTGAGTGTGAACGATCCGGAACAGCCCGCGGGCAGTGTTGCAAAATTGAGCGAGTATGTGGCACCCAAACTGTTTACAACCGGAGTTACTACCGTTGGTACACCACATGGTGCAGTGTACGAGGCACTGAGAAACTCAATCGAAGCTGGAAGAACGTCTGAGATTGTGACGTTCGTAGCTCCAGCCGGCGCTGAGAAGTAAATCGTATACGTAAACGGCGCTCCCGTAGGGATGACCGTGTCGCTTACTACCTTCTTTAAGGTGAATCCATCTTGTTGTGCTTGCGCCATCCATGACTGTGCATTGGATGTAGGTGAAGTAAAAAGTGCTGCGAAGAGCACCAGAGCGAGCGAAGCAAAAAGGTGCCTCGAGGAGCGAAGGGAATCCAAACGTGTCATAACACATGTCCCGGAGTGAAAATTTAACTCGACAAAATAGTAACACACACGCTTACAGCAACGCCAATTACCAATACCCAAATTGTTCCGTAAAAAAGACAGGACTTTTTAAATGCGCCATTCATTCGGCGAAATCCAAATTAGCCCTACAGTCGTAGGCTTGCGAGTACGCAAACAAGCGTCTCGTAAACAACCATTTCAAGGTGATTCATGCTTTTCTCTCGACTTCGTAAGCCACTGCTTGCGCTTGCTGGTGCCACGGTTTTAGGAGTGCTGGTTTATGCATCCTCACACCGAGAGGCGCCCCTTGTCAGCAACGATCCTCTAGCTGATAACACCGACCTATATGCCTTCCGCTGTCCAGACGATACAACCTCTGTGGCAATCATCGCGAACTACATCCCGTTCGAGCTGCCCGAAGGCGGACCGAACTATGCCTCGTTCGGCGAAAACATTCGCTACGAAGTGCACGTAGACAACGACGCTACAACACCGGGCTCTGACATCACGTACCGCTTTACGTTCACAAAAATCAACGAAGACCCAACAACGTTCTTCAATATTCGCCTCGGCAAAGAAAACCTCAAGACATCGTATCTCGCTGAACGCTCAATCGACGGTGGTGTGTCGTTCCAGACAATTGTTAGCGGCGGCAAGGTACCACCACCAAATATCGGACCACGTTCGATCGAAGGTGCTGCCGGACTTGGCAAGGCGTATAGCCAGCTTGTTCAAGAAGCTATCACAACTGCAACAACGGGCGAAACAATCTATTGCGGTCCGGTAGACGATCCGTTCTTCGTAGACCTAGGCGGAATTTTCGACCTCGGCCAAACACGCAAACGCGATGGTGTTGGTTCAGAAAAGGCCCGCGATGCTGTTGCCGGCTTCAACTGCCACACAATTGCACTCAAGATTCCAATCGCTACGCTTCAAAAAGATGGCAAGTCTGTTTCTCAAGCAGCGAACATCCTCGATGGCGACTTCGTTATCGGCGTGTGGGCTTCTGCATCACGTCCAAAAATCACAACCCTGCGCACAGATGGCATGAAGCCAGATGTTAGCGGCGAATGGGTTCAGATTTCGCGCATCGGTATGCCTCTCACAAACGAAGCTGTTATCCCAGTTGGCGATAAAGACCGCTGGAATGCAGGCACACCATACGATACAGAACGCGAACTGACGTTTGCGAAGTACTTCGTGAATCCAGAGCTTGCGTTGTATATGGACGACAGCCAATTCGGCAGCGCAGTACCAGCAATGGCTGCTTTGCGTATCCAATCGAACTCGCTTGGTGCTTACGATTTCCGCAACGGTAAGGGTGGCTTGTACCCACTCTATGCTACCAACGGTGGAGCAGGTACAGCACTCGACACAAACTCGTTCGGTAAGATTCTGCTTCAACCTGCAAGCCCTCGCTCGGTAGACATCCTTCCGATCTTCTACACAGGTGTTCCAAATCTTCCCCCGTATCAACTCGCTACTGGCAAGGCCGGCAATCCACTTGCTCCCGGCAAGCCGTTTATCAACAACTTCCTTCCTGTAATTGGCGACATGCTTCGTTTGAACATGGCAACACCAGTTACGCCACGTAACAGCAACGACTTCTCGACTCTGGGTCTTATTCAGTGTGCAGCGTTAGGTCTTACAGACGCTCGCTTCAATACAAGTGCCGATCTGCAGTGGATTCCTAACATGGATGGCTTCCCGAACGGACGTCGTCTCGAAGATGATGTAACAACAATCGAACTGCAAGCAGTTAGTGGTGTTGTTCTTGCTGCCATCGGTCTGTGGTACGACGATTATGTTTCTGGTGGCTCTCCTGTTACTCCAATGCTCGTGAATGTACTTTCGTACAATGCCGGTCCGGACAAAAACGATAAGCCATTCACAACAACATGGCCATACATGGCCGAAGCACATCGCGGATACGATTATGCTGAAGGGGGCTCACCTGTCGGTGTACGGGGCGAACCTGTTAGTCCTCTCGGCTTCTCTGCTCCAACTGGCTTCTTCGTTGGCAACAGCTACCCAAATCCATTCGCAGCAACAACATCGATGAAATTCCACCTTGCAGAAAGTGGACGTGCTACGGTCAAGATCTTTGATACACGCGGCAACCTAGTTGCAACGGTATTCGATCGCGACGTAATCGGTGGTGACTACGATGTAGACTGGGCTGCGAACACTGCACTTCCTGCAGGTTCTTATGTAGCATCGTTGCAACTCAACGGACGTCCGTTGGCTTCTTCGAAGCTCGTCCTCAACCGATAATCCCCTCTCACACACTGCAGATATTCCCTCTCGCTCTTCTGAGCGAGAGGGGCTTTGCAGCCCGCGTCGTGTAACGGCGCATACTAGAGTCGTGAAGCGACGCAAACCGCGCCGTGTAACGGCGCATACTAGAGTCGTGAAGCGACGCAAACCGCGCCGTGTAACGACGCAGATAACTACGCTGTAGCAAGCAGCACTAGCCCCCTACCAATTTCAATAAATAAGATTATGAAACTATCTACTACTTTTTTACTCTCTCTGATTGTTGTGTTGTGCTCTTGCACGAAGATGCCGTTTGCTGATACCTATGCACCTGCTGAATTAAAGCAACGTCAGAACGGACTGTATGTGCAGGATTTTGCATCACAACAGAAGAAATTCAACGACGTGATGGCGAAGATCAAGGCAAGTCCGGACGTTCCATCGAATTACACCGCTCTCGCACAGGTCTACATGTACGAAGCTCGCGTTACTGGCGAACACCCATACTATTATCCAGCAGCACTAGCAGCACTCGACGAAGCAATTGAGATAGACAAAAAGAACACCGAAGCACTGTCATTAAAAACTAGCGTGCTTCTTTCGTTGCACCGTTTTGCAGAAGCACATACGCTTGCAAAACAACTTACAGTAGATGTAGCAGGTTCTTCTGCCGCTTATGGCATGTTGTGTGATGCGAACGTAGAGCTCGGCTACTATGCGGATGCTGTTAAGGCAGCCGACCGCATGATGGCGATGCGTCCCGGACTCGAAGCATACGCACGTGTGTCGTACCTGCGCGAAATTCATGGCGACAACGATGGCGCAATCGATGCTATGCGTATGGCTGTCAAGGCAGGCTTGCCTGGCACCGAAGATGCTGCATGGACGCGCACAACGTTTGGCAATGTGTTATTTCATCAGGGCAAGATTGCAGAAGCGGAAGAACAGTATCAACTCGCTCGCCTCGAACGCACAGACTACCCCTTTGCGCTTGCAGGACTGGCATCTGTACGACAATCACAAAAGCGATCCGACGAAGCCATGCAACTACTCGATGCAGCTATAAAGATGGTGCCCGAAGTTTCGTTCGTCGAAAAGAAAGCAGAGATCGAACAAGAACGTGGCAACGCTGACGGTGTAACTGCATTACTTGCAGAAATAGAAACGATGATGAATGAAGACGAGCAGGCCGGACATATCAATTACTCTGACCGTGCTCTGCTGTACTCGCGCTTTAACTACAAACCAGAAGTAGCGCTCGAGAACGCCCGTAAAGACATCGCAATACGTCCAGACAACATCACATCGCAATACGCCATGGCCTATGCATTGTATCGCAATGGCAAGTCGATTGAAGCAAAAACATACATGGATAAAGCACTTCGCATGAAAACACGCAACGCCGACATGCTTGCAGTTGCATCGCTCATCAATAGCAAGCAAAAAAGTCTGTAAAGTCAATGCTACACTTCTTCGCCAAACTTGTCACCGCTGTTCGTTTGGTACTACCACTCTTCGCGCTTTCGATGCTCTCGATGCTCTCGATGCTCTCATTGCTTTCGATGATCTCGGTAGATGCATCTGCGCAAATGCAGAAGACTAAAACATCCGACACTACTGTCTATAAGGCGGCACCTGTCGAAGTGGTAATTGAGCGCGCCGTATCTGCTGCAACCGATCAGACGTTTCGTGCAAAAGATCTACTGCTACTGCCACACAACTCTGCGCAAGATTTACTGCGCATTGTTCCAGGACTTGTTATTTCGCAACACGCTGGTGGTGGTAAGGCCGAGCAAATCTTTTTGCGTGGCTTCGATGCCGATCATGGTACGGACATTAACATTAGCGTCGATGGCGCACCGGTAAACATGGTGTCGCACGGACACGGTCAGGGCTATGCCGATTTACATTTCATCATCCCTGAAACCATCGAACGCGTAGACGTCGTGAAGGGTCCGTACTTCGCCAGCTACGGCGACCTTACCACCGCAGGTGCAGTAACCTTCCACACTGCAGATACATTGGCTAACAACATCGCAAAACTCGAAGGCGGATTGTTCGGCACGTATCGCGGACTTGGCCTTGTTACCACTAAGCTGGGCACAACACATGCATACGCCGGTGCCGAGTTCTCTGCCACGCAGGGTTACTTCGAACTACCGCAAGAGTTCACGCGCCTCAACCTCATTGCAAAGACATACACACCGATATCTGAGCAAACTGCTTTCACTTCAACGATCATGACATTCACATCGAAGTGGAACGCAAGTGGTCAGGTTCCCGACCGTGCCGTGCAAAGCGGAGTGATAACACCATTCGGCTCCATCGACCCGAATGAAGGCGGTACAACAAGTCGCACAACGTTCCAGCTCGCCCTCGAAGAGAGCGGTCTCGACCCCATTACTCTTCGTGCTTCGCTTACTGATTATCGTTTTAGACTGTTCAGCAACTTTACATTCTTTGCTGCAGACTCTGTAAATGGCGACATGATCGAGCAAACCGATCAGCGTGCGGTGCTTGCTCTGTTCGCTCAAAAGAAATTTCAATACATGGCGGACGGTGTGGGCATGCAAACTTCCGTGGGCGCCAACCTACGTTACGACAACGTACATACAGCGCTTTACCACGACTCCGTACGTACGCGCCTTTCAACCACGCGCGACAATGCAATCAAGCAAACCAATGTTGGTGTATTCGCAGAACAGAAGATTGTATTCTCGAATCTCACGGCGTTGTTTGGCGCACGTGCAGACTACTTTAGTTTCAATGTTGAAAATCTTGCTGTGCAAGGGGCTGCTGCGCAGGGGGTCGTTCCGAAGGGAACGACGACAAAGATTGTCGTTTCTCCAAAAGCTAACCTTTCATACATGTTCAACGACAACGCGACGATGTTTCTTAACTCGGGCTTTGGCTTTCACTCGAATGATGCGCGTGCAGCAGTCAGCAACCCATCGCAAGCTGTTGTTCCACGTGCCTTTGGTGCGGAGCTTGGCGCCCGCTGGGCTGATGATGTTGTTGCTGTCTCCGCTGCTACCTGGATGCTCGACCTTGAAAGCGAGTTTGTGTGGATAGGCGATGAAGGCACCACAGAAGAAGCCGGACGTTCGCGTCGCATAGGTATCGACCTCGAAGCTCGCGTGCATCCCGTGTCGTGGTTTACCGTTGGCGGCAATGCGACGCTGTCGCGTGGCCGACTGCGCGACTTACCCGAAGGTGAGAATTACATCGCATTGGCGCCGATCCTTACCCTAACATCGTTTGCAGTGTTTGAGTTTGACGCATTCTCGGCTGCATTGCGTCTTCGACACATTGGTACACGTCCGGCGAACGAATCGTACAGCGTCGTGGCAAGCGGCTACAGCATCGTCGACTTAAACGGGACAGTGCCGCTAACGAGCGCACTCGATCTTACAATGCAAATAGAAAATCTCTTGAATGTGTCGTGGCGCGAGGCGCAGTTCGACACGCAGAGTCGCCTTCGCAGTGAATCGGAATCAGTTTCAGAGATTCACTATACACCAGGAACGCCGTTTAACGTACGCCTCGGTGTAGGCATGCGCTTCTAAACGATAGGTGCCTGAACGTTCTCGACGTTACTTGTTCGAAGTAGTTTTCGTGTGATGACGATGTGCGATATCATAGCAATGGTTACTAACACAACTGGTAGCCACACATAGGGAAAGAACAATACCCATGTGTTGAGGTGATGTGGCTCGGCGCCGAGTGCATGCACCATTGGAGAAGTGGCAATAGCTATCATGGCAATTGCAAGAAGGCAATAGATGCCGATAAGATTCCAAATCCAGATGACGATGCGGGGCACGGACTTTCCGGCTCTGAGCATCGAGAAAATTAGAAGGGCGCCTATACCAGTGATGATGTCGAAGTTGTAGCCAGAGTAAGACAACGCATGAGGCATAACGCCGGCACGTGCGGCACTGTGCATCACGAGCTCTAGGGGCAGGCGGAAGATTTGTAGTCCGATGAGTGCCATGAGTGGCACATCTACAGCTGCTCGAGCTCCAAAGCGTGAGAAGCCCAAGGCGAGTGACCCCGTAAGTACTAGTGCAATCATAACGGCCATTGGCGGTGGAGTTAGATCTAGTCGGGACATAACACCAGTCAACGCCAGAATGGCGCTAATGGTCATCACGGATACCACACCAGCAGTTAATCGCACCTTCAATACACTACTGCCGCTCGCAAATAATCTCACGAAATAGATAGCCACGACGACTGCGATGAAACCAATACCGTAGGCCGAAAGCGCGTGGAATTCTGGTGCAACAGCGTTCATTAGAACCAAGTAGTAGTTAGTTTTGGGATGCGCTGCAAACCTACAAGAAAGCACACCATGAGCCCCTTTTTGCGCCTTACCCTACTGTTTAGATCTGTGGCACTGTGCCTTGTCTGTGCAACACTCGTTATGGTGAACGTACATGCGCAGCCGATTACGTATCCGGGGTTGCGGGTGGTTGGACGTCAGCTCTATACACCATGCAACGACAAGGTTGTGCTGCGTGGGGTGAACAAGATGATTGTATGGACATCCGATCTTGCTCTGCGCAAACAGTCGTACGTCGAAATTCGCAAGAGCGGTGCGAACTGTGTGCGCATAGTGTGGTTAGTGCAGCCCGGACAGTATGAGGTGGATGCTGGGGTTGACGGACTTGACAGGACTATTCAGGATTGTATTGACAACGACATGATTCCAATGATTGAGCTGCACGATGCAACGGGACAATGGTCGAAACTTCAGATGATACTTGATTACTGGAAACGTCCAGACGTCGTAGCCGTTATCAAGAAACACGAGAAATACCTGATTGTTAACATTGCTAATGAATGCGGCGAGTATGAAGTCACCGACGAAATGTTTAAGTCTGGCTACGAATCTGCACTGACGCAATTACGTAGCGCTGGCATCCACACACCACTTGTAATCGACGCTGCAGATTGGGGAAAGAATCTTGAGCAGTTGGTGCGAGTCGGTTCATATCTAATAGATAAAGACCCAGACAAAAACGTGATGTTCAGCGTGCACATGTATTGGTCGAAAAACGATGGTGCAGACGCGAACTACATTACAAGCCAGATGCAGTCGGCTGTAAACGTCGGACTCCCTTTTATGATTGGTGAGTTTGCGGGCTTGTTTAATCGTGGTGGAGCCTGTACATACGAGGCCGATTATGAGACGATGATACAGAGAGCACAAGAAATGGAAGTCGGATATCTGCCATGGGAATGGGGTCCGGGCAACGAAACCGCACATCCAACATGTACCGTTATGAACATGACTACGAACAACTATTACAACACATTACAGGCCGGTTGGGCTACCGCCATAGTTCTGACAAGTCCGAACAGCATTAAGAATACCTCAATTACTCCGCAATACATCGTCGATGGTGGAATGTGTACACCAAGTAGCGTGGACGAGATCGCATCCAACATTGCAGATGTTACCATTGCACCAAACCCATTCAGCGAGAGTGCACGCATTACCGTGTGCACGCCGCGTGATGGCAATCTTCGCATTACGATTGTAAACGTATTTGGTGAGGCTGTTGCTGTTGTGTGCGACGAGTATACGTTGCGTGGACGTCGTGACATCACACTTAACATTCCTTACGACGTATCAGGTGGCGCGCTGTTCTGTTGCGTGGAATCGAATGGATCGCGAGTGCTTCGTCAAATTCAGATTATTCGGTAGAAGCAACAACTTCTTCGTTAGTCGCAACAGCAGTTTTCAGTTGTTCTTCCTTCAGATTGGCGTCTAGTCGTTCGGCCTTTATGTCTATGCGAATGCGTGCAAAGAGATTCATCAGAACGTTCGCTACCCACACCAATGCGAAGCCGCCAATCAAGTAGCCGCGCCAGTCTTTGAACACCAGGTGGAAATCGGTTAAGGCAACAAAGAAGGCAGCGACATAATGCGAGAAGCAATACTCGCACGTAAACAAGTAAAAAAACTTACGAACTAGAATGTTGCGCGAAGTCTTGAATTTCTCGACGCAATAGTCATGAGGCTCTCGAAAGACCTCTTCGTGCGTAACGGTCCACGATATACTAGCAACGGGCAGGGCCAGAATTGCTAACAGCAGGAGATCTGTTGCATGAACAATCATGCGGTTTGCACGTGCAGGTTGAACATCGGCGAACCAACTGTACCCCACAGACGAATCCAGAGCGGAAGAATCATCTCGGTACCACGTGCCGTGGTGATGTCGCCCAGATCGTGCACGATTTTCCAGCCAAACCAATCGTGTAGTAATTGCTTTACTTGAGCCTTGGCATCTGCATCATTACCGCTAACGAAAAGATCGTGGTTGCCGGGAAGCAGCGACGCGTCAACCATGATGCTTGCGTTTACCGTATTGAGGGTCTTCACAACTTTTAGATCTGGAAACGCCGATTGAATACGTTCGGCAAGTGAGTCGTCGTTACACACAAACAGCGTCGGAGGCATGCCCTTCGAAAAATCGAGTGGATTTGCAACATCTATCAGCACCTTGCCCGCAAGGGCAGACCCCTCACAAGATTTTAGTGCATCGATCGATGCTGCACCATTTGTACAATTAAAAAGCAATTCGCCATGCAGCGCAGCGTCAGCGAACGTTCCAAACGTTGCCATGGAGCCTGCATTTTCTGCCCATGTAGCGCCTGCTTCACTCGTAGTAGAGCGCGAACCCATGCACACTTCGTGTCCGAGCTGTACCAATTTGCCTGCAATGGCTTTTCCCACCATGCCTGTACCCAAAACGCCTATTTTCATCTGCGACCTCGGTAATGTTGTAGGGTGTGTTTACGATTTTCTTCTACGAACATACGAGTTGAAATGAGCCTGACGCGTCGATCATTTTTGAACAAATCTGTTGCGGGTGGACTCGCTGTGGGAATTGCATCTGCGCTCGGACTTCCCCCGAGTATTGCTGCCGCTCCAGCTCAGCACAAGCCTGACCCGACGACCTGGGATAACAACGAGTTTACCGCAGCATGGATCGGTCAGTCCACTGTCTTCATCAACTTTCACGGCGTGAAGATTATCACCGATCCGGTGTTGTACGACTACATCGGACTACCGGTGTTCGGCGAGACGATCGGACCTCGCAGACTTACCGACCCAGCGCTGCCGATTGAAGAAATACCTGTACCCGACATCGTGCTGCTTTCGCATGCACACATGGATCACATGGACTACGCATCACTTGCATTTCTCACCGAACGCTCACCGGGCGCAATCGATTGCATTACAGCATTCAAAACTTCCGACGTAATCGAAGACCTCAAATGGAAGTCGCTCACAGAACTCGATTGGAGTCAGAAGCACACCCTTAAGGGCATTCAATTCGACGCAATCCCCGTCAAACACTTCGGGTGGCGCTATCCGTGGGAGTACGACCGTTCGCGCGGACGAGGCAAGACGGGACGCAGCTATAATGGCTACCTGTTAAGGGGCTTCGGACGAAGGGTCGTGTTCGGTGGCGACACAGCGTACACTACGTCATTCGAAAAGCTTGCCGTTCTCGGTGGCATCGACGTAGCAATAATGCCCATCGGCGCCTACCAGCCATGGCACTCTGTACACTGCACACCCGAAGAAGCAGTAGAAATGGCACAAATGATGCAAGCCAGACATTTTTTGCCCATGCACTGCAAAACATTTCGTCAGGGGACAGAGAATTTCAACGAGCCGCCGAAACGCCTACTCGCTGCCATGAAAAATGTCACTGATATTAAACTTGGTTATATAGAAATCGGCTCGACATATACCGTTCCGAAAGTATAGGTACACGACCCGAGATTTCGAATCACACAGTTGCTTAGCACCTAAAGCTATTTCTGTGCGACGATAAGCATGTTCGTCGTGTGAATGTAGTCGCGCCAGCGCACGGCGTGAATGGCACATTGAATGCGTCGGATGAACATGCCGGGACGATAAAAGAGCGCGCGTAACACGCGGACCAGAAATGGGCCTCCACTCGGATGCAACGGCAGGATATCTACGCTGCTGTAGGGCAGCGATGCAAATAGCTCTTTTGTCGAAATCACGTTTAAATGCAATTCGTGCGTAAGGTCACCAAACGACATAACCGTGCCTAACGGTGCATCAATATTCGGTGTCCTGAGAATAATACGTCCACCTGCATTCAAACATTCATGCATTGCCTTGAGTGTCTCGATGGCTTCGTTGCGTGTAAGATGTTCGATTACGTCCATCATAATAAAGCAGTCGACACGCGGACGTGCCTCGAGCACACTTTCGAGCGTTCCAAGTGCGACGTTGCGTGCACCTAACGACTGGGCTGCTGCCACCTGTTGCGGACTAATGTCAACGCCCGAGGTATTTGTATAGCCTTCTTCTTGCAGCATTAGAAGTGCACTGCCATAACCACACCCGAGATCTACGATAGTTGCATTCTTTAGTACCGGGAGGTGGTTCAATAGCGTCTTTTTCAAGTACCACTTATCGTGCTTGACTTTTTCGGCCATTTGCTCGGCAGTAGAGCGCGACTGCGCGTCTGTGTATTGCGAGTAAAAATGTTCACGATAACTCATGCGCTTACAAGTCCCTTCATTTCGGAGCATCCCTTCATTTCGGAGCATCCCTTCATTTCGGAGCATCCCTTCATTTCGACGTAGTACTCTGTGAACTCTGCAGTTCGGCGTAAAAATCTGTTATCTGTTTTGCAAGATGCTCATTGGTGTAGTGTTCTGCAACGCGTTTTATGCCCTTTGCGCGCATAGAAGCACGAAGTGCTCTGTCGTCCATCAAGCGCATCAATGCATCGGCCCACTCCTGTACGTTGCCCTCTTCTGCAATAAGTCCGGCGTCGCCTAACACGTGCGGAATTTCGCCGGATGTCGACCCTAACACAGGCACACCGCAGGCCATTGCTTCGATGAGAACACGTCCGAACTGCTCGCGCCACGTATCGGTCGACAGCGAAGGCACACACAACACGTCCATTGCGGAAAGCAACGGTGGTACTTCTGCAGCCGGCACTCCAGAAATAAAATGCACCTTGTCAGTAAGTCCAGCCGCCTCTACACGTTCTTGCGTTTCACGCAGGTATTCGCCGCCACCTAGAATTACGAGTTGTGCATTACGGTCTCGAAGCATAACAAATGCATCGACCAGCGTGTCGAGCCCCTTCATCTTCATGACCCTTCCCACAAATCCTATTGTGAATGGATCTGCATCGGAGCCATTGCCGAGGTTGAACTGTTTGCGTGTTGTTGCAACATCGTCACGAGGGAAATATCGTGCAGGGTCGATGCCGTATTGTGGTATTACACGCACAGGGCCTTCGAAGCCGCACGTACGCATGAAGCCTTCCGATTCGACAGAACCACCGATAATGCCATCAAAATTCGGGAGGTTCATGCCATGCGTCAGCGCGTACAACAAACGGCGTGGGTCGAACGACGCAAGTGATTCGAGAGGCACGATCATGTTGCGCCAGGTGAAATCGATGATGAGCGGACGTTTTTTCATGCGTACTGCGTGCCGCACGATTTGTACAGCAACCAGACTTTCGGGCTCTTCCTCGATGTGTACGATGTCCGGTTTGACCTTACGAAACACTGAGGCTAGGCCCTGAAACGTGTACGCGTTCAGCCGATTAGACCAGAGCGTACGTTGTGGTCGTGTAATCACCTCGTAGCCGCCGTGACCTTTGAACGCTTCGATAACTCGTCCGCCCTCTGAAAACCGATCGGGAACAAGCAACGTTAGTTCAATGCCCGGTGTCCGCGCGATGTAGCGAAGCTTGTCCTGGTAGACGTCAACGACCGAAGAATGAGAGACAATGAGAACGCGCATGTGGGGCAAAGATAGGCCCACAGCTAGCCTCTCGCCCCAGAAATGCTTAAATTGCACCCCAATCCGATTGCCACCCTTATGCTTCGATACAACGCCGACATCCGCACGCTTGCCTACATGGTTGTTACCACAGGCGTCTTTATTACGTTGTGGACGCTCAGCTCATTTCAGCCCCTACTGTACGTTCTGTACCTGTTCTTATCGGTGGCTGTTACAGTAATCGCGCATAACCACAACCACTTGCCAATTTTCCGTAAGAAGCTGCCAAACATCTTCACCGATTACTGGCTGACGGTGTTCTACGGCTTCCCCGCCTTTGCGTGGATTCCGACGCACAACATGAATCACCACGCCTTGAACAACAAGGAAGGCGACTACACCATTACGTATCGGCTGACAGAAAACAATCACCTTCTGATGCTGCTGCTCTACCCTTCGGTAAGCTCATTCCATCAGCAGAAGCCAATTCGCGAATACTTGGGCAACCTTCGTAAGAACGACAACACGAAGTACATCCTTGCAGTCGGACAATACGTTGCTCTTGTGTTATGGATTGTAGGGGGCTTGATTCTCGACTGGCAGAAAGCGCTCATCTACATTATTATTCCGCAGCAGTTCGGACTCTTCAGCGTTTTGATTTTCAACTATGTGCAACACGTTCATGCCGATGAAGAATCGAAGTGGAATCACTCGCGAAACTTCACCGGCTTTCTAAATGTAATGTTGTTTAACAACGGCTACCACACTGTTCACCACGAACGCGCTGGTACACACTGGAGCAAGACTCCAGAACTACATGCAGCCGTTGCAGACAAGATAGACCCGTCGCTGAACGAACGTAGCTTCTGGTGGTACATCTTCCGCGCGTACTTCCTTGGCATGGTATCGCGTCGCTTCAAGACGAAGTCAAAGCGCCTCGAGCGCATGGCTCGCAAGACAACTACTAGTGCTCCAGCGTCAGAATCGGTTCAGCAGCCTCAGTAAGTTCTTTTAGATCGGTGATGGCGGGTCCGTGCAGGACCTTGCCCCTTACATCGTATCGACTTCCGTGACACGGACAGTCCCACGATTCCTCGGCCTTGTTCCACGCCAGCACGCAACCAAGATGTGTACACGATGGTGCACTGCCCTTTACAGCGTGCTCCGCAAGATGCACGATTGCTCTGCCAGCACCGGCAAGCCATTCGCCAACCGACCTAATCGGAATGCGCTTCGCATCGAAGGTCTTGGCCCAAGCATTTTCTTTTCCTAGAATCAGGTCGGTAACAATACGCGCACCGAGCGTTCCATTTGTTAAACCGTTGCCGCTGTCGCCCGTTATCACATACGTGTGATCGTCGTCGTCGCGTCCGTTGTAGCCAATGCCGTCTATCGACTCCATCACCTGACCCGACCACCTGTATTCTACAACACCCGCAATCGGAAAACACGAACGAGCCCACTGCTCAAGTGTGACCCAAGGCGTTTCGTCGACGTTGTGCTGTCCCGTCAGATGGTCCTCACCACCAACAAGCAACAACTCTTCTGTATCGCTAAACGCAGCAGTACGAATGTAATGGTAAGGGGCTGCCGTATCCCACATTAACTGCGTTGGCACACTTCCAATAGGAATGCGCAGCGCAACGACGTACGTTCTGTTCGCAACCTGCTTTGTGTGATAGGCTACGAGAGAATTCACTGGTGAATTCGTTGCAACCACGACGTCTGTAGCGTGAATGGTACGTCCGTCTTCTAACACCACCAACCGCGCGCCATCAGCTTCTTTAAACTCTGTTACTTTTCCATGCACGATCGATCCGCCGGATGTTCGAATAACCGACGCAAGACCAACCATGTACTTCATCGGATGAAAGCGTCCTTGGTTGTGCACACGAATAGCAAGTCTGCTATCGAAGGGCACACCTGGCACCGAGTCGACGAGCTCACATGGCATTCCAAGTGATACCATTGCATCGCGTTCTTTTCTAATGTTGTCTGCTACGTCGTCTGGACCCATAAACAGGAATCCGTCAACGCGCAAGAATTCACATTCGATGTTTTCTTTCTGTACAATCGATTCGATCGTGTCAACGGCAGCTTTATGAGCATCCGCAATGTTGCGTGCGTTTTCTTGGCCGCGAGCGTCTATTACGTCATAGTAACGCGAACCAAGTACAGGTGACAGATGTGCAGAAGTCTGCCCTGTTTCCCCGCCCCCTACCACACCCATATCAACGATGGTTACCGAGCGTCCCTCTTTCTGTAGCAGGTACGCCGTGGTGAGTCCGGCTATCCCCGCCCCCACCACACACACATCTACCGACTTATTCGATACGCCTGAACTACCTACCTGCGCCTCGGCTGTGGCATGCCACAACGACAGGCTCATGCCCGGAATGCGTTGTTTATTCATTGTTTGTCTCCTAAGTAAGGCCTTCGGACGCTTAGGAGTTATGCGGGTTCCGCAGGATTTTTAGATAATAAAAATAGGGCTCGACTGCGTGAAGCAATCAAGCCCTTATTACAAAAAAGGTACTGCTACCGAATGACAGTAAAGCGCGTCGTTACGATACGTAGAACACCCTCGTTCGTTTTTACCATCACGTTGTAGATTCCTGTGGGCCACGTCGCCGTGTTTACATGTACGGCATCACTTGATAGACATCGTGTGCGCGTAATTTCTTCTCCACTTTGGTCTGTTATGACAAGGACACCAGGTTGTGCCGATGATCCCCGTTCATCGACACTGCGTAGGTCGAACACAATACTGACTTGGTCGGCGGCAGGATTCGGGTATACGCTGATACGTTGTGATCCACCTGTGGTGCGTACCATCGTTCGCAGATCCAGTACACCGGAGTAGGTTGCACGAGCAATAGACTTCTCACGCCCGTCAGGCTCAGGCATCACGATTTCCACGTCCCTCACCGCAAGCATATCCTCGTTCGCTGGCTGCAGAACGAATCGAAATCTATCGTCGGCTCCACCGACAACCGTATACGTATTGCTAGCCACCAGCATGTCACGAGGTGCTAACACATCAACTTCAACCCGTGCGCCATCGGATTCGCGTTCGATAGACAGAATACCGGCTCTCTCTTGACCAATTACGGATGTTGAGAACGTGATATCTGCCACGTCAGAAAACACTTGCCAGTCGCTGATAAACTTAGTTGGTATCGCTTCGTGCATGGCGTCTTCGTTTCCATTCGCTCTTTCGCCAGACAAGGAAATCCACTCGTTCTTCGTTTGCAAGCGAATGGGTCCGACCGTTGCCGATTGCCTCAGGCCACGAAATCCACTATGCACGAGACCCTGTGGGGTATTATCAGCAGACGCCACTTTATAAAAATACTCAGAGCTCGATAGCATCAAGGGAGCTGCGACATAATTAGCCCATGTTCCGCTTACGTCGTTATAGATCCGCCTGCTTCGCTGGTAACCGCGATGTACAGATACCGAGTATCGAGCCGCAAGGTGTGAGTATCGCCCGTACCCATGTATCTGTTCAAGGAGGCCATTGCTCACGAGGTCTGCGCGATCGTGATCGACGGGTGCACCATAGAAACTAAACCCGTAAAGCATATGCCAGATGTTGGGGTGAACATCCGTGGTACTTGTGTCACTCCAGAAATTCAGTACAGTGCATGAATCGCCGTAGCTTGGAAGTAGATTTTCTGGGACAGAACCGATCTCGCCCCATTGTTCGCCTTGGGCCACATCCGGGCCTTTGAGATCTAGTGCTGCACTGAAAATGAAATGCTCTTGCGTAGAATAGAGTTCATCGTTAAACCCCATCCAATATGGGGCGGCCAATGAAAATTCCGAAACGTCTACTGCCCTGCGTCCTATCACCCAGGGTGCGGTTCCAAACAACGTGCGATGCGACTGCCAGAAAATGCGATCCGCTTTATGGTTAACCAGTCTAAGCGTATGTCGAGAATTCGTGGTGGTCGTTTCCCAATCTGACAAGTGGCGATAGACCACCGGGAAGGCATGTGATGCTCCGTACTCCGTGCTATCGACAGAAATCCACGTGTCCGTTATCATTCCGATTTCCGGGTCAATGGCGTCTGCTACAACTGCACCTGTGATCGTTCGAAGAGTGCTGTTCGTAAGTTCATAGCGAATAGCAAATCCGGGAGCAGCACCGTGTCGTAGCCGCGTGTAAAAAATGAACAGACCTTCATCAGGAGTAAGCCCTTCCTGCCAGACGAGTGCTGCGTCCTCTTCACCTATCTGTAACCGCGAATAAGAATTCAAACTTGGGTGGGTCTCGTACCAAGTCGGACTAATGGCAGGTCGCGCTTTGATGTACATTTTCTGCGCTCCTACAAATTGAAGGGCCGTAGGCAATTTGAAACCCGTCCCAATACCATCGGTTGCGTGTGACCAGCAATAGAAATTGCCATGCTGGCTTGCATTCACCATGGGAGTTCCCCAATGCTGCAGAATGGGTCCAGCCGGCGCGGGTGTTACATCCAGAACACGCGACCTGTTGTTCGCATAGTACCACTCCTGTCCTGTTCGTGGTTGTTCTGCGGGAAGGATAGTTTCGCAGACAAGCACAGAATCAAGAGGTTCTTGGCGAGAATACTCACACCCAAAGACAACATACACCTGAGCAGTAATGCCCGAGTCCGTCTCAGCCGGACGGACAACGAGTGCAGGATAACCACAGCTAAGGTCCATGTCTATCAGAGAGTCAATACCATCGGGTGGATCAAACAGTACATGGTCACTGATGAGTTGCTCTTCTTCCCACACAATTGTACTGGCATTAAAAACATACTGTGTATACAATGCGTTTGGCTTTCGCGTTCGCATCGCCATGCTTCTGCGGTAATACACGCTCAGTGCACCGGTTTCAGGAGCGGGCACGAGAAACGGATACGTCGTTCGTCTTTTGTGATAGACCTGATGATACCACATCGTGTCGCCCATCACCATTCTCAGGTATATGCGCCCATCAACAGAATCTTCAACAGAAACAAGTGTGTCGATTTTTGGAAATGCCATTAGCTTGCGCTGATTGCTATGGTCGAGGAATCCTTTTACAATTCCTTCTGTAGCAGTCACTGTTGTGATCTTGAAAAATCGTGTTTGACCTGGCTTGAAATCCACTGTAAGTTCTGTCTATACTCCGATCACCGTGTCGATCCGCACGTCGGATTCCAGCGATAGTTCACGCACACGCAGATTCACCGGTAGCGTATCATTCTGCGTGTAATTAAACGGGATTACGATGCGCCTTGCACCAAGCTGCGTGTAACGAGCGTTCGGATCACTGAGCACGCGCTGGTCGAAGTCGTACGTAGAGAGTACTTCGATAGAATCAGTTCGTGTTCCATCAATGATACCCGGAGCTGTTCTACGATTGATTACGGCAAGAACACAACTGTCTTGCAAACCACTTGAGTCCGTCCTGATATCCAAGAGGACAAAATCATAAAATCGTTCGTCGGCGGGTTCGCTACTGAGCGTATAGACAGTATCCGTTGGGATGGCCTTCGTCCACTGATACATCTTCATCGTGGACTTCGTTGTGTCGATCCAATACGTCAAATCTGACATCGAACCCTTGATGAGTTTCCTGTAACCCTTGCCATACCAAGCTATGGGCTTCATGCGAAACAACACATCGTTGAAATCGGGGTGCATCACCAGATCATGCCACTTCTTCATCTCGCAACGTATTGACTTCTGTCCGAGGTAGACGCGGTTCGTGCTGTCGTTGCCGTAGCAACGATTCAGCTGCATGGCCTTTGCAATCGAATCACGGTGCATGAACTCGTCAAAGTGCCAATGATGGTTTGCAGGAATATAGTCTCCACCAAGGGAGTCACTCTGCAGAATGTTCGTAGAGTCGAACCACGGTCTTGTGTCCCAGTCGTGCGTATAGATGTTCGTAACGAGACCCGGTGCGATGCGGTGTTTGGTGTTCAAATGCCGACCTAACATATCTACAACCGCCGACGGAGGCAAATGCTCTCGGGATGGCTCGTCCTGCAGTTTGTCATAGGCGTACCCTTTACTCCCGAAGGCCAACGCGGAGCCCAGTTCCAGTCTCACCTCTTCGCCACTTTGAGGTCTCCAGGTTTCGAAGTGGACGTATGGTACGGTGCTGTCTGAGGTCCAGCCAAGGAACGTTTGGTAATGGTAAAAACAGTGTGTGATCCATGGCTTCGTCGGTTTTGTGAAAAACCAGTCGTTTTTGTAAAAATTGGTGTACAGTCGCTTCTCCCAGGTGCCCATGACACCGACGAGCCCGTCTTTTGTCATGATGCGGTCGTAGACCGAATCCGGGACAAACTTCGCCTGTAGCGGGCTTCCGAAGGGCTCATACGGAATAGATGGATGATCATCACGAAAGTAGTCGGTGCTCCCGATGGTTTCATAACTGGCAGCATACGGTCGCCGCATAGAATCGGACGGCTGCCCGTGTAGATACCCTTGACGAAGCATGAGTGTTTGGTATGGTGCATTATCGTATGTGTTATCGGCATACGGAAACATTGGTGATGGCGTCATCAAGCCCGTAAAGGACAGTCCTCCAGTCCAGAGCATCGAGAATGGCATCATGTGAATGCGCTTGCGATAATTGACTGTCGTATAATTACTATGTCCGTGTGAACCGTCATAGCCCGTCTCGGAATTGCAGAAGCCGTTCAGAAGATGAGACCTGTAGTACATGCCGAGATCATCTCGTGTCCCGAACTCATCTACGCCATAAAGATGTTCGATATACAATGGCTGACTGCTGCCCACCGTGTTGGCGTAGTAGTCTCGTGCGTCTGTAATCTTTTGCATGCCTTTCTGGAGGACATCTGCAAACGCCTCGTCGTACGCTCCGCATACAACATGAAACGTAAAGGGTGTTACAATCGAAATGCTCTGGATGGCTACCGATGTCTTGTCATAAAACCAGACAACGGGTGTTATCGTGTCGATGTTGTGCGCGTTTGCACCAGGGTCTCCATGTTTAAGAAATTCCACACGTTTCATCTGGGCGTTGGTTTTGTCCCACCTATCATTGTCTGGATTATATGAAAAGATATGATTTGAATCCGTCCTGAATTCAGCCGAGATGGTGATATCTCTGTTTGCACCGGACGGCAACATCCGCCGCGTAATCAAGACTTCGTTTGTCGTGTCGGTGCCAACGCTTACCTTCGAAAGTACCCTCCCTCGATTCTCGCGCAGGGTATAGATTGCTGTACCGTTAGGATTAGTGACACTGTCGAAGGTGAAGTGAACTGGGTCACTCTTCAAGAGAGGATCGGTTGAATCAGGTTCGAAGCGATTTCCCCGTACCTGCAGCCTGAGCACGACGCTGTCGTCGACAGTTGCATCCGCCCAGTCCAACCGGCGAAGGTTGATCACCAGAAACATCCGAGTACCATCGGTCGAGTCGGTAGCAGAATCCCCGGCCCTATAAACACCGGCATACAAACTTGTACGCGGGTTGCAACTGTCGAGCACCTTTACCGGCATGGTACCGGAGATCAAGGCAGTGTCTAACACAAACCGACGGTAGTTCGTGTCGGTATCGGCTGGCTCTGCAGATTGATGGTGCCTGCCCTCGAATCCATAGGGCCACGAATCAGGCTTGCGGGGCGTCCAAGAATTGCCGGGCTCTGCATTTTCTGCTGGTTCCCATCGCATACCCATCCACGAACGAAAAAACTTATGTTCTATCGAGTCTTTGTTAGACGTACCCCAAGACATTTCCCAGCCGAGATAGTTAACAATCGTGGGGTTCAGATTGTGCAGGGCGAGTTTATGTGCATAGATGGCCGTATCATACTGACTGTTAGTGGAAGATTCTTCGACATTTCGAAGTAGCTCCAACTACTGTTCGTGAAGTTACAGGAGAGTGCTTGATTGACCTTGCGGAAATCAGGTCCACCCCATTGATGGCCAATAGTAAAATTGTTTACATTGTGACAAAAGACGTTATTATCACCAAGCATTTGTACAAGTGCGGGATTTCTAGGAGCAGCGAACTGTACATTCAACGGACGCGGACGGAGCACATCCTGAGCCAGTAACGTAGTACTCGTCAGCATGAGTGCAAGTAACGCGAGTATTCTAATATTCATGGCACTACCTCAGGTACGATAGTGATACAATCCGCACCCCATCACTCACACGGATGAACCACGCACCCTTCGGCAACGCAGCAAGCTGCTGCGTAAGGTCCAGCGTCGA
>JAWXBR010000016.1:0-20603 GCA_034440235.1 bacterium
AGTATAAGGTGACGTCCAGATGCACCACCGACATACGCACCGGTGAATGCAGAACATTGCCAACCACCCGCACCACCATCTGCGACATTACCTCCCCCACCACCACCACCGTTACGAGCACCACCGCGGCCACCACCCTGCGTTAAAACGGTTTTGTCGGTGCGTTTGCGAGCAGCAAGACGTTCAATACCTTCACCATTCTGTCCAAGTGTCCAATGCATCACACTGTCGCCACCTGCTTTGTCGGCGCGTGCAGCTCCAGGCAAACCACCTCTAAATCCGCATCTCGATGCTTCGATAACATTATTTACATATAGAGTATCGGTGCATTCAATCGCTATTACGCCACCACGCAATCCATCGAACGCAATACATCGAATTGTGTCGCTAGTACGAGCGCTGATCGCGCGCTGCACCGTTATGAGCTGGACAGCCAATGTACCATCGAGTGTTGATGGCAACGACGACGTCAGATAAATCCAGCCGCCCTCGGATGTGTCGACAGACGTCCACACAGGTTGGCGGTGATAACCAAATGCTTGATACAGAACCACCCGCTGACCACTAGCGAGCTGTATGTCATCGAGTAGACGTACCGCATCGCGGCAGGTGTCGATTGCAATCACGGCATAACTGCGATTTACAATGCCGTGAAGTGCAATGTTATCGTTAGGGCTTGCATATGCTACTTGGACACACAGAACTATGCAACTGAAGAATGCGAGGCTCACGGTACGACTCCAAGCAATCGCCAACGCTCATCTGCTGGATCGTACCAGAACAGAGCTGAACCGTTTTCACGAATGACGATGTTGTCATACCCTGGTAATACCATTCGTTGTTCGGCTGGAGTTGCAACATCATTATGAATCAGAATGAGTGTACCCCTGCGCACAACAAGCGATATCACGCGTCCAAACGTACCACCAGCCAGACCGGTTAACGTTGGAGTGTTCGAGCCATCAATTGTTAGTACACATGCCTGAGGCACATCTATGATGCTGCGACCATTGGGTGGATTGAAGTATGCAATAGACTTAATGTCTATCGTGCCGCGAAACGATGCATTTCCAGCAGCAATTGCGCTGTACATCCATGTCGTGGTGGGATTGTCGACGCGAAGGTCGGGGGGTGCGTTGGCGATGCACAATGGACGATTTGCACCTGTTCCACCAAGGTATACATCGGCCCCAATTGTAAACAAGGATAGATGTTGTGGCAATGGTTCTGCTTTGAACAGTCCGCTTATGCCAAGGCTTACGCCTGGTGCGGGCGCTGATGCTTGACCATTCACGCCAACAACTAATCCACTGTGACTTGTTGCAGCTGACGATGCAATGCCGATTAACGCCATGCTGGTTGTTGCAGTACCGCCGTTGCCACCGCGAGTAACACTTCCGAATACGCCTACGATAGAGTCACTTGATGTATTGGAGTTTGTTGCTGCATATCCGTGAACACCAACGCGAGGAATAAATGTCGGATCGGAGTATGCCGCTGATTTTGAAATGCCAACTACACCCATGCCGCTTGTTGATGCTCTTGCCATGACACCAATACTAAATGGTCCGGTAACCGACACGTCAACACCGAGCCTAGGTGCGAGTGTGTTGCCTATGTCTATTCCCGTTCCACTGCCTAGGTTCAGCGCATTGTAGCGGAGTCCTGTACCACCAGTAATGTCAACACCCGTAGAAAGTGTTGGACGTGGCGAGCCTTGAGGTCCACCAATGCGGAGTCCCGTTCCATTTCCATTCGACGCAGACTGAAGTACGATGCCTGCATGCTCTGTGCCTGATAGACCAATGTTGTCGACAAGAATTCCCGTGGATGTACTAGTACCAGCAAGACCCACAACAAGCCCCTTCCCATCGACAGCATTGATAAGTCCGATGCGGGCACGCTCTGAAGAGGTGGCGCCGATTCCCGGACCAATACTTACAGATGTCTTCACCCACATCTCGCCGTACCCGGACATCTCGACAATGCGATCGGAACCATTTGTGCCCGTGTAGAACACAATCGGCTGTGCAATAGGAGACGCGTTCACGAGGACAAGCGGACGCACCTCGCGTGTGCCCACCATCGAGCCAACGGTGCCGTTCCAGGGAGCACCGGAAAGCATCACAGACGTTGCTGTAAACGACTGTGCGTCAGCTCGATGTTGTGAACACAAGAGCACGAGACAGAAGAGGAGAGGTCCCGTGATAATTCGATATCGTAAACAAGAGCGCATTATGGATTAATAACCATCCATATAATGCGGTCGCCGGCAGATACTTGCACCGATGTTTCGACTGTGACGGTGTTGGCAACGTCATCGATGTTTGTGATGCTCAAGCCTATCGTCGTGCCCGGAGCATTCATAACCGTAGCAAGTGCCTGAGCGCCCGTAAGGACGTCAAATGGAATTGGTATCACATGCTGGTATGCTGCTGGCGCTGGCGTATACGTGCCACTCTGAATACGTTCTAGTGGCGACGTCCATGACATAGCACCACCCGTCGTTGCCGTAAGTACCATTCCATTTGCAGTGGGTGCTTCAGTTGGCAGCGTGTACGTGACATCGGCTGCCTGCGTACCTGCTTTGAAGGCAGAGTAGTTTGTACCGTCCGCCGATGGCTCTCTAAAACGTACTTCAGACGGTACACCGCCATTGCTTAACAGTATGTTGCCGCGCACGTCGAGCGTCGCTGCAGGATTTGCAGTACCGATGCCGACGAAGCCTTCGCTCGGACCCGTTACGCCAACCACGCGAACACGTTCTGAGCCATTTGAGCCCAGCACAAGGTCTTGTGCATTTGCAGAGCCCAGATATTGTTGTCCCACCCCTGTTCCTCCAGCCACAACAGCATTGCCATCGAGATCCCAGAACGCTGCGTCGCTCCATTGCAGCGAAGCAGTCGAACCCGAAATACTGCCAATCGATAACATCTGTCCAGCTTGACCAACCGTTGCAGGCAACAAAATCGAATACCCCGTAACACTAGCCGTAGGAATGCTAAGTGAAACAGTAGCTGGCTGCGCATTGCGCAGATTGAGTGTGCCAGTGGTCTGACTCTGACCCAGCATTGCAAACGGGACACTCATCATTGCGAGTGCAATAAATACGGACAATCGATACCACATAAAACCTCCGAGAATAGATGTAAATGAGAGGCACTTTGCCCCGACTTTGTCGTGTTGTTTGCGATGCATCAGAATTCTAGCGTTGCAGCAAATACTCGTGGTTGCTTCAGCACCTAGCGTTGCAGCAGAAACCACTGTATGCTCTCGTTGCGCGCAAGAGCAGCAGATGTGACAATGCTGATGGTGTTCGTGACAACGTCGACAGATGCTATGCCGCATGTGATGGTAGTCGTGGGCGAGACCACGCTGGCTGTGACACGACACAACAAAGAAATTTTGGTAAGGGGCTTTATGATGAATACGTGTTGTTTATCGTTGCCCTGAACGACGCCTGACTCAAGGGGCTGCTCGTTGCTCACCACGAGTAGGTCGCCGTCGGTGCGCACAACGATGCCCCCTTCTCCGAGCACCTTAACAGCACCTGCGATTTCGTTAAGTGAGGTGACAACGCCCGTTACGTCGGGTGAAAGTCTGTCGGCGACCAGTGCACGATCGGAGAATTGTGCGTACGGCACAGACACAAGCATGGTGCGCGGCGAAAGCTCAGGTGCGTTGTCTACGCTTATGCCGAGCCATGCATTTCCTGAGTGCAGAAGCTCCAGCGGTATAGGTGCAGTGCTGCCGACATGTACTTGCACGCGGCCGTTCTCGACTACAACGTCGAAGTCTTCATAACCAGATGCAGAGCCACCTGTTGGCGTATCATACCAGCGTATGGTAAGACGATGTGCGCCCTCGATTGGCGCCGATGCGTCGTAGACACGCAGATCAACAGCAACGCGCTGCGGAAGTTGTGCGCTAAGCGATGAGCAATAAATAATCGAAGCGCAACAAAAGAGAATTGTTAACGCAAGCTGAAATGTTTTCATCACGCAGTTCCAGGTGGTACTGCGTGTATGTGCGCGCTACTTGGTCGAGCGTGACGCCTCTGCGTCGAGATTTCTTACGAGCGGTGCAGCGTGCTGAATGAGAAAAGGTGCTGCAATGCGCAATCGATAAATGTTTGCAGTATCAGAGGGAAAGATGTTCTCTGGTTGTAAGGGCTCCATAAGCCAAAGATGAATGGCTCGTGGTGTGTTCTTCGTGACGTAATGTCCCTCTTGCGCACCGATGCGTAGAGTGCGAATAATCTGAGCACGCATCCACTGATACTCTGCAATCGAGGTCGAGTATGAATTAAACAAGTCGGCTAAAAATTTGCGACGATTCCATCTGTAGTCCTTGGCGTCTGTACGCATCGTATCGAGTCCGCGCACAACACGCTCCATCAGGTGGATGTATGGTACATGTATAAGGGTGTCTTGCGGGGCGGTGAACGGACGCCGATGGACAATCATCGATGACAGTGTCTTATCGCTCAGTTGTGTTGCAGCAGCAAACGTTGTGTCGGCCTCCTGCAGGAAACCGGCAAACACAATTACGAGATAGACGAACGACACTGTGACCATACTAATGAAGGTCCAGCGTTTCCAGGTCCATTTCGATTTCTCAGGCACCTTCTTCGACAGTACTGCGTTCTTCAAACATTGCCTCTACGAATGCTGCGGAGTCGAACACCTGAAGATCATCGATGGTTTCACCAACGCCGATATATCGCACGGGTATCTGCAATGCATCTGCAATTGCGAGAACCGCACCACCTTTTGCTGTGCCATCAAGTTTCGTGAGGATGATGCCCGTTATAGGTGCCACCTTGGTAAACTCACGCGCTTGCTGCAACGCATTTTGTCCAGTCGTTGCGTCGAGAACAAGAAAGATATCATTCGGCACGTGTGCTTTAATCTTCTTCATCACCCGACTAATCTTCTCGAGCTCGGCCATGAGTCCTTGCTTGTTATGCAAACGTCCAGCCGTGTCTATAATCACCACGTCTATGTTACGCGCAATTGCTGCATTGAGCGTATCGAACGCAACTGCTGCCGGGTCGGCACCATGTTGTTGCTGAATGATGTCGACATCGGCGCGCTTGGCCCAAATTTCCAACTGTTCATTTGCTGCAGCACGAAATGTATCGGCGGCACCAATGAGCACAGATTTGCCAGCGCGTTTGTAGTTGCGCGCCATCTTGCCAATGGTGGTTGTTTTGCCAACACCATTTACACCAACGACCATGATCACATGTGGTTTGTCTGTGGCATCAACTTCGTAATTGGCATCGTTGTTTGCAGATGGTGAGTCTGCAAGCATTTCTGCGATTTCTTCTTTGAGAACTGTAGTAATAACCGACGCGTCTTCGAGCTTGTCTTCTTTGACGCGTATTTTCAGTCGGGTGATGATGCGTTCGGTCGTACTGACGCCAACGTCGGACGTGATAAGGATTTCTTCTATTTCGTCGAGTAGAGCTGCGTCTATCTTGCGTCCGGCAAAGAGCACCTTACGCAACCGACCCACAAAGGAATCACGGGTCTTGCTTAGACCTTCCTTGAGTTTGTCGAACTGCAACGCTTCCGTTACGCCCGAGAATGTTTTCTTGATTTTGTCGAAGAATCCCATAAAACCTGCGTCCGTAATCCCACAAAGATACCGCGATAAGAATACAGCTAACGACAATGAAGACATCTCGGGCTATAATCCACAGCATCATAGCGCAGAATCCGGTGGCTGAGATGGCTGCTACGGCCCATTTGCCGCTGGTCAACGAGGGCGGTACAACTGGCGTAATCCGACGCAAATACAAACCCCCAGCGATGATTACAACGTCACGTGCCAGCACCACAACAACGAACCACACAGGGTAGAGTCCCTGAACTAGCAACACAACGAGTATTGCCCCAATAAATACCTTGTCGGCAACCGGGTCGACGATTTTCCCCCACTCGCTGACGGTGTTTGTCGACCTCGCAAGTCTTCCATCGAGGTAATCGGTGAATGCCGACACAACACACACAATGAATGCAGCTACCCGCATTTCATTGAGCAGTAGATACACAACTGGCACCGTCAGCACCAACCGAAAAAGGCTCACGACATTCGATGCCGTCCAGAACCGGTCACTCTCGGCTTGTATGGTTGTCTCAACCTGCATTGAATTCCCTGCTCGTGTTATGCTCACGCCCTGCTCCGTCTTTTTGCAAAATGGCGAATAGCGTTAACAACACACTTACGCCGAGGCCAGCAAACATTGGCTGAATTTCTGCTGGACCAATAAAGAACCACGCCAAAGAAGTACACGCAGGTGCCGCGATAATCCATACTGCAAGTTTTTTCAATCGCGGTGCATAACGCGTGAACGACAGCACCAGCGGCAACAACAATGCGGGCACAACAACCGATGCAGCATTGAAGATGAGTTCGACGACACTGCCAATGAGAAGTGCAGAGCAGACGCCAACGACGCCTGTTATGAGCAAACCAATACGGACACTATTCGTGTTAGGGGGCTGCTTGCGCAATCGGTCTATAATGTCGTGTCCGATTGCCGTTGCGCTCGCAAGAGCGTAACCATCGAGCGCCGACATCGCAGCCGATAAGACCCCTGCAACAAAAAGCCCCTTCCACAAAGCTGGCATCACTGCATCTGCAAGAACAAGAAACGATTCTGCAGGTACTGGCAATTCGTAGTATGCCACCGCATATAAGCCTGTGATGAGCTGAAGCATGTCAAAAACAATCCAGCACCCAACGCTTATGATAATGCCACGCTGCGCCACAATCGGCGTACTTGCTGCGGCCGTGCGCATGTGAAAGCTGGGGTCGACAAATGTCTGCAACGCAATTACCCACCACACGAACATGCCCTGCCAGCCAATTCCGCCCGGAATTGTCTTGTGTGTAGCAGGCAAATTGTCGAACATCGTCAGTGGACTACCATGTGCGGCTAACACGCAGACTAGCAATGCAACGAAGCCCGAGTACATCAGAATTACCTGGACGACATTTGCACGCACATCCGACATGAGCCCACCCTTGGCTACATAGGCAAGTGCGAGAACCGTGCTAGCTACAACTGCAATTGGAAGAGGCCATCCAACAGCAGCATGAAGAATGATACCGACGGTAAGTTGATACGCTGCAGGAATGGTAATAACAAGAACAAGTGCGGACGCCAGTAGGCTTATGCGTTTACCGTATGCATTCGAGAGTTGTTCGGGAATTGAAAGTGCGCTCGACGAGCGAATGCGTTTCGCAAGAAGTCGTGCGTAGAGGATACCGGCTACGTAGTACGGCACGCCCATGCAGAGGATCATCACCGGACCGTATGTGGCAATGAATTCGCCGACGCCAAGAATGGCGCCGTACCATGTTGCAACGAGAGTACAAACAAATAGAGGCAGCGTGAGGGTGCGTCCGGCAAGAACAAAATCTACAACACCCGTGACGCCGGTCGTGGCTCTACGCTTAGCTGTGAGTCCTGCCACCATTGCGGCTGCAATGGCCAGCACAAGTATGACTACATCGGCAGGTGCAAGATGTAACGTCATTCGTCGAACGGATCTACAGCCAGCACCTTCGAAAGAAAAGTATGTCGGTGCAGAATAATGGGTCCGTACTTCTGAATAGCTCTTCTGTGCTCCGGAGTACCATACCCCTTGTGATTGCAGAATCCGAAATGCGGGAATCGTTCATGTGCATGTTCTGTCATCCACGTATCGCGGGCAACCTTTGCAATAATCGAGGCTGCTGCAATCGATACACTCGATGCATCACCACCAACAATCGTTGTGTGTGGCACTTCATGCTTTCGAAACCTATTGCCATCGATAAGGAGGTGTCCGGGGGAAATCGTCAAGCCCCCTATCGCCCCATGCATAGCATCGAATGTTGCCTGTAGAATGTTTACCGAGTCGATGCGATGATTGTCTATAACACAATAGCTGCACGATGCTGCCGCGTCGTAAATGTTCACCGCTAGTTCGTATCGGCGTTCGGGAGACAAGCGTTTTGAGTCGTCGATGCCCTCTGGAATTCTGCCCGGATGAAACACCACCGCGGCAGCCACAACGGGTCCGGCCAGCGCCCCGCGTCCGACCTCGTCGATGCCCGCAACAACAACATCGCGCGACCAGAACTGGCGCTCCGCTTCAGGTGTCGGCAAGGAATATGCGGGATGTGATTGCTTCAGGGGTGAGGTCTAGAGTCTGGTTACGAGAATCGGTATGCTTTAACGGCTTTCAATTAGGCTTAGGAACTCCATGCGTGATGCTGTGTTTGTGGCGAGAGCGCCTCGCATAACACTTGTGATCATCTGTGCCGACTCATGCGCTTGTACACCGCGAGAAATCATGCAGTAATGTTTTGCGCGGATAACAACGCCGAGCGATACGGGTTGAAGCATTTGCTCGATGTAATCGGCAATCATCTGGCCGAGTTCTTCTTGCACCTGACCTCGACGTGAGAACCAGTCGACAATGCGATTGAATTTCGAAATGCCGATGACCTTGTCGCTTGGTACGTACCCGATGTAACACTCGCCGACAATTGGTTGCCAGTGGTGCGAGCACACGCTAAGGACCTTGATGCCGTTGCTGACAACGAGTTCATCAACATTTTTACGATTCGGGAAAACCGTTATCGGTGGTGGTTCTGTGAAGCGTCCGACAAACAGCTCATTCGTCCACATCTTCGCTAGACGTCGCGGCGTGTCGGCACTGTTTGGGTCCTGCGGATTGATGCGCAGTATCTCGAGTATTTCGACAAACTTCTGCTGAAGCTGCTGTGTCATGACGGCGCGGTCCTCGACCGACATCGGACGATTACAGTTCGAGTCGAATAACTCGGCATTTGATGTCACTATGTTGTTGTTTGACGATGACGTCACGGCGTTACTCCTGGGAACATGGTGATATCGACAGGAGCACCAAAGTACTCGGCATAGTTTTGGTCAGACTCATACAGACGTATGCAGTACAGCTCACCCGTAGGTAGGTGGTCAGCAATCTCACGCCAGAAGAGTACGCACAGATTTTCAACCGTTGGGATAGCTCCTAGCAGAAAATCGACGTCGAAGTTCAGGTGTTTGTGGTCTACGCGATCGACGATGCGCGTGTCGATGATATCGCGCAGTTTCTTCAGGTCAATCACATACCCGGTCTCGGGGTCCGGCAGTCCGCGAACAATTACCTCGATCACATAGTTATGCCCGTGCCCGAGCACATTGTTGCACTTGTCAAACACCGCTTCATTGCGCTCGGCACTAAACGTCGGGTTGTACAGTCGGTGTGCTGCAGAGAACGTCGCCCTGCGCGTTACATAAATCATTCTTTCCTCTTGTCACAAAATCGGATATTTGTTCCTATGAAATTGCAAACTACGATACTGGTTTCTTGTCTGCTACTTATCAGCTGCGCTTCGGCTCATGTAGGGGGCTCGCGAAGCGAGGCTGCATCGACCATCCGTACGCTTCAGACCGAAGGCACGCTTTCGGTTACGGGTACCCAGAACCTGAACGGCATTCCGTTTAGTGCCCTGCTGGGCGAGGACGACTCGTCGCGGATAACCATGAGCGGACCATTCGGCATGACAGCAGTCCGCTTTTACAGCCAGGGCGATTCGTTTACCGTGGTGAACTACCTGTCTCAGGAAGTGGCGAGTGGCAAGGGCGACTCGGCAACCGTAAAGACGCTACTTCCCATTGCCATGAACATTCGCGACCTAGTCTCGATTATTCGAGGAGAAGTACCGGGCGGCACTGGACGCTTTACCACACACACCGAACGTCCAGATAACAGCGTGTTGCATGGCGTTAAGGACGAAAAAGGTGGCATCGAATTCGCCCTCATCGACTCAGCTCGCAACGTATTACGTCAGTACCAACGCAAGAGCGCCGCAGGCGTTACGCTTGTTGATGTGTTGTTCGACGACTTCAGAGCCATTCCATCTGGTAACGAGACAATTCCTGTAGCGCATTCAATACGCATCACGATCGATGACAAGAAAGAATCGCTTACATTGCTTGTATCAGGGGCAAAGGTCAACGAACCAATTCTTGAATCACTTACCGCTGAAGTTCCTTCAAGCTTTAAACGTGTGAATTATAGGTGAGTATTCGTCGTGTCGTCAGCGCTCTAGTTTTCTGCATTGCTTCACTCACAATGCAAGCACAAGCACCAGACGCGGCCAGCACTCCCTTAGCAGACACTACACGACGAATAGACAATCTAGGCTCTCTGACGATTGACACAACACGCGCAGACACTGTTCGTGCAAGTGGCGATATCGACACCATTGTTGTGTTCTCAGCAAAAGACTCGGTCCATTTTAACGTCCGCACAAAACGCATGCGACTGCGCGGCGATGCAGACGTGAAATTCAAAGACCAGCGACTGCAATCCGAAGTTGTGATTATGGACTTCGGCACATCGACGATGTATGCCGATGGAGTGCGTGATTCGACTGGCAGGCTGAGAGGCTTTCCTCTTTTCATCGACAAGGGCGAGGAATATGCAGGCGAACGCATTGTGTATAATTTCAAGTCGAGACAGGGACGTGTCACCCTTGGCGAAACAAATGTCGACGGAGGTTTCTATTGGGGCAACCGCATCAAGCGCGTGAGCGAGAAAACGATTTATGTCGAGGACGGAAACTTCACAACCTGCGATGCACCCCACCCGCACTTTCATTTCAACTCGCCACGGATGAAGGTGGTCATTGATGATAAACTTTTCTACGATCCACTCATTCTCTACGTCGAAGATATTCCTGTGTTTGCAATGCCAATTGGGTTGTATTTCGACATGCGGAAGGGACGTCATTCGGGCATCATCCTTCCCACTCCTCTCATCACGTCGAACCGTGGCGTCGTGCTCAACCAAGGCGGCTACTACTGGGCTGCAAGCGACTATTGGGAAATGGATTTTCTGGCGGATGTCATGTCAAAGGGCGGCTTCACGCTCTACAACAAAACACGTTATTCCGTCCGTGATGTACTTAGAGGCAATATCGATCTTCTCTACGGGTATACGCGCTTTAACGTAACGGACGGATTTACACGAAACTTTGGCGTCACAGCAAATCACCAGCAAACGCTGGGTCCGGATGAGAGAATTTCGGCGACGGTCTTGTTCACAACGTCCAACCTCTTTCAAAACACATCGTTCAACCCCTACGAACGCCTTCAGCAGAATGCCCGTTCGGATGTATCATACCAGCGCACGTTTTACAACGGACATACCCTGAATGCGGGGTACACGCGCGACCAGAACATGATTAACGGGTCTATCACACACTCCCCTACCATTTCCTACGGCATTCCTGTCTTTGCGCCTATAACCGACTTCCCGTTGCAGTTAGGGTACCGCACTACGGGACGATACTTCTACGATGCCAGGCGCAACGTCGACACGACTCCGTTTGCAGTTACAGAACGCAGCGTTATCGAACACCGTCCGACCGTCAGCCTTACTCCTAAACTAGGTTACATTACCTTCCAGCCCAGCATCACCTACGACGAAAACTGGTACCTACAGCGCTACACACAATCGGTCAACCCCGATTCAACCATTGCAACCACACGCGAGCCCGGCTTCTTCCGCGAATTCAGGTATGCCGTTGGTGTTTCTGCAAGTACGTTTCTGTATGGCAACGCACGACCAAACATCTGGGGCATTACAGCCTTCAGGCACACCGTACAGCCTACCATTAGCGCAACGTTTGTGCCGGACCAGAGCGACACATCGCGCGGTTTCTTCGGTACCTATACAAGTCCGTACACCAACGAACCCGTCCGATACTCACGCTTCGGCTCGGGCATCGCTTCAGACCGACAGCAGCTTAATCTCGGACTCAATCTCCTCAATCGTTTTGCCATCAAGCTCGCGCAGGGCGACACGTTGCCCGACAAGCCCCTTGAGATCCTTACCGTCAATGCCTCGTCGGCGTACAACGTCGTGGCCGACTCGCTCCGTCTGGCACCCATCAACATCTCGCTGCGGTCGCCCGTGCTCGACGTCATCGCCTTCAACAGCTCGTTCCAGTTCGACATCTACGACCAGGCGCGGTCGGTGAACCCCATTACCGGCACACCATCGTACACGCGCATCAATCGCACCACACTCGAAGCGGGTAAGGGGCTGGCTCGGCTTACCTCTATGAGCTTTCAGTTCGGCTCGCGGTTTACGTCCGAAGGTGTGTCGTTCCAAGAGCGTGTCGAAAGCGAAGACACGACTGCACCCATGGACAGCTCAGGAAGCAAGCTGCGAGCGCGCTTCGATAGGCGCGTTAATTACCGTCCCGTCGACAGCGATTTGTACGGCGACGAAACCCCCGGCTGGAATCCCATCGTCATGCCCTGGGAAGCCGAGTTCAATGTGTCGTACACATACAACAGAACGAACCCAGAATTGTCTACGGAGTCGCTTCGACTAACACTTCGCGGCAGCACCTCTCTTTCCGAGACGTTGCGCCTAGCGGCGAGTGCAAATGTCGACCTAATTACAGGCGCCATAAACTTTCCGACCATCGACATCTCAAAACGTTTACATTGCTGGATGTTATCCGTCAACTGGATTCCCCTCGGCGTCAACAAGGGTTTCTTTTTGCGGTTCGCAGCCGATGCCAGCATCCTGCAGGACATGAAGATCACGAAGCAATCAACGCCTCTTTATCGATGATTCGTCTACCTAAACAGGTGCGAATGCGATGACTCTCTTCGAACTACAACGGTAAAATTTCTATGTGTGGAATTGTTGGCTACATCGGAACACGTCAGGCATCACCGGTCATCCTCGAAGGTCTTAAGCGCCTCGAGTACAGGGGCTACGATTCAGCAGGCGTGTGCCTGGTATCGGGCGATGCAATAACGATTGCAAAACGCAAGGGTCGTGTGTACGATCTCGAGAACGCCGTCGACGTGGCTTCTATTCCTGGTACTGTTGGTGTGGGGCACACACGTTGGGCAACACACGGTGTGCCGAACGACATTAACGCACACCCACATACCGATGCATCCGGACGTATTGCGTTGGTGCACAATGGTATCATTGAAAACTATCTTACAATCAAGAAACAGCTGCTGGGTCAGGGGTACTCGTTCCTCTCCGACACCGACAGCGAAGTGCTTGCTGTCTTCATCGGCATGTTGTACGAAACGCTTGGCGACCTCGAGATGGCTGTGCGTACTGCTCTCTCCGAAGTCGAAGGCACATTCGGACTCGTCGTTGTTAGTTCTGTAGAACCCGACCTTATCATTGCCGCGCGGCGCGGCAGCCCCTTAATCCTAGGGGTTGGCGATCACGAACTCATCATAGCATCCGATGCAGCCGCAATTATTGCGCACACACGTCACGTTGTGTACCTGCAAGAAAACGAAATGGCGTTGATGACGCGCAACGGCTACACAACAAAAACCATCGATGACGTAGAAACAGAAAGTGTTGTCGAAGAGATTGCATTCGAACTCGAGCAAATCGAAAAAGGCGGCTTCGAGCACTTCATGCTCAAGGAAATCTACGAGCAGCCCACGACGTTTCACGATGGATTCCGCGGACGACTTATCGTCGACGAGGGACGCGTCCGTCTCGGCGGCCTAACCTCGGTCGTCGACAAACTCCAAGCCGCAAAACGCATCATCATCACCGCATGCGGCACATCGTGGCACTCGGCATTAGTTGGCGAATACCTCATCGAAAATCTTGCGCGCATTCCCGTCGAAGTCGAATACGCAAGCGAGTTCCGTTATCGCAACCCCATCATCTACCCCGACGACATCGTCATCGCCATTTCGCAGAGTGGAGAGACTGCTGATACTCTCGCAGCCATTCGCGAAGCAAAGTCAAAAGGCGCAACTGTCATCGGCATGGTAAACGTTGTGGGCAGTTCCATCGCGCGCGAAACCGACGCTGGTGTGTACCTGCACGCCGGACCCGAGATTGGTGTTGCTTCTACAAAAGCATTTACGTCGCAACTCTGCGTACTCACACAATTCGCCCTCTTCATCGGCCGTATGCACGGCATGAGCGACACCCTTGCACGTCAGACCGCTGCTGGCTTGGCCGCAGTGCCCGCGCAAATCGAACGCATCCTAGCCGACGCGCCCAACATCGAACGCATCGCACATCAATACGCACACGTCCAGAACTTTCTGTACTTGGGAAGGGGCTATAACTTCCCCGTTGCACTCGAAGGGGCGTTAAAGCTTAAAGAAATCTCGTATATCCATGCCGAGGGTTATCCTGCAGCCGAGATGAAGCACGGTCCAATCGCCCTCATCGACGACAACATGCCCGTCGTCTTCATTGCCACGCAAGACGAACACTACGACAAAATCCTCTCCAACATCGAAGAAGTCCGCGCCCGCTCAGGCCGCGTTATCGTCATCGCCCACGAAGGCGACGAACACCTCGCCTCCGTCGCCAACCACATCATCACCATCCCCTCGGCGCCGTCGATGATCACGCCCATCCTCGCTGCAATCCCCATGCAGCTCCTCGCCTACTACATGGCCGTCGAGCGCAACTGCAACGTCGACATGCCACGGAATCTGGCGAAGAGTGTTACGGTGGAGTAGTCAACCGTGCGTTGTATGAGCACAGTACCAAACTCTTTGCACGCTTGAAGATGGCAATGGCTGATGGATCCTATCTCAAAGAACTGTTGCGCATGGAGAAGCAAGAACTGCTGATCATCGATGACTTCGGCATGCAACCGCTGGAGGCACAGAGTCGGTCCATCCTGATGGAGATCATCGAAGACCGACACGGCAAACGCTCTACGCTATTCACGTCACAAGCGCCTGTCAGCAACTGGTACGAAGTCATCGGTGAACAAACCATCGCCGATGCTATCTTAGATTGCATTATTCACGACGCACATCGACTGGAACTTCATGGTGAGTCGATGCGCAAACGTAAAGAAATCCTTGCGCCAGAATTTCAAGTAATAACACCCTAACTATTCAATAACAATCAATCGAATTCGATGCACGATTTTCACACCTATCAACGGTTAACTTTTAGTGGTCAATTTGGCGTGTAATTCGTATCCACCCGAACAAGTACATATAGTATAGGATAGTATCGAAGGATAGCTTCGCTGCAACAATCACGAGGAGAGCAGCGATGGGATCGTCAACAGAGAAGACAGGACGGATGTTTGCGATGGTAGAAGCATTGCATCGCAGTGGTATCAGTAAGCGAGCCTACGCAGAGCAGCACAGGATATGCTATGGCACGTTGCAATACTGGTGCAAGCGCTATCGCGACCATCAGGCACAGATTCAGGCTCACAAGCAACCTAAGCGTCTACCAGCAGCGCGCACAAGTGCAACGCAGCAACAGCCTGCGTTTCTCCGTCTCGCTCTGCCGCAGGAACGGCCCGCTCAGGAGCAGCCCATCGATGAACAATGTGCGCCTTGGCAGGCGGCTATCGTGTTCGGGCGTAGTGTTTCGGGCGTAGTGTTTCGGGCGTAGTGTTTCGGGCGTGCAATGTACGATGAACATTGTTAAGCATTGCAACTATGTTTGTGCGAAGTTGCACCGTGATCAACGCGCTGCATACCCTCACAAAAGAAGCAATCATCGGACTCGTTCACGAGCGCGATGCACAACTGCATGCACACCGTGATCAACTCGCTGCGCAGCATAACGAACTCACCGCGCAGCATACGAGGATCACCACGCAACACGATCGCCTACTAACGTACGAAGCACGCGTGTTCGACCTCGAGTTTCAAATCACGCAACTCCAGCGTCTTGTGTTCGGTGCCAAACGCGAGCGGTTTGTTAGCGAAGTCTCTGCAAGCCAGTTAGCGATTACCTTCGATGCCGACCGTGAGGAAGTCACACGCGAGGTGGAGAAGGTACTGCACAAAGTTTCCTACGAGCGCAAGACACCGAAGAAGCACGAGGGCCGTATGGCTCTGCCGTCGCATCTGCCGGTGCATGAATCGATTCTCGAGCCTGAGGAAGACACCACCGGTATGGTGCGTATCGGTGAGGAGATCACCGACGAGCTGGAGATCACACCGGCGTCCATGCACGTCAACCGCATCATACGTCCGAAGTATGCAACACCACAGGCCGAAGACGGAAGCCTGCGTATCGCCATCGCCCCGATGCCCGTGCGTGTCATCGACAAATGCATCGCCGGTGTGCATCTGCTGACAACGATTACCATCGACAAGCATGAGTATCACATGCCGATCGATCGCCAGCTGAAACGCTTTTCGATGTTGGGCGTGGATCTCCCACCGTCAACCGTGGAATCCTGGCAGAAGCTCACGGCAGAGTTACTCAAACCGCTGCATGCAGCCATGCGCTCGGAGGTCCGGCAGGCCGGATATCTGCAGGTCGACGAGACAAGCATTGCCGTGCAGGACAGAGACAAGCAAGGCACAACGCACAAAGGATTTCTCTGGGGCTATCATGCACCGCTGCAGAAGGCGGTGTACTTCGATTATCAGAAAGGTCGTGGGCAGATACACTGCCGCGAGCTTCTGGAAGACTACACCGGCTATCTGCAGACCGACGACTACGCAGCCTATCACAAACACAAGGAGCGCGCCGATGTGATCGGTGTGGCATGTTGGGCACACGCACGACGGAACTTCGAGAAAGCACTCGAGCATGATCGTGCGCGGGCGTCGGTTGCTATGCAACTCATCCAGCAACTCTACGATGTCGAGCGCGAAGCGCGCGACAGCAACCTCACGTACGAGGATCGCAAGGAGCTGCGCCTGCAGAAGGCATTACCGCTGCTGAACACCATCAGTAAATGGATGGTGCGGGAACTACCAGACGTCCCGCCGCGCAGTCCGATGGGCAAAGCTCTACGGCTATGCCATACGTCTGTGGGACCAACTCATAGTCTATCTCTATGACGGACGCATCGAGATCGACAACAACCTCATGGGGAATGCGATACGACCCATCGCATTGGGCAGAAAGAACTGGCTCTTTGCCGGTTCACACGACGGCGCGCAAAATGTTGCCATGTACCGATCTTTCTTCGGTACGTGTCACCTGAATGGTATCAATCCTTATCATTGGCTGCACTACGTACTCGAACATATCAACAACACTGCACCCGCTCGCTACTACACACTGCTGCCACAGCACATCGTTCCCGCTTTGCTCATCGCATAGCTACTGGAACGTGACGATGCAAGACGTACTTGCTCGGGTGGATACAATGCGGCGTGGTTGAGGTGCGCAGCTGTGGCTGCTCCTGTCGGACAGAGGAGGTCGTTGACGATGATGTAGATAAAGACTCCTTGAAACTCGGTGCTTAGATTTTAGCGCGTAAATAGCATTGAGCACGACTCTATTCCTGTGGTCATCTGCAAAACATATACATGGCCCGTTTCTATTGCAGGTTGATCAATAGCATCGAGATACGACGTAGTCTCTGTAGTTGATATCAGGCGACCGAGCAAATCATATACGCGATAGTTCACGAGCCGAGTATTACTCATAAAATGTATCGGGTTACAAATACTATTCAAGGCTTGAGTCGAGCCATAATTAATGGATGTAGACGTGGAGTCGAGTGTAATGATCGAGAAATAATCATTAAATCCACCTACGAGAACTCTCAACTGATCTACAGTCGCGAACAAAGTCGAGCCCCGAAACAGTGTTGTCGCGTTAGGAAGTGGTAACCAATGGAGTCCGTCGTCTACAGAGATCATTCTAAAAAACCCTTTCCCAACGAGCTTATCCCCAATATCCTCAACAAGAATTGTAGCAATAGAATTTAATGGCAGAAAACTTGAATCGACCTTGATTTTTACAGTGTCACAGTGCCAGTCTGCATTTGAATACAGACACCTCATGTATACGTTAAATAGACGCGATGGTATCAAAACACCGATGGTGTTATTGGAGTAAAATATTTGGGGTGTTGTTGTCGATTCTAGTGGTAATAGCGACAAGACATTAAACGACGCCGTTTGCGTATCGTACTGGTATATGGCGTATTTCCAATTATTACTTTCGTCCAGATTCGAGGCTAATACTGCGGCTTGACCGTCCAGATTGGTTGCGATGTCTGCAACAGTGACTCGTGTATTTGCAGGGGGCTGCACGCTTGAATGTCTCCATCTTCCGTTTGACCTCTCGACAATACCGTGAATGCGCCATGCGCGATCACCGTCATTATCATTGAACGCAGCTGCAAACAAATCCGCGCCGCGCAGAAAGACCTCAGTAACTATGAAATTGTCAAAATCAATGTCATCGATAACCTCAACAGACCAAGTAACTCCATCATCCGAGGAGCTTGCGATCCTCCCTGAGTCTCCACCCATATAAACTACTCCTCCAATCCTATGCATCGACGTATACTGACCATTCAATAATGCAATCGTGTCGAATGTAATAGTATCGGTCTCGAGGTGAATTTCTACTATTCGAGATATCTTCTCCACAAGTGAACTAAACGCACTCGTTGTGGCGACATCATTTTGTAAACATATAAATGTATTTGATGCCGCAACTGTGGAAGCTCCACGGACTACTGTCGAACACTGGCCTTGTACACCATTCACAATGGTATCTAAGTTTCGAAAGATATCCTGCGAGCGTAACCTTGAATTCCACGAGGTCATAGATTGGTCTGATTCATATATGCTTATCGGATATCCGGCTGTTGCAGAAACGAGAAATGTACGACCATTGACAATGCCAACTAGAGGACAGTACATAAGGCTTACGATGTCTGTCACGACATCATCAGGGAAAGGCCTATGTTGCCACGTTATACCAGAATCTATGCTTCGATGAACTCCAACTCCACTGGAAAATCCAGGATAATAATTTCCTGTCGCCAACAATTCTCCGTCCAATCCTTGAGAGATGGAAAGTGTCTTGTCGGCTCTGCCGCGAAAGTCATTCATGGTAAAATTGTCAGACGGTAACATCAATTGATATGCTGACCAAATACCAGATGTAGTCGAGTATCGATAGACCTGCCCCGAATCAGAACCAATCACATATATGTTTCCAAGGGCTATAATTGATGCAAACTCAAGAGTTGAATTCTCTTTCGATAGATCGACCCATTCTGATCGGCGTTCATAGAGTCCCCCCAATTTTCCAACTACAGCGAGTCTGCCATCGGAGGAGCACATTTCGATTATCGACGCCTTCGCCACATAGGAACGCACCCACTCTCCATTTCTAATATTCCCGCATTCCCACACACTGCCCTCCTCTGTGCCCACATAGACTGTGTCATTATGTACGATGACACAGCGAACAGTTTCTTTCTTTGGCAAGGACGATGGCATCCATCCTTCATATCCAATCGAGAACCAGACCGCACCTGCTTCACCGACGACTATGGTTGTGTCATTGCGCGACCACACGTCATAAAGAAATTTCTGAATAGGAAGACACTGCCAAGCTATTCTGCTTGCACCAGCCACATAAGTTCCAACGCGACCGAGGTCGCCGACGACCATTACCGTCCCATCACTTCGGAGAATAGCATTCGAAACAAATGACGCGCCACGTCCGCAATCGGTGAGATGCCTCACCGATTGGGAATACATTGACGATGCAACGACCAACACTAGAATAAACGGCAGTATTACATTTTTTTTCATTTGACTCCTAATGTGGATGCTTCACAAATTAGCAGCCGTGCCACACGACTGGTCACATGACGCGACCAGTCGTTGATACAAATCTGAAATTGCGTAGAAGATTGAAGACAATATCTAGAGTCGAACCCTAGAGAAGTCGTCGGGCACAATCTCTTGAATGTTAGTATTGACACATTTTAAAAATGCATGGCTCAATGATGCATTGAAAATTTCCTTCTTGCCATTCACCGTGCGTTACCTGAAGAACACCCTCCAGCCTACAATAACTTGTGGATCGATAACAACACATTCCCGTGGAACAAGATACCAGTCCTGTGGAGGCAGCCACTCCACCAGTTGAGGAATAAAGAGTGGCATAGTAGGACCAAGGTAACATGGGGTTGTAATCCACATTAGATATACTACCATCTGGAAACACATATTGCACGACGCACTTTCTGCAGTTTGCATACTTGGAAGTTAGCGTCGTGCGGGCATTTGGACATGGGCAGCATGTTGGACCAATTGCGTCCGCTCTTGCCGTAGCAATTTCCTTTTCGACTGCCCTAAGTGCTGGGCCCATAAATGCTGGTGTGCCCCAAAGAAGCATCATATTGGCTGGTGTAATGCATCCGGGTGGATTTACATCAGTGTACCTCATGAAAAGATCCTGAACTTCGACGTCGTTACATCGCCATGCATAAAACGCTGTCACTTTAGCACTACATGGTGGTACCGCAGTGATTTCAACCCATACCGAGACTGTAGCACTAGTCCATGGATCGCTGCAACCCGTCATCCACCACGGACAATCGATTTGTGGCTGACTGACAGCATAAGTTGGAAGCATCATAAAACAAAGAGCGATAGCAAATACTAAAGCTTTCATCGTTCCTCTCCTCTCCAATGATATTTAAACCCGGATCATGCAATAGGGAGTTGAATTGGAGGCCGAATATCGACCAAATCGTCGAATAGCTTCATAAATGCAGTCCTCCTTTTTTCGGGCAAGACG
>JAWXBR010000017.1:0-79310 GCA_034440235.1 bacterium
CAACGTGTCACGTTCGTCCGGCGCAACCTGTCACTTTACTCCGGTGCGCACCTGTCACGTTTGTTCGGCGAAAGGGGGTAGTTTACTCCGGTGTGTCCACCTTGAGGGAAAAACGCCACGATTAATCGACGAATGGCAATCTGTGCCCGAGATTTGGAATCGAGTTCGAAGGGCAGTGGACGACAGGAAAGCTTTCGGCCAGTTCATTCTTACGGGCTCTGCACAACCAAGGGATGATGCAATGCGACATTCTGGTGCAGGACGCATAAGCAGACTACGAATGTATACCCTCTCTACGTTTGAATCTGGACACTCTACCGGCTCTGTGTCGATGGCTGCACTGTTGAAAGGCGAAACTATTTCGACGGGAAAGTGCAGTCAGACATTCGACGATCTTGTAGACAGCGTAGTAACCGGAGGTTGGCCTGCAAATCTTCAAGCATCGGTGTCAACCACTATGCGACGTGTACGTGATTATCTTGTAGAGGCTGCGCGCATAGACGTTGCACAGCCAGACTTAACCTCTCGCGGTAAAGACCCTCGGAAAGTTGGGGCAGTAATTCAATCGCTTGCCCGCGGTGTCGGATCGTCTATGTCGTTGAGCACTATTCGAGAAGACCTGTCGCAGGTGTCGGTCGACATTAGCGAACGGACGGTTGAATCATACCTCGATGCGTTACAGCGTGCGATGCTAATCGAATTTGTTCCTGCGTGGACTGTACACCTACGGTCGCGCGCGCGATTACGCACGAAGCCCAAGCACTATTTTGCTGACCCCTCGCTTGCTGCTGCAGCGCTGAAAGCATCGCCAAAACATCTACGCGATGATTTGCGATTACTAGGTCTATTGTTCGAGAATCTCGTAATGCGCGACCTACTTGTGTATGCTCAGCATAACGATGCCACTATTTCTTTTTATCGTGACAATAATGGTCTGGAAGTCGATGCCATTGTAGAGCAGCACGACGGAGCATGGATTGCAATAGAAATAAAACTCGGTGCTAATGCCGTCGATGATGCTGCTGCAACGCTTCAGAGATTTGTCGGGAAGGTAGACACAGACCGCAAAGGCGAACCCGCTGCCCTGGTTGTAATTACTGGCAATGGATACCACTATCCACGGACAGATGGCGTTTCTGTGGTTCCGTTCGGGGTGTTAGGTCCGTAGTTATCATTGTTACGAAAATTCAACATCCCAAAAGTACTCTCAAAGGGTGCTGCCCTTGCTGCAGCACCCTATGTCCCCTATATTTGAGACTTGTGCAATGTATTAAGTCGAAGCGTATTTATTTAACGGCAGTGCATTACTTAAGTGTTATGCGTAAGTATTGGACTGGATTCCTTTTGGGGAAATACATGGCGAAGACCGTTGCTAGCGCATTACTAGCATTGATTGCTATTGCAGAAAGTGTAAGTACCAGAGCATCTGACTATGGTGATGTGTTTGGACGGTGGGACCTTGGCTTAGACTTTCACATGCAGACGTTAAGTGAAAACACAGAGTTCTCCAAGTCCAACCGGACCTTTTTAGGTTATAGTGTTGCAGCTGGACTGAATATTCCAGTTTTCTATAGCGACTCGCTCCCTTGGACTATCGGCATTAACCCAAGTGTGATGATTGGCACTGTACTGGAGAGTGGATTGAGCATAGCTGTACCTGTTCTTGCCACAATTAAGTACAACACTGATGCCTACATTCGACCACGTGGCGGTTTTGCATTTGGATTCGCCGCTGGCGCTGGGATTACATGGAATCATATCATCGTACCTGACGACATAGAAAGCAGTCTTTCTGATGTCATACCAACCGTAATGCTAGAATTGAATTTTGGAAGACGTAAAAGTGGCTTTCCTGGACTCATAAAAATTCGGCTAACAAAACCACTCGGTGAGCCAGTGCACAATAATGGCACCTTCAGCTACACAACTACCCATTTGTCTCTTCTCTATACAACGGGCTTCTAATGCGTTTTAGATTTTGTTTATTAATCGCTATAGTTTCTCTGACGAGCATTTTGTCCGCTACAGATAACACCAAGGGCAATCTTTGGAGTACTGCGTTCAAAGACGATCTCTACAGCCCGAAGTTGTCACCCGATGGCAAGCATTTGCTAGTGTACCACGGTGACACCTTGTTGTGTATTGAAGCCAATACGGGCAACCGTTTGTGGACGAAGACCTATAAGGATGTAGAACGTAATCAGCACTATGTAACCCAGTTTACGAAGCCGGATGAAGCTTTCATCCCCGGAATGAATTCATTGGTCTGGGTCGACCTAAACTCAGGTAAGGAACTAGCGTCCGTTCCTACAATTGGTGAGCTCGGGGATATCGAGTTCCGCCTACCAGCTCCGAATACCGACTACGACACGTTGCAGCCAACGGTATACGGCGACCTGATGGTTGTCTGGTACTCGGATGGCACACAGGTGATTGATTTAAAAGACAAGAAGGTCATCTATCAGACTTCCGATGATCCTACTGTCCTGCGCATCGAGAAGTGGTTCTCGACCATGATGCTCGATACCGAGTCTGATACTCTTCTCTTCATCGACGGAACGATGCGCTCGGTTGTTTATAAGCATGACAACCAGGTAAATCCCATCTCCACAGATTTGCATCAACGGTTCTTCGATCATAAGAATCTTCTTGTTGTTCTTACTGAGACCAACATGATTGTTGTAGACAAAACAAAAGGTCAGCGCCTGGGAACAATTCTCGTTTCACCAGAGAAAACTGAGAATTATATACCCATTGTAAAGGACGACAAGCTGTACCTACTTGTCACAACGGAAAGTGTACACGAATACTTTGATGTAGAAACACAAAAACGGTTGTGGTCTATCGATCGCAAGAATCTCGACGGCATTGCAGACCAGACCACGGTAACGAGCGATGGCGATTTGCTTGTTCAACTCTTTGATGAAGACGATGTGCTCTCGCTTGCTAAAATCAATACAGCAACTGGTAAGGTGTTGTGGTCCACGAAACTTGTTACGCAGGATGGTGGATACGAAGCGGGACATATCAAGCCAAGCACGGCTTTGAAATCGATCGCCAGCTTTGCTGTTGCCACAGCTCTCAACCGATTATCGAGCAGTCGCGACCAGTACGGTTTTATCAGGTGGCAAACACCATATAAAGTTGGTCCGGGTGGCATTCTCACCCATAACGGGAAAGCCATGTCATCTACGATAGATCCAGCTAATCTTGGCAACGAAACGATGAATGGACTTACGAATCGTAAAATCAATAAGAAGCGCACGTCGCAAGCTTTATTCAAGGTCATTGGTGTTAATGCCGATCAGATTCATCTTCTCATCATGGGCGAAGCACATCAAACTTGGAAGGGCAAACCTTCGTCCGCGGACGATGGCGAAGGTGTTGCAACACTCGATGCCAAAAGCGGCAAGGTAGTAGAGTTCAAGCAACAGAAACTATTTGCTGATAACGTGAAGAAAGACTTCAATCTTTTCCTGCACGGGGAAACGATAGAAACTGCAAATGGCCTTTTGGCAATCGGTGCTTCAACAGTATGCTATGTTACTAATACCGGAGAGGTGTCTTCCTTAACGTTCGATACAGAGGACCTTCAGTTATTAGATACCCGCGGCACTTCTGCCGTTGTCTACGGCGAAGATTCCAAGTCGATGCATCAAATGTGGAAGATTGATTTCAGCACCCCGAAGCTCACTCGGAACCTTGTAATGTATAGCGACGATCTTTGCGATGGTGTAACAAGGGACACGATTGATTTCCACAGAACCATCACGCTCTTTGATGGTGCGATATCTGCCTATGAACCATTAGGCGATCTTCCGAAGAGTTCCGACAAGATTGTTTGGAAGATTTCCGAGGACGATATTTCTAAGATGAAGGTTGGCGATCTTGATGCAGACAGCGCTATAGGGATGCGCCAAGGTATTAGGCTTCATGGCGACCATATTCTCTTGCTTGGTGACGACGGCTATGCAGTCGTTGACGCCACAACTGGTGCTTGCCGAAAGAGTGATGAGTGGAACGCGAAGTTCAACTTTAAACGCGACGGCATGGTATTTGTTAAAAATGCAGCGTTTTATCAGTCCGATACCGACGTTGGCATGGTTGCTTTGAAGTCGGCTTGTGATGTCGCGGTGCTCGGTCGCGAAATGTACAGTTACTCATCAGGAGCGGTGCTTGCACACAAGGACAGTGGCACAGTAATTTTCATGGACTCATCGGCTGGTACACTCAACGCTTACCGGACGAAGTAAATCACGACAACCTTAAACCGCAGTGCATTTGCTGTGCTGCGGTTTTTTATTTGCGTGCCATGACAGTGCGCTAGGTTGGCACTATGAAATTGGCTCCAACGGACGCACCACGGTAATACCGGTGTTGCTTTTAACCGAGTTTACATACTCCCCTACACGCACGTCGAGGACAACCTTCTTTTTTTGCGAAGAGGCATGAAGGAAACGTGCGTTGCCGTCGATGTCACGGAAGATGAGTCCGGTGTGCGAGTAGTCGAGTCCGTCCTTTGACGTAGAGATGGCAATGATGTCACCTGTTGCCAGCATGGACTCGATGGTTTCGATTCGGTCTTTGGGGATGTAGTAACGCATACGTGCATTGACTTCTGATTCGATCTCAGCAATCTTGGCTCGGGCCGCTGTGTCTTCTTTAAGAGGCTTGTAGTATTGGGGATGGGTGGACATAAAGTTAATCTTGATTGGAAAGATCACGCCACCGAGATCGCGCGTGATGTCTTGCACAACACCCTTTGCCACATTGTCGTCAATCCAGTCGCTGGTGTAATGCAAGCGCGATGGATAACCGTCGAGAATTCCCTGTCTATAGCGCGTTAAAGTAATCTCGTTTATTAACGCATCGAACGTGTATTCTTTGCGCTTCACAATGCGAGCCATACCCAGCACACTTTCAAACAGCGTCACACAGTCGAGTCCCGTCAGGTCGATGCGACACATCTCCGGCTCCCCTTCAAGCGTCCCGCCCACATACGGCGTTCCCTGCAACAAAAACGCAAGGTCGCCCATAAGCTCACCAATCGGCTTTCGATGCCAGTTGTTCTTTGCAGCCCTGCGCATTGCTTGCGCGAAAATGTACTTCGTCGTAGCGACAGTGTCGGTGTTCTTTTTTCGTGTTCTGCGCAACGATTGTGCTTGAAGCTGCACCGCAAAAGGTGCTGCTGCTATCAATGCGAGAAAATTTCGTCTATTCATGTTAGGCTTGAGATTCCGAAGTTGTGTCGGCTTCGTTATGAACCGTGCTCGACTGCATGGCTCCACCCGCGTTACGTACTGTGTCGATGCCAAGCATGGCGAGTTGAGCAGCATCGACGGGTGTCGGACATCCGTCCATGAGTGACAACCCGGATGTGGTCTTTGGAAACGCAATCACGTCTCTGATGTTGTCGGTACCTGCCAACAACATCACAAGCCTATCGAATCCAAATGCAATGCCTCCGTGCGGCGGTGCTCCAAAACGCAACGCATCGAGAAGAAATCCGAACTTGCCTTGCGCTTCTTCTCTCGACATACCAAGCAGATCGAAAATCTTCTGTTGCACGTCGCTTGTATGAATTCTAATCGAGCCACCTGCTGCCTCGTAACCGTTAATCACAAGGTCGTAGGCCTGAGCGCGAGCACGTTCCGGACTCGTCGAGAGCAGACTTACGTCCTCTGGTAAGGGGCTTGTAAAGGGGTGGTGGCGTGCAACCCAGCGCTTCTCTTCTTCGGCGTATTCGAGCAACGGGAAATCTGTCACCCACAAGTGTGCGAACGTCCCTGCCGCAGCTTCGAGGATGCCCTGACGTCGTGCTACTTCTATGCGCAATGCTCCGAGTATAAGACATGTGCGTTCGTGTTCGCCTGCGGCGAATAGTAGCAAATCGCCGTCTTCTGCGTCTGCAGCTTGCATGAGCGCTGTTTTGTCGGCATCGGTTAGGAACTTGATGAACGAGCCCCCTACTTCGCCGCCGCTGGTCTTTAACCAAGGCAGCCCCTTGGCACCATACTTCTTAGCGTGGTCGGTGAGTTCGTCGATTTGTTTGCGAGAATACGACGCACATCCCTTTGCATTAAACACTTTTACAATGCCATTGGCAGTAAGCACATCGGCAAAGACTGGAAATGTTGTTCCCGCACACGCTGCAGTTGCATCGCGTAATGGGAGCGCATAACGTAGATCTGGCTTGTCACTGCCGTAGGTGTCCATGGCATGTTGCCAAGTCATACGCGGCAGAGGTAGCGCGATGTCGATGTCGAGAATACTCTTCCAAACGCCAGCAGTGAAGCGCTCTGCGATGGCGATGATGTCTTCTTGGTTGACGAAGGACATCTCAACATCGATTTGTGTGAACTCGGGTTGACGGTCGGCGCGTAGATCTTCGTCTCTAAAACATTTTACTATCTGCATGTAACGGTCGAAGCCAGCTACCATGAGTAGTTGTTTGAAAAGCTGCGGCGATTGCGGAAGCGCGTAGAATTTTCCTTTGTTGACACGACTCGGCACGAGGTAGTCGCGGGCGCCCTCTGGTGTTGACTTCGTAAGAACGGGAGTTTCGATTTCGACGAAGTTGTGTTCGTCGAAATAGCGATGTGTGAGCTGGTACAGTTTGTTACGGATGAGGAAGTTCTTCTGCATGGCCGGACGTCGCAAGTCGAGGAAGCGATACGTGAGACGCATTTCTTCATTTGTCTGCAAGTCGTCGACAATCTCGAAGGGCGTAAGCTCTGCTGGGTTGATAATGCCCAGATCGCTAACAAGAATTTCGATGAGACCCGTTGGAATATTCGGATTCGGGTTCGAACGCATGCGTACTGTTCCGCGCACCCACAACACATACTCACTACGAATCTCTTTGGCCTTTTCGGCAAGCTCGGGATTCGATTCTGGTAGAATGACAACTTGCGTTAGACCATAACGGTCGCGCACATCAATAAACGTAAGTCCGCCGAAATCGCGACGTCCGTTTACCCATCCGTTAAGCGTAACCACTCGTCCGTCGTCCGACGGACGTAATTCTCCGCACGTTACCGTGCGCTGTTCAAACTGCATTGTGTTCCTGTGGCATCGATGCCATTCTAATACCTGATCGGGACATAAGACGTGAATTTACGAAGCACTGACGAGTCGGGTCTCAGCAATCAACTGAGTCGGGTCTCAGCAATCAACCGAGTCCAGTCTCGACAAGAAGTTTTTCGATCGCTAGTGTGATCTCTTCGGCTGTAATGTTTGCAACGCTATCTGTTGCTGTTACAACAGGTACACTGTACGAATTGTAGGGGTGCCAAGGGTGAACGGCCGGCACTTCGGGATGGTACAGCACAACACTTGGCATCTTCCACGCTGCGGCTAGATGCACGGCAGCTGTGTCGGGTGTTACGAGTACGTGCATACACGAGAGTGCACATGCGTAGGAGTGAAACGACTTCGAAACGGGGACGGTAAATGCTTGGGTTGCCTTGCACACAGCTTGTTGCACATCGACAAGGTCATGCGTTGTAAAAATGTAGAAGTCGATGTTCGAATGATGTGCTTGCACTGCATTGATAAATGCAATCATGACTGGTGCCTCTAACCGACGCGATAACGTCGATCCACTGATGTTTACACCAATGCGAATGCGTCCGTCCTGCATTTCGCGTCCGTCCTGAATTTCGCGTCCGTCCTGAATTTCGCGTCCGTCCTGAATTTCGCGTCCGTCCTGCAAGCCGCATTCTGCAGTGCTTATTGGCAGATTTTTTTCTGCTTCTGCTCGTTCGTCTGCCGTAATTCTGTACTCCATGTGTTTGTCGATCGTTGCGGTGTCGATGCCGAACGGCCATAACAAACGCACAATGCGGTCTACGATGTGCATTGCATCGCGCGGTACACGCGGCACTACGTGAGTGTACACGCCGCGGTTTTCTTTGTCGATGCCAACCGCGTATCGCGCGTTCGACATTGTGATGAGCATCGACGACGTCGACGAAGCATTATCTGTCATGTCTACAACAACGTCGTACAAATTCGCACGCATCTGCGAGCGCAGCGTAGCAATGCCCGTGAGACTTTTTGAATAACGTAAGATGTTGTCGACATACGGCTCGTAAGCTCTACGCGCAGCAATGTTGTTGTCGCTCATCAACGCATCGATGCGGGCATGGGGGTTGCGGCCACGTAAGGCACGGACGATAGGTGTGCTTATAAGCACGTCGCCAATGCGGTCCTGACGTAGCACCAGTATCCGCGGCCTGTGAGAACCGCTGTTCGACGTAGTATCAAGGTTCGACGTGGTATCGGCAGAATGTTCAAAATCAAGCGCACCGTCCGGACCATGCACTATTGCCGGAATGCGGTCTGCACGAAACCACTTGTTGAACTGACGTCGTAATGCGAGTTCGATCGACTTCATGAGCGTTCGGATTTTGCGAATTGGTCGATGGACGAACGCTTTGTTAACAGTTCGACGATGGTTGCTCTTCGCACGTCATCAGTTGCAAATACTGGTGTTACAGCATACGGAGCTAACAACGATCGATCGTGCGAATACGTACGCAGCATGTCGGGTAGGGCACTCGCGTCGTAGAATATTGACGTTGCAAGTGACGTGTGTTTTTGAAAACCGCGCTCAAGCATGAGCGGTTTTGCATACGTCCATGCACTACTCATTGCACCTGTAATGCGCGATCGCACATACTGGTTGTAATCGCGGCACGCCGGATGTGTTAGAGGCAACACGACATCTGCTTCGCTAATCATCCGCGCGTACGTATCGTGCGGGATGTATTCGTCATGTACTTCAATCATCCCTGGTGGTGCTAGTGCAAGCATCTGCTGTAAACGTGGCACATCTTCGGGGTCGGCACCACCTGCAAGCACGAAACGAAGGTTCGTTCCAAGACGCATAAAGCCGTCTGCTGTAAACAACGAATCGTAGTCACGGCGGAGCCAGTTTATGCCACCGGCTATTACAACGCATAACGGACCATTTGCTCCACCCGACCCATACCGGTCCACCAGTCGTCCGGTCGACCTCTCGTGCACCATCCTCGACGTCTCGCGATAGCGCGGCTCGGCTGCCGTTGCAGTAACAACAGCCACAGGCTTTGGAAATGCAGCGGGCACAAGGTCAAGAAGGTAAGGGGCTAGGACGGTGTATGCGCTGACGTTGCGTGTTGTTACGCTCTGGTTAAAGCTCTCGGCAAGCTTCGATGCATCGTGCAGCGTGCCTATAACAACACAACGCCGCGGTAACATCACAGAAATATCGCGCAGCGTTGTACCCGATGCTGTGTTGAGCACGATGTGCGTGATACTACTCTTATTTACAAAACGACGTATCCGAAATATTGTCTTTAGACGTTTGAAAAACCCACCCGCTGCATGTGCCATTAGCCAGTCTGCAGCATCGGTAATGGCAAGACGTTTCCATACATGTGCCGGACATGCCACGTAGACTTCTGCATCCATAGATTTTAGATCGCGGTACCATGAGAGCAGCACCTCATCGTGCGATCCGCCAACTTCGAGAAGCAGAATGCGAATGGACTTGACGTTCATCATGTTGCCTCTACCGTTATGTCACTTATGGTATTGACGTTCATACCATTGCCTCCTCATACGCTCGAAGCGTAAGACGTGCCGTGTTCTCCCACGAGAATTGTTTGCCCCTTTCCAGGCCCCTTACGCGCAGATCTTCGACGAGAGCGTCGTCTTCGAGAAGTCGCATCATTGCGTCGCGAATGGCCTCTTCGTCGTAGGGGTCTACGAGCAGGGCGGCATTGCCAGCTACTTCGGGTAACGAGGAGAGCGAGGATGTAAGCACAGGACACCCACAGCGCATGGCCTCGACAACAGGGAGGCCAAAGCCTTCGGCTAGCGATGCAAAAACAAACGCGCGTGCCTCTGACATAAGCATAACAATGTCTGTTGTGGTTAGACTGTAAACTGTTTTAATAGCAGCACTTCGCAGCATGCGTTCGTTGCGCTGTTTGAACGCAGCGATGTCTTCGCGCAATCCGCTAAGACCAAGAACGAATAGTGTATTTGCACGCGTTGATTCTGGAATACTTAGAAACGCACGAAGCATTCGCTCGATGTTCTTGCGGTCATCTACACGTCCGATAAAGAGCAGGTACCGAGACTCCGACGTGATGCCCGCACGTTCGCGCAATTCATTCGTGGCTGGTGTGGGCTTGAATTCGTTACCGGCTGCCAGCGGTGTTATGCGTATGTGCGATGCAAGGTGGGGGTATCGCTCGACAATCGTTTCTGCCACGAAATGCGAGGGAGTGAGCAGCATAGATGCTCGATGTACGAGTGTGTCGAGGTAACGCTTGAATTTCACACGCCGACGTGCATCACCAATGTCATCCATGGTTAGAGGAAATAGATCGTGAACCGTTACGATAAACTTGTTTACTGGTGGCAGCCATCGCCACTGTGATGTAAGGTGTACGAGGTCGACGTCGGACATCGTCTTTCGCCAGACACGTTTTTGAATCTGACGTGTGATGGGTTCGAGGATCGGACCCAGCAACATATCGTGTGGAAGCACTGCTCGTACATCAACATTGTGTCCGCCGGCAACAATCTCGCGAATGGCATGCGCGCAACTCTTGCGTGTAAGAACTGCATAGGTGTTTTTTGTGTCGAGTGCGACCGTATACCGCATGAGTTCGCGTGCATAACGATCGATGCCGCCATGACCAAGTATGCCGCTAGCATCGTAGCCTATTCGCATAGTCTTATTCGCATAGTCTTATTCGCATAGTCCTATTCGCACAGTCTTATTCGCACGTAGCACTTCTCAATTTGAACGAACCTCTGCAACATCGCTCAACAACTCGACTACTGCATCGACCACCCGACTTGGTTCGATGGTATCAACGTCTACTGCGCCATCGGTGATCACCGCGCGGAATGGCACACCGTGTGGCATCCACTGATTTAAAAACGATGTCTTATGTGAGTAGATCGCAACGACAGGAATACCAAGTGCTGCGGCGCCATGCACGATGGATGTATCGGGCGTTATAACTAGGTCCGCGCCGCGCATTGCTGCAATCGAATCGAGCACGTCGTTGAACGCGGGCAGCAGCTCGGTATAACCTAAAAACTCTTTCACAAGCTGCTCTGCCATCGGTAACTGCTTTCCGTGTGCCATGAGCACTACGTGTGCTGTCGGAAACTGCTCGCGCAACAGTGTCAGAAACTGCGCGTTTCGTTCATGCGACCACATGCGATATGCGTTTCCCGATGACATGTTCAACACGATGCGGGGATGACCGGCCCATGCAACAGGTATGGTAGGGGGCAAATGAAGGGTCAGCGGATAGTCTTTTGCATGTACGTCCCATCCAAACACTCGATTTAGCAACTGAACCTGCATGTCTGCCATGGTTGTGGCGTCGCGGTTAACGTCGACCTGCGCACTGAACCAGGTTTCATACGAACGGGTGCGCGAATCATGAGCAAACGTTACCGTCAAGGCCTCACGTCCAGCCCAAAGGTTCGCATACAATCCGCCCTTCGTTGTCTTGTGCAGCACAAGAGCAATGACGAGGTCGTAGTTCTCGCGGCGTGTAGATCGACGAACGGCAAAGAGCGACTTTATTGAGCCATCAAATACAAATATTTTACGAACGCGAGGATCGCCCTGGATGACAGAAGCATTGCGGGGACTTGCTACAATGTCTATTGTGGCGCCGAGACGTTCTTTCAGTACGGTGAGCATTGGAGTCGTAACGATCATGTCTCCAATGGCATCGGTTCGCAGTAGGAGAATCTTCTGCACACGATTTTTATCGAGTGGCAAAGACACAGGTCTGCGACGAAGCCACAAGCGCGCTGGTGCGTACACAAGTCTGCGAATGATGTCATCTGCACTTGACACGGTACCCTACTTAATGATGTGATGGTCGCTTATCACGAACGCTCCCCGCAATGCAAAGGGAGCCACTCGGGCTCCCTTCTCAAAAAACATTCGCAGCCAGAACAACTACTAATCCACCTGCGAGGAGACATCATACGTGATGTCCTTTGCAAGCGAATAGATTTTGTCTATGGCACCAGAAATTTCTGTGATTGTCTCAGGATCATCTGAGGCATCGTATGCTTCCTGCGAAGGATACACGTAGACTTCTTGAAAATGATTATGACGTCCCTTCGACTCGAAGACCCCATACTCAACCCCAGCTCCACCGTAGTATTCGCGGAGTTTAGAGATTGCCTGAAGGTAATCGCCTCGTTTGCCGTCTGGAATCGAGTATGTTATTCGAAATTGGACCTTAGCCATACGTAGAACGCCTTGCAATGCGGTGTTAATACACTTCCTAACGGGAAAAATACGGAACGTCTTTGATGTAAACCGTTGCTAATTATCAACACTAGAATGCCATTACGGTTCGAATAGCGGCTGCAACCTTCTCGGCATCGGGTAAAACCGCTTTTTCAAGGGTTGGAGCGAAGGGTGTCGGACTGTCAAAGGAAGCCACCCGTTTTACAGGGGCATCGAGGTACTTAAACGCTTTATCGGCGATCCTGGCCGCTATCTCGCCTCCAAAACCCGCAGTGAGCACGGCCTCGTGGACGACCACAGCCCTACCAGTCTTCCGGACAGATTCGAGCACGGTCTCCTCGTCAAACGGCACAAGGGTGCGTATATCAACAACCTCGACGTCGATGCCCTCTTCGGCAAGAACTGTAGCTGCCTGCAAGGCCATGTGTACGGCGCTGCCGTAGGTGATGACGCTAACAGAGGCGCCCTGGCGGACGACGCGGGCGAGGCCGAGCGGGACAACATATTCGCCTTCAGGGACATCTTCCTTGATCTTGCGATAAAGCCCCTTATGCTCATAAAAGACAACGGGGTTGTTATCGCGCATCGACGCGGTGAGCAGCCCCTTAGCATCGGACGGGAAGGCCGGACATACCACTTTTAGTCCGGTCGCATGCACAAACCACGCCTCTGAATTCCTCGAGTGAAACGGGTTGGCGCCAACACCACCACCAGACGGTCCACGTACGACCATGGGAAGACCGATCCCCCACCGATAAGCTGTTGTGCCTGCTACAGTAACGAGTTGGTTAAAGCCGTTGGTCACGAAATCCATGAACTGCATTTCGACGATCGGACGCATACCGTTGAGTGCTGCGCCGATACCTGCACCAATAATTGCTGACTCTGAGATTGGCGCATCTATAACACGCTTAGCACCAAACTCTTCAATGAAGCCCTTGGTGAGTTTAAATGCGCCGCCATACGTACCGATGTCTTCGCCAATCATAAACACACGCTCGTCCTTGCGCATTTCAATGCGCATGGCGTCGGCAATGGCCTCGAGATAGGTCATCATTGCCATGCAATGGACTCAGAAATTTCTAGGGTGTTCATGTTGGAATCAGGACTCGATAAAAACATTGCGGAATCCTTCTTCTGCTGCAGGCCATGGCCTTTCGAGTGCTCTATCGATTGCGCCGATCATTTCTGCAAGGGTCGACTTCTTCATGTTCTCAACATCGGCTGCTGTTAACACACGGCGTTCAACAAGGGTCTTCGCATACGTTTCGACTGGATCTTTTTTTGTCCATTCGGCCAGCATTTCCTTCGGCACATACGCATAATCGTCGTGTTCTGCGTGACCTCGCATACGCATCGTAAGTGTTTCGATAATAGAGGGTCCGTCGCCCGCACGCGCACGCTTTACCGCCCGCGCACACGCTTCGTATACAGTCTCGACGTTTGTACCATCGATAGTCTCGCCGTGTATGCCATAGCCAATGGCACGATCGGAAAGTTTTGCGCAAGCAAATTCGAGTTCGTTCGGTGTCGAGTATGCGTACCGATTGTTTTCTATGATAAGGACAAGGGGCAACTTGTGCACCGATGCAAAGTTCAGCGCTTCGTGTACTTCGCCAACCTGTGCGCCACCGTCGCCGATATACGTCATGGCAACACAATCTTCGCCGCGCATGCGTGCAGCTAGTACAAAGCCTGCTGCCACGGGAATCATCGCACCAAGGTGACTCACATTGCCGTAGATGCGCAGTTTTTCATCTGCATAGTGTCCCGTTCCATCCGTCCCGCGCATCTGACTGCCCTCTCGCGCAAGATGATTGACCATCAGTTGGTCGAGGTCGGCGCCAAACACAAAATGTCCGCCAATGTTTCGGTGCATCGGAAACAGCACATCGCGTTTCCGATCGAGTGCATAGGCCGAACCAACACTTGTAGCCTCGTTGCCGAGCTGCGAATACACACCACCAAATGCTTTGCCCTGACGGTACAGACGCAACATGGCAGCGTCGAATTCACGGGCCATGATCATGTACCGTAGAAGCAGAAGTGACTGTTCGGAAGTGGGTCTCAACGTTTTGGACACGCTTTCCTTACCTCTGCAACAGAGACGGCACCCTTGCTGTTGCCAAACGATGTAAACACGTAGGTAAGCACACATGCAATGTCGTCGCAATTGTACTTCTTCGGCATAGGTGCCATTACACCATTGTACACCTTGCCATTCACCGTAATCTTACCGTGTTTGCCGTTCACGACTTCTTTAATAAGCGTGACCTTTGGTGTCGCTTTGATATAGTCGCTATTGGCAACTGGTGGATAGACCCCAGGCATGCCCTGTCCATTCGGCATGTGACAGGTCTTGCAGTACTCAAGGTACACCTTTTTACCCTTGGCCAACGCTGCGGGGTCCGCACCAAAAGCAACAGCGTATGTGCACAAACAGCTGGCGACGATGAGCGAATAAAATCTGATCGAAAGCATTTGCAAATTTACCATAGGATTGAGAATTAGCCTTGCCTATGTTCGCTCATCGACCTCACAATTCGCGGAAATGCTATGCGGAAACACCTCTATCGTCACGCTCTCCAAACAGCCCTGCTGTTGTTTATTGCGGTTCAGTCGCAAGCAACCGACCTAACACCAACAGCTCTAGTATCACCTCGTCAGACACCAGTCAAAAAGGTCTCAGTGCCAGTTCAGTTCGTCGTTGCAAATCAGAATATTCAGGTAGCTGACGACTATACAATTGATGTTACCATTCGAAACGCTTCGAATCAGTTGCTGTTGTCGGAGGTTGTAACTGGCAAACGCATTCTTCCGCTTACGAATGTTATGCATACCGCAATCAACACATGGACGCCGTCAGATACAGGTAGATATACAATCCGCGTTGCTATCGCATTTGCCCAGGACATCGACACAACTAATAATGTAAAAATTTTTACTGTCAGAGTTGTGCCGGCATCGTACACCCTTTCTATGTTCGATGAACAGACGAACGATGCTGATACTGTGAATGCGCAAGATTGTCGCGTGGAGTATATATCGAATGCATCTTCGGTTTGGCAATTTCTAAATCTGGGTTATGTAACCGGCTCAACAATTCAATGGGTTTTGCAGAATATGCCCCTGCCTCCAAGAGATTTTTTCTACGTGTATCATACCCTTATTAACCTGCCAATTGTTGGTTTGCATCCACCACAAATTGTCATCGTCCCCTACCTCACCACCCAGCCCCTTGATTCCTTTCCCATCGACTTATCCGATACTGTTCGAATCGATTATGGAAAGGTTCGTGTGAACATCGGCGACAAAGGCCTGCAGGACACATCTAAGATAACGGTCATCGATTTTGTACCGCCTCCAACAGTGCCAACAACTGCACCCATTACCGAAGCGGCAATCCGAAGTTGCGATGTGCCGAACATCGACCTCGACTCGGCGACCTACAATGCGACAACGGTGCCCGGGTACGCGGGCGACATGAATGCATGTGCACCAACAGCGTGCGCCAACAGTATGCAGTGGCTCGAAAAACATTTTCCTATCAACACGGGGCTTTCGCACCGTCAGAAACTGGTCGAACTAAGCAAACTCATGGGTCGAGAAAACAATACCGGTGTGTGGTCAGAAGATTTTATTCGTGCTAAGCTCGATTACATCAACAAATACAACCTGCCGATAAAAGTAAAATTTCAGTTAAGGGGCTTGACGAATGACATCGCAACATCTCCCGAGAGCGATTACGAAAGCAGTGCATCGAATCAAATTGAAGGCGCATACCCCAAGTGGGAATGGCTGAAGAAAGAAATGCACGACAGCGAAGACGTCGAGATGTTTGTTGAGTATCACGATCGAAGTGGCGATACGTCGATCGTATCCGGACGTCATGTCATCACCGCCAGTGGCGTAGCAGAGGCAGCCGGACAACATCGGTTCTGGTATAAGGACGATGCCGATCAGGCAAAAGCAGGCGGCACTCGCGAGGTCGCGAACGAATGGAGATTGCGTGGTGGTACAATTCCTATCATCGACCATGTCGATTGGTCGCCAACGACATCGAGAACAACGGTTGTGTACGGCGTGATTTCTGAGTCGTACGATTCGACTGTAAGGCGCAAAGAAAAAGGCTTCTTTGAAAAACTTCGCGATCGCACCGTTGGATGGGCACCCAGATATGAACACGACGAAGCAGTCGATTGGGTGAAATCGCATCCGATACGGTTCGGCAACATGTACACACGCCTGCGCGATGGTGTGTATCAGCCTAACGAATGGCGGTGGGTGCTGCGCAATCATCCCATTGGTGGAGTATTTGACGGTGGCACATCGACAATCCTCAGCCATTATACCCTTGGCATCGACACAACACGATTCCCCGACCCGATAGAAGTTCGCATTCTCTATACAGACGAGCCAGTAAAAGAACAACCTCCGAATATTGGTCCTGGTATCCTCTATCCTGTTCCACCGACAATCGGCAACTACGCACAAGGTTCGCCGAACCTCACAACCATCGAGCCACCTCCAACAACGCACAAATTTCTCGAGTATCCACCGGTAGATGGGTTGCCCTTCAAGGTCGATACTGCCATTATTCACAAAGACGTACCTGGTGCCGATGTCTCTGCAAATGACACAGCCATGGTGGGCGAGTCGTTCATACTTCATGCGGCGGCTGCAATGTCATGGCTAGGCGCTCATGCTCCAGAAGTAAATCTTAACCGTAGCAACTCGACGTTGCGTAAAGAGATTGCTGAACGTCTTCAGTTTCTTGCGCCAAATTCTCAGTCGCCACAGATCGAAGCCCTTTTGCGAGAAACACAGAGTGGCTATATGCAAATGAGACCATCGTTTCAGAGCTTCAGACTTCCAGATGAGGATATCGTAATTTCTTCAATCCCAGAAGGTCCGGTCTACCACGCTAAGAACGTTAGCGTCGACCGCAAAATCGAATGGACATGGCTTCGTGATCGGTTAAAACGATTTGGTCCGATGCCCGTAGAAATCGGTTACTACAACGCCGACAAACGCACGCACGGAACGTGGGCATTAATCATCGGCGTGGTTGAACACAACGGCCTCAAGCGCCTGATTATGAATGTCGACATGGAAGAAGATGCTCCAGGCGGACAGGAAAAACTTGTGCATACCGTACAGACATATAACGGCTACCACTACCTTGTCGAGCAATCGTCAAACGTCAGCAGGGCCTACATCGAAACGGTCCTCTCTCTTGAGTACGATCCTTCGATGGTCGATGTGAAGGCCCAGCCCCTTACCGAAGTGTACAACCTTCGTGTTGTACCACAACCATCGGATGACGTTGTCTCGGTCTCGTGGCAACAAGCCTACACAGCGGGTGCAACAATTAGTGTTATCGACTTGCTAGGTGTCGAGCGCTTGCGTGCAGATGTTCCGAATGACGGCTCTGCCACGTGGACAACATCGACGTCGATGTTATCGAACGGACGTTACACCATCGTGATTTCCACAACGCTGGGAAGAACATCAATACCACTCATTGTAATTCATGAGTAAACTAATGTTGCAATTGACGATCAATCGTTAGGTTCGCGTACCATTCTAATAAACTAGGACCACATGAAACCACTTGCAACTATAGTTGCGTTGCTTTTAGTAACTTATGTTAGCGTCTATGCGCAACAGAAAACCATAGAGACTACGACAACGGTAGATTCTTCTGCAGCAGGCAAAACAACATCAACGCAGACCAGTACGAAGGTTATTCAGGAAGTAGACGTGCCGCGTAACAACATGATTACGATTAACCCGTTAAAGTTTTTCATCTTTTACAACTTATCGTTCTATCATGCCTTGTCTGATGTTGTCGTTATTGGCGGTGGTGCACAAGTACCAACGCTTAGCGCCATAGGTGGCTTTGGCCTAAATGCTGAAGCTCGATTTCATCCGTCTGCACGACGAATGCGAGGTTTCTACGTTGCGCCTAACATATCCTTCAACACGCTCAATAGTTCGAGTTCTTCGCAAGACGAAACCGCCACTGCTTTCTCTATTGGTGTGCTACTTGGATGGCAGTGGTTTCCTGGAGATGACTTCGCAATGGGGCTTGGCCTCGGCGTGGACAAGTACTTCCTTTCCGCATCCAATTCTAGTGGTACTGTAGACATCTTCAACGCATTCAATGGCGTAACTCCGGCATTCCGTTTCGACATCGGTTATGCCTGGTAAGTCGTCGAGTATTAGAGCTTGGCCAGACTTAGTATAATAGTTTGTATTTGGCCGGATTTGCCTCATGCATCATAACATGCGCTGCATCGAACACATGTTCGGCTTCTGGTTTTGACCAGTAGTTGCCGTCGGTGCCATACGCAGGTCTGTGCTCTGCAGCAGTAAGAGTACGCGGCGCAGAATCGAGATGGCGATAGCCGTTTTGTTCTTCGAGGATATGACGCAACATGAACGACGAAGTACCCCCTGGGATATCTTCGTCGAACACCATAAGGCGATTCGTTTTCTTGAGCGATTCAACGATAACGTGGTGTTTGTCGAACGGCAAGAGCGTTTGTACATCAACGATTTCTAGATCAATTCCTACTGCTTCTAACATTGCAGCTGCATCGAGCGCAACGCGAACACATGCACCATACGTAACGAGTGTAATGTCGTTACCGCTGCGCACAATTTCGGGGACACCAAGTTCAACGGTGTATTCGCCAATGTTCGACGGTAGTTTTTCTTTTAAGCGATAACCATTCAACACTTCGACAACAAGGCCAGGGTCGTCGCCCTTCAAGAGCGTCGCATACATGCCTGCTGCTTGCGTGAAGTTTCGTGGCACACATACATGCACACCACGCACAAGATTGATGATGCCAGCCATGGGTGAACCGCTATGCCAGATGCCTTCGAGACGATGGCCGCGCGTGCGCACAATCACGGGAGCTTTCTGTCCGCCCTTCGTTCTCCAATGCACCGTAGCAAGGTCATCGCTCATGAGCTGCAAGGCGTAAAGGACGTAGTCGAGGTACTGTATTTCGGCAATCGGACGTAGACCGCGCATGGCCATGCCAATCGCTTGTCCGAGTATCGTGCACTCGCGAATGCCAACGTCCATCACACGCAGCTCGCCAAACTCCGCCTGACATCCTGCCATGCCCTGATTTACGTCGCCGAGTTTGCCCATGTCTTCGCCAAATGCGACGATGCGTTTGTCGTTGCGCATTGCATGCTTAAAGAACGCATTAATAACTTCCGAACCGTTTACCGATGTCGAATCGGCACCGTATTGTGCATCCGACCCAGCAACGTTCAACGCTGAGCGTCCATCGTCCTCGCAAAACAGATGTGATGCATACAACGGCTTTATGCTCTTGTTATAGGACGTGAACCACGCGGCAAGGGGCTCAGAGCTCACGGGGCTTTGCACCTGTGCACATATACGAAGTGCTGCATGCACAGCAACCATGATGTCTCGACGGAACGGTTCGCGTATCGCTGCCAGTTCTTTTGAGCTTGCAGCTATGTTCGATGCAATGTCTGCATGTCCTGTTGTTTGCAGTGTGGCAACAAGTGCATCCAGTTGTTCGATTGCTTGCGCAATCTCGGCACGTATTGGTGCAGTGTAGGCTTCGAATGACTTTCGTTGAGCGAGACGAGCGGACTCGACTGCTTCACGATCGATCGTATCGAGTTCTTCTGCCGACGCATATCCTTTTTCGAGAATCAGTGCACGGAATCGCGCGATGCAGTCATACTCTTTCTCCCAGTCCATGCGCTCTGCCGATTTATAGCGCTCATGCGAGCCGGATGTAGAGTGACCTTGTGGTTGCGTGACCTCAATTACGTGTATGATCTGCGGAACATGTTCTGTGCGTGCTGTTTCGGTTGCCTTCGCATATGTAGCAACTAGGTTGGGGTAATCCCACCCTTTCACGACGTGTACATCGTATCCCGAGTTACTATCTGGTGTCCGCTGGAAGCCCCTTAATAGTTCACCGATGTTCGACTTTGTGACTTGAAGTTCGTTCGGGACAGAAATGCCGTAGCCGTCATCCCAGATCGAGATAACTGCAGGAGCTTTTAGCACACCTATGGCATTTACAGATTCCCAAAACATACCTTCGGCGCACGAGGCGTTGCCAATCGTGCCAAACGCAACTTCGTTACCCTTGCGAGTGAACATTGTCATGTCATGCAGGGCTTCGTTTCCTCTGTACAGACGAGAGGCGTATGCCAGGCCAACCAGACGCGGCATTTGCGACCCCGTCGGTGAGACATCTGCCGAGACGTTACGTGTTTTCGTCTGGTCGAGCCATTTGCCGTTTTCATCGATAAACCGCGTCGCAAAGTGGCCGTTCATCGACCGACCCGCCGAAGCCGGTTCGGCTTGGACGTCGGTGTGCGCATAGAGTTGGGCAAAGAATTTCTCGACGCTACTCTCGCCAATGGCAAACATGAATGTCTGGTCGCGGTAGTACCCGCTGCGCCAGTCACCGGGTTGAAATGCTCGCGCCATGGCCAGTTGTGCCAGTTCCTTGCCGTCGCCGAAGATGCCGAACTTGGCTTTTCCGGAAAGCACCTCACGGCGTCCCAACAGCGATGCCTGCCTGCTTTCTACCGCAAGACGGTAGTCTTCGAGGTAGGTCGCTGCGGCATTGGCCAAAGCCTTCGACTTCTTCTTTTCTACAGGAGGTGCGGTTGTTGACTTCATAGAACCGCGAAAATACGAAGGCTAGCTGTCGAACATGCCTTGTTGGATCGGAGACCCTTCTGAGGCGTCGGCTATAAGGGCCTCGGCGCGAGTCAGAGTGTCAAGTAAGATGTCGTTAACGATGACTTCGGCAAACTCGCCTCTGTGGCCCATTTCCATTTCGGCGCGGGCCATGCGCAAGGAAATCTGATCGTCGGTTTCGGTCTTGCGTTCGCGAAGTCTATTTTCCAAAATCTCCAGTGACGGAGGTGCAATAAAGATGAGGAGCGTGTCTTCGGGGAATGCATGCAAGAGCGAAAGAGCCCCTTTCACGTCGACGTCGAAGACGACGTGAGCCCCTCTATCGAGGGCCGATTGCACCTGCGAACGCAACGTACCGTAATAATGACCGAAGATCTCTTCGTATTCGATAAGGTCGCCACGTTCGATTGATGCACGAAATGCTTCGCGCGTAAGGAAATGATAGTCACGACCGTCAACTTCGTTCGGACGTTGTCCGCGCGTCGTTGCACTCACGCTGAACTCAAGCGCTGGAAAGCGCGTGAGTAAATGACGTGCTACGGTAGTCTTACCCGAGCCGCTGGGTGCACTAAGAACAATAAGCTGTTTTTTCATGCCACGTGTTGCACTTGAATGGACATAAGCACTTGAATGTACATGTTATTCTACGTTCTGTACTTGTTCACGCATGCGTTCGAGCTCTTCCTTCATTCCGACGACAAGGCGGGCTATTTCTGGGTCGTTTGCCTTCGATCCGATGGTGTTTACCTCCCTATTCATTTCCTGCAGTAGAAAATTCAGCTTACGTCCGACTGCTGTCTCGTCCTGCATGTACTCGCGAAAGAACTTCATGTGACTTCGCAGCCGTACGCACTCTTCCGATACGTCAAGTTTTTCTGAAAGCAGAACAATCTCGAGTTGCAGACGATGTTCGTCGACCACGGCATCATCGACAAGCTGGCGCACGCGTTCGCGCAACCGGTTGCGTTCGAATGGAATACGTTCGGCCGAGCGGACCTCGATGTCAGCCAGGGCAGTGTCTATTGCAAGGATGCGGTTGTCGAAATCTGCGGTAAGCTCAGAGCCTTCTTTCTCACGCATCTCATTGAGGGAGCGAAGCGCTTCGACGATTGCTGCTTTTAGGTCGGGCCAAGCGTCCGGACGTTCTGCATCTTCTTCTGGTCGTGCCATGACGGCATCGAACTTCATAAGCGTTTCGATCGTTACGTCGCCTTCGAGGTGTAGCTTGTCTCGCAATACTCGCAGCGACTTTGTGATACGCTCAGCAGCTTCTGCATTAAACGTCACCTCTTCATTGGCTGCTGCTGCTTCTAAACGAACGTACACAGAAATCGTGCCTCGCGAAACATGCTCGCGCACGGTTTCACGAACGTTGAGTTCTTTATTCGCAAAGTTTTTCGGAAGTCGTGTTGTGAGTTCCAGATACCGAGCATTTACGCATCGTATCTCTACAGAGCAGGGCAAACCCTGCAACATCGATTCGCTCTTGCCATACCCCGTCATGCTTCTAATCATATTCTCTGCCTTCTAATCATTTTCTCGACCTTGTAGTCATTTTCTCGGCCCTGTAGAGATATTCTCGGCCTTGTAGTCGGCAAAGATAGCGACCGTATCTTGCCATCCATGATTGAGGCACTCGCACCATATACTATCAAGGTCTGGATTGTCGCTGGTTCGGGCTTTGCCGATGCCATCATTGCGGCTCAGTTGCCTTTACTTACAGAGGTGGCGTACGAAGCGGTTCCGGGCATACCGGCAACAACAGTGCACGGACACAAAGCGGTGTTACGCGTTGTAGACTATGGTGGCGCAGCCGTAGGAATATTTCTTGGACGCCATCACCTTTACGAAGGTCACTCTGGCGATGCTTCGTGCGCACTCGTACGTGTAGCGCAAGAGCATGGAGGCACACACATTATTCTGACGAATGCTTCGGGCGGGCTCGATCCGTCGCTATCCGTAGGCGACATTGCACTGTTGCACGATGGTATCGATTTTACGTTCGAGAATGCCTCATCATCCCAACGGCAACCATCATCCCATCGACTTCCATCAGCGCATCAACCGCCGAAATTCGACAAGGCATGGATAACCAAGACATCGCAACGCTGCTTTGCGCACGGAATCGCAACGAGAGAGTGCTCATACGCGCAGGTGTTGGGTCCGTCATTCGAAACACGGGCCGAAATCAGAATGCTGCGTCGTATGGGTGCAGACCTTGTTGGCATGTCTACTATTCACGAGGCATCTGCTGCGACAATCTTGGGCATGCACGTACTAGGCATCTCGTTGGTAACCAACAAGGCAAGTGATACGACGGGCTCTGCTATTTCACACCGAGAGGTGCTCGAGACTGCATTGGAAGGCTCTGCTAGACTTCGTGTGGTATTGATGGCTGCGTTAGACACAGCATAGTGCCCTACAGAACACCGCCTAGGGTCAGGTGCAGTATCTTTGCTGATATGCGAGAACGTTCTGCTGTCTGTTTATTTACTGTGTGTGTGCTGGTGATTACTACGCTCTGCACCACCTCATGTAAGCAAACTTTTTCTAGTCCGTGGAAACTGCGCGGACTTCGCGTTGACGGAGAAATTTTTCACGTCAAGGCATTTAAACTCAGCGATTCTACCGTACAGCTTTCATTTGTTGGAACGGCTAACCTCCGCACGAAGGAGGCTTCTATCCGGTACGTCGATGTAGCAATCGGTACATCGGCAGATGCCCTTCATGATACCGTTGCGTTTTCTGTAGACCACATTGAGTCGGATGGTGGAGGACCTACACAAGCCATAGGTAATGCTGTATGGGATTCGCCAACGGCTAAATTGTCGACGTCTGCCGTTGGTGATATCAGTGTGCTAACTGCGAGCGATCATCTGGTCTTTCGACAGATTATTGAGTACTCCGAAGCAGAAGGTCTATTCTTAACGCCGTTCGCAACGGCTGCCTCTGATACTACCATCGAAATTGGTGCCCTTGCAAAACGCATTTATTTGCCACCAGGTGAGTATCTGCCTTCTTCCGAAAATTTCCGCGTTATTATTTCAGAACCTAAGGGTGCAGTTGTTTGGCGCAGCGATGCGGGCATGTCGTTTCTTGCGATGGTAGGCAATGTAGAACCACGCCAGGCCAATCAGGTTCAGCGATATTCACTGCCGTGGAACGGACGTGATCTACAACAGAACATCGTAGCTCCGGGCGACTATGTAGTTGAGTTTATTATACCGGCCCGACCAAAGCCATATCAAGCACGTACAACCCTGCAGTGGCCTCCTCGATAGACGTACACGAACGATGGATGACCCATGCGCTGGCATTGGCCTTGCGCGGTACTGGGCATGTTAGTCCGAACCCCCGTGTCGGCTGCGTTATCGTTGCCGATAACATTGTTTTGGCAGAGGGATGGCACGCTGAGTACGGCGGACCTCACGCAGAAGCTCATGCTCTTGCATCGCTGTTTGCACGACCAGAATATTCCGATTCGACTTCTATGCACACACTTCCTGAAAACGCAATCGTGTACGTCACACTCGAACCGTGTTCTCATGTCGGCAAAAGAGGATCGTGTGCCGATGCTCTTCTTGCAGCGGGTGCCCGTCACGTTGTTATCGGCATGGTAGACCCTTATCCGGAAGTGAATGGTCGCGGCATACAGCGCCTGCACGACAACGGTGTTATAGTCGACGTTGGAATTTGTCAGGACGCATGTGCATGGACAAACCGCTCGTTTGTAAAATATGTTACTACTGGCACTCCATACGTCGTTCTAAAGATGGCGCAAACGCTTGACGGTTTTGTTGCCCCGCCAGATCGCTCACGCATGGCCATCACGGGCGTCGAAAGTCGTACACGTGTACACGCACTGCGTGCAGAGTTCGATGCAGTGCTCATTGGTATCGGCACGGCGCTGGCTGATGACCCTGAACTTACCGTGCGCGATGTCGACGGACGCAATCCTGTGCGAGTTGTCATGGATCGCCGCTGCCTTCTTCCAATAACATCTCGCCTCGTGCAGACTGCGCACTCCATTCGCACACTTGTTGCCTGTAATGCTGAGTACGCTTTGATCAACGCGCAGTGGATAATCGATGTAGAAGCTCATGGTATAGACGTTATTCAACTCGACAACACAGAAACGTTCGATTCGCTCTTTGCAGCACTTGCCGAACGTGGCATCGCTTCAGTTTTTTGTGAAGGGGGCGCGCGTCTTGCTGCCGCGCTTATGGGGCAACACTGTGTGGATGAACTACACGTGCATGTTGCATCATCCACCATGGGCGTCGGACATCGCTGGACTCCTGACGAGGCTTCTGCATGGCAATTACACACGTGCGAACGCGTCGGCGGCGACGTTCATCTTCTTCTCTTGCCAACATCTTCATAACTTCAGCAATGCTCAAACTATTTCTATCGATTCTTCTGTTCGTGGCCCCATTGGCGAACGCGCAGCGTACGCCAGCCCCTTCGCCAAAAACGATTCAGGACGCGTCGAAAGCACTAAGTGAAGCCCGCTTTGCTGATGCAGAGGCTGCTGCGACATCGGTGTTGCGTAAAGAACCGGGTAATGCAAGTGCGTTTCTAATTCGTGCAGTTGCTCGACTCGAAACAACGAAGTACGCCGAAGCAGAAGCAGATGCAACGTCGGCCATTCGCCTCGACGCCGATCTCATTCAAGCGTGGCTTGTAAAAGCAGAGGCACAGAAGAGGCGTAATGCCGATGCCGAGGCAATACTCACGCTAAAACAAACACAAGAGAGATTTCCGAAGTCAGATCAACCATACACCTCCCTTGGCATTTTGTATGCTCAGCGTGATAAGTGTGCCGAGGCCATCATCCCTCTAGAAGAGTCGCTTGTGAGACGTCCAGACAACTACTCAGCCACACGTCAGCTCGCACAATGTTACCTGCGCATTGGTCGCGCGTCCGATGGTGCTTCGTTGCTCGGTCGTCTTGCCGAAAGTAAACCAGGCGACGTAGAAGTGCGTGCTGCGCTTGCGGAGGCGCTTGCGGCAATGAACAACATCGATTCGGCGCTGGTGTTGTATGAGTCGATTGTGAAAAACGCGCCGACTCGGACGCAAACCTATGGTGCGTATGCTGCTGCACTTTCGGGCGTCGGGAAAGATTCACTTGCATTTGTCATGCTTACGAAGCTCACCGAGCTGTCGCCCAAGGACGCAAACGCATGGTACGGTCTTGGTGTGATTGCGCAGAGCATGCGTCGACTCGACACTGCAATTCGGTCGTACAAAAAAGCAGTAGCATTAGACCCGCGCAACGCCAATGCATACTTTAACCTTGGCATTGCAAATCAGAACAGAGGCTTTTCTGACGAGGCGTTGCAAGCCCTGCGTCGCGGTGCTGTTCTATCGCCGAGTGTTGCACCGGATGCATACAACAACATCGGCATCATCCTTCGCAATGAACGTCGGTACGACGAAGCCATCGTCGCGCATAAACAGGCAATCGCCCTTAACGACAGCGCAGTGTTGTATTACGCAGCACTAGGCCATACGTATCTCGACGGACAGAAGTATGCAGAAGGCAAGACGATGTTAGAATCGGCACTTACTAAACATGTAGACCAACCGGAATTGCTATTTGCACTCGGTCTGATTTACATGCGCCTTGGCGAGCCACAGAAAACAGAACAGATTATTACGAAACTCGATACACAACAGTCACCGCTCGCTGCTGAACTACGCACGGTGTTAAAGAACTAATGCCAAGGCTAACAAGTATCGCTTCTTGGAGGACCATTGCGAGTAGACTGGCACTCATTGTGCTGCTCGTTATAGGTGCCGTATCCGCATCGGCACAGAGGTCGATGTCCGTGCAACAACTTCGACTCCTCGACAGCGCCCTGGCGTTAATCGGTCAGCAGCGCTCCGACTGCGCCATGCCGCCAGATCTGTTCCCAGCCGACAGACATCGTCTTCCGTTTCACGATCGCTTGTTCACCGACCCGTTCTCGTCGTTCGATGTCGCCGATGACATCCGGCAGCAAACGATGTTTGCAAGCGAGAACGACATGGCTTCGTTGGCCGACACGCTCATGCATACGCTCGGACTCGGCAAGTACCGCCGACGTATCTACGACATCCGCATCCCTGGTGAAGAAATCGTACGCAAGCTCGGATCCGATCCGTATCCTAAAGCAGGATACATAGGTGCAACACTGCTACTGCGCTATGCATCGGCTGTAATTCAGGCACGCGACGGCATGACCGTGGCACACGACCGCATTATAAATCAGCCAATGCTCGTTGCAATGTGTGATTCGCTCTGGCGATTGTCGCGCGAAAACGAGACCTCATCGATTTGGGATTTGTATGATGATGAAGTGGCTGGACGCAAAAAAGCTGCTTCATTTTTTCTAGTGGCAAACCCGGGGTCGTACACCGATCTCTATGTAAATGGCCTCTCGCTTTATGAGCAGCTCCTCGACTTCGTCCGACTTAGTGCAGACTCGCGACAACTCATGAACGACAGCGTAAAGACCACTATTATCGACACGCCGTACGGACGTATTGCTGTTGGTGGTGCTGGCGATGACATCTATGAAGGTACGTTCTTTTTAATCGTTGATGTAGGTGGCAATGACGTGTACAGGTGCTCGGACAGCGGTAAAACAGCAGCACTAAAAACGTATGTGCGATGCATCGTAGACCTCGGTGGCAATGACACGTACATCGGTGGCGACTTCACGCTCGGCAGCGGCGTTGCAGGCGTTGGCATAATTATAGACAACGATGGCAACGATTTGTATCGTGCTGGAGATTTCTCGGTGGCGTGTGGACTCTTCGGTGTTGGTATTGTGCACGACCTGCTTGGAGACGACACGTATACGTCGGGGTCGAACGGACAAGGTGCAGGAATTTTTGGCATTGGACTTCTTATCGACGATGCCGGACACGACACCTATCGCGCACATGCACAAGCGCAAGGGTTCGGCGCAACACGCGGCGTTGGCATCCTCTCCGATAAATCCGGCAACGATCAGTACCTCGCAGCAAGTCCGTACGTCGACGTTCTCCGCTACGAATCACATCAAACAACATTCACGCAAGGGGCTGCCCTCGGCTACCGTCCGTTAGCCTCGGGCGGCATGGGTCTACTTATCGACCACGGTGGCAACGATCAGTACGTGTGCGACATCTACGGCCAGGGCACAGGATACTGGTTCGGACTCGGTGCGGTGATAGACGTTGCTGGTGATGACCGTTATCAGGCGTACCAATACGCACAAGGTGCTGGTGTACACTTCGCCAGTGGCATCATGCGCGATATGCGCGGCGACGATGTGTACGTGTCGCATGGCGTGTCGCAAGGGTGTGGACACGACATCGCCTTTGGCATGTTGCTCGACGATGCGGGTAACGACAATTACGTCGTTGAAAGTTTATCGCTCGGCGGTGGTAATGCAAACGCTGTCTCGATAGCGCTCGATGAAAAAGGAAACGACTCATACAGTGCAACAAATACATCGAACACGCTTGGCTTTTCAGACTTCAGACGTTCGTACGGAATGATAGGATTGTTTATCGATGGCGATGGCACCGACACCTACGGTTCAACATCGCGCAACGAATCACGAAGTATTAAGTCTACCTACGGTGTTTTCTACGACACAAAACGCGTTGTTCGAGAAGACACTGTCGTTGAATCTCCACTGGCAACAGCAACCACATCGGTAGATCCGACACCTCTTGCAGATACGCCTGAGATGTTGTTTATTCAGGCCTCTGCTGCACCATTACGTTTTCAGAACAATGTGCAGCCAGCACGCGACAAACTCGCTGCAATGGGCACTGGTGCAATGCCAGAAATCGAAGAGCACCTCACCACACAAATGCCACGTGAGCGACTTACGCTCGAGGACATCATACCACGCATACATAAGACGTCGCCAGAAGTTGTCGAACTGCTTATTCGAGAATCGTTGCTTTCGAACGACAATGCAGAGGTGGCCCTTGCTGCTACGCTGGCCGGAAAAATCAAGGCACGCTCGGCAGTACCATCGCTCGTTTATCTTGCTACAGACACGTTGTGGCGATTGCGTCGGCTTGCCGCATTTACGCTTGGCGAAATTGGCGACAGCTCGAATGTGCCGCTCCTGCAGACCCTTATACGAGACCCTCACCCATACGTGCGTGCACGTGCAGCGTATGCGTTGGGTCTTGTTGGTGGCAACGACGGCTTCCGACTCGTGCGCGAAGCGCTTGTCGACGACGAAGCAATCGTGCGCAATTCTGCTGTCGAGGGTCTTGTACGCGGACCCAAACGTCCGATGACAGAATTAACACGCTGGATATCGAGCGTTACCGATCCGCTCGTTCTGGCGACCGGTGTTCGCGTACTTGCTGCATCTGACACAACAACGCGCGATGCTCAGGCCTTCGTTTCATTCGTACGCACCTCTCCAGAGTCGGTGCGTCGTACAGTTGATATGATACTCCCCGTTCTGCCTGCGTTCTGGCAAAAGAGTCTAACGCCAGAACTGCCAATAAAGAAGAAGCGCAAGAAACGTCCGTGATTCGTCATCCCTTCACGCTCGACCACCTTGCTGCAGCCCTTTCGACTCGCCTCTCGGGTGCCACGCTTGTAGAAGTGTACACACAAGAAAAGTTTACAATCATAATGCGTTTTGTGAAAGACAACGAGGCCGTTACCGTTCTTGCCAGCGTCGAACCACAATACGGCAGCATTCTCATTCGCGACAATTCCAATCGTGCACGTAAGAATACCATCGATGTTTTTCCAACGCTAGTTGGTCAGCGTCTAGCTACAGTAACCAGGCATCCGACGGACCGCATTGTTTCGTTCTGGTTCGAGCATGCTCAACTGCACGTGCTTTTATACGGCGGTGCAACGGGCAACATCGTTGCAACATCAGACGGCATGGTCGTAGACGCGCTGCGCGACAAACACACACTGGTGCACAAACCATTTGTTGTCCCCGAGTTCACTCCAAAATTGGGTCCGCACTACGAAGCCCTCGCCCTTGGTGACAAGCAAGCAGACACCGCTCATGTTGCTAGCACCGCTCATACTGCGAGCACTTCGCACCCAGGAGATTCATCTGCAATCATCGCTTTATGCGAAGCATCAGCAACGTACTACGTTCTCGAGCGCGAGGGTGACGTGTTGTTTTCGTTATTGCCGCTGCCGGGTTGGAATGTTCTCGATGCCAGCGATGACATCTTCGTAGCTCTTCAAAAGACCATAAGTCTACGCCGACGTTCGACGCAATTAACAACTGCTCGCTCGGCAACCGTCAAACAGCTCGAACGCGACCGCTCTAAGCTCGTAAAGGGCATCGCAGGCATGCAGAGCGATGCAGCGCAGACCGACAGAGCATCGTTGTACAGAATGTATGGCGACATGTTATTGTCCGTGCCCAACCCAAACATCAAGGGCGAAAAGCAAGCCCTACTTGCAGATTGGAACGGCATCGAACAAACCATTCCGCTCGACGATCTCAAAACGTACATCCAGAACGCCGATGTTTATTATACACGTGCTCGAAAATCAGAAAAGGCCGCAGAAGACCGTAAACGTCGTTTGCCTCAATACGTCGAACGTCTTGCGCGCATCGAAGAGCAACTCAGCAACATCGAGCACGCGCAAACACCCGAAGAACTTGGTTCACTTGTACAAACCCGCATGGAAAAACGTCCAGAACAACCAGAACCGCAACAGCGCTACCGCACGTTTGAACTCGACGACACATACACACTATACGTTGGACGTAGCGCGGCAAACAACGACGAACTCACCATGCGTTTTGCAAAGCAGAACGACTGGTGGTTTCATGCGCGCGGCGTAAGTGGCTCACATGCTGTGCTAAGGGGCGGAGAAGGGGCCGAGAAGCCCCCTAAAAAAATTCTCGAACAAGCCGCTGCAATTGCCGCCTATTACTCGCAGGCGCGCAACGCCTCATACGTACCAGTCGTGTACACACAACGCAAAAACGTACGCAAACCCAAGGGCGCAAACGTCGGCGCTGTTACGCTCGAACGCGAAACGGTAATTATGGTGAAACCCGAAGCTCCGGCTGGAGCGGAGTAACACAGAAAGACGACAAAAGTGCCTTGTGGCTCGTAGACACCTATTCGGTGTCTACTCTTCTAGGTACGTGTACCCGTACAAGCCGCTGCGATAGATGGCAAGAAATTCTTTGCCTTCGAGGACGCTAATGCGTTTTTCTTTGACGGAGGCGGAGACCCAGGCTTCCATGGTACGGACAAGTTTTTTTGCGTCGAACTGTACGTAGTCGAGAACGTCGGCAACGGTTTCACCATCGATGACTTTATCGATTTCGTATCCGCCCTTTTCGGTTACGACAACGTGCACTGCGTTGGTGTCGCCAAAGAGATTGTGCAAGTCGCCGAGGATTTCCTGGTATGCTCCGACGAGGTACACAGCCAGGTAATAGGGCTCTCCATCTGTGAATGGATGTAATGGCAGAGAGTGTGATGAATCGCGTACGCCGATGAAGTGATCGATCTTGCCGTCGCTGTCACACGTGATGTCTTGAATGGTAGCGAGGCGAGACGGACGTTCATTCAGTCGGTGAATGGGCATGATTGGAAAGAGCTGGTCGATGGCCCACGAATCTGGTAGCGATTGAAAGAGCGAGAAGTTGCAGAAGTATTTATCGGCAAGGAGTTTTTGAAGCTGACGGAAATCTTCTGGTACTTGCTTTAGGTCTACGGTTAGGTCGCCTGCTTTATGTGCAATTGACCAGTAAAGTTTTTCTGTTTGAGCACGTGTTTTGAGATCGATAAGGCCCAGTGAAAATCTGTCGAGTGCTTCTTCGCGCATTTGTTGTGCATCGTGCCACGACTCGAGCATGTTGCGACTGTTCATGTTGCCGAGAATGCTATGCATGTCGCGAACAATCTCGTGGTCTTTTTTTGTAACGCGATCCTTCGATGTCCAGACGGGCATGCTCGTTGTCTCTAGGACATTAAACACGAGCACAGAGTGATGCGCAGTAAGGGCACGTCCAGATTCTGTGATGACATTTGGATGTGGCAAAGAATTCTTCGTTGCAGCATCTACGAGTGTTGAAATTGCATCGTTGGCGTACTCCTGAATGGAATAGTTGATGCTCGAAGCAACGGCCGAACGAGAACCATCGTAATCAACGCCTAGACCACCGCCAATGTCGACGAAGTCGATGTCACAGCCCATCTGACTCAACTGCACATAGAATTGCGCGACTTCGCGAAGGCCGGATTTAATCTTGCGGATGTTCGTTATCTGCGAGCCAAGGTGGAAGTGGATTAATCGGAAACAATCGAGTAGGTCGTTCTCGCGTGCAAACTCTACCGCATCGAGTAACTCAGATGCATTCAGACCAAACTTCGACTGGTCGCCACCTGACTCTTCCCATTTGCCACTGCCAGCGGCTGCAAGTTTAATGCGAACACCGATGTTCGGACGTACCTTGAGACGTTTTGCAACGGCATTAATGAGCTTGAGTTCGTTGAGTTTTTCTGCTACGATGTAGATGCGCTTGCCCATCTTTTGCGCAAGCAGGGCGAGCTCGATAAACTCTTCGTCCTTGTACCCATTGCAGATAATCAACGCTTCTTCGTTGTCCATAATGGCCAGCACCGCATGAAGCTCAGGTTTCGAGCCCGCTTCGAGTCCGATGTTGAAGCGTTTGCCGTGTCGGACGATTTCTTCGAGAACCGGACGTTGCTGGTTTACCTTGATGGGGTAGACGCTATAGTATTTGCCCGTGTAGTCGTATTCGGTTGAGGCTTTCACGAAGCAGCCCGCAATCTTTTCGATGCGATCATCCAGGATGTCCGGAAAACGCAACAGGACCGGAACCGAGACATCACGCAGGATGAGCTCGTCTACAAGCTCCTTGACGTCGATCGTCGGACCCTTCGATTTTCGAGGCATGACCGTAGCATTGCCCTTTGCATTGATACCGTAGTACCCAATGCCCCATCCCGTTACATTGTAGAGTTCCGAGGAGTCTTCTGTCCGCCATTTACGCATGTATGTCTTCCACGGGCTTGGGGTGATAAACGAAGGCGCAAAACTACGAAGACTATATTTGCGGACATGGCAACGCCTACATCCGACATTGAGCTACTGAAGCAACAGTTTGCCGAATACCTTCGGCTGAAGAAATACCGCAACACACAGGAGCGGTATAAGGTGCTCGACCGCATAGCAGAACTCGACAGGCACTTTAGTGCCGACGAGCTCTATATGTACATGAATACAAAGGGAGATCACGTTTCGAGGGCTACGGTGTACTCTACACTCGATTTGCTCACGAAATGCACGATTCTCATGAAGCACAGGTTTCAGGGAGACAGCGCCCATTTCGAATTGGCATCCAGAATGCCTGATCATGATCACTTAATATGTGTGGAATGTGGACATATCGTGGAATTCAGGGAAAAGAGCATCGACGACATCCGCAACAAGGTTGCCGAAGGCCTGGGCTTCAAGCCCTTGATGCACTCCCTTCAAATTTTTGCAGTTTGTCCGGATCCCGTCACATGTGTGCACAACACAAACGAGTAACAGCGTCGGCGAAAAACAACACTAGCGAGTAAAGCGGCGGAACACTTTGTTATATAACTGCCTCACCGGAGCCGAATGAACAATCTTGTCATCGTAGAGTCACCATCAAAAGCCAAGACCATCCAAAAGTTTCTTGGGGGTGATTTTATCGTGACGTCGTGCATGGGACATATCCGAGATCTTCCGGGTAACGACAAGGCCATCGACGTAGAAAACAATTTCACGCCAGTGTATGAAGTGTCCGATGACAAGAAGAAGCTTGTAAACGACCTCAAGAAAATGGCGAAGCAGGCAGACGTCGTCTGGCTCGCGTCCGACGAGGACCGTGAGGGTGAAGCCATTGCATGGCATCTCTATGAGGCTCTCGCGTTAACCCCAGAAAAAACGCGACGCATTGTCTTTCACGAAATCACGAAGGCTGCAATTCTTAAGGCGGTACAGCAGCCGCGTCAGATCGATCTGAACCTCGTTGATGCACAACAGGCACGTCGGGTACTCGATAGGCTTGTGGGTTACGGACTCTCCCCTGTTCTCTGGCGCAAGGTGCAGAAGAACCTTTCGGCCGGACGTGTTCAGTCTGTTGCCGTCCGCCTCGTCGTCGAACGCGAACGCGAGATCCAGGAGTTCAACGCAACGAGTCAGTTTCGCATTAAGGCCTTCTTTGATGTCGACGGACGTACTCTTATCGCAGAACTTCCACGCCGCTTCGATACAGAAGAAGAGGCGCGTGCATTTCTGCAAGCGTGTGTTGGTGCGTCGTTTCACATCTCGAACCTCGAAACCAAGCCAGGAAAGAAATCGCCGGCAGCCCCCTTCACAACATCTACTCTGCAGCAGGAAGCAAGTCGTAAGCTTGGGTACTCGCTGTCGCGCACGATGAAGCTTGCGCAGGATTTGTACGAGCAGGGACATATCTCGTACATGCGTACCGATTCGGTGAACCTGTCAGAAACTGCCATTGAAGGGGCTAAGGCAGAGGTCTTGTCGGCGTACGGAACCGAGTACAGCAACCCAAAGAACTACACAACAAAGGTTGCAAGCGCGCAAGAGGCGCACGAAGCAATACGTCCGACCGAATTCGGACTGCGTGTTGCGGGCGAAAGCGACAATCATAAAAAGCTTTACGATCTAATCTGGAAGCGTACTATTGCATCGCAAATGGCAGATGCTAAACTCGAGCGCACAACAGCAACAATTGCCGTATCGACTGTCCCCGACTCGCTCGTGGCAACAGGCGAGGTGCTAATTTTCGACGGCTTCCTGAAGGTGTACATGGAGTCGAGCGACGAGGAATCGACCCAGGACGATGACGATACATCGAAGATGTTGCCACCGCTGGAGATGAATCAGACGCTGAATTTTCTGGCGATGAATGCAAACGAACGCTTTTCTCGTCCGCCCGCCCGATATACCGAAGCGAGTCTCGTTCGCAAGCTCGAGGAGCTCGGCATCGGACGTCCCTCTACCTACGCTCCAACTATCTCGACCATTCAAGCCCGCAAGTATGTCGTAAAAGAAGACCGTGATGGCAAGCAACGCGAAATACGTTCGTTGCGGCTCGAAGACTTCAACATTACACGTGCTGTAGAGGTCGAGAACACAGGCGCAGAGCGCTCGAAGCTGTTCCCTACCGATGTTGGCAGTGTTGTAACAGACTTCCTGAAGATGCACTTCGAAGGCATCATGGATTACGGCTTTACGGCAAGTGTAGAAAAGCAATTCGACGAAATAGCGCATGGTCAGCTCAAATGGACAGAAATGATCCGCGAGTTCTACGTGCCGTTCGATGCCGAAGTAAAAAAGACAACAGAAACAGCAGAACGTCAGAGCGGCGAACGTCAGATTGGCGTCGATCCGGTAAGTGGTAAAAATGTTTATGTACGCCTTGCACGTTACGGACCCGTAGTGCAAATCGGTGAAGCCGACGATCCGGATAAGCGTTTAAAGGGGCTCTCGGGGCCTATGTCTATTGCCACCGTTACAATGGACGAAGTGATGGAGCTCTTCAAGTTCCCTCGCATGATTGGAACGTTCGAAGACTTCAACATGGATGTGAAGCTCGGACGATTTGGTCCGTACATCGAGCACAACAAAGCCTTCTACTCCATCCCCAAGGAAGACGACCCATACACCATCGAGGGTGAGCGTGGAGTCGAAGTCATCATTGCACGACGTCAGAACATTCTCGACCGAACCATCAAGACCTTCGACGAAGACCCAACGGTAAAAATCATCAAGGGCAGATGGGGTCCGTTCATCTCTTACGGCAAACAGAACGTCCGCATCCCCAAGGGCACCGAAGCTGCAACCCTAACGCTCGAAGAATGTTTGCAGCTCGCAGCACAACAGGCACCCGTCAAGAAGTCGCGCAAAAAAGCAACCGAAGACGAAGACCCAGATGCAGTAAAAGCTCCAGCCTCGAAAAAGGCCGCTGCGAAGAAAAAACCTGCAGCAAAAAAGAAGGCCGCTGCAAAGAAAAAGACTGTAGCAAAGAAGAAACCGGCATCATGACAAAACGAATAGCACTTGTGCTTTCGTTTGTTCTCGGATTTGTATCCGCCATTGCTACCGTGCCGATTCAAGGACCTACTGTTGTATGCGTTGGAAGATGGCCCGTAAGCTTGCAAGCCCCCACCGGCTTCCAATCGTATCAGTGGAATACAGGCGCAACAACAAATGAAATTTTCATCACGCGTTCCGGCACCTACACGGTAGTCACACGTCGATCGAATGGTACCGTCGATACTGGAACGATTATCGTTCGCGAAGCGCCGCTGCCAAAACCTTTTATTGGTAACCCTATTGAATATATATGTCGCGGAGATGCGGTCTCGCTCCAGGCGCAGAGCGGATTCGTGAGCTATTTATGGAATACTGGCGAACGCACACAAAGTATTCGCATCGATACTGCCGGATTTTACCGCGTTACAGTAACCGATACAAATGGATGCGTAGGCTCTTCCGATTCGCTTCAAGTTGTCGTTGTTGAAAGACCAAAGCCTAACATTTACGGTCCGTACACCGTGTGTAGTGGCTCGACGGTGTTGTACAAAACCGAAAACATCGCAGGTGCGATATATCAATGGACGACGGTTGGCGGACAGGTTACGGGCACAGCGCGAGGTCCTACTGTAAGAATTATCTGGCCCGGTGGCCAAGGCCGCGTAGACGTGCGTGTTAGCATGCTACGTCCGGATGGGGGCTCATGCGACACAACGGTCGGTTTGATCGTCCGTATCGGATCAAAACTTCAACCGTTGCTGAGCTTCCAATCGCGCATGATTTGTCAGGGCGACAGCACTGAATTCGATGCTGGAGGGGGCTTCTCCAGCTATCGCTGGAGCAATGGGGCTACCACGCAAAAGATCATGGTTAAAACTGCCGGTAGTTACTGGGCAGAATTAACCGATTCGAGCGGTTGTTCTGGCACCAGCGATACTGTTACTGCGCTTGTACATCCGTTACCTGTTGTCCGAATTGCGGGTGATTCGTCGTTATGCGATGGCGAAGAAATTGTTCTGAGTGCGTTTGCAACGTGGAACGATGTCATTAGATGGGAATGGAGCAACGGTCTCGTACAACGTTCGATCTTTGTAAACACACCCGGCACATACACCGTTGTTGGTACTACGGCGAATGGATGCAGAGATAGTATCTCGAAAACTATTCTACCTGCTGCGCAAGCAGTGATTACGGCACCCGATTCGCTCGATTTCGATTCGCTTGAAATTGGCAGCGGACGTTTTCTGCCCTTCTTGCTCGAGAACCGAACAGCGTTGTTAATTCGTGTCCTTAGTGCGCGTCTCGCCTCGGGTCGCACAAACCCAGCCCTATCAGTTCCTTCGCTGCCAAATCAGATTCCCGGCAATGGCGATCTGACGTTTGTCTTGTCGTGGCAGGCCCTCATTGAGGGTGCGTTTACCGACACACTGCTTATAGAAATTGATGGTCCCGAATGTCCATCTACCGTTCGTATACCCATCAAGGGTTATGCCTTCTTCCGTCCGCGTGTTCCCGTCAGCATTAGTATCGGCGATACTGTTGTTCCTGTAGGCACCATCCTCGACATGCCCATCCGAATTCGAGCTACTGCGCCTCGCGACGAGGACCTCACGTTGTTTGAATTTTCTGTGTCGTGGAACGATTGGGTGTACTTCGTCACGGGACTCGATCCGGCGATTGTCGTATCAGACGCATCAATTGGAGGAATACGCACCGTACGTTTCCGATTTACATCCTTCCACTTTCCCATCGACACATCCATTGTGTTACGCGGTGCAGTGTTACTTGGATCGCCCCTACAAACCGAACTAGTGCCCGATAATGTTTCCATCACCGGTACTGGTAAATCTGTTTACGAAGTCACCACCGACCCAGGAAACATCAGCATGTTCGGCTGCTTCCTAGCCGGACGTCTGGTGCGATACCCTTACCTTGAGTCGACTACCGTTATCACCAACCTGGTTGGTGAAACAATGGCGTGTGACATAGACGAGCTGCCGAGTGGCAGTTACATTCTCACAACAGTAAGAGGCCCAACGGTGCAAAGCGCGATGATGACAATCGTCCGCTAGGATGGCGATTCATGCGTAGCGGTTTGGGCAGCTCTGCGCTGCCCGGTTTGAGCCGCTGGTCACGACGTAGCGGTTTGGGCAGCTCTGCGCTGCCCGGTTTGATCTGCTTCGCAGATCACTTCACAAACAACATTTCACGGTAGTTCGGAAGCGGCCAGTGCTCGTACGCCACCACTCGCTCGAGCGAGTCTGATGCTTTGCGCACCTCCATCATCGCGGGCACAACACTGTCGCGCATGTGATGACACTTGCTGTGAAGATCGTCGCCACCGAGATCCATGTTTGCTACGCGCAGATTTTCGATTGCGTCAGAAAGTGCATCGACGCCTTCGAGCACACGCGCCGTTGTCCTGTCGAGTGCGGTAGACCCCTTCACACCCGTTGCATGCAACTCGCGCAAATACTTTAGCGAGCTAGGCAGAATCTGGGTTTGCGCCATCCATTCTGTGGTTTCGCCTTCGATGTTTACGGTCTTGAAGTACATGTCGAGCATGACTTCCTGACGTGCCTCCAGTTCGCGTTTCGAGAGCACGTTTGCGGCCGAGAACAAGGCAACGTTTTTGTCATCTATGAGATGTTCGATTGCTTCGACAGCACTCTTGTAGTTCTGAAGTCCGCGCTTCTCCGCCTCTTTCTGCCATTTTATATTATAACCATCGCCATTAAACACAATTCGGCCATGTTTATCATACACGCTCTTCAACACGTCGCGCAATGCCGTTTCGAGAGGCTGCTTTTTCTTGATGCGTACTTCGACCATTTTGGCCATATCGACAATCGACTCCGCAACAATTGTGTTTAACACAGTAATTGGGAACGACACCGACTGCGATGAACCCACGGCGCGGAATTCGAACTTGTTGCCGGTAAATGCAAATGGCGATGTGCGGTTTCTGTCACCAGTGTGACGTGGCAGCGGCGGAAGCACTGGCGAGCCAAGTCCCATGAGACCCGACTTCTTCTGCGCAGTACCCTTACCACTAACGATGCGTTCGTAAATGCCCGTTAGTTCATCTCCAAGAAAGATCGAAAGAATTGCAGGTGGTGCTTCGTTGGCACCGAGTCTGTGATCGTTCTGTGCCGACGAAACAGAAATGCGCAACAAATCCTGATGCATATCAACAGCACGTATCACTGCAGCACAGAAAAACAGGAATTGCATGTTTTCCTGCGGCGTATCACCAGGTTCGAGCAGGTTCACGCCAGTATCTGTCGCCAATGCCCAATTCACATGTTTACCTGAGCCGTTAATACCAGCAAACGGCTTCTCGTGCACGAGACACACAAGACCATACTTGCGTGCAGTGTTTTTTAACACCTGCATTACCAACTGCTGATGATCGGCCGCAACGTTCGAGTGCTCGAACACTGGAGCAACTTCGTATTGCCCTGGTGCAACCTCGTTGTGACGTGTCTTTATCGGAATACCCAATGCATACAGCTGATGTTCTGCATCTGTCATGTACGTAAGAATGCGCTCCGGAATCGAGCCGAAATAATGGTCCTCAAGTTCTTGTCCACGCGGCGGCTTTGTGCCGAACAACGTACGTCCCGTCATCACGAGATCTGGACGTCGGTAGAAAAACCCTTCATCGATGAGAAAGTATTCCTGCTCTGCACCAACCGTCGAACTCACCTTCGACACATCCTTTGTTTCGAGCAACTCAAGTGCGCGCCGCGATGCAATGTTCAATGTTTCCATCGAACGCAGCAACGGTGTTTTGTGGTCGAGTGCTTCACCTGTCCACGATGCAAATGCCGTCGGTATACACAACGTGGCGCCGTTTGTGTGGCGCATGATGAACGCAGCCGACGTTGGGTCCCAAGCTGTGTAGCCCCTTGCCTCAAACGTTGCGCGCAGTCCTCCGCTCGGAAACGAAGACGCGTCTGGCTCGCCCTGAATGAGCTCCTTGCCCGAGAACTGCGAAATAGCAGAGCCGTCGCTCGTCGGCGTCACAAAGCTCTCGTGTTTCTCAGCAGTCAATCCGGTAAGGGGCTGAAACCAGTGTGTGTAGTGTGTTGCACCTTTTTCCATCGCCCATGTCTTCATCGCAAGCGCAACGGTATCCGCAATCGACGAGTCGATTACAGCACTACGCTCCATCGTTGCATGCAGCGACCTCCATACGGGTTTGCTGAGGCGCTGACGTAATTCGTCCATCGTCAGCACATCACTCGCAAACATTTCCGAAATCACATCAGAAGGTGTTGGCGTCTGAATACCATCGAAGCGCCAGTTGCGCGTTGCTGCCGAGATGTCGTAGTTGATCATGGGGTTGTTTTGAATAAGTTCATGACGAGAGTTTCTTTATGCGTAGAAAGTGCGACGTTGGTTTGTGTGCGCGATACGCCTTTCCACTGCTGCACGGCCGATAGTAATTGTTCGAGTGCTGCAGTGTTTTTAACGCGTATTTTTAACATGTGTGATGCGGTGCCCGTGACGGCGTGACATTCGAGGATTTCTTTGCGCTGACGGCATGAACGACGAAAGGAGTCGTAGTGTGCGCTCGAATCGATGTCGACAAAGATGAAGGCCGTAACGTCCATCCCACACGCAATCGGGTCGAGTATTGCATGATATCCGCGGATCGTCCCCTCTTCTTCCATGCGCTTCACGTGATCACTCACTGTCGGCACAGAGGAGCCAATACGTTCTGCGATGTCACTCAGGCTAAAACGGGCGTTTTCCTGAAGAAGCGCACATATTTGTCGGTCGAGGTCCTTCATTCTTTACGATCGTAAAGTTTTGAATGACCTAACTTAACGTTCGGAAAGCACTCAGACAACAGTTTTGGGGGAGAAATTATTCACATGGTTAAGAATGTCTTCGTGTGGCTTTTCAGAACTGCTCTTGCATTTCTAGTTGGGTCGGTGCTTCTCGTGCTCATCTATCGCATTATACCTCCGGCTATAACACCGCTCATGGCGTGGCGGTTGGTGCAAGCGCCGTTTACCGGACATCGCATGACCGTTCAACATCGTTGGGTTTCCTACGACGATCTGCCACCCGCAATCTTTAAGGCTGTAATGTCCGGCGAGGACGCTGGCTTCTTACGTCACGAAGGCATAGATTGGAAGGCCGTCGAGCGCGCGCAGAAAGCAAACCCTGGACGCATCAAGCGAGGCAAGCCTGCGCTCGGTGCAAGCACGATTTCCATGCAGACGGCAAAAAATGTTTTTCTCGTGCCGTGGCGCAGCATGGTGCGCAAGGCATTCGAATTTTACTTCACGTACCTAATCGAAGCGCTATGGGGAAAGAAGCGCATTCTCGAAGTGTACGTAAACATGATTGAATGGGGCGACGGTATCTACGGTGTGCAAGCCGCATCTCGCTTCTACTTCAACAAAGACGCTTCGCAACTCACTGCCGACGAAGCAGCACGCCTTGCCGCTGTAGTCCCCAACCCGCGACGCTTTAACGCCGGTGCACCGTCGAACTACACCAAGAAGCGTCAGTCGTTTATAAAGGGACGTATGGGTGGCATCGGGCTGCCGAAAAAATCCACGCGATAGCCCCCTACGAATTCCGATCTGTGTCATACTCCGCAAGCAAGAACTCTCTTGCGTGCGCCATGTCTGGTGGAAGTTCGGATTCGAACTCGAGGCGCTTGCCTGTTGTAGGGTGTGTGAAGCCCAGCGTCTTTGCGTGTAGCGCCTGACGTGGCATCATGTCGAGCAGACGTTGTGCGGTGCGGCGGTAGAGGTGGTGAATGGCAGTTACGCCCTCATCACGTCCGTTGTAATCGGGGTCGCCGACGACAGAATGTTTTTGTGCCGCCATGTGTACACGTATCTGATGGGTGCGTCCCGTTCTCAACTTGCATTGAATGAGCGATGCACATGAGTAACGTTCTAACACCGTGATTTCTGTCGCTGCGTATTTGCCGCCCCTTGGCAGGACAGCGCGGAGCTTGCGATCGCGCGGACTGCGCCCCACATCACCTTCGAGAAGCATTGTATCATTTTTTACTACTCCCCATACCAGTGCTTCGTACAGACGTGATACCGTGCGTTCGAAGAACTGGTTTGAGAGATGCAGCGATGCTTCGTAGGTCTTGCCGACGACCATGAGGCCTGAGGTGTCTTTGTCGAGGCGGTGGACGATGCCCGGACGTACAGCGTCGGTGCCGAGCACTGCGGAGTGGTCGATTGGGAATCCTTCTTCGACGTCGATTTCTTCGCGCTCTTCATCTTCGTTTACAAGGTCGATGGCTTCGCGCACACCCATGTGCCACAGCACAGCATTCACGAGCGTACCGGTTCGGTTGCCGATGCCTGGGTGCACAGTAAGTCCCGCAGGTTTGTTTACAACAAGCAGCTGATCGTCTTCATACACCACATCGAGTGGAATGTCTTGTGGGATAAGCTGGATAGGGGGCTGCTTCATCACGACCAGGCGTATGGTGTCGCCCGGACGAACCTTGTAATTAGAGCGAGAGGCGATACCGTTCACCGTTACCGTACCGTCGTCGATAGCCCTTTGCACACGCGTTCGCGTGGCATACATAACCGAGTGGGTAAGAAAGGCGTCGAGGCGTTCCGGCTTTTGTCCGCGAGTAATCACGAACTCATGCGTGTGTTCGATCTTGCCCGGTCCCGATGGGAGGTGTTCCGGGTTGTTCATTCTGTTTTGAAGGGAGTTTGTGGCTTACAAAGAGTAAGGTCACAACACCCACACTGACGCAGGAATCTGCAACGTTGAAGACAGGCCAGTGTGTGTATCGATCGCCGAACCATGAGATGTCAGGAATATCAACTTGTATAAAATCTACCACCTTGCCGAAGAACAACGGGTCCTCGTTAAAGATGACACCGTAAAAAGCTCTGTCAATTAGATTGCCAACCGCACCGGCAAGTATTAAGCCGACTGCGAGCTGAACAGACCAGTGTGCCGGACGTAGTCGTAGCAGATACCAAACAAGAAATGCCGCTACCACAATCGTCACCAGCGTTAGTACAATCTTACCCGCACCGAACTCAATGCCAAATGCCATTCCTGGGTTTTCGACGTACGTGAGTCGTACGAATTCGCCTACGAGCGGATGACTCTCGCCTAGGAACATGTTGTTCTTAACCCAGAGCTTGGTGATCTGGTCGAGCACAACAAGTACACATGCCATCACGACAAATCGATATTGAGCGAATGCGAGGTTCAAAATTTCTGACGCCTCACTTCACTGCGTCGGTATTCTTAGCCACGATTCTATCGATACCATCGACTGGACACTTCTGATGAATCTTGTACGAAGCGGAGAGCGTGGTTACTGGTACAGCGAGCAGACGTTCCTTCGCAATGAGGATACCACACATGCGACAGATGCCGTATGTCTTCTCAGTAATGCGTTGAAGCGCTTCTTCTAGCTTGCGGATATAATCTTGAATGCGCTGAATCTGAGCGTACGTCTTTTCTTTTTCGATTGCTTCTGAACCTTGTTCTGCCATGTGCATCGAATAGATCGCCGTTTCTTCTGTCGATTCGCTGCTCGTTAAATCGTCGAGACGTTCCTTAAGCATACGCAGTTCTTCGAACGCGTCTTCTTTTGAACGCTCGATATTTGCTTTGAAGGTCGCAAGATCTTTGTCGGAATACTTGAGTCCTGGCTTAGGGGCCACTGGAACCATTGGTGGTTTCTTAGGCACAAGCGGGGCTGCGTTGGGCGTAAAAACAAAAGCTGCCCCGACAGCTTGGTTAACTGTCGGAGCAGCGGGTAGTGGGCCCGAAGACTTCAGCGACTTTTTCGTCACATTCCTACTCAATGCTGGCTTTGACTGGGCAATTCGGATATTCTCCGAATCATTTTTGGACGCTGTCGCTGAGGACACAGCCTTAGTCGACACAGGAGCCGCTATCTTCGAGGAAGTCTTCTTTGGCGCCGGAACTGCCTTAGACGTTGGGGCCGTTAGGCTGCTTTTTTTTTTGCAGCTGTCTTCTTTGCTGCCTTCTTAGCAGGCTTAGCCTTCTTAGCTGCCTTAGCCTTCTTAGCAGGCTTTGCCTTCTTTGCAGCCTTCTTAGCTGGTGCTGCCTTCTTAGCTGTAGCCTTCTTAGCTGGTGCTGCCTTCTTAGCCGCCTTCTTGGCTGGCTTCTTGGCTGCCTTCTTAGCTGGCTTAGCCTTTTTCGCTGCCTTTTTCGCTGCTGCCATAAACTAATCTCCGAACAGTTGAACATGAAAACGCGTACGCCACTTTGGCGTAAGCATCTACGATGCGAATTGCGCACCTGCGCGCTCGATCCGCACGCTGACATTTCGCCCGTTAATCTCGAGAAGCGTCCCAAAGGGACCTTCCCCCCGCTCGAGCGTATCGGCCAGCGTTTCCATTACAATCGAATTCCGCATGACATGCATTGCTTCCGTCACTTCCTCATCTGCTGCGAACGCAATATCTATACGGTCTGTCACCTCAAATCCAGAGTCCTTGCGGAACTTCTGAACCTTACTAACGAACTCGCGTGCCAAGCCTTCCTGAATCAGCACACTGTCCAACTCCGTGTCAAGCGCAACCGTCACGCCATTATCCGAAGCAACCAACCAACCTTCGATGTCCTGATTTACAATTTCCACGTCTTCGCGGTCAATCGAGACCGACTCACCGCCGACATGTACTTCCAGAACTAGAGATTGTTCGAGTTTGCGGACCTGTTCGTTATCCAACGATTTGATCGCCTGCGAAACCAGCTGTGTTTTGTCTCCATACTTCTTCCCGATGATCTTGAAGTTCGGTTTCGTTGAGCGTTGAACAATGTTCGTATCGTCCGATACATATTCAATGGCCTTTACGTTAATCTCTTCAAGAATGATGTCCTCGACCGTTTGAATTTGTCTACGCATCTGTGGACCATCGACCGGGAGAAGAATTCGACGCAGCGGTTGTCGCGTTTTGATCTTCGATTTCTCTCTCAAAGAACGTGCAAGGAAAACAATTGTCTGCGCTTGCTTCATCCGATACTCTAAGTCACTGTTGATAAGTGACGTATCGACCCCGCGCAATATACTACAATGAATGCTCAAATGTTCGTTGTGCAAACGTGCTCGTAGGAAAATCTGCTCGGCTAAAAACGGAGCGACGGGAGCGATGAGTTGCGCAGTGGTAACAATCACTTCGTGAAGGGTCTGATACGCTGCACGTTTGTCTTCGTCCATCTCCCCTTTCCAAAACCGTCGACGATTTCTTCGCACGTACCAATTCGAAACATCTTCGATTACAAACTCTTGAACAATCCTGCATGCCTTCGTTATGTCGTACGCATCCATGCTTTCGGTGTACGATTGAATGACGGTATTTAGTCGCGATAAAATCCAGTGATCGATTTCCGGACGTTCTGCGATTGGCACGATGGGTTCTTCGCCAGTGAATCCATCGATACCAGCATACAGCGAAAAGAAACCATACGTGTTTACATAAGAACGGAATAAGTCTGCTAAGACAGTCCTGGCAACGTCGTCCTCATTGAAGTTGCGCGGCTTCCACGCTGGCGCGGCGGCCATCAAGTACCAACGGATTGCATCGGCGCCGTATTTGTCGAACAACACAAACGGGTCGAGGATGTTGCCTCTTGACTTGGACATCTTCTGTCCGTTTTTGTCGAGCAACATGTCATTCACAACTACATGTCTATACGCTGGCTTATCAAACAGCGCCGTCGATATGTTGTGCATGGTATAAAACCATCCGCGCGTCTGATCGATTCCCTCTGCAATAAAATCGGCTGGAAATGACTTGTTAAACAATTCTACATTCTCGAATGGGTAATGGAATTGTGCAAAAGGCATCGTACCCGAATCGAACCATGCGTCGATGACTTCTTTTGTGCGACGATATTCGACGCCGTTTTTGACGAAGACAACGCGGTCGACGAACGGACGATGCAAATCGATGTCGATGGACAAGTTTTCCACAGGAACCTTCGAGCCGTCGTCCTGAACATAGAGTCCTTTCTTCAACTCATCAATCGATCCGACTGCGAACATGTCACTTCCATCTTCGCTCACCCAAATTGGTAATGGCGTTCCCCAATATCTATCGCGTGATAGTGACCATTCTTTTACTTCTTCGAGCCAATTACCAAAACGTCCAACACCAATTTCTTCAGGATGCCACGCAATGGTTTTATTCAACGCAACGAGTTGTTCTTTGTACTCAGGCGATTTTATAAACCACGAATCACGCGCGTAATAGATGACCGGATTGTCGGTTCGCCAGCAATGCGGATAGCTGTGCATGTAATCGAACGCAGCCTTGTATGCCTTGCCACCAATTTTTAATTCCTTGACGATGTCACGGTCCGCACCCTCTTCAAAAACGAATTCTTCGCCACCCTCTTTCGAAGGGTTAGGATACCTAAATGTCTTTACCGCACGACCCGCATAGTTCTTAATAACATCGGTGAACTTTCCTGTCGGCGTTACAGGCTGCACTACGGGCAGATTGAATTGCTTTGCAATCTCGAAGTCATCCTGTCCGAAGGCAGGCGCGATGTGCACCACGCCAGTACCATCAGCCGTAGTCACAAACGATCCTGGTAACACATGCAGCACATTTGGATGTGCAGCAGTGTCGAGCACAACGTCTGTAAAGATCTGCTCGTATGTAGAGTTCACAATCTCGCTTCCGAGGAAACGCTCGAGCTCTTCCGTTTCGCCGTCGAGGATTTCAAGACGGGACTCAGCGAGCACGACGAGTTCTTCGACCTGTGCTGCACCAACAGTTCGTGTGTTACGCACGAGTACATATGGAATGTCCGGACCCACTGCGAGTGCAACGTTTCCGAATAACGTCCAAGGCGTCGTTGTCCATACAAGAATAAAAGCCCCTTTGGCTTCGGCCCCTTGACTAGTAGCATCCGCTGCTTGAGCAGTACCAATTGACTTTTTGTCGATGATGTTTTGAAGCGAAGCGATTGGCGATGACGTTAGGCGAAGCTTTAGGTAGACATTCGGGTCACGGACGTCTTTGTAGTTCAGCGAAAGTTCGTGCGACGACAACGGTGTGCCGAGGGTTGGCGATTGCGGAACAACCTTGAAGCCTTTGTAGATGAGGTTCTTGTCGAAGAACTGCTTGAGTGCCCACCACACCGACTCGACATAATCGTTCGAACATGTGATGTACGGATTATCGAGATCGAGCCAATAACCCATGCGTCGCGTAAGTGTGCGCCACCCCGTGTCGTGTGCGATGTTGTAATCGACGAGGGCTTTGCATGCAGCGTTGAATACATCAACGCCTAGGACTTCGATCTGTGCTTTATCGGTAATGCCAAGTTGCTTTTCTACAGCAAGCTCAACGGGGAGTCCGTGTGTATCCCAACCCGCCTTACGCGGCACATAAAACCCACGCATGGTTTTATACCGACACATCGTGTCTTTAATGGTACGAGCAAACGCGTGGTGAATGCCAGGACTTCCATTAACCGTCGGAGGTCCTTCATTAAACGCAAACAGCTCGGCACCCTCGCGCTCCTTTAACGAAGCTGCAAAAACACCGTTGCTCTCCCAGTACTCAAGGATGTCTTGTTCGTGGCGGGGATAAGAGAAATCGTCGGGAAGCGGTTCAAACATGAAGGTCTAGCGTAGTTACAAAACGTCCCAAATTACGGAGCCTTCACGCATCATCAACGCTGCTGCGCTACCAGCCTGACAATGAACGTCGTGCCCTTGCCGAGTTCGCTGATGACTTCGATTTCGCCGTCGTGGGCATCGACGATCCACTTGACGATAGCAAGGCCGAGGCCGGTGCCGTATACTTCTTTCGAGCGTGCTTTGTCGACCTGGTAGAATCGGTCGAAGATGAAGGGCAACTCATTTTCCGGAATGCCAATGCCCGTGTCGCTGACGGTTAACACTGCCTTGCCGTCGACGTATTCGAGTCCGACATGTACATCGCCACCCTCACGCGTATACTTCACGGCGTTTTCGATAATGTTTAGCAGCGCTTGTTGAATGTGAATCTTGTCGGCCATGACAAGTATGCCGGGCTGAATGTCGTAGTGAAGTTCGATGCGTTTTTTGTCGGCGAGAATCATGACGTCGTCGCATACGTTTTCGACCATGGTGCTGTAGCGCACTTCTTCGCGCAAGAGAGTAACCTGACCCGAATCGGCGCGCGATAGTTCTAGCAGACCTTGCACGACCTGGTTCAATCGTTCAACTTCTTCGAGACAACTCACGAGCACCTTGTGTGCTTCTTCTGCTGTTAGGGGTCTGCGTAGTGCAAGCTCTAACTCCCCCATCATGATGGCAAGGGGCGTACGCAGTTCGTGTGATGCATCGGATGTGAATTGCCGCACTTGCGCGAACGATGTTTCGAGACGCGCAATCATATCGTTGACGGTTTCTGTAAGGCGTCCGAGTTCGTCGTCCGTGCCCTGCTTCGGTAATCGAAGCGAAAGATTTTGTGCTGTGATCTGTCGGGCGGAGGATGTGATTTCGTCGACTGGACGCAGTGATCGTTTTGCTAAAAACCATCCCGATAACAACGACACCAGAAGTGCGGCTGGCATAGACCATAACATCACAGAGAAGAGTCCGCGTAACGTGCTGTCGAGTTCACTAGCTGGATATGCAGCAACCACTTCGACTTCGGTGCCGCGCAGAAGGACGATTCTGTAACGCTGACCTCGCAATGTGTAATACGTATAGATGCGATTGTCGATTACCTGCGCACCCTGACGTTCGAAGTATGTAAAGCCCGGCAATGCCGTGTCGGCCTTCATTGCAGAATCGGTGAGCATGTTGTTCGATTTCCAAGCAATGCGGCTCGAACCATCACGAATCTGAAAAAGGAAGTTCGATGAGTTCAGTAGCATATGTTCGTACACGGCCGACCACACTGGGTCTTCCTCTACCTCTTCGCCAGCAATAGGCAGAATGGGTCCGACGAAGCGCGTCGACTCGCGGTTCAGGAATTCGAAGGCGTTCTTGGTGGCAACGGGACGTCGCTCGCGGCGGGCGGGAACGAGTGGACGTTTGGCTTGTTTGCGCTGCTGACGAATGACGGCTTCGAGCGAGGTGGCAGCACGCGACAGCGAGGCATCGAGGTTCTGGTACAACTCGGCCTGCACTGTTATATAGGTTGCCACAGCAAAGGCAAGGATGATGAGCACGACAAGCGTGCTGTACATAAGAGTGAGTCGCGCGCGAAGAGACAAGGGCATTCGTGAAAATAGCCCTGTATATTTGATAATGGTAGCGACCGAAATGAAAATTGACAAACGACCCATCGGGGTGTTCGATTCGGGAATAGGCGGACTTAGCGTCCTGAAGCACGTTGTGCAGAAGCTTCCGGGTGAGCGATTTATCTATCTGGGCGACACCGCACGTGTGCCCTATGGCAACCGTTCGGTCGATACAGTCAAGCTCTATTCACGTCAGTGTGCAGCCTTCCTCGAGCAGCACGACGTAAAAATGATTGTTGTTGCGTGCAACACGTCATCGGCAGTTGCTCTAGACGAATTGCGCGCACATTGTCACGTTCCCGTTCTTGGCGTAATCGAACCTGCGGCAGCAGAGGCTGTGCGCAGAACCCGCAACGGACATATCGGCGTGGTGGGCACACGTGCGACGATTGCATCGAACGCATACGCCACATCTATTATGCACGCCGCTACTGCAGCTAGTGTTGCAGTTAACACGGCTACGGGTGTTGCCAGCGGCAAAGCCGCAGGCACGAACAACGTGTTCGTGCATAGTCAGCCTTGCCCCCTGTTTGTGCCCCTTGTCGAAGAAGGCTGGCTCGACACGCCTGCTACACGACTGATTGCTGAGGAGTATCTTCGTCCGCTCGTAGCAAACAAGATTGACACGTTGGTGCTTGGGTGTACACATTATCCGCTGCTGTCGCCGATGCTTCGCAGTATGTTGCCGGATGTTGTGCTTATCGATTGCGGTGCAAGTGTTGCCCTAGAGGCGCAGGCACTAAATAATGCTCAAGAGAAAAATGCTCAAGAAAATTCGGATGAAAACACATTAGCACATGAAAACGCAGCAGCACATGTAGTTTCAGCGACGCCAAAAGCCCCTTCACAAACGTATTTCTATCTGACGGATAACACGCCCCAGTTTCAGCTCATAGCGCAACAGTTTTTAGGCACAACGGTGAATGAACCTGTGCGCGTAAGTGTTGACCATTTGATTGGAGTATAACCATGGTTACGTATCTCTTGCGGAAGGTGCTCTATGCGATACTCGTCCTCGTGGGCGTTATTGCAGTCACGTTCTTTATACGTCCGCCCGGCGACCCGGCACGCGTACTGCTCGGACAGCGTGCAGATGAGCAGAGCATACGCGCACTGCGCGAGCAACTCGGACTCGATAAACCTCTGCCCGTGCAGATGGGATACTACATGGTGAATCTGGTGCAGGGCGACATGGGACGTAGCATTGCCACAGGCCGATCGGTTACCGAAACAATCATGGAACGTTTGCCTGCTACGGCATTGCTTGCATGTACATCGATGGCAATTGCAACGCTGTTAGGGATTGTACTCGGACTCGTTGCTGCATATAAACCGAACTCTTGGACAGATTCGCTAACGATGTCCGTATCACTTCTCGGAATTTCATTGCCAGCATTTGTTGTTGGTCTGTTGCTCGTGTTGCTCTTCGGCGTGGTGCTCGAGTGGTTTCCCAATAGCGGTTACGTCGATCGAGGTGCAGAATATTTAGTGCTGCCGATGATCACACTTGCAATACGTCCGATGGCCATCATCGCACGTGTTACGCGCTCGAGTATGCTCGACGTGTTGGGTCAGGACTACGTCCGTACCGCCCGCGCCAAAGGCCTCAACAACTTCTCTGTCTACACAAAACACGCTCTTCGCAATGCGCTTAACCCTGTTGTTACAACGGTGAGTGCATGGTTCGCAGGATTGCTTGCTGGTACGTACTTCATCGAATACATTTTTAGTTGGCCCGGCGTCGGACTCACCGCGTTTAATGCAATCGAAAAACTCGACTTCCCCGTTATTCAAGGCACTGTTCTCTTAACCGCAATTGTATTTGTTGTTGTGAACGTGTTCGCCGATCTTCTGTATGCCTACATCGACCCGAAGGTCCGTCTTAACTAATGAATCCCATGACCAACTTTGTTAAGGGGCCGCAAGCATGAGCAACTTTGTTAAGGGGCCGCAAGCATGAGCAACTCTGGTAAGGGGCAAGAAGCATGAGCAACTCTGGTAAGGGGCAAGAAGGGGGCGAAAGCCTTTGGTACGTTGCGTGGCGCAGACTTCGCAAAAATCCGGGTGCAATCTTCGGCATGACGGTGCTTGCAATTATGATTGTGATGGCGGTGGCTGCACCAATCATTACTCCGTTCGACCCAACAACGCAGATTCTCGAATACGCAGTAAAGCCTGCTGGTTTTAGGGGTAACGTGTTATTAAAGAAGAATCCATCGGATGTAGATCAGCCTTCGATTGTTGCGGTGTCTACGTGGGAGCAACGTGGTGATACGGTGTTCTACACCGACCCAGCAGGTCAGCCGTACAAGGTTGCTGTGTCGGCGTTGCAAGGCACAAGCGCAAGCGACTGGCATGAAGAGCCGCTGTTTCTGTTGGGCACCGATCGGTTCGGACGCGACATGTTTAGTCGGCTCGTGTACGGTATGCGCGTATCGTTAAGTGTTGGTCTTATCGCAGAATCGATTGCGTTGTCGATTGGCATTCTGCTCGGCTCGTTGGCGGGCTTCTATAGAGGATGGATAGACGACGTTATCATGTGGCTTGTAAATGTTGTGTGGTCGTTCCCGACAATTCTTCTCGTCATTGCATTCAGCGTCATCCTCGGCAAAGGTTATTGGCAAACGTTTGTTGCCATTGGATTATCGTCGTGGGTAGACATTGCACGTATCGTGCGAGGTCAGTTCTTCTCTATCCGCGAACAGGAATACGTCGAAGCAACACGAGCGTTGGGTTTCGGTTCGATGCGTACGATTTTTAGGCACATGCTTCCGAATGCCGCCGGACCAATTATTGTGTTATCGACGGCTGGGTTTGCAACGGCCATTATTGCCGAAGCATCACTTTCGTTCATAGGCCTTGGCGTTCAGCCCCCTACCCCATCATGGGGTCAGATGATTAAAGACGGTTACGGCTACATCGCTCTAGGTACTAATTGGGGAATGACAGTCTTCCCGAGTATCGCCATGGCGCTTGCGGTGTTGTCGCTGAATTTGTTTGGTGACGGACTTCGCGACGCACTCGACCCGAAGACAACACAGCGATGAGTACGGCTAATCAGTCATCATACCAGTCAACACTATCGACGCAACGATGATTGATGCGATGATTAAATCTGGTGTCTATCCGCCAGTGCTTTTGTTGTTTGGTGAAGAGGAATTACTCGTCGACGAAGCAGCGCGCAACATCTATGCTGCGGCAACTGCTGATGACTTGAGCGGCATGAATAACGACGCTCTCGAAGGCGAAGGTATGTCGCTCGACGCCATTCTCATGATCGCACGCTCGTTCCCGATGATGGGCGACCGTCGTGTGGTGTGGGTGCGTCGGTTCGATAAAGTCATAGGAGCAAAAGATAAAAAAGGCAACGATCTTATGGCGGCGTATATGAAGTCGCCGTCCGAGTCGACGTTTCTATTGCTTACGGCGTCGCTGTCGAGCATTGACGGACTCCAGGCATCGATGCAAAAAAGTGCAGCAACAGCACAACGTAAAATCGCTGCACAAAAGCCTCCGATCGGAGCATTGTTAAAGAGTGCGAAGTGGCACGAGTTTCCTCGCATGCGCGAAGCGCAAGTGCGTACGTGGGTACGGGCGCGGGGGACTGCAATCGGACTCGCCATTGACGATGGCGCAATCGATTTTCTTTTGCTGCGATGTGGCACGCAACTGCGCGACCTTGCGCTCGAGCTCGACAAGCTCAAGACGTATGTTGGCGATCGCACTGCAGCAACACTCGACGACATTAATGCGATTGTTGGTGCGGGCAAGACGTACAACATCTTCGAACTGCAACGTGCAATCGGACGTGCCGATGTATCGAATGCGTACACCATCCTCACGCGCATGATGGAAGCCGAGCGTCAGGAAATGCTCATCATCGCAATGCTCACGCGCTACTTCCTCGCACTCTTCAAGCTCACCGACCTGCGAGGTTCTACCGACCGCGCAGACGTTGCAAAGCGCGCAGGCATCCCCATGTTTGCCGTCGGAGATCACATGGAAGCACTCGACCGACTTGGCGCGGCGCGTGTCGAACGCGCCCTTATGCTGCTTGTTAAAGCCGACGCAACTATCAAGTCGTCTTCGTCCGACGCACTCACCGTACTTCAGACGGCCCTATCGCAAATCCTCGAACCCGTCACCGCTCGATAGGCATGTGCATACTCGAATAGATCGCGGCGCCATAGACATGTGCATACTCGGACCGGTCACCGCGCCATAGGCAGACGTATATTTGCTGCGTGATGCCACTGCAAGAAGATCGCACGCCGTTATGGTGCGCGCAAGAACAACTCGAAGCGTACAACTCTCGCGACATCGAACGCTTTGCGAACGTTTATGCAGATGACGTAGAACTCATCGACCTGGCAACACACACCATTTTTTGTAAGGGTCTTGATGCGCTGCGCGATCGTTATGGGGCATTGTTTGCATCACGTCCCGACCTTCATTGTACACTCACCCAACGCATGAACTGTCCGCCATTTGTTATCGACGAAGAACTTGTTACCGGACACACCGACAGCACCATTCACGCTATTGCCATCTATGAAGTCGCCGATGGCTACATCCAACGCGCATGGTTCGTAAAGGAACGTGCATGACGCCTCGACTTCAGATGTGCAAGGAACGTGGATGACCAACGATCACGTTCAGATTTATGCTGACATGCATTGTCATACGACATGTTCAGACGGACGTCTTACGCCGTATGAACTTATCGACAAGGCAGAGAAGGCCGGAATCCAGTGCCTAGCAATTACAGACCACGATTGCATAGACGCCCATCATATTCTGAAAGCCGATGGATACAACGGTCCGGTGCGAGTTATCACCGGCATCGAAATCTCCTGTTATGAAAACGGACGCGAAGTGCATCTCCTTGGGTATCACGTCAGTCCAGAAAACAAGCGCCTCGCAGAACTCTCGAAAGAATTTCGTCTCGACCGCGAACGTCGCGCACGTGAAATGGTCGCCCGTCTGCATCGCATTAATGTAAACATATCGTATGCCGAAATCGAAGACGCTGCTGGCAAGGCACCCATCGGCAGACCACACGTTGCAAATGTGTTAGTACGCCGAGGTTTTGTGCCCTCTATTCAAAAAGCCTTCGACACGTACCTCGACACCGGACGTCCGGGTTATGTGGCTCGCTCCCCCTACGCCGTAAAAGACGCCGTCGATCTCATCCATGGCGCAGGTGGCGTGGCATCGGTTGCACATCCGTCGAAGACATACACCGACCCGCGTCTTTTTCTTTCGTTGATGTCCACCGGACTCGATGGTATAGAAGTTTATCATCCGTCACACTGGCACGTCACACGCGAATACTATCGCGTGCTCGCCATTCAACACGGCCTCTTAATTACAGGCGGTTCTGACTACCATGGCACACGCGATTACGATGAACGCAACTTTGGCATTTTTGGCGTTACTGTCGAGCTCTTCGAAACAATCGAACAACGTTCAAAAAACATGCGCATTCAAAACAGTCAGCCTCAGCCCCTTACAGACTAAAGCCCCTTACGTTATGAGTACTTCTGGCGCACCTGCATATACCGACAAGCCCGATGGCAGCAGCAGGCGCATTGGCATCGTGGCTGCTTCGTGGCATAACGACATCGTTCAAATACTTATCGACGGGTGCCGTGATTGCCTCCTTAGGCACGGTGTACACGAGAACGACATTGTTATCGTTCGTTGTCCCGGCACGTTCGAGATTCCCCTCACCGCAGCCTACATGGCCGATACCGGAGAGTATCACGCCATCGTTACGCTCGGTGTTGTTGTGCAAGGTGAGACCCCGCATTTCGGCTTTATTGCTGGCTCGGCGGTGGATGCACTTCAGAAAGTCGGTCTCGACAGTGGCGTTCCTTGTGTATTTGGCGTGTTAACTGTCAACACCATCGAACAGGCATGGGAGCGGGCAGGGGGCGTGCACGGCCACAAAGGGGCTGAAGCCGCTGAAGTGGCGTTGAGAATGGCGCAGATTATCGACGATTTGACCGATGCATCTGAATAGAAGACGTTATTTGACGCAACAATTAGGATAGTACATGCTGCACCAGAATCTCTGGTTCCGAATATCGTTTGCGGCGGCAATTGCTGTGATAACGATGGTTGCATTTGTAGCGGCCGTAGGTGTTGGTGCTGCTACCGCAACAGCGCAGAGCGTTCAGGTAAGCAACTGGCGCACATACTCGTCGATGCGTGCCGTTGCTGCGGCCGATGTCGACAGCAAGGGACGCATTTGGGCCGCCACTTCGGGTGGAGTGTTCGTGTACGACCAGGCCAACGATACCGTTATCGAGTTTCGGAATATTGGTGCGTTGTTGTCCTTAGATGTCACCTCGGTCCTTTGTGATCGAAGCAATACACGCGTGTTTGTTGGTTGCAGTGACGGCGGATTACATGTAGTTACCGAAGACCTAGTCTGGACGGCAATTACAGACATTAGACGTGCAACGCAATACCCACGACGAGCCATTAACGACTTTGCCCTCGATGGGTCGACACTGTACATGGCCACTGGGTTCGGCGTTGTTTCGTACGATGTCGACAGGAATGTTTTTATCGAGACTGTAGACCGCATTGCTACGATGGGTGCGAAGACATCGGTACACGGCATTACAATGTTTCAGGACTCAATCTGGCTAGCAACCGATTCTGGTGTTGCCGTTGCTGCGAAAAACGTTCCGACGTTGCGACTGCCTTCGGTTTGGACGTCGCTTTCGACCGCAGCAGGACTGCCACGTGCGAGTGTGACGGGAGTACGAGCAAACGCAACGAACATCTTTGTGTCTGTCGGCAACGGAGTATTTAAGGCCGACGGTCACACATTTTCGCTGTTGTACGGCTCGTCCGATCCAATTCTTTCTCTGGCATCGATCAATGGCGAGCTCACGTTCTCCGACAAGAAAGAAGTTCGTACGCTCGACGCAGCATTGCCTGTTACATGGCCGGGTCCGCTCGTCGGCCACACAGCTCTAATGCTAAACAATGTTATGTCTCACGTCGCCTTTGTGCAGGATAAATCGATTGCCATTTGGCAGAACAATGTATTAACACCAGTCGAAGTCAACTCCCCCATCTCGAATCAGTTCGCAAATCTTGCAATGGATACAGATGGTGGATTATGGGTAGCTACTGATGTCGATCCGCCGCGCACCGGCGTTGGTGTTGCGTACTTCAATGGTTCGGTATGGCGAAACTTTACGTCGCAAACGGACGACGCCATAAAGACCAATGCCTGTTATCGTGTATCGGCCCTAGCCGACGGAACAGTATGGATAGGCACGTGGGGTTCGGGCGCAGTTCGCGCTGTGCGCAACAATGGTGCAGTAGAACTAACGCGTTTTACAAGCAGCAACTCAAGCCTTGTAGGAATTGCTGTCGACAACAACTACGTACTTGTTGGTGATGTTGCTCTTGATAGAAACGGCAATACGTGCCTTGTAAACGAGCAGTCGGGCACAAAACTCATGGCGACGATTCGCACAGATGGCAGTGGAACATCATTTGAGAATTGTAGCGATCCGAGAAACAACTTCTACCGATCGATTGCAGTAGACGGTGCCGGGAATAAATGGATAGGCAGCCCCTTCGCCAATGGTATTGTCGTTGTGAACGACGACCTCTGCAACATCGTTCGCTCAAGCAACACGCAGCTTCCGGATAACACCGTAAACGCAGTACGTGTAGATCGGTTGGGCGCAATGTGGATTGGCACCATAAAAGGTGTTGCGGTAATCTCGGGTCCGTCGGCAATTACCAACACCTCGATTCCATTTCTACGACGCATAACAGCACTAACAACCGTTGTCGTAAACGACATTGCCGTTGATGCACTCAATTACAAATGGATTGCAACAACGGGTGGTGTGTTTGTGCTGAACGAAGACGGTACCGAAGTACTTGCAACCATCACCGCAGCAAACTCTCCGCTCCTCGATGATAATGTCCGTTCGGTTGTCGTGGATGATAAAACTGGCACTGCGTTCTTTGGTACAAGTGTCGGACTCTCTACCGCGCGGACACAAAGTATACGTCCGGTAGAAACCTACGCCCTCTCCTTCTCGCCCCAACCATACCGTCCGTCGCAATCTGGTGCTCTCACCATCGACGGCCTTGCAGCCGACTCTGACGTACGCATCATGACAATCGACGGCGCTCTTGTCGCAGCTCTTCAAAGCCGAGGCAGGCAAGCCTTATGGGACGGCACAGACGTTCAAGGCCGTTTCGTTACACCAGGCGTGTACGTCGTACATGTCGTTAGCGCTTCGTCGAAAGAGTCAGCAGCGGGCAAGATCGTCGTTACGCGATAGCCGTTCCGGCATACTAACACAGCTCGTACATTTTCCGCGACCTTCTTTTTTGTCCGCCGTTTCCGATCTCCGTATCTTTGTTGCTCTGCGGAGGTGGCGAAATGGCAGACGCACTACCTTGAGGTGGTAGCGCCCGAAAGGGTGTAGGGGTTCAAGTCCCCTTCTCCGCACACAGTAGTTTTCTAAGATTTGCAGGTCTTACGCTAAACTCTAAACAAACAAGGCGCTTACGGGTTTTCTCTCGTAGGCGCTTTTGCTTTATTGCATAACATTTTATGCCCTTACTACCCGTTTTGCCCTTACTTTGTTGCCCTTACTTGCCCTTACTTGTACCATTAACGGATATTGGGGTCAGTTCAGAGTAACTACGAGGGTGCTTTTATGGGAATAGCGATACGGTATAGTGCCAGTTTTGAACTAGCGAATCCAAAGGGAAACAACCGCGGTTCTATTCGTGCAATCATCACACACGCAAAGCAGCGGTTACGCTTCCCGATTGGCCATGATAGGATCGAAGTAGACAAATGGGATAGCAAGGCGCAACGCGTAAAGGGCCACACTCGCAAGGCAAAGGACGCCAACGAGCGTATCGAGGAGATTCGCAGCACGGTAGATATGTGGTTCGAGCAAGACACACCCGGCCAACTGTCCGAACTTCAGTTTACACTTACGGGCAAGTACCCGAAGAGCGCAACACTCGATTCGAGCGGAACACCCGTTGCACCGGGCAAAGGCATAGAGGCATTATTCAGCGCGTACATATCAGACAAAACGAAACCGGGTAAAAAAGTTATCAGCATTGCGACGGTTAAGGGATTCGAGACAGTACAGAAAGCGTTAGTGCAATTCGAGCAAGGTACACGTACCACCCTCTCCCCTGCCAGTTTCGCAATGAATACGCGTCAACAAGCACACGACGCAAAAGAACTAGAGCAGTCCATATCGGAGTGGCTCGCAACGCAACACGTCCGACAGGACAAGAACAAGGGAGCGAAGGGGCTGAACGACAATACACGTTATCGTGCCATGCGGAGACTTTCAACCGTGCTAAAATGGTCAGAGGAACAGGGCATTGCCGGGGCAAACAAATTGCACACTCGATTTGCGTATGGCAAGGTTGAAGCATACGGACAAGTTGCGCTAACCGATGCAGACATAACCGCAATCGAGGCACTAGAACTTGAACCGCAAACCCAAATGTGGCACACTCGCAATATGTTCTTGCTAGGTTGTCGAACCGGCCTTCGCGTCTCCGATTGGCACAAGGTAGACCCTAAGCGATGGAAAGAGGAACACCAAACCATACCCACAACCAAAACAGGCGGAACGGCAACCGTTGTGCATACCGACGAAGTGGTTGCAATTCTACGACTGTACGAAACGACGGGACTACCGACGTTCCTACGACCGAACAACAATGGGAATATCAATCACAACGCAAAGCTAAACTTGTGGATTAAATCGTTGTGCGCAATGGCAGGACTTACGCGTCCTACCGATAAAATCACCAAACAGAACGAACGCAAGCAAGTAACGACAGTACCCTTTTACACCTTGGTTTCGACACACACCGCACGTCGGACGTTTGTCACGCTCGCACGTCTTAGCGGCCTTTCGGACGTGCTTATTGCGATGCAATCGGGGCACGAAGACCTAGCGACACTAAAAACGTATACAAAGGCAACAGCGGATGATCTGGCGGCAATGGTAAAGGGCAACACAAAAAGGAATACGAAATGAGTTTAGCATACACCGACCCGGCTGGATTTGAGGCAATGGTTCTGCTTTTGCCCATGGAGAACCGTGCGTTACGCATTGCAAGGGACGTATCGGACCTATGCTTCGAGTTGGCGGAAGCTAAACAGCAGCCCGGCTTGCACGATCCCAGTTTGATAAACTTCGCATACGACCATCCCGAAGGTGTGGCTCCGAATCGGTTGTATATGCAGTTCGCTTTGCTTCGAGCATACTGTGATGAAGATGGCGCGTCGCTTACCGGGTTTGATCGTATGAAGGTACGACACACGATTCGGCACTACGTACGAATGTTCAATGCCTGCCAATACGCGATAACCTTGAATATCGAGCAATGGGCCGCGGTGGGCTTCCCCGACGATTGGACGCCTCCAGATCAAACAATCACACTTGCTTCCATAGGTCCACATCATCAAGGTGAAAAACCGCTCGTGATAGGCAGCGAGACACAACAGGCGATTTCAGATGAGATGGACGTTTCAATTGGAACCGTCAACCTGATCGTGAACGCTCCCAATTTCAATCTTCAGCATTCACCAACCCCTAGCCCCTTTGAAAAGTTGAAAATTGAAAGTGATGCGATGGACGAAGCAACACCCGGCGCATATGCAAATCCACAGTTGAAAGTGTCGCTAGCAGCGTTGTGTGTTTGGTGGAAGCAGCGGGACCACGTTTACATGAATTCGGGAGGATTTGACGGATTGTACTCTTGGGTCGTCGAACAACAGATACTTAACTCCCAAGGCACCACCATTACGAAGGCCTCACTCAACACAAAGTGGAACGGAAGCAGCGACGTTGGTACTACACCTGAGGGAAAGCGTCGAATTGCACCTTGGTCCGACCACTTTGCCAATCTAGACAGGCGTTGGCCACCTTCTAACGAAACGACCTGAAAAATTCCAACGCGTTGTCAACGCGTTAACCTTACCACATCCTTGCATTCTTGCCTTTGAGTTTCATAACAAAAGGAAAGATCATGCAACAGACAGTGGTCATCGCGACCGAAGAAATTCTCGACTCGATAAAGCAAACGATCCAACAAGAGTTTGCGCTCGCTAGAAACCATAGGCCTAACGCCCTCACTTCTAGCACTTCGGTAGCCAAGGCTCTGACCTTCGCAGACGTTGCCCGACGGCTTCGCATATCAGCCCCGACCTTACGGGCCATGCTCAAACGAGGAGACATAGAGGCCTTTCGCGTTGGCTCGAATTGGCGTATCACAGAAGATGCTCTAACCACGTACCAAAGTGGCAAGGGGGCAGCATGACAACCGAAGAAATGGCCCAATTGTTTGTTGCTTCTGTGTTAGCCGGAGACATTGAGACGGTACTGCGCTTGATAAACGAGCTTATGGCTCGTATACGAGCGCTCGAAGGGCGAATACGAATGATGGAAAGTCGGGTTGTCACTGCCACCAATGGAGACCGTGACCGAGGCACGAGAGCCGATCTTTTGAAGCGTTATGGGAAGCCACTCCGATGAGTGAGCCGACACCGAACTATGTCGAACAATTCGACGCGTTCCCACAAAGCGCAAAGGATGCGATTGTCAACCGCGCACTCGATATGGGCATTGGTTCTATGGAGCCTGCGCACGGCATCGAAGTGTTACACAACCTTGGTGACGTTCGGCAGCACTGCAAAGCAATATCGTGGGCGTGGCCGCATTGGATCGGCAATGGCTTACCGACGCTGATTGTTGCTGCACCGGGCATCGGAAAAAGTACGTTGGCGTTATGCCTCGCACACTGTGTGTATGCGGGCACACCGTGGCCGGATGGTACACCCAACACCACAACACAAGGGCAGACGCTATGGATCGAAACGGAAGCGGGACATAGGATGCACGTAGACCGTGCCGAACGGTTTTGCATTCCGGACGAAGCCGTCGTGTTCGCAGCCAGGTTCGATGAGACTGTATCCTTTACAGACAAGGAATTTTGCGAACGCGTCATGACCTATGCGTTGCATGATACCATACGCATGATTGTCATTGACTCACTTTCGGGCTGGAGCAGCGGAGACGAGAATAGTACAACTGCGGGTGATCCTATGAAGTTTACAGGGTTGCTAAGTCAGCGTTCGGGAAAGCCAACACTTGTTGTGCATCACTTGTCGAAGGTTGGTTGGTCGTCCGATGTAGACAACCCGCCGACCCTCGCCAATGTACGTGGTGCAGGCGCAATCGTACAGCACTCTCGCATTGTAGTGGTGATAGATGCACCATTCAAGGACGAACCCGACTTGCTACGGCTGACCGTCATCAAAAACAACTACGGAAGTGAACGACCGAGTATTGGTGTTCGACTCCAAAGCAACCGACTAGAAGCGTTCGACCTTCGATCAGCAATTCGCGAAGCTTCACAGTACAACGCAGACAACCCGAGCCAATCGGCAAAGGCCAAGCGAGCAACCCGAGATGCTCGTATCCGAGAATTGTATCAGCAAGGCGTCACACAACAGGCGATTTCAGATGAGATGGACGTTTCAATTGGAACCGTCAACCGGATCGTGAACGCTCCCAATTTCAATCTTCAACATTCACCAACCCCTAGCCCCTTGGAAAAGTTGAAAATTGAAAGTGATGCGATGGCCGAAGCAACACCCGGCGCAATCGACTTTTACAGCGAACCTCTCCGTATTCCGGGGCTGAATGACACACCCAATCCGTTCGACGTCGTAGACACGTTCGATACGCAGCGCAGACAGTACAGCAATCAAGGGGTGAACTAATGCCCAGACCCCTTACAACCGTGAACGAACGGCTCGTTGAAACGCTCGCAAAACATCACCTTACGACCAAGGAAATTGCCTACGTCATCGGCTGTTCGGTTACGACGTTGAACCATCGTTTCCGTTCAACTATTGACCGTGGAAGGGCTTTGGCGGTCGTAAACCTACGAGAGATGCAATGGAAATCAGCGATGCGGGGCAACGTCCGTATGCTCATACACTTAGGAAAGCATACGTTAGGGCAGACAGAACAGGGCTTGCGGACTCGCACCGACTACGCTAGTACCATTGGCGACTCGGAGGGCATCGTGCTGGATCGGAGGCGACAACGAACCGACAAACCGGACAACGAAGCGGACGAAATGACAGTTGCACCCCTACCGACAGAACCGGAAGCACCGCACAAAACCCCGCAAATACTGCCTTTTGTTACATGGGAAACAGAGGAATACGAGCCAATGGTTGCCAATTTTAAGTAAGTGGTTATATTCTATACACTTACGTTTTTTGCACCTGTTAAATAACGTATGTTATGTAAACTAGAAACGAGATTCATTGCTTAATGGCGGGTTGCTCACAATTAGGTCAAGTCCTGAACAAGCCCGCCAAAAAAAGTATCGAGTTTTTCATATCATTCTAACTTGCATTGTGCTAGTCCCCGTTTGTTCGTAGCGGGACTCGTGATTGTCAGTTGATAGAAAAGTTTGTGAGTTGTGCAGTCGATGATAGAACTTGAGGCAACGATATGTTGTTCTTCCGTAAGTACTCAGCAGGCGATACGTAGCCGACCCCGCTGTGAATGCGTTTGTGATTGTAGAACTGCACCCATCGTGTGAAAATTATGCTGTTCCAAGAATAATATTCCGTGCCGTCTCAAGATTAGCCTCTTTTGCCCTAGCGTTAGCACGGACAATTTCGATAACCCACCAGATCATTAATCCGCCGCCAGTCACGATATAGAGTAACCACATACCGATCTTACCGAAATAGAGGAATGGGAGACCAAAGATTGCCAAAACAAGCGCAACGGTTCCGCTCTTTTTCTTGCTAGACCATTGCTGGTATACCATACCTTGTTTTTCAGGCGTCAACTTGTTGAAGTGTGGCATTACTTCCATTGGTAAATCTGTATACATATACTCACCCTCGTTGTGGTTGGAAGACTGCATTCTGCAAGTCTCGAAAATCCTAACGAGAGCAAACTAGCAATTTGAAGCGCGTTTTGAAATAGCCAGTAGTTGGTATTTCCTCCGCTGTCAGAGTGCAACCATCTGAGTAGTTGCCCTTACTTTGTTGCCCTTACTTCCGACGCAACGTGTAAACAGGCGCTTTCGAGCGGTCGTTCAAGTCCCCTTCTCCGCACACAGTAGTTTTTACGGGTTTCTAGGTAATGGGTTAAAGTCTTACGAATCAAGGCCTTGCGTCAAATAGGATGCAGGGCCTTTTTTCATACATTTTACCCCTATTAGTCTATCTGGCCTATCTTCCCATGATTTGCGCAAACAGGAGCTTCGATGAAAACACTATTGGTGCTGCTAATGTGCTGTCTGACGATGCAAGCACAGAATGAAGTCGAATTTTTGACTACGAGGCTACCGTTCTACACCAACACCCCGTGTGAGATGATGCTGGCCCCTTGGGGAGCAACGACACAAGAAGTGATGAAACGGGCGAAGAAGGCTAGGTTGACCTTTGTGAGCAAGGAGCACCACGATAGTACCACCTCACTGACCTATCGCAAAGGAAGGCTTGTTGTGGGTTTTGAGATTGATGACAAAAAAGGCTACTGGATTGTGGGGGCTTCGTTGAAGGCTCTGGATGCAGAAGACGCACAAATACTGGTAGACCTAGCGTCACAGTACCTACAGGTTGCGTATGCTGGCCCGGAGCACCAAGGTGAATGGACGCAGGAATGCAAGGATGGTACGGTGTACGCTACGTGTACGTTAGGTGAAAGCTGGCCTGAAGTCTACGCGATCTATACCGCAAAATGGAGTAAACGGAGAAGTTGAAACTGTTGCGTTTGAGGGTGACCTTTTTTCGTTTGCGTTGAGTTGATCGGTATACGTCAAGGGTAGAAGCGCAGTCCGACTGCGGCTTCTACGTCAACACAGACCACAGGACTAAAGCCGATGACGGGTGCAAGTTCGACGAAGATTTCAAGTGGACTTCTCAACGTCTTCACGTAGTATATTTGTTTAGTATAAAAAAACCGACCGGCCAACATCCCAAAGGCAGACGTCGACCGATCGTGGCAGGGAGACGGATGCCGTCTTTCCTTAGGCTAGAAAGATCTACTTGCGACGCAGCTTTAGGGCACCCCAAAAGCGATCGCGCAGTTGACCTTTTAGATTAACATCTTTTGGATCGAGTAGTTTACCGCCAAAGCGAAACGCAAAAACGGGATCGAAGTTCAGCACGACGTTGGTGGTGCTTGATGCCGTGACTTCAATGTATGGTTCGAATTTTATCCAGAGGTTTGAAGTCTGATCGTCGGTCCAAGTAAAGTCTTCAGGTACACCGTTTACATACAGGGTACCGTCGACGATAAGAGTGATGCGCTCAGGTTCGGCAAACGGACCAAATGTTGCGTCGCTTCTGTAAGTCAAAGCTTCGTTGCTATTGAATTTGTGCATCTCAAGCTTAATCTTTTCATAACGCCCCACTGGGATTGGTGTTGAAAAGATGGTTGAGACCTTGTTACGTGTGAAATCGATAACTGCAGGACCTACCTTTACGTCCTTACCCTTGTTGTCATCTTCCCCATCTTCTGCTGTGTGCAGTTTGATACGGGAAATAAGGATGCGGGTACGATTAACACGCAAGCTGTCTATGACGCGAAAGCCATCAACACTAGGATCTGACTGCTCACCTGCTACAGTAACCGTGTTCGATGATACTTCTGTCTCCATTACTAAACGAGGTTCGTCGTTAGGGTCTGTACCGTTACAAGATGACAGAAATACAAGTGCGGTGAGTGTTACAACCAATGCTAATAATTTGCTGGACATAGTTCTTGCTCTTCAATGTGGTTGTAATTGGAGGGTTCGACACGCATGTATGCGGACGGGTTCCATTGCTGTTGAAGGACGCAGTCTACCCAGCTTTAGCCTAATTGCAAGACTTTACGAGCGGCAATTGCGCCGTTTTCTATTGCATTTTCGATTGCTGGTGACGCGTCACAATCGGTGTTTGCAAATACAATTCTGCCGTCAGCAGCAGCAGCAGTCTGTGCGACTCCGCTGTGCGAACCTGGTGACGGAATAATAAGTCCGTGACCCCAACCCCAACAGTATACGTCGGTAATCGATGCTTGCTGTTCAACTGTCAGCTGCTGTGAGAATTCTGCAACAACTTCATTTGCTCTCGCAGCAAATTTTTCGTCGTCTTGTAACAACGACCTATCGCCCCGTGTAATCGGTACGAACAACGAAGAAACATTTTTGTCGAGTGTGCTGCCAACTACACTATTTGGGTTGATGACATCGGTGTAACCCTTGGCATTCAAATGCCACGTGTCATACATGTCGGGCTTAACTAACGGCTTATCAGACACCACGTGTAGCGTTGCAAACGGAGAGTACGAAAGCGAGCGGCATGCTGCTGACCGCTCGGAAGAAGAATCGGACAGCAAATACGGTACCTGAAACTTCGGCGCTGCAATTACGACGGCCCCTGCCTGACATCGCACGACGTCGCCATGAACGTCTACACAGTCTACGACTACCCCCGCAGCCAACTGTGATATGCGTACAGCAAGCATGTCTACATGTACGTCATGTAATACCGATGCAAGCCCCGTGCTTAATGCAGATGTACCGCCTGAGAATGTATAACGCGGCGTGTCGAACGACGGTCCAAACTCTGATATATAAAAATTTAACAAACAGAATGTATTGACGTCGCCTAGCGAACCTCCCATGGCCGACCTTGCGTATGCGTCGAGAATACGTACGAGCGTTGGTGAGTTGAAGCCACGCACATATTGTTCTGCGGACACATCGTACTGCTGCAAATCTTTTGGAAGTACAGAAGGCAACGGATACGAAGGCACGTTATCACCCATGGCAATAAGGCTGTCACGAAAGCGCATCATGCCTTCGCCGTCTTCTTTCGATTTCGCGACCGATCGAATGCCACTGTCGGACCATAGGTCGGTAACTACATCGGTGCCGGCGAAGACGTAGCCATCTTCTGGACAAAGTTGCGCCTTGACCCCTGCCATCTCAAGCGCCGATTGCACAGCTTCGGTTTTCTCCACGAAGTACACAGAGCCGACGGGTACTTGTCCGTGCGCAAGCTTCGCACTCACCGCTGCTCCGCCAGTTCTGTACTCCGCTTCAACGAGCATGACATGTTTGCCCTGCTTCTCGAGCAACGCTGCTGCCGTAAGCCCAGACAATCCTGCGCCAACTACAATAACATCTGCGGTAAGGGTCCGAGAAGGGGCTCCGAGCGCCTTGCGCTCGCGTACATATGCATGTGCACGCAAGAACTGTGGTGTTGCAGTTCGAATGCGAGTGCCTGGTTCGATGAGCTTAATCGATGATGGTCGTTCACAGCCTCCGAACGATGTTAAGTACACCGCTCCAGAGCCCATCATGATGGTTCGGATGAAATCCCGACGTGACGCCACTATGCCTACCTGTCGTTAACGAAGCCAACCTGACGTTAGCGAAGCCTACCTGTTATTAGCGGACGACGGAAACGGGAACGACTGATCGGACACCATTTACCGTTACTGCGCAAAGGTACGTCCCCGAGGACGAAGGCGACACGCCAATACTTTGTTTACCAGAAAGGACACGTCCGTTCCACAACGTTTCTACGCGACGGCCATCGGTACTAAACAATTCTATCATCACACGTGCAGCGGTTGGCTGATACCATTCGACGTTTAAGGTCGACGACGTTGGATTCGGGAATGCTTTGATGCTCAGCGACTGCGACATCCTGTAATCATCTACACCCGTGGCTTGTGCTTTGATGACACCAAGGGGAAGAATTTTTTCTTCAAAAACTTTTGTTGTATCAGCTTCCGTACCACCGAACCAGGTTTCAAGGATGTCGGTGTATACTCGGCGGTAGTCCCATTGATAGATTACATCCTTGTTGGTATTGAGATTGACGAGATTGGGATTGTTGCCGTAAACACCTGAACGCACCTGGTTGCCCCAGACAAACTGAACGCTGGATGCGCCGTGGTCGGTGCCGCGACTACCGTTTTCGGATGGACGTCGTCCGAACTCAGAAACGGTCATACCAACAACCTTGTCGGCAAAACCCTGCGCCAATGCATCCTGCATAAACAGACCAACGCCTGTACTCAATGTCTCGAGTAAGTATGGATGCAGTCCCGAAAGGTCTGCGTTTTGTTGCTGAACGTGTGTGTCGAAACCGCCCATGGATACCAAAAACACTTTCGATTTCAAGCCGCCACTAATTAGTCTGGCAACCAATTGCATTTGCTGCACAAAACCATTCTTGGGATACGTAACCGTATTGCGTCCAGCATCGTACGCTTGCTTCACAACGGTCGAATACCGATCGCTCTGTTCTGCAACAAGCCGAACAAAGTTGAACTCTTTGCCATACGCCGTGTCTTCAGGCATCGGATCGAGATCGGGTGATAAGCCCTGACCGAGTTCGAAGAACTTCTGAGGATCGGTGAGTGCAATACCGGTGTCACCCTTCGGGCTTTGGAATAACATCGACAGCGCGCCACCAATTTGCACTGCAGTTGGGTGCGCTGGCAGTGTTTCTGGAAAACCTTGTATGCGATCTGAGAAAAACCGACCAAGCCAACCATCAACCAAGCGCTTATTCGGATCCGAAGAATTGAATCCACTAAGGAAAATGTCCGTCGAGCGAAAGTGCGACAGGCTTGGATTATCGTATCCAATTCCTTGGACAATGGCAAGACGGCCATCCTCGAACATGCGACGCATGTTGTACACGCCTGCCGGATCGAATGCAGGGTGCATGTACACACGTGACAGCACTTGTACAGCATTCGCCTTTGGCACTGCAATGCTTGGACGCAATCTGTAATACTCATCATCATCCGCAGGGATGATCGTGTTAAGTCCGTCGTTGCCACCAAACAATTGAATAACGATAAGCGTTCGATCGTTATCCTCTTGCAGCATTGGCTCAAGGTCGACCGGAGAAAATGCCCGTAACGGCACTCCGCCGAGAACTTGTGATCCTACCGCGGCTGCGGCAGTTGTCGAGAGGAAGGTTCTGCGTTTCATCTGTGTTCCTATCGATTCAGCACAATTGGAAGTCGGGCGCTTTAGAAATAGTCGTGATCAGCGTCCGTAAGCGCTGACCTGCAGCACTTGCACTTTCGATGATATTTACCCATTCATATTCTGGCGCACTCTGCATAAGAGCACTAACATAGAAGTCTTCACGCGCTTGTGAAACGCTCACTGGAAGCAAGTATGCTATAACGCCACGGACAAATTTTCTTACGTCGGTGTGGTCGTCGAACTGCTTAATAAAGGTCACCGCTTGGGCATCGGTCATTTGCCGAATCATTAGATCTGTGAGTTGTCTGCGCACTGGATAGGTATTTGTGCTAATCCACGAGCGATAGCCGGGCCACCCCGCAACGTTTGGCGGATCCATCACGTTCTGGTCCATCTTCGCCATCCAGCTCATCGGATCTGCGGCATCGAGTCCGAGCTGCCGTTGCACACCAACCACAAACTCAAACGGCGTTTTGATTTGAACGCCACGCATGGCCTGATCGAAAAAGCGTTCACTTGTAAACAAGGCGCGAGCTAATGCTCGGAGCTGGAAACCAGAGGCCGCAAATACTGTTGCGAGCTCTGCTACAAAGGCAACATCGACATCGCCTTTAGAGCTATAAACAAAATACCGGTAGAACTTTTCGGCAATAAATCTTGAAAGCTCGATAGGACGTTCTTCAAAGATGATCTTGATTAGCTCAAAGACCTCTTCATTCTTGACCTGGTATTCTGTGTTGTTGTCGGCTGTACGTGCAGGAATTGGCTGACCCATAAACTGTTTGGCGCCCGTGTCGTGTTTTGCGGCAGCAAACCATGTGTTGTAGATGCCATTCGGACTTGGCTCATCGCTATATCGCGACGCTTTCCAGCCTGTTAACACTCGCGACGCTTCTTTAACATCACCTTCTGTATACCAACCGATTCCAGTAGTAAACAATTCCAATAATTCGCGTCCGTAATTCTCGTTCGGCTTCCCAGACTCGTTGAAGTGTCCGCCGAGGTACCATACCATGGCATTATCAACTGTTACATCAAGTGCCATTTGCTTCATGTCGCCGAGGCGCCCCTTACGGAGCACCTTATACTGACGGTATAAAGCTTGTGGAAGCGTAACGGTTTCGGCATCGAATGAAAATTCGGACACCCAATGGCTCATCCAGAACAATGAAAGTTTTTCGACTGCCTTGGTATCGGCCTTCATGTGACCAAGCCACCAGTTGGAGAGCAAGGCATGATAGGTGTACCAGCTTGCTTCGATAGCATTGCGTGTCTGAAGATCGGCACCCGCTGGGTTTTCGGTAGCAACATCGACCCATGCACCCGGTGAGGGATGATCGGGTTCTGTATCGCTTCCAAGCAGAGCATCGACAACTTCAACGGCCGTTTTGCCAACCAACGATTTGGCTTGCGCCATCGTTGCGCTGAAGCCCACGCGTCGGTACAAATGGAGTACATCCTCCAGCGTAAGCGGAAGTGTACGTTCCGTTAGCCCCGCTAGAACCACAGGCATGGTCTCTACGGGTGAAAGGTCGCGCGATGACATGCGGACCAGGTTCGAAAAGAGGTCGCGGCGGTTCATTGCTCCCTCAGCGGTGTTGTGATCGTCAGTGATACTGTTCGACAGTAAAATCGACCTTCTGGCAACGAGTTGTCGTATGGCAGTTCCGATGGGCCGAGGCCCTCTACAGACTCAATGCGCACCCCAGGTGCTACAGTCCGAATATACTGCTCAACTGAATGCGCCCGTGCGGTCGATAACTCCATGTTATGCGCCAGTTCTCCCAGTCTATCCGTCGACCCCTTAATCGTGGCCGTACTACCATTATTTGCGGATGCCGCTATCACACGTTTCATCATTGCCTTGTTAGCGTCGGTTATTCCAGATTGATCGAAATCGAAAACGATGAGGCTAAGTCTGCTTACTTCGAAGTTGCTTACGGTTTTGCGCAGCGGGAATCGAGTACCACCCGTTACATCGTCACCCGAGGTCTGGCTAATGCGTACACTGGCATCGAGCGAATCGACGTTGCCGACAACCGGACCCAGCCGGTTTGTCATGTCCTGCGTTAAATCGAACTCGACCTGTGCAGGAGGAATACCCGGGGCCGTCTTCTGACCAATGTTCTGTCCGTTACGCGTGACGTTCATATTCCATGTCGCACTGCGTTCAGGATTTCGCGTTTGGACGCTAAAAACATGCTTCGACTGCACTGGCACAAATTCTTTGAAGCGTGTATGAATGATTGGTCCGAGTATCGAAGCATCACTCGATGAAATCTCGACGCGCCGGTTTTCTTCAAGCCCTTCGATATACCTATCGTTCGTAGGATACGATGGCGTCTCGACAACACGCTTGGCAAATCGCGACGCAGGCAGAGACCAGCGGTTACTCAGGTACTCGATAATGACATCTGCTCGTCGACCCGCAAGCTCACGCCTCTCGGAAGCCGACGTTAGTTCACGTCCGTCGGTCGTGCCAGTAACAACAAGTGTTGCATCTGGCTTGTCTATTAGACGACGTCCAACAACATCAAGAAGGTTATAATAAATCTGTAGAGTTTGTTTGGGCAAACTGTTTTCACTGAACATGTTCCGGTCGGACGTCTGCACATAACGCGAACGCATCGTTGCCTGTGTCGAGTCAAAAAAGATATACGGCAGCAGAGGAAACGTCTGCGTAACAACGGTCTCGCGTATCTCCAGCGGCGTTGTCGTAATAGACGTTATCACCACAGGCGGTGGCACAGGCACAGGAACAACCACAACGGCGGGAGGAGGGGGCTCCACCTGCGGTGGAGGAGGGGGCGGAGTAGGAGGAGGAACATCGTCCCGCATACGATACCGTAGCTGCACACCAGCAAGGATATACGACTGTTTCCAGGTAGCTGCTTTTGAGACGGAGTTAATGCCGTAGCGAAAGCCGACTTCTGGACATAATTCGATGTTCGCTGAGAGCGGCACCACAGCACCCAGAAAGCCCGAAGCACCGTACGATGTGGAGAGCTGCGGGAACTCGCCCGCTGCCGTTACGTGACGTCGTGTGTTGTCCGGAAACAACACCGTTCCAGGGCTCGAGATTTCCTCTGTTTGTTCATAGTTGCCATTGACGAGGGGATTGCCTGCATCAAATGCTGCGCGGATGTACAGTGGAAGAAAATCGATTGGACGTGATCGAAAGCCAACTTCAATCGAGACATATCCGAGTGAACTCGAGAATCTGTGAAGTCTGTCGAATGGCAGGTATGTGTTTGTAAGTGGATCGAGGACCTCAAAATCATCATCACTCGTCATTGTGAGGTCAGCCGGCCGTTGCGAATAGACAATAGCAGCCGTGCCTTCGAGTGCATCACCAAACAACGAGTACTCCCCAGTCAGTCCTGCAAACAAACCATGCGCAACACCATTGCTGAATGTGCCGCAATCGGTGCTACCTGGGATGATGGGGATGGTTGAAGTATTCATTACGTACAGATAACCACCCTTAATACCTATCGAAGGCACCTGGGCAATCACCGATGTCGAGATGTAGAGCAAGGCCGCCAGGCCTATAAGCAGGTACTTCACGTTCTTGCTGGTCAGGCGGTGAACAGAGCGCGGGAAATGTCATCCCATCGTGTCACAATAATGCGAATGCCGTAGAATGCCCCAAATCCAATAAGGGTTACTCCTGAACCCTGCTGAATGCGTTTTAGCAGTGTTGGCGTCATACGATCTCTAAATTTTAGCACAAGTTTTACCAGTGTCGCCAACCACAACATGTTGCCGGCACCAAAACCAATTGCGAAGAAAATATCGCTTGCAACGTTCGCGGTATAGATTTCCTGGGCGCGAACAAAGGTTGTGATCGCCGCCAATGTGGGTATAAAAGTTGGATTAGCAAGATTGGCAACTGCGAAGCCAATGCCGATGAAGAACGGACCATGTCCTTCTGCCAACGAAACAACCTTCTCGCCACGCATGTGTTTAGGCTTGTCTGCTTCTGCTGGCGGTGGTTCGCGAAACATGATAACGCCAAAAATCACCATCGCTATGGCGATAAGTATTTGGAGTCCGATTGCAATTAACGGGTACGAAGTTTCAATGCCCTCGAAGTACGTCTTGATTGCCGCCGAGGCTAACATGGCTAACGCGCAATAGATAACGTCGAACAGTCCAGCGCCCAATGCGAGCTTAAGAGTCGCACTCCATCCGTCGCGAATTCCCATGCGAATGCTCGCCATGCCGATCGGACCGGGAGGTATAGCGAGAATAAATCCAACAAGACAGCCGAAGAGTATGGCAATGATCATTCAGAGACGCACGGTTGGAGCACACAGAGCTGGTTTAGGTCGGCCGAGGAGGTTGGAGATACCAACAAAAATACGAACTTCGTCCCATGAGCATAAATGGAAGTAAGGGAGCCTCGTTGCTTCCAACGCTGGGACTCTTCACAACAACGACCTTGGTTGTGGGTGGCGTAATCGGATCGGGCATCTTTCGCAACCCGTCGACAATGGCCGGAATTCTGCACTCTCCGGAATTGCTGTTAGGGGTCTGGGTGGTTGCGGGCATCGTAACGCTGTTTGGGGCGTTGACGAATGCAGAGGTGTCTGGACTCATTCCGGCAACAGGTGGACAGTACCAATACTTCAGAGCGATGTACGGAGAGTTCACGGCGTTTCTTTATGGCTGGGCACTCTTTGTCGTTATTCAAACCGGATCGATTGCATCGATCACGTTTGTCTTTGCCGAGTACTTCAATCAGATGTTTCCGCTTTGGCAACTAGAACCCTCTGTGTGGAAGTCATTTGCGATTTCAATGCCATTTGCAACCATATATCCTCTCGAAAACATTGGCATCAAACTCCTCACATTTGGAGCAGTTGCGTTACTAACCTTTATTAATTGTCTTGGCGTAAAGGAAGGCGGACGAGTACAGCTTCTGTTTACCGTTGCGAAGGTCGGAGCAATTCTCTTCCTCGGTATCGCTGCATTTACTGTAGGCAATGGTTCGTTTGCCAACATTGTGCAGAGTTCATCTGTTGCAGTTCCAACAGGTACAGCACTTGTGTTAGCGATTGTGATGGCCATGAATAAGGCTCTCTGGTCGTACGATGGCTGGAATAACGTCACTTACGTCGCAGGTGAAATCAAACAACCACAGCGCAATATTCCGCGTGCGTTAATGATGGGCACCGGAGCAGTAATAATTGTCTACGTAATAATAAATCTTGCCTACCTCTACGTGATGCCGATTGACAGCCTTAGTGCCTCATCAAGTGTCGCGGCCGATGCAGCGCGCATTATCATGGGTCCGATCGGCTTCACATTCGTAGTTCTTGCAGTAATGATTAGCACCATCGGTACATCGAACGGTACGATTCTAGTCAGCTCGCGCGTGTATTACGCCATGGCGAACGAGAACATGTTCTTCCGTCGTGTCGGAAAAATTCATCCGAAGAGCCACACGCCCGTAACGTCGCTCCTCTTCCAACTTGCATGGACAACTGTCCTGATTTTTTCGGGCACGTTCGACATGCTTACCGACATGCTCATCTTCGTGAGCTGGATTTTCTATGCGCTCGGAGCATACGGTGTGTTCATACTGCGCAAAAAAATGCCGGATGCGCCACGTCCATATAAAACATGGGGCTATCCGGCCGTACCAATCATCTTTATCACATTCGCTGCAGCGTTTCTCGTGTTCTCTGTGCAGTCCGACATTACGAACTACATGAACGGGAGCGCACCTGTCATCAACTGCCTATACGGAGCCATCCTGCTCGCAACCGGAATTCCGTTCTATTTCTGGTTTAGAAGAGCAGGAAGACTACCTACATAAATCAGCTCGACATCTTGAAAGTGGTCGACTAAAACAGGAGGCCAACACTAATGCTAAGGAATGACTTCGTTGGTTCGTTGTCTTCTTTTCCTATAAGGTTCGCCCACGTCGAACGCAACTCTATAAATGGAAAGAACCCGATAAGGCTTATTCCAATACCAACGGTGGCATCTGCACCAACGCGATTGGTAGTGGGTTCGAGCTCCTGACCGTTGCTGAACACCTGCGAGAACACGCCCTGACCCTCTGAAATGGTAGTGTTCTGATTTACAAACACCGCACCAACACCTACATAAGGCTCCAGCAGCGACAGTGGCATGCGAAAAATGACACCTGCATTTATAGGAATCATGTTTGAGACATTCTTGATGTTAAGGGTCTGTCCAGATTCGCTTGTAAACGTCATGTCCTGATTCGGAAACCTGTGATAGGCAATTCCGCCAGAGAGACTAAAGTTTTCTGTCAAACCGAACCGGACACGTCCACCGACGTGGAAGCCCATGCCCGAGGCGAAGTCGAACGCGGTGGTCGGATCCGATTCTGTTGTGACGTTGTAGACGTTTGCAAAGGCATCGTTCGGGAAGGATGGACCGAAATACGGTCCGAACCGTAAACCCTCCGAATCTCCTCGCGCACTTACAGATAAGGCGCTCGAGATTATTAATACAAAAGCAAGAATGCCAATAGTGAGTCTCCGCATGACATACCTCTATATAGATGAAGTGCCGCCTACTTCCGAACCTGCAGCCGCCTACTTCCGAACCTGCAACTTAATGCCATGTCGCGGCACGCACCTAATTACGATGTCCCAACCAACAATCTAGCCTCATGTGTTATTAGTGCGATATTTGTACCATGAAGACCATCACCCTCTTAATCTGCCTCAGCTGCTTAGCAGTAATTCACACACCAGTCGCTTATTCTCAAGCCATCATACCACCACCTCGCATCGGCGTATACGGTGGCTTGAACCTGAACTTCAATAGTCCGTCTATCAAGATGTGGCGCTCGGGTACTACGTTCGAGCCGCAGTTCACTCCGTTCGTGCAGGACTCGCTACGCATCACAAACGGCGAGACGGTTATGGCTGCGGCGTTTGGCTTTATTGGTGCGTTCCATTTAACAGACAAGATTCACCTCTCGCTTCGCGCCGGCTATAATTCGTTAAGTACGAGCGCCTCTGCGGAGCAGACCCTTGCCCCAACAACGGTAACACATGACTTTACATCGTCGATGAGCGCGCTTGAACTCTCGCCTGTCGTAGAGTTTTACGGACTCTTGCCGAACGTGAGTCTGCATCCGCTGGTGGGATTGGAATTTGGAATCCCACTATCGGGCACGTACCGACACGAAGCCACAGCCGTCTCACAAAACACAACCACGTCGCAAGTGTTCGATGACAACGTAACAGTGCCGAACACGAGCATGCGTGCTGCCCTCTTACTTGGAGTTGGCTACACATTCCGCCTTGGTGATTCATGGTATTTGCAGCCTGAAGTCAGCTATCGCATACCATTAACGAGTGTATCGTCGGCATCTGACTTTACGCCATGGAAGATCTCGCAACTGCGCGTTGGTATGAACATCATGTTCGGCTTCAGTAAGAAGGATGACGTCGTTAGCAGCGACAAATCGAGGCTCGACGTCGGGTTCGATCGGGTGACGACGTACGATGCAAACGGACGCGAAGTGAACGTGTCGCAACTAAGTCTCGAAGATGTGCGCTACAACGAAATGTTTCCGCTTGTGCCTTATGTGTTCACGGGCGAGAACAAAACACAGCCCGATAGTGCACTGCAACAAGGTGGATTCGAAAGCTTTAGCGGTGGTGGCGGCTTCAATCCAGAGCAACTGCCTCTCGATGCTATCGAAGTAAATCGCAACCTGCTGAACGTCGTTGGTGCACGCATGAAGAAATACAGCAATGCAACGCTTACGGTTACTGGCACAACCGATGGCAAGACCGAATCGCCGTCGCGCGAGCTCGCTGCAGCACGTGCAGCATGGGCAAAAAATTACCTAGTAAATACCAGCGGCATCGATGCAAGTCGGATTGCAACCACAACAACAACCACGCCAGTGAAGCCTTCGTCTGCGAACGACCCCGACGGCATTGCAGAAAACAGACGCATCGAACTTGCCAGCAACGTGCCTGATGTACTTGCTCCGCTCATCATTACGACTGATAACCAGCGCGTGGCACGTCCGGACGTTGTTGTGTTCCATGCAAAGGTTAATAGCGACGACTCGATTCGCTCATGGACGCTAACCGTAACACAAGCAGGCAAGGTGTTGCGCGAAATGTCGAGCCGTGGACGTCCGACCGCAATTACATGGGCCATCAAGCCGAACGAACTAAGCGACCGTCAAGTACCCGTCGATTACGAACTGCTTGTGCGTAACGTCAAGGGCGATTCTGCAATGGCATCTGCTTCTCTTCCGGTCGAGTACTTCAGCAGCGTTCGCAAGAAAACCGAAAACCTTCCAGATCGCACCATCGACAAATACTCGCTTATTCTGTTCGACTTCGATAAGTCGACACTGAATGAAGAGAACGCTCGCATCCTCGAACAAATGGTTGTGCCTTCGGTTCGTGCGAACTCTAAGGTCCGTATCGTCGGCTACACCGACCGCATTGGCAACGACGCATACAATACGCGTCTGTCAAGCGATCGTGCCGAGACCGTCATGACTTTCCTGAAGCAACGTGCAAAGGACGCCACATATACTGCGAGTGGTGTTGGTGAGTCTTCGGCCATCTTTAATAACGATTCCCCCATCGGACGTCAACTGTCGCGCACCGTTCAAATCATCGTCGAGACACCACACAGATAACCATGTACAAGCACCTCGATTCTATAGACACACCGCACGACTTACGCAAACTGCCTGAAGCAGAAATGCGTGTCGTGGCCGATGAGGTCCGTGAGTACCTCATCGATACCATCACAAATGTTGGCGGTCACTTTGGTGCAGGTCTTGGTGCGGTCGAACTCACCGTTGCATTGCATTATGTCTTCAACACACCGCACGACAAGATTGTGTTTGATACGGGACATCAAGGCTATCCGCATAAAATTCTGACGGGACGCAAAGCCCAGTTGCACACGATTCGTCAGAAAGACGGACTCTCCGGTTTTCTTAAACGCACTGAAAGTCAGTACGACGACTTCGGTGCAGGTCACGCATCAACTTCCATCTCCGCCGCACTCGGCATGGCCGCTGCACGCGACCAGCTCAAAGAGAACTACAAGGTTGTAGCCGTTATTGGTGACGGGGCTATGACAGGGGGCTTGGCGTACGAGGCAATGAACAACTGTGGCATTCTAAAGAGCGACATCCTCGTTGTGCTGAACGATAACAACATGTCTATCGCACCCAACGTGTGGGCATTGTCGAACTACTTCTCTGAAGTGTTTGCATCGCCAGCAGGACGCAGGCTGCGCGAGAGCATTATAGACGTGACAGAACGCATGGACTACGTAGGCGATCGCATTCGCACGCTTGCTCATCGCATCGAAGGTGGAATGAAGGCCCTTATTACTCCGGGCATGCTTTTCGAAGCACTAGGGTTCAGGTATTTCGGTCCGGTGAACGGACACAACATGCCTCAACTCGTAAAGATTCTTAAGAACATTCGTGAGATAAAAGGTCCGGTGCTGCTGCACACAATCACGCAAAAAGGCAAGGGGTACGGTCCAGCCGAACGCGACGTCCAATTCCTCCACGCCATCGGCAAGGTCGACAAGATCAGCGGTAAGTCGCTCTCCAAGCCCCCTGCGGTAGCGCTCCCTCCCACCTATCAAAAGGTGTTTGGCGAAGCCTTGGTAGAAATCTGCTCGGTAAATCCGAAGGTGGTTGGCATTACGGCGGCCATGCCTGACGGCACCGGACTCGATCTTGTACAAAAACAATTTCCTAATAAAGTTTACGATGTAGGCATTGCAGAGGGTCACGGCGTAACATTTGCAGCAGGTCTTGCTACGCAGGGCGTTGTTCCAGTAGTTGCCATTTACAGCACATTCCTTCAACGAGCATTCGACCACATCGTACACGATGTTGCGCTTCAACACTTACACGTGGTATTCGCACTCGACCGTGCAGGCGTTGTGGGTGCAGACGGTCCGACGCACCACGGCGTACTCGACCTCGCGTACCTGCGCATGATTCAGGGCATGATTGTCATGGCACCGAAGGACGAGCAGGAATTACGCGACATGTTGTGGACAGCAATACACACGTACAAGACGGGTCCAGTCTCCATTCGCTACCCACGTGGCAACGGCGTAGGCGTCCCCATCAAACCCATGCAGAGCATCGAGCTCGGCAAGAGCGAAACCTTACGCACCGGCACCGACCTTGCCATCGTAGCCATCGGTACCATGGTGGGTCCGGCTCTCGCCGCCGCCGACCTCCTCGCCCAAGAAGGCATCTCCGCCGCAGTTGTCAACGCACGCTTCGTAAAACCCCTCGACACCTCCATGCTCGACGACCTTGCATCGCGCATCGGCCGCATCCTCACCGTCGAAGACGGTCAGATGCAGGGCGGCTTCGGCTCAGCCGTCAGCGAATACCTCTCGCAGCACCACGCCCGCACCGTAGACCTTCGCATCCACGGCATCCCAGACCACGGCATCGACCACGGCACACAAGACGAGCTCCACCACGACCTCTTACTCGATGCCGCAGGCATAACATCCGTTGCCAAAGACTTCCTCAGCGACGCAGTCATGAAAAACGTTCTGGGTTAATCGACAAACCGCTCTCATCGAAGAGTTTCCCACTCTCACCTCCCATTCGCGGTTCTAAATCCTGCTATCCTTATCTTTGTCGGCTTCACTCGAAACGATTGCTCGAGTGGAGCAAAAAGATGATTCCGTAGCTCAGCTGGTTAGAGCATTTGACTTTTAATCAAAGGGTCCTGGGTTCGAGTCCCAGCGGGATCACAAAGCACGAAACACGCAGAAACACAGGGAGACGACAAACAGGGTTAAATCGAATAGTACAAGGATGTTACAGACATCCAGCCCTTTGTTGCTGTGTCAGGTTGTTTCAAGTTGTATAAGTAAACCGTCAGTAGAATCGTCAGTCCCTCGTATTCTTCGAGGCC
>JAWXBR010000018.1:0-54832 GCA_034440235.1 bacterium
GACTTCAGTACTTATCCTAAGGGAGTTTACTACATTCAAGTGTGCAATGGAACGGTATCTCGTGCACTAAAGCTAGTGGTGAATTGAAGGCAGAGAATTAACAGCCGCCTTCTTTCGTTCGTCAACAAGCTTCGCGTACAACTGTGTCACCCGAATGTCCCGATGACCCAACAAATGCTGCACAGCGTACAAATCATTTCCCTGCGTAATCAACAGTGTTGCGAATGTATGACGTGCAATATGCGAAGTGACGTGCTTGTCTATGCCGGCTACCTTTACCCAACGCTTCAAATATCGATTGAACAAATCATCGGTTGTGGGAAGCGCAAAGACAAGTGCGGATTTCTTACTGGGTCGTTCGCCTAACAGAGTCAACGCTTCGTCGGCGAGCGGGATGTGTGTGTAATCGCCGGTCTTTTTTTGTACGAAGTTCAGTCTATCGGATTTTACATGAGACCAAAAGAATTCACGCACACGAACGGCCCCTTCATAGATGTCTAGGTATGAGTGATCACCAGTTCCATTGCGTTGCCTTCGAATCACAATTCCAGCGACTTTAGTAGACTTCGTTTTAAGCGCTATTGACATAGGAGATTAGTAAAGCATCCAGCCATGTACGGCGGCACCGATACAATGGAACTGGAAATTTCAGAAACAGGCCTCATGACCCGACCCGAATAGGGGTCTGATCATGACCCGAATAGGGGTCTAAGCGGTCATTCTGTGGCCCAAATGACGTCCGAAGTGGAACAATTGCTAAATTGAGGGGCAATTGAACGTTGCCCGCGCCCCTGTAGGAACTTACCAGCAAGGGCGCTTCTCTTTTTACATGTTTATCTATTCGGGTTCTAAATGGCTACTGCTCAACAAATCTCAATGAATATACTGGATGTGATTATCGTTAGGGATCCAGCTGTTGCTTCAAAGTACAAGAACGGTACGAAGGTGTCGATTACGACGTTTATCGAAGATTACATGAACGGTCGTGTAGATGTTACGGTAGACGTTCAACAGTTAATTCTGAATCGGACGCACTTCTTCAACTACAACTTTGTTGGACATCACCTGAAGTTCTTCTTCAAGGAATTCATTCCGCAGTTAGCTATTCACTCGAAGAAGCAGGATGAGCGAGTTATTCGCGATCACTACGATCGTGGTAACGACTTCTTCGGTGCTTTCCTCGGCGAGCGCATGATCTACACATCTGCGTTTTTCCAGACGGGTGACGAAGACCTCACAACCGCACAAGACAACAAGCTCAACCTCGTGTGTCAGAAGCTTCAACTCAAGCCAGGCGAGCGTCTACTCGACATCGGCTGTGGTTGGGGAACACTCGTAGCACACTCTGCCAAATATTATGGCACCGACTCAACAGGTATTACGATTGCTCAGGCAGGCGCGGACTATGGTAATGCACAGATAGAGCGTTGGGGAGTGAAAGACCGTGCACGCATTAATCGCATGGACTATCGTAGCATTCCTGCTGATAAGTTCGACAAGATTTCATGTCTCGAAATGGCCGAACACGTAGGCATCAAGAACTTCACCAAGTTCATGAAGCAAATCAACGGTCTAATGAAAGATGAAGGAATTTTCTTCTTACAGATTGCTGGTCTTAAAGCTGGTGTGCATCAGGAGTCGATGTCATGGGGACTCTTTATGAGTCAGTACATCTTCCCAGGTGCCGATGCGAGCATGCCTCTTTCGTTTGTTGTAAAACGTCTCGAAAAAGCAGGCTTCGAAATTCACAGCGTAGAAAACATTGGCATCCACTACTCTCGTACCATTCAACTCTGGTACCACAACTGGATGCAGCACAAGGAAGAAATCACCAAGGCATACGGCCAGTGGTGGTTCCGTTGCTGGGAAATCTTCCTGGCTTGGTCTGTCGACATTGCAAAACAGGGTAATTCGACCGCATTCCAGATTGTATGCAACAAGAATCTTGTCGACTACAACCGTCCGCGCTGGTTCAACGCTACAAACGTTGGCGAACGCGATCTAACGACAAGCAAGCCGAAGTCCGAACGCCCTTCCGTGGCCGCTCGCGAACCAGCCTTGCTGTAGTAAACCATGTAATCATTCCACATGTATATTGAGGGGTTATGCGACCCCTCTTTATACTTTTGTTACTTGTCTCGGTCGTCCTAGGTGCTGACGGCCAGTCTTTGCAGCTCTATAACGTAAACGCCTCGAGATTCCCCACGATTCGTGCGGATTATGTTGCTGTCGATGCAAACGGACGTCCGTTTACCGGACTCGGTGCTGCCGATTTCCGCATTGTCGAGCAGCCGGGCAATGGCGCGTTTGTGGACCTAAGCGCTACTGTAGTTCACGGATGTAGAACTTTAACACGCGACTCAGCTGCCAGCATCCTACTGATTATCGATGAATCTGCTTCGATGGCTAACCCTGTCGGAGGCGTTCAGCGCATGGATTTGGTGAAAGCCGCTTTGCGAACGTTTATTGGTCAGCTAAACTTCACCACAGGTACGCAGGTTTGCATCATTGCATTTAGCGGCTACTCAAGGCTTGCATTGCCGTGGTCGGGTTCGACATCGGTAATTCTGGATTCCATTAGTCGGCTGTCTCCTAAAACGGTAACCAACTACGAATTGCCGTTCACAAGCATACCCAATATCTTCGATGAGTTTGCGAAACGAGACCCTTCGATACCGAAGACTGCAATATTCATTACGGATGATCAACCCAATCCTGCGATTGTAAATCCGCAGAACTTAATAGATACGGTTGTTAGAAAGAGCTATGAGCAAGCAATTGTTATTCATTCGATATCTGTAGACGAGACGCTTACCAACCCAACGTTGGCAACCATTTGCACGAAGACTGGCGGTACTAGCCATTTCGGTACAGAATCGCTTTTGACGACGATGTTCGACCTAATAAACTTTTCTATTAACTCGCGCATTGTTTGTTATATCGAATGGAAGTCGCCATTCGGCTGTAGCGAATTCGACAGACAGCGTACTGCCATCGCAACGCTGCTGCGACCCAACACACCGCCCGATACGATAACGTACACTACCGGTGCTGCAAGTATTGCAGTCATCAATTCTTCTACGCCATTACTTGAATTAGGAAGTCCTCCCGCAAGCAGCTCTTTATTTGCTTCGGTGACGTTTGCCTCGATCAATACCGACGTTATGGTACGTGGTTATACCATTTCCCCTGCCACGCACTTTACTGTTGTTGACTGGGACTATCCTAAGAACTCAGTCAACCCGCCGTCGCCAACAAACATCATTACACTGAGAAAAAATGTACCTCGCGTTCTGCGTGTACGCCTTACTCAGGGATCGATTCCGGCGTTGCACACTGCCATTCTTCAGCTAATAGGCGACCCATGCACCATCACTCAAGCACTTCGCGGTGGCGGTACGCAGGTAGTGGTCGTAACACCTAATGGAGGCGAAGTACTTACAACGTGTGATACAGCCGACATTCTGTGGTCTGGCATTCCTGCCGATGCTCCCGTTCGCATCCAATGGTCGATCGATGGCACTACGTGGAACACCATAGCAAATGCTGCTACCGGACGTGCTTTTAGGTGGCTTCCGACAATCAAGGGTCTCACCTATCGCATTCGTATTACATACGTACCCATAAGCGCATACACGTGGCTGCAGCAAATTGGTCACACTGGCATCGACACTGCGTCCTCGGTTGCAGCACGTCCGGGTGGTGATAAGCTGTATGTAACAGGTTGGTTTAGTGGCACTACACAGTTTGGTGGCGCAAGTGTAACACTACCACAAGGTGCTGTTGATGGGTTCTGCCAGGAATTTGATGGCGATGGACTTTGGGGTCGAACATTCCTTCTGACTGGTGAGGACTCCAAGAATGAAAAAATTATCGGCGCTGTTACCGACGATATTGGTAATGTTTACATAGCAGGCACGTTCGAAAGCCCCACTGCTACGCTTACCGGTGGTACCTCAAACTACACGCTTCGTATGCCAGCTGGGCAGTCGGGTAGCGTACGCGATGTTTCGGATATGTTTCTGGCCAAGATCACGGCAGTCGGTGCTGTCGAATGGGTGCGGTTCGGACAAGGCACGTTCCGATATAGTAGCGAAGCGACAGCAACAAGCATTGGCATTATGAAAGGTGTAAACGGTCAAACACAAGTTGTTGTTGGCGGCACGTTTGTAAGCTTTATTAATGTCGGTGTATCAAAAGGTGGCGTACAGATGCAATTGGGCCCCGCACTTCCACCTGGCCCTTTCTACGCAGCCTACGATGAACTCGGAAACGTCATTGAAGTCTTTGCGCGCACTCCGCCAACTGCGTATCGATATGCATCGAAAACAACGAAAGATTCGACAGGGTGCGAGTTCGAGGTCGACCATTTTACAGGGACATTAACCAAGGGCGCATTCTCGGCTACAGCACGCAGTGCAAGTACTGATGTATTTGTCGCACGCCGATGTGTCGGTCCAACTGCTGTCGATGAAAGCGATACGGTCTTTACCGTTCGTACGCCATTCCTGACGATTTCCGGCACGCCACTCGTCATGCAGCCAACAAGTGTTGGTGCATCCTCAACAACATCGTTTACACAAAAACTGTGCAACACAGACGCATACCCCGCTCAAGTTTTTTCGAGCAACATATCGGGTGCGAATGCAGCAGACTTTACGCTAGTCACAATCATTGCCGGAACCATTATACAGCCGAATGAATGTCTAGACATCGACATACAATTCCGTCCATCTGCCCAAGGCACCCGCACCGCTGTCCTAAATGTTATCGGCAGTTGTGGAACGCTTGCATCCGGAGCTCTCGAAGGCAACGGTGTATCAGGTTGCAGCCTATTCGTTATAGGCAAGGTTCAGATGTCGGATGTAGTAGTTGGCTCTACCACGACAACGAATCAATGTATTGTTCGCAACACAACTACAGCAAATGTTAGTGTTACAGTAAGAGTCTCGCCGGCAGGAACGAGGTTCGATGTCAATCCTAAAGGACCGATTGTTCTTACGCCTGGTCAGTGTTTCTCACCGACGATTACGTTCGATGCTACGACTGCAACACCTGGTAACTACAATGCCTCACTTGTATACACATTACCACCAGAGTGCGGCGCATTGTCATCAGAAATACTTGCAGGCGTTCGCGACACCACAATAATTGCAAAAGACACTGCGATTTCTATTGACGATCTAGATTGGTTCTCGCGCCGTTTACGTACTGTAAACGATTCTATAATGTACCTTAGAAATCAGGGCAGACAAGACCTTTTCATCGAGTCTGTTGCATTGGGGAATGTCGCTGGTGACATCACTGCAGACTTCGCGTTGTTTCCTGCCACTCCATTTTTGCTTAAGTCAAAAGAATCCTTTCCTATTCCTGTTCGCTTCGTACCGCAAACACGCGGACCTCACACGACTGAGGTCGTCGTAACTGTCCGCGGAATTAACACACCTGTTAAGGGTCTTGCAAGGGGCTTGGGGATTCTTCCTGTTATCGCCGCAACGGGAGATACTTGGCCAGTAACGCCGATTTTGTCCGTTGCAACTAAAACAGGCAATGTCACCATTAGAAACACCGACGCAACAACGTCGTTGCGAATCGAGAACGTTGTTTTTGTGCGTCCAACACAATCAGATTTTCGATGGGCAATTCCTTCGGCAACACTTTTCCCTGCAGTGATTCCGCCGAACGGATCGTTGTTAATTCCTGTACAGTTTGTTCCGCAAGCAAGCGGTGTCCGTAGCGAAATGGTACGCATCTATCATGATGCTAAGGAAGGTCCCGACCCAATTCCGCCTTTCGCCGACACATCAGTCGAGCTACTAGGCAGTGGTTCGGCAGGTGATGAACTTACCCCCGTAGCGTTCCCGCCGACTCTTACATGCGACACAGCAATTGCATCGTTCTGGGTGCCGAACCCAAGTGCAACAGTGCCGTTCTTGATTACAGACCTAGTCGAATCGGACCTAGGTAACGCTTTCGAGTTGTTAGGTCTGGCCCCCATCACTATACCTCCAAACGATAGCGTGCAGTTGTTTGTGCGTTTCTCGCCGAGTGTTAAGCAAACGTATGCAGCAACCTATGTGTTTACGAATGCTTCCATTCCAGGTTTATACATCCGGGTCACAGGAGAAGGAACTACAACAGAGTTGACACCTGCGTTTACGCCGATGCCCGACGCCGCAGCTGGTTCGCGAATAAATATTCCATTGACCGTTGCTCCTTCAGCGCCGTACTACAGCGGAATGTCGAGCATACGGATAGACATGCAGTACCCGTCTCTCATGATGTCGTTTATCAACGTGCAGAGTACGTCCGCAACGGGTTCGATTACAGCCATCGACACATCGGTAATGGGACATGTAATCTTTACGGTAGATGTTGCGCCGCCGGTCGGACAGGACCTAACATTTACAACCTTCTTTCAGACACTTCTTTCTGCAGATACAGTTGTAGACATTTCGGCAGCCGTCTCTTCTGCATACACATGCGTCAACACATTACCCGCATCCGATCAGTTCATCCTAGCACTCTCGTGTGCAGGTGCGAGTCGCGTGATTAGCCTGGGTGCAAGTGCATTCGAATTGCGTCAGCCATTCCCAAGTCCTGCATCCGACGTCGTTACCGTTCAATACTCCACCGGCTACAGCACGGCAGTAACATTTGATGTGCTAGATGGTATTGGCAATATCGTAAACACGATTGCATTGCCAGCTAGCGAATCGGCAGCATACGAGCTGGATGTACCCGTGAATGCGCTTGCTTCAGGGACCTACGTATTACGCATGAGGGCGGGACACTACGTCCGGTCGCACATCATAAGCGTTGTACGATAGCGTTGTACGATAATTTCGCTTTGTTCAACACTTGAATTCCGCATGACCCATTTGCTACGACTGACCCTCGTCGCGTTGTGCATTGTCTTTTGCACCCCGGCATTAGCCCAGATAAATCAACTCAATCTGTTTACTACGGCCTCTAAACCGCAGGACGTACAGGTTGCACATGCTGCTTCGTTCGTGAATCTAAATGTAGGTGTATGGCGTGACGCTGCGGTGTCAGTTGCAGACAATCAGCGGCTCGAGTTAACACTAACAATGCCCGAAGGCGACATCGTGACGTTAGATGTTACGCGATTTAGTGTGGTTGATGCTGAGACGCCACTTTATGCCGCTAGCACCGATCAGCTCACACGACTTCAGATACCGTCGGCGCTTCTACTGCGGGGCTCGGTTAAAGGCGGGCCATCATCGCATGTCATGCTCGCCGTGTTTGAGTCCTGGGCAACAGGGTACATCAGCATCGAACGCTCTGGCGTTAAGCGCCGCTATCTCTTGAGCTCCCTTAGCAAGACCCCTAACAGCACACACATTGTAAACGAAGACATATACTCAGAAAGTCCTGGTCCGTGGGATTGTGGCAGTATTGACACAGAATTTCCTGCAAGGGGCAACGACAAGGGGCAAGAACAAACGCAAGCCGTGAACAAGATTGTGCGCATTGCGTTGGAGGGAGACGAAGAATACTACATCGACCACGGTAGAGATGTGTACAAGTGTGCAGAGTATGCGCAGGCTGTACTTGCTGCTGTGAGCGACATCTATCAGCGCGATGTATCGGCTGCCGTGATGACGCCGTGGATGGCGTTCTGGACAGCCACAGACCCCTACCCTGGAGTTAATTCCGGTGACATCCTAACGCAGTTGAGAACGTATTGGCAAGCCAATCGTGCGGCCGTGAGTCGGTCAAGTGCTATGCTTTTAAGCGGTGTGAACGGTATTGGTGGAGTAGCATACGTAGATGCATTGTGCACAAACAATGGTTACGCAGTAAGTGGCACAAACAACACGTACACCTATCCAGTGGCGGGGTATGTGTGGGATACAGATGTGTGTTCACACGAACTCGGACACAATGTGGGTGCACGTCACACACATTCGTGTACATGGAATCCGCCAATCGACTCTTGCGTTGCCGCCGAGGGAACGTGTTACACGGGCACCAAGGCTAAGCTTGGCACAATCATGAGTTATTGTCACCTCACTCCGTTCGGCACCGAACTATTGATTCATACACGTGTCTCGGCATACATGGTTACGCGATTGGCTGCAAGAACATGTGTTTTGGCGCCCGGTACGATGACCGTAAGCGCAGGCCCGGATACTGCGTTATGTAACGGGTTGGGTGTCGTATTAAATGGCTCTGTATCTGGTGGAACAGCGCCGTACACGTATTCATGGTCACCGCTTATCGGAATTACTAATCCCAATTCATTAACCCCAACGGTTACGCCAACGAAAAACATTAAGTATGTGCTCGAAGTACGTGACAATGCGGGTAAGGTTAATACCGACACGGTTAAAATTTTAGTCGGTCCACCACTTACCGTATCTGCGCCAAGTACGATTTCGACTTGTAGCGAATCGCAAGTAAGTATTACCGTGACGGCTGCAAATGGCGATGGTGCATATCAGTATACGTGGTTGTATGACGACATCACTGTTCATAGCAGTCAACCAACGCTGACGTTTACACCTCTGTTTGCCGATACAATATTGGTGTTGACGCTTGTTGAAGATGGTACAGGACTTTGTGCTGCTTCGGACACAACGATGGTGTACGTAAGTCGTAAACCCTACGTCGTGCTTAGTGGACCTGAGATTGCTTGTCGAGGAGAAGTTGTTGTTCTGAACACTGCGAAATCGCTCGGTAAAGCTCCATATGTGTCTCAATGGACAGTGAACGGAGTGCCTACCGTACTTGCAGATGATAACGTCCAGATAACTGTCGACGCATCAAAGAACGTTCGTTTAATTGTAACGGATTCTAATAACTGCGCAGATACTGCATTGCACGTTATTACGATGCGTGACTATACAGTGAACGTTACGCCAACCCTAGTACAACTTCCGCCAATTCCACCATGTGCCGATACAGCATCAGCAAGAGTTGTGCTAACGAATACCGGAACCTTGCCTGTTATTATTACGCAGGCCAATGTACTTGTGTTAAATAGTGGCTTGCCTCGCACGATAGCAGTTGGTGCTTCAGCCGCATTTGATGTCCACCTTGTAAATCTGCCAACCGGCACGTTTACCGATACCATCAAGTTTTCAGAAGGCATCTGCAATCGTGTGTTCAAAACCGTGTATAAAGGTCAGCGCAATGGTGTGAGAATTACGACACCGTTGCCTCTTTCGGTCGGACCGCTTGTGTCGTGCGTAGACAGCACGGCAGTGGAATATTCGTTTGTTGTTTCTAACGGTGCCAATGCTCCAATTACACTCAATCTTCCAGAAGGACCTCTGGCAGTGCCAGCACTTTCAGATACTACCATTCGACGTGGAATTCGGGGCGTCTTCCCCGATGGCATTTTGGCTGATACTCTGCGTATACCATACACCAGTGGGGCGTGCACTGGTTCTGTAAGTGTACCATTTCAAGTCGACGCACGCAGATTCGTCCTCGACAAACCAGATAGTGTGTCATTTGGTGTAGTAACGATTGAGAATGTGTTTCCAATAACACAGCCATTTCAACTAACAGCAACAAGTACTGGGATACCGTTTGTAGTCGTGGATTCTGTATCGCTCTCTCCACCATTTACGACGTCTATACGAAAAGGTCAGCGGTTAAATAACGCTGCCGCACTTTCGCAGTCAATTACATTTGCTCTACCTACGACTCTTGACCGAACAGATTTTCGTGATACGCTACGGATACGTTTTGAGGATTGCGGAGATGAGTACGAAATTCCAGTCAGCACGTCGATCGCAGTCACAAATTTGGACTCTCAGTTTCCATTGCCCGACGTTAACGTACAAATCCGAGAAGGAGTAATATCGGTTGCTGTCTACGATAGATCTGAAATCTCGGCTGAATTACACGATCTGAACGGACGAAGGATTAGAGACGAAACTGCTGAGGGTGGGCTGTTTATAGACACACAATCGTTTGACTGTGGGGTGTATGCCTTGCGTGTCAAAACCAGACACCGCATCATTTCACGTCTTGTCTTGATTACACATTAAATCCCCGGCAAAGTTCTTCCCTAGAACGAAACTTGTGTGCAAATGGCGCAGTGTGGTGCCCGATAACCTCAAACAATACCTTCATACCACTAGACCGATGAGTTTTGCCATGACAATTAAGTCCCTTACCCTGCTCCTCTGCATCGCAATAATCGTTGGTGCATGTTCTACGCCCGAAAAACCTAAAAACCAGCAAGACATCGGAACAGCATTCGGTAAGTCTAAGACTGTTACGTATCCAGCGCCGCCGGTACCATTCGAAACCCCGATGTATCTACAGGTTGGGCAGTTTGTCCGCTACGGCATTACAGACAAGGACGGGAAAAAATCGATAGCGTCGTATAGCGTAATTGGTCACGACGGCGATGTATGGGTACTCGAGTCGTACTCGCTTACTTCTGGTAACGAATCTTGGACGCAGCTAAAGGTGGCCGGTCTCGACAAAGCAATGGTGTCGCGTTCCTCAGACGACATCAACATCATTACCGCTCGCACACGAAACAATAACGACGCACCAACAGAAATTGATGGTGTTGTTCTTTCAATTACTAAAGGCATTTACAAAGATGCATTGTCGCACTGGACGCTGAAGCCCACACCAATTGGCAAAGACGATGTGATAACGGTTCCTGCCGGCACATTTGCCGGGACGATGAAAGGCACGACGATTATGCAAATGTTCGGTAGCTCTCTTTCTGCCACAGGATTCTATCATCCCGACGTTCCTATCTCTGGACTAGTAAAATCGACTTCAAGCAATGGTGTAGAAATGTCACTGCTCGACTTCGGTACGAGCGGCGCAAAGGCTTCATTCTAACATCTAGATACACAAACGACGGTCTTTCTTTGACTAGAGAGACCGTCGTTGCATGTAGGCACGTTTATAGTTCGTCTAATCAATTGTTATCCGTTGCTGCGTTTGTCTGCATTGCTTCCCATACGCCATGGATATTGCCTTCGGGATCTTTGAAGTACGCTACATAACCCATATCGCCAACCTGCTGCTTCGGCATAACAACAGTGCCGCCATTTGCTTCGATTTTGGCGACTGCGTCATCGACAGATGCAACACCAATAGTATTAACGACAGGCTGTTGTGGGTGGTTGCGCTTCATGATAGCACCATCGATGCCCAGTCCAGATTTTTCGCCAGTCGATGCAAACTGATAGTTCTCGTCGCCATATTCCTCGAACGACCAGCCGAAAGTATTCGTGAAGAATTCCTTTAAGCGCTTTGGATCGTCGGATGGAATTTCAAAATGCACTACGCGTGACATGTGCTCTCCTGTTTAATACAGTTGATTGAAAAAATCCTGAGCAGGTTTGAGTTTTCCATAACCAGCCCCTTAAAGATACTGAAATATTTTGCGCTTAGCATTGCTGAAGTGTGTTAGCGGTTAGCAAACGAATGTGCGATAGGAATATCATGCGGTGAATTCTTGAGGGATGGAAATCGAGATTGGTTTTTTCGATGGAGTATCGGGCTCCCAGTCGCCGGGACCGTCTTTGAGCATTTCGAAGAAGGGGTAGACGGACATGTACATGTCGCCCGGACCAAATGCGTCGGAGGCCACGTGTGTGATAGTACCGTCGCTGCTGCGATGAAATGTCGAATACCCAGGAAGGCGTTCGTTTTTGCCGTCTTCCTCCATCGCAAAACCCAACGACTTCGAAAAGGCACCGTCGGCATCGCGACGCATGGTGAGCCTCCAGCCGCGGTCTGCTGCAATTTTTCGTTGAACAGGAATGGGGTCCTCGTTTACGAGAACAACTGCTGTACGCGATTCGAGATGCGGTAAGAGTCCGTTCACACCATCGGCCCATAACGTGCAATGCCTGCAGGCAACGCCCATGTTGTGCACAACGATTAGGTCGTCGTGGTCGCCAAAGAAATCGTTCAGGGTGTAGTTGTGGTCGCCATCGGTAAACGTGTAGTCTGCTGTGACTGGCGATGCTTTCGAACGGACATATTGCACGAGTTGCTCACGTGCGGCTATGTTTTCTGCGCTTAAGCGCTGATACTCTTCGTCGTTCCAGATGTCGATCATAGCCCCTCCAAAAATTAATTGCAAGACGCTCAACAAAACGGACAGAGATTAGGTTACACGTCTGACTTGGGGCGCCAAATTACAGACTGTAGTTCAACCGAGTGTGTCCTTATCTTTACATTCTATGGCACAAAGCTTTTCCTTCGATTTTGTTTGCGACGTCGACATGCAGGAGGTTGATAATGCTATCAACCAGGCCCGCAAGGAAGCCGAACACCGGTACGACCTTAAGGGTTCAAACTTCAGTATCGAGCTTACCAAGACCGATAAAAAGATCGAAATACGAGCCGACGGTGAGCATTTTGTCGAGTCCGTGCGCGAAATCATCGTCCAAAAGATGATCAAGCGCGGTATCAGCGTCGAATCGCTCACCGAAAGCAAGCCCGAACTCATGGGTGGCAAGGCCGTCAGGCAGTACATCACGCTAAAAAGCGGGCTATCGCGTGATGAGGCGAAAAAAATCACAACGCTTGTCAAGGACAAAAAGCTGAAGGTCACGGCCCAGGTTATGGACGAAAAGGTCCGTATTACTGGCAAAAGCAAGGACGATCTGCAAACCGCCATCACGATGGTCAAGGCGGCAGAGCTTGGCTTCCCCGTTCAGGTCGAAAACATGCGATAAGCCTGTCAAAGTCGAGAACACACGATAAGCGATATTTGCAGTCCAATTTCAGATGCAGGAACAACGTGGATCTATTTCAGAAGTGCTTAGAGTTTACCCGTGCCGACGAAGTGAAAGCTTCGGGCATGTATCCGTATTTCAGACCAATCGAAGAGAACGACGGACCCGAAGTTCGAATAGAGGGCCGCAACGTCATCATGGCGGGCTCGAACAATTACCTTGGTCTGACAGCAGACCCTCGGGTTAAAGAAGCCGCTAAGAAGGCTATCGACCAGTTCGGTACAGGTTGTTCTGGCTCGCGATACCTAACAGGCACAATTAGCCTTCACATCGAACTCGAACATCGTCTCGCCGAATACCTCGGCACAGAATCTGTCCTTCTATTCAGCACCGGCTATCAAACAGCCTTGGGCGTGATTGCTGCGCTGGTATCGAAAGGCGACTACGTAATCTCCGACAAGGAGAATCATGCATGCATCATAAGCGGATGTCTACTTGCCAAGGGTGGCTTCGCAGAGTTTGTGCGTTACAAGCACAACGACATGGAAGACCTCGAGCGAGTGCTCCGCAAGATTCCGGCCGATGCAGGCAAACTCATCGTTACCGATGGTGTGTTTTCTGTATCAGGAGAGTTCGTCGACCTACCTAATCTTCTAGACGTCGCCGAGAAATACGGCGCACGCGTTATGGTCGACGATGCACATGCAACAGGCGTTGTAGGGATTGGCGGAAGGGGCACGGCAAGTCACTTCGGCGTGGTGGAGCGTACCGACCTTACTATGGGTACGTTCTCGAAATCGCTTGCCTCGTTAGGGGGCTTCGTTGCTGGACCCGAGCGCGTTCTTAACTATCTCAAACACCATTCACCTGCACTCATCTTCAGCGCATCGCCAACGCCGGCATCTGTTGCGGCAGCACTTGCTTCGCTCGAAATAATGCAGCAAGAACCGTGGCGCATCGAACGCTTGATTGCAAATGCAGATAAAATGCGCTCTGGCTTTGCAGCAATGGGATTAAACGTTATCGATTCGCGCACAGGTATTGTGCCTGTCGTTATTGGTGAAGTTGAACTAACACTGTTGTTCTGGCGCAAACTCTACGACAAGGGTGTTTTTGTAAATGCGTTCGTTCCACCAGGAGTGCCGCCAACGTTGTCGATGTTGCGCACGAGTTATATGGCAACACACGAAGACCATCATCTCGATACGCTGTTGAGTGTGTTTCACGACGTTGCCCTCGAGCTCGGTGTGATTAATAAATAATGCAAATAAACAAGTACGAACGCGGACTGCGTGATCGCGTAGCCATTGTTACCGGTGCCGCAATCGGCAATGGCAGAGCGTTCTGCGAACGTCTTGCTGAAGAAGGCGCAAAGCTTGTTATAGCCGACGTTGCCGATGCATCAGCTACGCTTGATGCTGTTAAACAGGCAGGTGGCGAGGCAGTAATGGTGCGCGCAGACCTCACGAAGGCTGCAGATGCGCAGATGGTTGTCGATACTGCTATGACCACCTTCGGACGCGTTGATATACTTGTGCACAACGTCGGACATTACAGCGAAGAACCATTCGAGCTATTAGATTTCGAAGAGTGGAAACACACACTCGATCTAACACTGAATACTCTCTTTCACACAATTCGTGCGGTGCTGCCACCGATGAAGCGTGCTGGGTTCGGACGTATCATTACGTTCTCATCCGATACCGTATGGCTCGGTACACCCTACTTAACGCATTACGTAACAGCCAAGATGGGCGTCATCGGACTCACCCGTTCGCTCGCGGCAGAGATCGGTAAACACGGCATTACAATCAACACCATTTCGGTCGGACTTACTGCGACGCAGAATGCGTCGCAGAGCCCCGTGATGAGCCCCATACTCGCACATATCCTTCCCTCGCAGGCTGTTCATCGTGCAGATGAGCCAGAAGACATTGCAAATGTTGTGGCATTTCTTGCGCTGCCTGCCTCAGGTATCATTACTGGTCAGACCATCAACGTAGACGGTGGTGTGGCCCGACATTAGGAGTCCGTATGAATTGTTTCGTGACCACGTCGAATATCGCACGGGCAACATCATGCATCATCTGCATTGCGTCATGCATCGTCATGTTCATTGCGACTGGCACGATGTCGGCAGGCGATACAGTAACTGTAAAAACGCTTACATTCGGTGACATCACAAAACGCTCTGGCACATGGCTCTTTCCGCCAGCACAGCGCTACGAAAAAATTCTAATGGAGTACACACTCAAGTGCGACCCATTAACGACACACGACAAATACAACTGTGGTGAGTGGGATTATCTCACATACATCTTCATAACAGATTCGACGGGCCTTGTCGACTCGACGCGTTTAACAACACCGTTCTTTAAAGTGCATCGGTACTCGCCTCCGACGTTTACGTATGCAGACCTGTCTGCAGCAAGCACAATTCAACCCGACAGCGTGTGGAGACGCGTCGGCAGCCTGTTCGACTATGTTAATCCGCCAGCACATCCGGTGACAATTGGTGCAGGCACTACACTGTTGAATGAACTGGTGCAGCCATCTGGTATGAGAGCGCAGTTTATCTGGACCGCTCAGGAGCTTCTGGCTAAGGGGTTAAAGAAGGGTCTTCTCTCGCGCATTGCGCTCGAGACTTCGAATAAAGAATTTGCTGCCGTGGGATTGCGCGTACGGATGCACCAGGATAGTTCAGCACGACTTGATACACTCAACCCCGATGCAGCTTTATATACAGAAGTGTACCGCTGGGATACGACGCTGCCGGCTAACTCACTTAACTGGCTCGATTTTCATTCGACGTTTAATTGGGACGGGAAATCTGACATCACCATCGACATCTCCGCAGAAAAAATTCTTGCGTCCAGTGGTCCGCTGAAAGCGTCTACAGGAGGCGCTGGTCGTTTGTATTTAGATACAACACAACGTCCGGGTCTCTTTGATGAAGGAGATGAGATCGTCATTCCGAAAAGTGTGTTCGACAACATTTCGTCTGAAGTAACTGTGATGTTCTGGTGTAAGGGCGACAGTCTGCGTCAGCCACGTGCGAGCAGTGTATTCGAAGCGTGGGACGTGCAAGGACGTCGTGTGCTTAATGCACACCTGCCATGGGATAACGGACGTGTGTATTGGGACGCGGGTATCACACCAGCAGATGGATCGAGTGACCGCGTTGAAAAGGATGCACCGACGACGACATGGGAAGGACGCTGGAATCATTGGGCATTTGTAAAAAATGCAACTACTGGTGTAATGAAGGTTTACCTGAACGGCTCGACGTTCATGGAAAGTGCAGCCGCTACGAAAAGCATGAGTGGCATTAGCAGATTTACTTTAGGTGCTGGCGGCGCAGGTTCTTTTCCTGGCAGTTTAATGCACATCGCAGTACTAAATAAAGCGTTGGATTCTGTAGATGTTCGTTCAGTGATGACTCGTGGACGTCAGGGTTCTACGCTTCCTGCAACGTCGATGTTGGCGTACTACACAGGTTTTCCTGCAGGAGATGGACGTCAGATTGTTGACCAGAGCGGTGCAAACCGAAATGCCATGCTGTTCGGATTACCAACTGCAACAACAATAGAGCCCGCAGATTGGCCCCTTGGCGGCCAGCCCCTTGCCATGCGTCCGAACATCGGGTTCGCACAAGACACAGTATTGGGGGTCTTCCAGAAGCTTGTGCGATACCGTTCTATTCCCATGCCTACACGGTTTACTTCTGTAATCCGAAACTCCGCGAGCATACAGCGGCGCATTTATTCTGAAGATGAATTGGCGGGTTTACGAATGCCAACCGACACAATGGTCGTGATTGAATGTAACACGAAAATCGTCAGGTATTTTGATGGTGGCACGGTCAGAGATTCTATAGTGCGCAACGCAGCACCCGCTATTCTTCAAATGACAAATGGCGATCATGTATTCTACAGTCGCATTGTAAACTTCGAGATTGGTCGGTACATAACACCGTATGGCATTAACCTTAGTCTTGGCGAAAAGGGTTTTAAGTGGGTGTATGATGTTTCTGATTACGCACAACTCTTTCACGACAACGTAACACTTGCTGCAGGTAATCAGCAGGAGTTGATAGACGTTACGTTTAAGATGATAAAGGGTGTGCCTCCACGTGATGTGCAGCAGCTCGATCAGATCTATAGCGTGCGCGATGGGTCGTATGCTGAGATTGTGGCCGGACGTCTTCTAACACCTGAAGTCGTAACGATAGAGTCGGGGTCGACAACACACAGACTGATAACACGAACTACAGGACACCGCTTTGGAGAGCCGTCGAACTGCGCAGAATTCTGTCAGCGTAATCACCAGCTATTTGTTGACGGCACGAAGCGCTTCGAATGGTTGCTGTGGAATGAATGTGCCAGTAACCCTGTGTATCCGCAAGGTGGCACATGGGTTATCGACCGCGCCGGATGGTGTCCGGGAGCACCCGTCGACATCTACGACCACGAACTCACGTCGTTTGCAACAGGAAAAGACTCGGTTGTGATTGACTACGGCGTTGAAGGCGATCAGTGGAATGGTTCGCAGGGCGTGTGGGACGTCACAACGCAATTTGTTGGATACGGCGTGCCGAATCATCAGCTCGATGCCAGCATCGACGACGTGGTTTCGCCATCGACATGGGAATTCTACTCGCGCGTAAATCCAATCTGTGGTGAACCTGTCGTTGTGTTGCGCAATTCAGGTGCAGTCGACCTAACGTCATGTACGATTACGTATGGCGCACAGGGATCGCAGATGCAGACGTATACGTGGAACGGACGTCTTGGCTTTTTGCAACGAGATACAGTTGCTCTACCAGCACCAACATGGCCAACCACAGGCGACGTACATACGTTTGTTGTGTCGACTAGTGCGCCGAACGGGTCGGTCGATGAATACACGGACAACGACAGGCAACAAACGCAATTCAAACTGCCGCCGCTGTGGTACAGAGATTTTGAAATTGTGTTGCGCACCAACAAACAAGCAGCTGCGCAGTATTCGTGGACGCTGAAAAAGATTGGTGGCACTGTTATTGAGTCTGGACAAGGCCTCGCAGACAACACCACCTATTCACACAAGTACACCCTCGAAGATGGGTGTTATGAGTTTGTACTGAATAATAAAGAAGGTTACGGACTCGATCTGTGGTACCTCCGCCAAGAGCTCGGTACGGGAAGTCTGTCGTTTAAATCGCTCGACAACGCTGTCAAGACGTTCAACCCTGATTTTGGTAACACGGCATGGATGCAATTCCGTGTAGGCGATAAGCCAACCGTTGTTACGAACGTTGATGCGTTGTACTTCAATCATCCGACACTCGAAAAAACAACACGTACTCTGACTATAACACCGGGTAATAGAACCGGCCTGCATATCGACAGTATTTCGAATTTCTCCCTCAAAAAATATTTCACCGTCGAGTCGATGTCGCGTCCGACGCCAACTGACCTTGCATTTGGTGATACAATGTCCGTCACGGTCGCGTTTCTGCGCGACGCACTTGGCAAGAGTACCGGCACACTACGCGTGCATTCGAACGACGAACGTCAGCCGGCAAAGCAGGTAAAGCTTATAGCCGAGGCTGGGGCAACGTCGGTTGAATACAATCGTGTATTGCCTGGACCCGAACTACAGGTTGTCCCTAACCCCTCCGACGGAAATGCATCGATCGTCCTTGATCGCGCCGCGCTGATTCATGTGCATGATGCACTCGGCAGGGTTGTCTTCGAATACAATGCAACAATCGAGTCACTGCAAGCCATTACACTTCCCGAGCTGTTGTCTGGCACGTACACAATCACAGCCATCGCTGGCAATGCGCGAACAACGATTGTCTATGTGGTAGTTCGATAGGACACTGGGAGCACCACTAGAAAAGCTGCATGACATGAATAGCTGTACTCTATGAATCACGACGATCAACGATTGGGCGATCTTCTTACCGCTGCTTCGGCGCTGCGAGAACAGACTGTTTGTGCTGTTGCATTGATAGGTGTGCCGCAGCACATCGGTGTTGAGCGCAATGGTGGCCGTGCGGGTGCCGCCAGCGCACCACAGGCAATTCGCAATGCCCTCTTTCGCATGGCAACCTCGGCCATCATCGATGTAATGCAAGACCATCGTCTTGTTGTAATAGACATGGGTGACGTTGACACAGTGGGCAAGACTCTTGAGCAGATTCATGACGTACAGTGCAGTCTCGTACATGCATGTATGCAGAGCGGGATGTTAACAGTTGTGTTAGGGGGCGGCCACGACGTTGCGTGGCCTACAGTCAACGCACTGAATACTATTGGTGAACGCTACGGCGTAGTCAACATCGACGCACATGCAGATGTACGTCCGTTGAAGGACGGAGGCCTAGCGCATTCTGGATCGCCATTTCGTCAGATGCTCGAAAGTCCGGCTAGCAAACTTGACGATGGAGCGTTTGTTGAGTTTGGACTCCAAGCGCATGCTGTCTCTGCGTCGCACCTACAATACATTGCCGACAAAGGCATGCACTTTATGATGCTCGATGACATTAGAGCGCAAGGTCATGGTGCGTGGACTTCGGCACATTCCATTGCAAGTAAATCCGATTCGTTGTATGTCTCACTTGACATGGATGCCTTCGCCAGTGCTTACGCACCTGGTGTTAGCGCACCATCTGCAGATGGCTTTATGCCTCACGAGATTGCCTCGTGCATACGCATTGCAGGCGCCGATCCTTCGCTTAAAGCATTCGATGTTGTTGAGGTGAATCCAGAATTTGATGTCGACAACCGGACATCAAAACTCGCGGCCAGCATGATTATGCACCTTTTGTCCGGGATCGCACAACGCTTGCGCTAACCAGCGAAAACGCAGCCCACGCTGCTAGCGGAGCAACCACTACGTCAATCGTATAGTGAACGTGCTGGACTATTACAGCTATACCGATAAACAAAGTTAGTATGCCAAAAACTACACGGGTAGTGCGTGTTGGCATTAAAAAAGCAAGTAGACACATAAGCGATGTGTGGCCACTAAAGAAAAGGTCACGCGAAAACGACGAAGAGTGTCCAGCTATAAACGTTACAATCGGATCTGCCAACGGTATCATTCCCGCGGGTGGATCTAGAGGCAGCAAGGCCATACAAGCCACGCGTATACCGATGAGTATGGTGTAGGCGCGCATTGCACGAAGAATTCGAGGCGGATCGGACCACCATAAAACGATCGCGCCGATAATACCGCCATAGAGTGCTGTAAAAATGAGCCACGTTAGGTCGACTGGCGCAATGGCATGTAGGATGGGGTCATAAAACACAACACCCTGCCTCTGCTCAATCACCGTGATGAAACGCGAATACGAAAACAGAGAAATGCCCAATGCCACTAATGTGACAACTAGTACAACCCCTGCATTTTTCTCAGACAGATGTTCACGCCAAGTCATTAGGTCCTTCTTTTACAGTTAACCCCATCTGCCACTCTCCCTCACGCCCCGTCTGTAAAAATAGCTGATGGACAACTCGAATCATGATTTACCTTTGTATCTTCATTGTAGATACACGACAACATTGTCACAGGGCGTTACCATGAAGGCACGCATACAGAAATGGGGCAACAGCCTGGCGGTTAGAATACCCAAAGCAGTTTGCCAACAAGTCACACTCGATGAGAACAGCATGGTTGAGTTAACTGTCGAAAACGAGCGTATCGTCCTCTCGCCCATTACCTCGCACCTCACACTCGAAGAGATGGTCGCGCTCATCACGCCTAAGAACCAGCATGAGCAGCTTCTCGATGACGCTCCCCAAGGGCGAGAAACCTGGTGAGAAAATCTTATGTACCGGAGCGCGGAGACCTTGTTTGGTTGAATCTTTCACCCAATGGCGGACACGAACAGAAGGGAAAACGACCTGCTGTGGTTTTGTCGCCACGCTCGTACAATCAGAAGACAGGGATGGCTATTGTCGTACCTGTAACATCTCGGGTGAAGGGTTATCCGTTTGAATCCCCTTTACCGGAGAATATCAAAGTGAGCGGCGTTGCGCTTTGCGATCAACTCCGACAGATTGATTGGGAGTTTCGGAAAGCGCAGTTCCTTGACAGAGTTCCAGACGGCACTCTGAAAATCATACTTGCAAAAAGTAGGGCGTTGTTGGAGTGAGCGATGTGCCCCAGCTCTTATTAAAACAAACGCCACCTTACTTTAATAAGGCTAGTGCTTATTAAAGGCAAATGCAATAACATCCAACGTTATTAAAGTAAACCGCTCCTTGTTTTAATAGCGTATCTTCGCTTTCCCATTTATCGTTCCGAGGAAGCTGGACAATGAAGCGGGTTAGTTCAGGTACATATGAGACCACTGCCATTGCGGGAGAGTCCGTTCGAGCATTTGTCCCAAGCCCCTTGCCTCCAGATCCACCTTTCGAACTGAGCGTAGGGCTGAGCCGAAAAATGGAGAAGGCGCTCCTGGCGTGTGGTCGTTTAGATGGGTTATCAACCTTGTTGCCAGACGCTGACCTCTTTCTGTATTCATACGTCCGCAGGGAGGCCGTGCTCTCTTCACAGATCGAGGGGACGCAGTCATCACTGTCTGATCTGATGCTCTTTGAACTCGACGAAGCACCTGGAGTACCGTTCGACGACGTAAGAGAGGTGTCCAATTACGTGTCAGCCATGCAGTATGGCCTCAAACGACTGGCCGAAGGTTTTCCACTGTCGAACCGCCTCTTACGTGAGATCCACGAACAGCTCATGGATGGTGGACGTGGCGCTGAGAAGTCACCTGGCGAGTTCCGCCGTAGTCAAAACTGGATCGGTGGTACACGTCCCGGTAATGCCCAGTACGTTCCGCCACCTCCTCACAAGGTAGAGCAGTGCATGTCGGAGTTGGAAAAATTCATACATCGTGATGATATTCCAACGCTCGTAAAGGCAGCACTGGCCCACGTTCAGTTCGAAACCATCCATCCATTTCTTGATGGCAACGGCAGAACAGGCAGGCTCTTGATATCTCTGATGCTATATGAAGACGGAGTGCTAAGCCAACCACTCTTGTATTTGAGTTTGTACCTCAAGACCTACCGTGCCGAATATTATCGACTTCTTGATGTTGTACGTAGCGACGGAGATTGGGAGTCGTGGCTGCACTTCCTGATTGAGGGGATTGAGCAAACCGCAATGGGAGCGGTGGACACAGCACATCGCCTATTGGCTCTCTTTACAGCGGACGAACAGCGTGTTCGCGATGCCGGTGTCAAGCTCGGTAGTGTGTACCAAGTGTATGCTTCATTTCGTGCACGTCCCATCGCAACGATCCTCAGCGTATCCAGGTCGGCCGCAATAACTTACCCCACTGCAAGCAAGGCTATGGATGTGTTATTAGGTCTTGGCATAGCCCGCGAGATTACAGGCAGATCGCGCAACCGAGTATTTGCTTACGATAAGTACCTTGCCATTCTCAATGAAGGCGCTGATCTATGAGAGGGGCGCCCCCTTTCCTAGCCCCTTACCCAGCCTTCGTATCTTTGCCGCTCTAAATCCTAAGGCAAAGCACGAATGGCAGTAACAGAAACACAGAAGATTATTTTTTCGATGGTTGGCGTTGGCAAGATTCACAAGCCCAATAGGCAGGTCTTACGCGACATCTACCTGAGCTTTTTTTATGGCGCCAAGATTGGTGTACTTGGTCTGAACGGATCGGGTAAGTCGACGCTGCTTAAGATCATTGCAGGGCTCGACGAAGAGTACCTCGGACAGATCACAAAAAACAAAGACGTCACTATGGGCTACCTCTCGCAGGAGCCCGAGCTCGACCCAACAAAAACTGTCCGCGAGATTGTAGAGGAAGGGGCCGCTGAAGCGGTGGGGCTGCTTCGCGATTACAATGCCATTAGTGAAAAATTCTCAGAGCCCGATGTCGACTTTGATAAACTTCTTGATCAACAGGCAAAACTGCAAGAGAAGATTGACGCGATGGGCGCATGGGACATCGACTCGAAACTCGAAATGGCCATGGACGCATTGCGGTGTCCACCACCCGATACGCTTGTCTCTGTGATCTCTGGTGGCGAAAAACGTCGCGTCGCACTCGTGCGCTTGCTCTTACAACGACCCGATGTTCTGTTGCTTGATGAGCCAACCAATCACCTCGACGCCGAAAGTGTTGCGTGGCTCGAGCAGTTCCTGGATAAGTATGAAGGCACCGTAATCGCCGTTACGCACGATCGGTACTTCTTGGACAACGTCGCAGGCTGGATTCTCGAACTGGATAACGGATCGGGAATTCCGTATGAAGGTAATTACACATCGTGGCTCGAGCAGAAGACTGCACGCTTAGCTCTCGAAGAAAAGCAGGAATCGAAACGTCAGAAAGCACTTAAGGAAGAACTCGACTGGGTGCGATTGAATCCTAAGGGACGTCATGCGAAGAGTAAGGCGCGGATTAGTGCGTACGAGAAACTGTTAGGTGAAGAAGCCGTGAAGCGCAACGAAGACATGGAGATTGTGATTCCGCCTGGACCTAGACTTGGGGACATGGTGATTGATGCTAAAGGCATTACGAAAGCTTTTGGTGATCTTTTGTTGTATGAGAATTTGTCGTTCTCGTTGCCACCAGGTGCCATTGTTGGGATCATCGGTGCGAATGGTGCGGGCAAGACAACGCTGTTTAAAATGATTACCGGTGAGTTGACATCCGATAGCGGTACGTTCACTGTTGGTGAAACTGTTAAGCTGGGATACATCAATCAGGACCGGCCACTCGACCCGACAAAAACAATTTGGGAAGAGATCTCGGGCGGACTTGACATGATGCAGTTGGGTAAGCGCGAGGTGAATTCGCGGGCCTACGTTTCTCGATTTAATTTTAACGGTTCTGATCAGCAGAAAAAAGTAACGGCACTGTCGGGCGGGGAACGCAACCGCGTACACCTTGCCAAGATGCTCAAGGAAGAGGCCAACGTTCTTCTTCTTGATGAGCCAACGAACGATCTGGACGTGAACACCCTACGAGCACTCGAAGAGGCTCTACAGGCATTTGCGGGGTGTGTAGCCGTAATTAGTCACGACCGGTGGTTCCTCGATAGGATTGCAACCCATATTCTTGCCTTCGAAGGAAACAGCGAAGTGGTCTGGTTCGATGGTAATTACTCGCAATACGACGAGGACCGTAGACGTCGTCTGGGCATCGAAGCCGATAGACCTCACAGAATTTCGTACCGTAAACTCACTAGAGACTAAGACTTATGACGACAAACAAGAAATCGATAGCCGTGTTGATTCCAATGCGATTTGTCAGAGTAGTGTTGATTCCACTGTTTTGCCTCATTGCAATTGCTGTCGCTGTGCCAGTGTTAGCCCAAAAGACTTCAGGCCCACGTCCGACACCTCAAGAAGAACTCGCATTACCTTTTAAGGCGCCGCCGGGACAAACCATCAAGGTAACGTCGAGCTATTCTTCGTACGACTTCTCGAAACTCAATCGTGAGATTCCGCTTCCATTGCCTGCTTTTATCTGGCAGCGCAAAGAGATCAAGTCAGGGTATAAAGCAGATTCGGTTCTTCACAAAGCTTCAAAGCCTGTTACGGAATTGTATAAAAATCTTTCGACGCTTTTCCCCGAGATTGGTACACCTTCGCGTGTAGTTGTGCAGGGCCTTAAGGGCAAGCAGGGTCCGGGTACGATTTTGTACGTCGAATACCCCGTTGACATGCCAGCGGATGCTCGCGAAAGAATTACGCGGCGTTTGTACGGGTCAGACACAACGCCTGCACCAGCCGGCGGACAGATTGACCAGCATTTCGTGTCGCGGAATATGTTCATCATCTGGTCATTCAAAGACACGAAGAGCCTAGCGAAAGAAGCGCATCAGAAAAAGACTTTCGAACTTGTAAGTCTGTATGCAACAGAATGGGACAATGCACGAAAAGCAAAAGGCACGCAGTCGGGGAAATAATGTGTCGGTCGAGCTCAAGCAGGAACGTCGAGTAAACTTGATGCAGGAACGTAACGTGATCGTAGAGCAACTTCAATCATCGGATTATCTAACGGCTAGCCTACCATGGTGGCCTAAGGTTCAAGACTTCTTGCAGTCGACAGATTTTAGCGTGTTGCCAACGGGGCGTGTAGACATCGATGGTGACGATTTATATGCAATTGTGGCCGACGATACTGCTCGTGACGAAAAAGCGTACCTTGAGGCGCATAGACGATATATTGATGTGCAGGTAGCAACAGACGGCGCATTTGATATTCTGTGGAAGCCCCTATCAGCGTGCACTGACGAGCGTTTGGCATACGATGATGAGAAAGATTTTTGTTTGATGAATGACGTTGCGAACACACGTGTTTCGGTTGTGCCTGGAACAGCAGTGATACTTTTTCCAGAGGATGCACACGCACCACAACCGCCTGCGTTGCACGTTCGCAAGGTTGTGGTAAAAGCATCCGTTTCTCTTATGCCAAAATAGTAACTCGTAGGGAAGAAAAGATGATTCTACTAGCATCGTTCACAAATGAACTAGAAGCGCAGCTACTCGAATCGCAGCTACAGGAAGCTGGAGTCGATGTAAAGACTACGCAAGAAGGCAACGATGCCTTCAAAGTGATGGTGTTCGAAGACGATCTTGAACTGGCTAAAGAGATCATGGAGGCTAGGTCGTTAGAAGACGACGACTTTCTAGTCGATCTCGATGAACCTAATCTTGACGAATTGTCCGACGATCTGCCCTAGACGTCTGCAATCCCAACGTTGCCAGCTTCTGTACTAAGCAGTAGTCAAGGGCTTCATAGCCGATCGCACATTTGCATCTACGCTATCAGCAAACTGTTTGAAATTTTCTTCAAACAATTGCGCAAGATGTGTAGCCTGCTTGTCGTACGCTTCTTTCTCACTCCACGTATTGCGCGGATTCAATACCTCATCTGGTACACCCTCTACTGACGAGGGAATGCTAAGGTTGAAGAAGTCTTCTTTAACGAACGCTGCGTTGTCCATGTCGCCAGTAAGAATTGCTCTGAGCATTGCACGGGTGTGCGCAATTTTCATTCGCGAACCCACACCGTACGCACCACCACTCCATCCGGTGTTTACAAGCCAGACTTGCGATCCGTGTTTCTTGATCTTGTCGCGCAACAGGTTTGCGTAAACGCTCGGATGATGTACCATAAACGGAGCACCGAAACACGTCGAGAACGTTGCCGATGGTTCCTTTACTCCAGCTTCTGTACCAGCAACTTTTGCAGTGTAACCACTAAGGAAGTGGAACATGGCCTGCTCGGGTGTAAGCTTCGAAATTGGAGGCATAACGCCAAAGGCATCGGCAGTTAGAAACACGATGTTCTTAGGATGGCCACCGCGATTGTTTGGCGCGATGTTCGGAATTAGTTCGCGCGAGTAACATGCACGTGTGTTCTCGGTGTGTTTCTGCGAATCGAGATCGACAACACGAGTCTCTTCATTCATGTCTACATTTTCAAGTACGGTGCTGAACGTTCGCGTGAGTTTAAAGATGATAGGTTCTGCTTCGGCGGAGAGGTTGATCACCTTTGCGTAGCAGCCCCCTTCAAAATTGAATACACCTTCGTCGCTCCAGCCATGCTCGTCGTCACCGATGAGTGCACGTTCTGGGTCTGTAGAGAGTGTTGTCTTGCCTGTGCCCGATAATCCAAAGAACAGTGCTGTATCACCTTCCGTGCCGATGTTAGCAGAGCAGTGCATCGACATGACTTTTTGCTTTGGCAATAGGTAGTTGAGAACAGTAAAAATCGATTTCTTGTTTTCGCCTGCGTATGCCGTACCCCCAATGAGAACGAGTTTTTGTTTGAACGATAACACGATGAAGACTTCTGATGCGGTTCCGTCAACCTCTGGAATCGCCTTGAATTCTGGAACCGTTACAACAGTAAAGCCTGGTGCGAAAGCTTTGAGTTGTTCATCGGTTGCTTCGATAAACATGTTTTTTACGAACAACGATTGCCAAGCAAGCTCATGAACGAAACGTACAGGTAACGTGTACTTTTCGTCCGCACCAGCAATTAGGTCGCGCACATACACATCGCGTCCTTGCAGATACGCAAACACACGTTGCTTTAACGCATTGAACTTGTCTTCTGAAAACGGTTTATTAACCTTGCCCCACCAGACATCGCCCTTTGTGTCGGCTTCTTCTACAACAAACTTGTCATTGGCGCGGCGGCCTGTATACGGCGTAGTAATGGCAAGCAAAGCTCCGTGCTCTGTAATAGAAGCTTCATCCATGATCACAGCATGCTCGTATAATTCAGGAGTAGATAGATTGTAGTATATCTCTCCTACGTTCGAGATGCCGAGTTCTTGAAGTTGCGTACGCGTGGTTTCTGTGGCGAGGCTCATCGTGGTCCGAAGTAGCGTTGGGACATATTAAGAAGGCGCAAATATCCGAAAACAATGATGAAGCAAATGCCACCCACCCATTTACTTGCCGACATTCTATCGACTCCGACGCGAGAATCGCTGCTTCGTGCAATCGACGACGCCCTAAGCGTCGAGGTTGGCGCGGCTGACGTCGATCGTATCCGCCGAATTATTCCAGAACACTTCCTACCTGCCACTACCGAGCTGATTGACATAGTGCTTGGCACACGAAAGGCGTCCAAGCTCGGCAAAGCCCACCCGGGATGGTGGTACACGGTTAAAGGCGCTGAACAGGCAACACACCCCGTTATTGCCGCAGATCACGCACGACGCTTCATAGGATGCAAGCACGTTGTCGAGGTCTGTACGGGCGTGGGAATGGACACGTTTGCTCTTGCAGGTGTCGCGGAGCGCATCACGACGTTTGAATCGGATGCGGTAACGGCGGCGCTAGCTATAGGCAACATCAGGGCTGCCGACCTTGGCAACGTCGAAGTACGGCACGAATCGTTTGATGGCACATCTGTTCTACCCGTATTCGATGGAATGTGGGCCGACCCATCGAGGAGGCGTGCGGATGGAAAACGCGCATCCGGCGCGAAAGAGTACAGCCCCCTTCTTGAGACCCTTGACGAAGTCGGTAAACGACATCCCGACGCCAAAGTGGGAATTAAATGCGGCCCAGGTGACACCCTCCCGCTGGACTTATTGACGAAGTATGCTAGCGAATTCATCGGATTCGGCAGTGAATGCCGCGAACGCGTACTCTGGAAGAATACAGGTGTCCCAGATTTCTCTGTGTCCTTGCCCGCACTAAACAGACAATGGGTTCCGAAGAGCATTACAGAACCACTCCCGATACCGGTTGCTGATGACGATTTATTAGCTGAGCCTCACGCAGCAATCATTGCAAGCGGGTCAGTCGGCGAGTTCTTCCGCGAACACCGGCTGCGTCCAATTCACCCGTTAATTGCATACGGCGTGGGAAGACGATCGGACATTGACGTACCCAGTCTTAGAGAATGGGCTGACGTGTTCGATGTTATCCGTGTTGACAACGGGATAAGCATCAGGCGCATACAGCAAAATCTGCGCGACTTAAGGTGGAACAATCGAACTGAGTTCAAAAAACGCGGGTGGAATGGCGAGCCTGAAGAGTTGCGACGTCAGCTCACCTTTTCTTCGAGCAATAACATCGGTGCCGTAATCATCGCGCGAACTGAAACGGGTCACCTTACGCTGTACTGCAAACGAACTGCGTAGCACGCTCTGTGTATTACATGACGCATTTACATGTAGATCTATGTTCAGATTTTCATGTCGATCTACGTTCGGATCTATGTTCCGATCTACAACTGCGGACTTCTCTTCAGTAGATCGCGGATTTCCATTAGTAACTCTTCTTCACGGGTAGGGGGCGCCGGTGCGGCAGGGGGCTGTTTACGGCTGACTCTTGAAAGTAGGCGTATAACCATAAATACGCAGAACGCGACAATAACAAAGTTTACTACTGTTAGAATGAACTTACCCCAATTAACTGTTACGCCCCCCTTGCCTGTAGCATCGGCTTCTTTAAGGACAGTAACGATTTCTTCGAATTTGACATTATTAAGCAGGTAGCCGATTGGCGGTGTAATAATATCTGCGACAAGAGAACTAACAATAGCGCCGAATGCAGCGGCTATAATTACGCCAACTGCAAGGTCAACTACGTTTCCCCTAGAAATAAACGTCTTGAAATCCTTTATCATTCCCATGTTACAACCCCTTAGAAGTTCGGTGAAAAAGACCGCACACTTCACAATTTAGGGAGTTTACTTTTCGACGTAGCGAGAGATTTAGGGAGTTTACTTTTCGTCGCAGACAAAGACTAGGGGGTTTGCTTTTCGACGCAGCCGCAGTTGGCAACGAGCTCGCGTTTTAGGCGTTCGCGATCTTCAGTGCTCATGCCACTACATACATCTGCAGTTGTGGGCTGTGGTTCAGCCGAAACAGTCCGGTCTGGCACGACATCGCGGCCAGTATGCTTTGTCCATTTGGGAGTGGGCCACATGCTCGTGCCTTCGCTTTTCCGACCGTAACGTATTGCTACCACGATGACATATGCAAACGCCGTTAACCCTGCACCTTCTAGGAAGGACAGGGTACGGTCGTTGTTGAGACTTGCTAATGCGATGTTCCAAATGAACATCACCATGGCGCTATGTAATACTAACAGCCCGCCGATGCAGCAGACATAGATGATCGTGCGGGCTGTTGGAGTTTGCAATGTCGACATTGTCGACCTAGTAGTGGGCGCTAGTTGAGATTAATGGAGTCGTACAACTCTTGTAGCTTCTTGCGAAGGTAAAGAACTGCATAACGTTTCCGAGCGAGAAGCGTGTTGATATTTACGCCTGTCTCTTCGGACATCTCTCTAAACGATACACCTTCGAATTCATTTTTGATGAACACCCACTTTTGTTCGACGGGTAGTTCGTCTAGACCCTTGATAACGGACTCCCAAATGGTCTTCCGTACCAAATCTTCTTCTGGGTTGTAGGAGAAGTCGCCAAGGAAACGTTCCACATGGTCCATTCCCTCTTCCTTCTGCTCAGCAGTACCGAGATCGGCAAAACTGTCCGTACGCTTCTTGCGATACGAGTCGATAATGCGGTTGCGGACTGAAGTGAAGACCCATGAAGCCAGGTTGTCGATTGGCCTATGAACGTCTTTTGATGCAGCTAGAACGTTTGCGAATACATCCTGAAGGATGTCTTCCGCTTCCTCTTGGTTGCGGACTCGCTGACGGATAAAGCCAAGATATTTCTTCCGATCATTTCGGAAGAGTTGTTCGATTTGCAATGCGAGATCCATAGAATCTCTACCTTCTGAGGGTGAATAAGGTTGTCTGCTTCTCCACGTTGGCGCTGCTGGTATACCAGTTTTACGCCGGAACTCGTGCGTTCTCATGCCATCTCCTGCTACGTGTTGTCATACACTGACGAAATGTCAGTGATTTTAGAAAAACGAAGTAGCAGTTATGCCATTACGTCCGAAGAATGTGAAGAATCAGACTATACAGAAGGTATTGGTATTTCTATGCCAAACTTTCGCGCGTTGTGAATAGCTTCTTGGTACCCGGCATCAGCGTGACGTAAGATACCCATGAGAGGATCATATGTCAACACTCGTGCCAATTTTTTTTGAGCCGACTTCGTTCCATCCGCCACCACCACCATCCCAGCATGGAGCGAGAGCCCCATTCCCACGCCCCCTCCATGATGAAGAGAGACCCACGTGGCACCACCTATGGTGTTTAATGCAAAATTCAAGTACACCCAGTCGGCAATGGCATCAGAACCATCTAACATGGCTTCGGTTTCACGGTAAGGGGAAGCAACGCTTCCGCAATCCAGATGGTCGCGCCCGATAACGATGGGAGCCTTGACCTTTCCCGTCGCCACTAAGTCATTGAACAGTTTACCAGCCTTCGCCCTGTCACCGTAACCAAGCCAGCAGATTCGAGCTGGCAATCCTTGAAAACCGATGTGGGCCTGTGCCTCCCGAATCCACATGCGCAGATGCGCGTTCTCGGGGAATAACTCAATTAAGGCCTCATCGGTTACACGAATGTCTTCGGGATCTCCAGAAAGGGCTACCCATCGAAAAGGACCCTTGCCGTCGCAGAAGAGCGGTCGAATGAATGCAGGCACAAAACCTGGGAAGTCGAATGCGTTGGAAACACCTGCGTACTCCTTCGCAATTCCCCGGATATTATTGCCATAATCAAAGACCACCGCCCCACGTTTCATGAACTCAAGCATTGCTTGGACGTGAATTCCGATGCTGGCATATGTACGCTCGAGGTACGTTGTTGGATCACTCAAGCGCAAATTGTCAGCATCCGACTTTGAGAGTCCAGCCGGGTAGTATCCGTTTAATGGGTCATGCGCAGATGTCTGGTCTGTGACGATATCCGGAATTACGTTTCGACTCAACAGTTCGGGTAATACCTCGGCTGCATTGCCAACAAGGCCAATCGATATCGGCTCCTTGCGGTCGCAGTAGTCACGTATAACAGCAAGTGCTTCATCGAGACTTTGCATTTTCCTGTCGCAGTACCCATCGCGAATACGCTTGTCAATCCGCTCTTCATCAATTTCAATGCACAATGCTGCTGCACCGGCGATTGTAGCCGCAAGGGGCTGGGCTCCGCCCATTCCGCCCAAACCTGCAGTCAACAAGAAACGTCCATGAAGCGTACCACCAAAGTGTTGCACCGCACACGACGCAAATGTCTCGTAGGTGCCCTGGACAATGCCTTGTGTTCCAATGTAAATCCACGAACCCGCAGTCATCTGTCCGTACATAATTAGTCCGAGCGCGTCGAGCCTTCTGAACTCATCCCAAGTAGCCCATTTGGGCACAAGATTCGAGTTTGCAATAATGACTCGTGGCGCCATCTCGTGTGTTGTGACAACACCAACGGGTTTGCCGCTCTGAACTAGTAATGTCTCATCAACATTCATCGATCGCAGACAGCTAAGAATGGCGTCGAATGATTCCCAATTACGCGCTGCCTTACCGAGTCCACCATAGACAATCAACTCCTCTGGCTTCTCAGCATTCTCGGGATCGAGATTGTTTTGAATCATGCGGTACGCCGCTTCGATCTGCCAATTAGCGCAGTGAAGTTCCGTTCCTCGTGGCGCTCGAACAATGCGCGATGTAGGCGAAGCGTTCACTAGTTGCCGCCGTCGTCATTCACTTGTACTGGCGTGACAGTTTCGGCAACCTGCAAACGTTGTGAGCCATCCAGACCCGGCACAGGATACGAGAAGATGCGATTTGGTTGAATGAGTCCATTAATGACAATCGAGGGGTCTGCCACGATGATTGTGCTGGCCGGTAACGACACTGACGGCATCGTCATTGGGAAGCCGTTTATCATCGCAATAGGGTTGGCGGTGAATGGCGTAATTGAGATATAATAGAGAAGTGCCATTCCTTCCATGCTCTTTGTCTCCTTTGTTTCTGTAAGATTGAATACAAGACAACATTAAGGCAATGAATCAAGAATGCAACATCCGTTAACCTATTTGCAGCGCGAAGCGAAGTCAGAAGAATGGCAACAGATGGTAGACCCATCACTGCACGATGTCGTTAGGGCATCACAACTTTTGATTGAGAGGGACATCGAACCCGCCCGCAGCATCAGTGTATCGCTGTATGAAACTGGAACGCAACCACATACATTCTTTGGTTCCTTTCTGCTGCATAAAATCGCTTCGATTCTTCATCGATATCCCGATGCTGACAAGTGGCTGAAGGTTTCGGCCGAATTATTACCAGATGACGACCCAATCTCTCAGGCGCATTATTTGAGTCGGCTGGGTATGGAGCATAGTCGCCATGGACGTTTACACGAATCTGTGGAAGTGCATACACGTGCCCAGCAGGCATATTCAGAACTTGGGTTAAAGTTAGAAGCCGCACTCGCTCAGTCTGACATCGGTAGTGCTCTAATGATCATGGGCGATGCAGCTGGTGCAGTTAATACACTGTTGCAAGCATTTCCGGTAATCGAACGCGAGGCTCCGAAAACCAATGCGAATACGTTGCGTGCTAACGTAGCCTCTGCACTGCAACGGTCTGGTAACAGTGATCTCGCTCGTACGATGTATCTCGAAGCACTAGCACTGCCACCCTTTACCCGGCAAGGCAATGCCAGAGCCACGGTGCTGCACAATCTTGCAATTATTGAGAAAGAAGCTGGCGACATCGATGCAGCGCTTAGGTTTTATGACATGGCAATGCAGACGGCCGTAGAAGCTGATTTAGCAGAACGTCGCGTTCGATTGGCGGCGGGCAAGGCAGAACTTCTTATCAGGTGCAATCGAACTGCAGAAGCAATTACGTTAACAAATGCGATCTCTGAACACGAGCTCTCGGTCTGCACACCAATGGCATTGTTTGACGTGTATGCTGTCCGATCACGCATCCACGTTGCGCAGCAAGACTATGTTGCGTCGCTACACTGGTTCGAAACCGCAATCGATATCGCGCGCGAAAACTCTTTTCATCATGAACGTTCAATGCTGCTGAAAGAATACATCCAGCTTGTACCCATGTCAGATGAGTCGTCACTCAAACTGCGACTTACTGCAGAGCTTGCGGATGTTCTCGACCATCGTTTGCAGGAAATGTCGTCGTCCATCACAAAAAGCGTTGACATGCGAATGGCGTACGAACGATCGTTACGGACAATTGAAGCTGAGCGCGAAAAAGAAAAAACGGATGTCATGCTTGAGGCAGCAGATCAGACAACGCGCGCAATTGCAAATGATCTTCATGACGAGGTGGGTCAATCTGTGGCCGTTGTGGGTTTGGCACTGGATAGAATGTTGCATGGCTCAGACATCGGGCCATTGCGCCCTGACCTTCAGTTTGTTCGCACACAGGTTGAAACCATTGGCAAGACGCTGCGAAGACTCACGCATAATCTAGGTGCCGTAATGCTGGAGAATGACGGACTCAGCGCAGCCATCGTCGATTTGGCTGCAAGTGTTCGGATGGCTGCACCCGACTTGCATATAGAATGTTCTGTCATCGGCGATCTTTCATGGCTGGACCTGTCTCGTGCAAAGTGCCTATATCGCGCAGCGCAGAATTTTGTCCAGAACAGCATCAAACACGGAAAACCTTCGAGTATCGAACTACAGTTGGTAGGTTCGGAGGAAGAAGCCTTGCTCAGTGTGGTGGATGATGGGGTCGGCTTCGATAGGCATACAATTCGCGTAGGACTCGGTCTGCGTGATGTTAAACTTCGCATAGAACGGTTGGGTGGTGAACTCGACATCGACTCAACGATTGGGAAAGGAGCTTTTGTATCAGTGCGACTTCCACGACTATGAATCCGATACGCATTTTTCTTGTCGACGATCATGCAGTGCTGCTTGAAGGTCTCGTCGCTGCGCTTGGAATGTTTTCAAGCGTGAAGGTAGTTGGCACTGCAATGTCGGCCGAAGAAGGTCTCGTCAAGATCAGAGAACATCGCGACGCTATCGATGTTGTCGTTACCGATCATTCCATGTCGGGAATGGATGGTGTTGCTATGTGCGAAATATTGAAGCGGGATGGCGCAGTGCCACGCGTCGTGCTTTTGACGATGCATGCCGTTCCTGAAGTGGCGTTCAGGGCAATACGTAAGGGCGTTGACAGGGTTGTACCGAAATCTATGAGCATCGACAAAGTCGTGGAGAACATCATAGCAGTCTTTGAACAAACGGATGGACCCACAATAGCCTCTGGGTCTGTAGAAGCTGTTACGGCAGAAAATCCAGGTCTTACAAAGACCGAGTTGCTGATTCTGAAAATGATAGCTATAGACGAACTCACCACGAGAGAGATAGCCGAGAAACTCTTTCGCAGCGCTCATACTGTCGAGCGACATCGCAAGAGTATTATGGTGAAGCTAGGTGTTCACAATACTGCTGGAATGGTGAACTACGCTCATAAGATCAAGCTCTTAGGGTGACCTAACTAGAGTGATCTAACTGGATCCAGCGCTATTTCAGAGGGCAATGCCTAGGATATACCTGAAACAAGGTATTTGTACCAAAATGCCTGATTATGGTCATGGATTCGAGCTCTTCAGAAGCAATCTTTGAAGCGTTAATAAACGCAGAGGTTCATGATGCTTCGAACAACTACAACTTCAACTTCTATTCTGGATAGTTTTCTTCCAGAGCTGCCGTCTGACGCCGTTACGCATCAGGACACAAAGACAAAGGTGTTCACTCATGCGCGCTAGCAGTATTGCAATAGATGAACAAAGACCCGAAATCGGTATGCTAACAATACCGCTTTCAAGAGGTGAATATCGCATAAGCATCGACGCGCACGTATTCAATGTGACAGGTTCTATTGTACCTATTGAAAACCACATTGTGACGATGTCGTACCGGCACTTTGCGCCTCGTCAAACTGTTTTTCATGACACACTAACTGCGTTAAAAGCAGAGACTGTTTTTCTTGGCACCTCAAAGGCACTTCGCGGACGGGTAGGTGCATTGTCTCTTTCAACTGAGATTATTTCTGAGCCACTAATTGTGCGAGTGACCTGGAAAACTCATGGAGCCGATGAATGTGAAATCTTCCACCATGACACGAAACTCCGTGGGCCTGGAATTGTCGTTATTCCCGGGGTATTTACGTATGAGTAGCCTGAAAAAGTCGATGGGCAGTACTGACCATACCTCTCTGAATGATTCCACAGGTGTACTAAGAGTACTCGTTACTGTAGCTCCTACATTAGGCGCGTCGTTATGCCACGGATAGCACAAGGTTTTGCTCCGACCTCAGGCTAAGCACTTTCAGACTTCATATCCGCAGCAGCTTCGTCGGTTTATTAAGGAACTCGAAACCGTCATTCGTTACGTAAACAATGGCGGTTTTTTTTTGTGGGCTGGTTAATATCGTATTGTTGTAAATGGGCAACTCAGAATTACAAACCGACACAAGCATCCGCGCCGTCTTCAACCCTTTGGTGCGGCCATACCTAGTATTGAAAATAGGCTTCACGATGGCCGGCACAATCATAGGAATCCCGCTTGCAGTTATCTGGTTCTGCGGTGTGGGACAATGGTGGGCACGGCACTATTACGATAAGCTGGAATGCAGCATCGGATCAAAGGCTCTTCGCTTTCGGAAAGGGATTTTTATACAGATAGAGAAGACCATACCCTTGGAGAATATTCAGGATGTGACATTTATCGAGGGCCCCATTCTGCGTCGGTTCCATTTGAGCATTCTAAAATTCGAAACGGCTGGCCAAAGCGCAGGTCAGGCACATAACATGCATTTCGTTGGCATCATCGATGCCCACGATTTCAGAAACAGCATTTTGCAGAGACGCGACGCACTACGCGAACACATGTTCAAACCGCAAGACAATACTGCTTCAAGTGTCGCATTGCTTGAAGCTGTCCGTGGAATTGAAAACAAAATGGATGAGATTGTCGCTCTCCTAAGCAAGCGGACATAAAACTGGTATGCCCCTGCACCTAACTGTTACCCAATCCCAATTCTATCTCTATCGCGGTAAGCATTTCATCCGACAGCTTCTTCGTCTCGAATAAAACGCGCAACATCTCCCACGTGTAGATGCCTGTATTGTGTCCGTCTTTCCACGACGCCTGAACGCCGTAGTTGCCAACAGGCACTAATGCTGTCAGCTCGTTCATTCCCGGTTGCATGGTTTTGATGCCTGCAAAGACGGTCTGACCCATGATTTCCTCACCCGTACAATAGGCGCACGGACAAGCCTCGCGCACGTGGCGGAGCAAAATGGCAGATTCGAAACCATCTGCCCACGTGCTATTAATCACTGCCACATTTCGACGTTTTAGGGTAAGGGGCTTATGCATGGGGCAAATTTCGCACTAACTGTAGAAACGGACCCTGTCACACACTTCGTAAATTGGTGGTCTTGCTGTTTTAGAGATGCTATCTCAACCCTTTTGAAGATGCTTTAACGAAGACGATTGGGACGCTTAAATGATGACTTCTCGCTACAAAAGCTTTGTCTATATCGAAGACCTTCACTCGCACATCGGTGAGCAGATTGTTCTGAACGGTTGGGTATATGACAAGACCGAAAAAGGCAAACTTGCCTTCATCAAACTTCGTGATGGCAGTGGCACGGTTCAGTGCGTAGCATTCCGTCCGAACGTAGGTGACGAAATTTTTGCTCGCGCTCAAGAGTTGTCCCAAGAGTCATCCGTTTCGATCACAGGAACAGTTCGCGAAGAACAGCGCGCTCCAGGTGGTGTTGAACTCGACGTTCAGGACATTCGCATCTGGCAGGTTTCGAAAGACTACCCTATTTCCCCGAAAGAGCATGGCGTCGAGTTCTTAATGGAGAACCGTCATCTCTGGCTGCGTAGTGCACGTCAACATGCAATCATGCGTGTGCGCGCGACGGTGATAAAGGCAATTCGTGACTTCTTTGATGGTAACGGATTTCGACTTGCAGACTCGCCGATCTTTACGCCAAACGCATGCGAAGGCACGTCCACGCTTTTCGAAACAGAATACTTCGATCTCGGAAAAGCCTATCTCACACAATCGGGCCAGTTGTATGCCGAAGCAAGTGCAATGGCACTCGGACGGGTGTACACATTCGGTCCGACGTTTCGTGCCGAGAAGTCGAAAACACGCCGTCACCTTACTGAGTTCTGGATGGTCGAGCCCGAAATGGCATACTTCGACTTAGATGACGACATGGACCTTGCCGAAGACCTCGTAGAGTACATCGTACAGATGTGCCTCAAAACAAATGCAAAAGAGTTAGCGCTACTCGGTCGTGACATTCCGACTCTAGAGCAGGTGAGACGTCCGTTCCATAGAATGTCTTATTCCGAAGCGGTAGAGTGGCTCAACGCAAATGACGTAAAACTCAACAAGAAACAGGCCGACGGTACCGAAACTCAAATCGATTTCCCGTGGGGTGAAGACTTCGGAGCTCCGCAAGAAGAGGCTCTGATGACTCAGTTCAAGAAGCCTTGCATCATTCACCGCTATCCGAGCGAAGTCAAAGCATTCTACATGAAGCGCGATCCAGAAAATCCTAAAGTCGCTCTTGCCATGGACATGCTTGCGCCAGAAGGTGCAGGAGAAATTATTGGCGGGTCGCAAAGAGAAGATGATCACGACACGTTACTCGCAAGACTCCAGCACGAGGGTCTTCCACAAGAAGCCTTTCAATGGTATCTCGATCTTCGCAAGTTTGGCTCCGTGCCGCACAGCGGATTCGGACTGGGGGTTGAACGCACTGTGAAGTGGATTACAGGAGCTGAGCACATCCGCGAATGTATTCCGTTCCCCCGCATGATTTACCGCATCGTACCGTAAACACTGTCACCAGCTCGTAAACAAAACCATCACATCGTCGACACAAACCCCATCACATCATCGACACAAACCCTACTTCGTACTTAATAAACACAAGAACACATGTCCGACAACCAAGCAACACGTATTGAACAAACCGGCGCCGAAGAAGTCATTTGGGACCTCTCGGATTTGCACTCAGGGACTGCCGACGCGCTTACTGTAGACCTAGCGCAAATGATAGATGACACTGGCGAATTCTTTGCACGCTGGCACGACACGGTGCAGAACGCGACGGATGAAAAAATGCTGGAATTCATACAGCAATACTCTGCGATCGTAGAACAAATGGACAGAATCGGATCGTTTGTCCATTTGCAGTGGAGTACAGATACAGAGAACCCAGAATATGGCAAACTATTGCAGAGTGTCCGCGAAGCTTCTGCACGCGCATCGCGCGATATCGTATTTGTATACGTTTCGATTAGCAAGCTGCCAACAGAACGTCTCGACCAACTGATTGCCTCGCCCCTTCTTGCCCCCTACAAACACTGGTTTGAGCGCATGGCTGACTATAAGCCTCACCTACTAAGTGAGGAAGTCGAACAGGTGCTTAGTGAGAAGTCTGTGACATCGCGGGCTGGGTGGGTGCGCTTACATGACGAGTTAAGCAATGCGCAGAAATACATTCTTCAAGGCAAGGAATACTCACAGACTACACTTCTTAAACTGTTATATGAATCGAATCGTGAGACACGTAAAGCAGCTGCTGATGCTCTGTCGGTGGGGTTGAAGGAACAGACGAAACCACAGTCGTTTATCTTTAACACAGTGGTTTCCGATCATGCGTTGAACAATCGATTGCGTGGATACGATACTTGGATATCGGCGCGCAATTTTGACAATGAAGTCTCAGATTCAACCGTCGAGGCATTGGTATCGGCTGTTGTTGGACGATACGATCTCGTTGAACGGCTATTCAACCTAAAGAAACGACTGCTCGGTTATGACGTGTTATACGATTACGATCGTTATGCACCGACTGGTGCTGACTCGGAAATGTTGACTTGGAATCAGGCGAGAGAAATAGTGTTGGAGACCTATCACGCATTCCACCCTGAAACCGGCAACATTGCCCAGCAGTTTTTTGACAAGCCTTGGATTCACGCACCTACCCGTAAGGGGAAGAGTGGCGGTGCCTATAGTGCCGGAACGATTCCATCTGCTCATCCCTATGTCTTCATGAACTACACTGGTACAAACCGTGATGTGCAGACTTTGGCCCACGAGCTTGGTCACGGCGTACATCAATATTTGTCGCGTCAGCAAGGTGTGTTATTAATGGACACTCCTTTAACCATCGCTGAGACTGCTTCGGTATTTGGAGAGATGATAACATTCCAGCACTTATTAGACGCAGCAACAGATAACAAACAGCGTTTAACAATGCTCGTCACAAAACTTGATGACATTGTTTCGACGGTATTTAGACAAATAGCGCTAAACAGATTCGAAGATGCCATTCACGAAACACGTGCTGTAGAGGGTGAGCTAAGTGCAGATCGAATTTCGGAATTATGGATGCAGAGTCAGCGAAAACAATACGGCAACAGCGTCATCCTCACCGAAGGCTATAGTTCTTGTTGGGCGTACATTTCGCATTTCATGCACACACCTGGATATGTGTATGCTTATGCATTTGGGGAACTTCTTGTTCTCGCGTTGTATGAGATTTACCAACGAGAACCTGAAACGTTTGCACCTATGTATCTCAAGATGCTTAGCGCAGGGGGCTCGATGCGGCCTGCGGAACTTCTGCGTCCGTTTGGAATAGATACGGACGATCCAGCATTCTGGAATGTAGGTCTTGGCGCTATCGAGCGCCTAATTATTCAAGCAGAAGCGTTAGCATAATCAGAGGAAGAACCATGCCTACCTATGATTCACTCATCACTGCAGTAGAAGGATGCAAGTCGCGCGGCTATAGCGCCGACTTTAGTATCTGCGGCAGCTATCTCGAAAGTGGTTCAATGAACATTCGGTTGTATCCCGGAGACTTCGAAGTCAAAGAAGTATATAGGTTCGAAGGAATGTCCAACCCCGACGATAGTACAGTGTTGTATGCTGTAGAGTCGGATGACGGCGTGAAAGGTACGTTCGTTGTGCCGTACGGTGTGTATGTCGATGGCGATTCTGCAGATTTTATCAAGGGCTTGCGCGTTCAGGTTCAGGACTAATTTTAGTCTCGAACCTTAGCCGCAAGCGTAAACACAGCATCGACGTACGCATTGCTGTTGTTGTAGTGGTGAACTGCCGCCCGACGTTGTTTGATGGTCGGACCCCAGCCGTTCTTCTGCAGGTAGTTGGCAACGCTGTGAATTGCATCGCTAAGATTATCAAGGTCGATCTCTCGATCTTGATTGCCATCCACAGCCCAACGGCGGTAGGATGTCGGAATAAACTGACCCATACCGAATGCGCCTGCCCACGAGCCGTGAAGTGAGATGATGTCTACCGTGCCATCTCGCTGAATCGAATCAAGAGCCTTCAGTTGCTCTATAGCCCATAGTTTTTTCTTCGTCGCTTTACTTTCAACATAACCTCGAATGCTATCGCGCTTCGAAGAATCTACTTCGAGCTTAACCATCACAGTTTCAACGTATTGATCCAATCTTGCAGAATCGGCACTCAACACGAGACTTAAATAAACGCTAGGAACATGGGTCGACCCCATCACTGTTCCACATTTTGTTTCTATCCATAGAATCGAGGCAATCACTTCCGCAGGAACGCCGTAGGCTTTTTCACCTGCTGTAAGCAATGAGTCGTGCTTGCGTATAAAAGCACGTACTTTCTGTACACTTACTGCATTATGATGGTGCGTGTAGTTAGGTTTCTGAGCAAAGTTGGTGACATTAATCTTGAGTACTCGCTGTTGAAAGGTTGTGCGAGGCGATTCTAGAAGTCTAGCAAGAAACGTACTGTCGACTCCATGCTGCTGTGCAATTTTTATTGCACGCACCAATGGTGTATCCACGCTGTCTGTAATTACCGACGTACCAGTGGCTGTCATGGGAGGCAACACCGCACCCATAATTACAAAAGCAACTAAAAGTGTACTCAGTACTATAGCACCTCCAACTAGAATACGAGAACGGTAATGAACCACACTCATGCTCGTCGCCTTGCAATTACGAACACTTCTTCAGCCGAAATATCTTTCAGTAGACGAAACACCCACCCCTTTACAGATTCTCTGGGTGCATTGGTGTACGTATTAAAAACATCTGCAGCTAGGCTGTAGGCGCGGCGTACAAGCCAATCGTTTGGACGTTGTTTCCTTATCATCTCTATCTCGAATCCTGTATCATTCAAAAGTTTTCGAAGACTATCAGGTCCGAAATGCGTGATATGAATTGGCGCTTGGAACCACACCCATTTGTCACGAAGCAGACCCGACCAACGACCTGCGAAATTCGGAACCCGAATACACAGTATGCCCTCGGGACGCATTAGACTACGTAGTGATTGCAACATCTCACGCGGTTCATCGAGGTGTTCGAGCACATGCCACATCGAAATCACGTCTAGAGGTCCGTAAACACCCTTCAAATCGTGATGCACACGTATTCCTGCTCGTTCTGCTTCGACCGTTTCAGTCCGAGACAACTCAATACCTTCTACTGAGTACCCAGCATTTCGACATTCTTCGAGAAATGCACCTGAACCACAACCCACATCAAGCCATCGAGCTGGTGGTGGACAATGCCTGCCAATCTCGGCCACTAAGCGTATATACTCTGGGTAGCGCGAATAGCGGTACTGCTGAGCCGACGCACGACTAGATGGTATAGACACATAGGAATGTTCATAGAAGCCCGGTTCATTCACTCGGCGGAGCTTGTGAGGCGTTATCGTCACACCGCACTCTGTACATCGAAGCATCGATGTACGACCAACCTTACGCTCAGATAGTGATGAGCCTTTGCATACCGGACATTCACTTTGCTCCATAGACGTTCAATTTACCGATATTGGAAGGCATCACTACTCAGCAAAACAGCGCATGATCTCAATACGAACATTCATAACCACAGTAATTTTCGTCGCGCTTGCTTACACCATGTATTCGCAACCGCGCTTGAAAGTACAACCAGAAGTTGACTGGGGCACGGTTGTCCCTAACGGCCCAACAACACAACAACAGCGCGTTGAAACGAAACTCTCCCTAAAAAACATCGGTGACGCGACTCTACAGATAAGGTCTGTGCGCCCCAGTTGCGGATGTGTGACAGCACCGTTGGAGCGCGACTCTATAGCTCCGAACGAAGAAATTTTCATAGATGTAACAATGAATATGCCCGTGGCGAATGGACCCCTTCGCAAGACCCTTACCATTCAAACAAACGAGCCGATTGACAGCATGCATGCTATAGTCCTAAAGGTCGAACTAGCCCGACCAATCCAGCTTAGCTCGAGCTTCATACCTTTTAATAAAGGGAGGGCGGGCGAGATTGTCGAAGGTGAGATCACCATAACATCGTTTGCGGGTGAAGACATCGGAATGACTGTTGTCGCTCTAGTAGACCGGCTTACCGTCTCTTCGCCAAACCCACTTGTTCTAACGAAGGCAAAACCAGAAACCATCCACTTTGAATACAAGCCTCTAGTAGCAGGAGCATATCAACTGGATCTCGAACTACGCACCACTCTTGCAGGCTACGAAGCCATTCCAATTAGCGGCTTCGGAGTGGCGGAAGTTCCGGTGAAGTAGTGATGCGCTCGAAAAACACAAAGCCTCCGTGCTCGCCAACTACCTTAAGATTCTGATGAAGGCGCCACCTTCTCGCATCATTAACCTTACTTACGAAATAAGCGGGATGATCGATAGTGCCATTTAAAAGCCAGGGCTCCCATTGATCAACAGGAATTCCCTTCGCTGTTGCGCTTAGTTCGTATGGCTTATGTGTATAGAATAGGTGCGCATAACTTTTCATCGTAAGTGGCTTGACATACACTTGCTTTCCTTGCATCGAAGTATAGAAATCGATGGCAGCACCTTGTGTGTATCGTTCAATGCGCGGAGCTACAAACGGCAGGAACACCACCACAAAGACCGTCACACTCCCAAACAACACCGAAACAGAGAGCATGCGCTTGTTCGCATCTCGCATGAGTACCACGGCAGTAACACCCCCAATCAGTAGAATAATTGCGATAAGGGGCTCGAAGCCTGTCCAAGATACATGCTGCTGAAAACTTGCCCGCAAAAACTCATCGCGAAACGTAGGTAGCGATAAAAGCCACTCGCTATGCATGAAAGCCAGCGGAATCGCTGCTGCCACTGCAGCCCAAACGATGCATGTTATTGTTAGGGCAGCCTTCGTCAAAAAACGCCATTCCGTTCTGCCCACTAACCACCGTTGGATAGCCACTGCTGCCAGGAATGTGAGTGGTATGTATGTCATTGAAGAGTAGTGCACAATCTTCGTTTTCACGATGGAGAAGACGACCATAACTACAGCAAAAAGGATAATCATCCATAGTCGATAAGCACGCTGTTGAACTGACTCTGTTGTGTCAGGTTTGAATGCTCTGAAAAACAGAATTGATGCTGGATAACATCCTAAAAGCACTACTAGTGTATGGTAATAAAATGGCTGCTCGTGTCCTGCTTCGCCCGACGTAAGCAATCGATATTGATACGCGATGTGTTCAGCAACGAACTGCGGTCCGTTCTGCACATAATCAACACCCAGCCACAAACCAAAGAGGAGTACCGTCGCGAGAGTTACAATTAAAATCGGACGGAATGGGAACGTATAACTTCGCCGCTCTACTAGCCAGGCAACGCATAACGTTAACATAATTAAACCCCATCCGACCGGACCTTTCGTAAGCACTGCAAGACCAGCATAGAGTCCGGCCATGTATACACGACGTTTGTCGTCACGCAGCCGAAACAGACTATCGATCGCAAGAAATATAAATAAGTTGAACAACGGGTCGATGATTGCACTATGGATGTAGAACTGCGGCAGTAGAGAACCGGCATAGGCAAGTACCCATAACAAGCCGAATCGAGCATTGTGTAAGCGCAATCCAATGTTGAATATCACGAGGAGTGTCACGACGCCGATGATGGCGTTCGGTAATCGCGCAGCAAACTCATTCACTCCAAAGATGAGCATCGAGATTGCTTGCAGCCATATAAAAAGAGGGGGCTTTTCATGGAAGGGTGCGAAGTCGATTTTCACGTGAAGGTAATCACCAGTGACAATCATTTCGCGCGCACACTCCGCAAAGTTCACCTCATCCCAATCGAACAGATGGACGTTCCCAAGGTTGGGAACGAACAGTAACAGTCCGCCGAGAATAATGATGAGTCGAATGGTTCTTTGTGTCACTTACGCGAAGATATCCACGAGAGCATCACCCGATGTACGGTAGATGAAGCGTAGAGTGCGAAGGCAGAAAGGCACATGAGAATAGACACCTGTTGAATCGAGACGTGCTCCACTTCGTAGAAGGTCTGGATGATGTTCACACCTGGCACCCAATGCGGACACGCTGCGAGTCCGAGTGCAATAGCTAACAGAATTGCTGCGAGAACGCGTGTGTGCCGTGTTGTTGTCGCATCAAACTTATCAACCGACAAAAAGGAACCAATGAGCGAGCCAATAAGCGTATACGTAAGCGCCATCGCATGACTGTGAAAGAGGGCTGGAAATAGAACCGAGAGTAAATGAGTCGACCATGAAAGAGTAACTGCACACGTAGCACACACGACAACAAAGGCAACAAGCTCTTTTGCGAACGATCGAACCGGGGCTCGAAGGCGGCCTTGAGCTGCTAACAGCATCGAAGGAATGCCAACGCCAAGAATACTTAGGAGTGCACCTCGGCGCGGTGTTAGCGGGAATGGTATCAAGCCTGCACTTGCAACGAGGCTCATGACGACGAGAATGCTGTTTTTTCCAATGAACAGTTTTGCGACATTGAGAACGGTTCGCATTACCGCTCGGCCCTCGCCAACCATTTCTGGCAATGCCGTAAACGACATTTTATCAAGTACAATGTCTGCGATTTCTTTTGTGATGGGAGCTGACTTCTCCATTGCAATGCCGACATCGGCTGCCTTAATGGCGGGCAAATCGTTCACACCATCGCCAATCATCACCGTATGAGACTCCTCACGAAAAGCATTAACAATGTCTCGTTTTTGATCGGGTAACAAACGCGCAAAAATTGTGCGTGTAGAGACAAAGTGTGCCAGTGTCTTTTTGTCGATATTCAAAAGTTCTGGACCCAATACAATCTCCGACGGTTCTATAACGCGACCGAGTTGGAGTAACGACGATACCACCGGACCAGGTGCGTCGCCGGTAAGAAAAACAACCTTTACACCCATCTCACTGAAAAGAACCAGCGCGTCTTTTGCATCGGTACGTACAGTATCGTCGAGAGCGCACCAACAGATCGGAGTTGCTGCTATTCCAATTGCTGGGGCACCATCTTGGTCTGCTGCTTTTGCCAACAGTACCAGTCTTAACTCTTGCCAGCCCCTTGCGGCGGCGCGCCCCATAACGTCTTGCCACAATGGATGACTTGATGTGAGCACAGAATCTGCTGAGCCCAGCACCAGCCAAGGATTTTCGTCTAAAGGTTCACCTATACGCAGAGCGGAATATTTACGAACTGACGAAAACGCAACGCGAGCCGATGGATTAAATTTTTGAACCTGAATGGGATGTCCTTGATGGTCAATCAATTCAATTCCTTTAAGAGCATCGATAGTCTGACCTTCATCTAGGGAAGCATCTGCATAAGAGCGGAGCATCGTCGAACAATCGAGCACAGTCGATTCACTCAACGGCTCGACGCCGTGAACGCTAAGGCGACTTTCTGTGAGTGTTCCTGTCTTGTCCATACACACGACTTCTGCGCTAGCAAACGACTCAAGAGCAGATAGCTTTTGAACAACAACACCCTTCTTCGTTATGCGTACTACACTCAGTGTCACAGTGATCGTGGCAAAGAATACAAGTCCTTCCGGGATAAGTCCGACAAGAAGTGTAGCGATGCGTCGTATTTCGTCAACGTCCTGAAGGATTGTCGATGCGCTTAACACGACTTCGATGGCGGCCATAACCACTGCGAATACAAACCAACCTTCGAATAACCTATTTACTGTGCGCTGCATTGGTGATGGCGCGAACGAATAGCGTTTTGCCATTGCTGTGATGCGCGCAGCCATAGAGTCGGAACCGACGTGTGCTACGCGCACAACGCCGATTCCTGCAGTGCAATGTGTGGCCGCATGAACGGTACGTCCGGGCGTTGCCTCGGCTGGTTGCGACTCACCTGTTAGTAGAGACTCATCCAGTTCAAGACCTTCTGCGTAGATGACTTCTGCATCCGCTGCTACAACATCACCACGACGTACGATTAACAGGTCATCTACAACAACATCTTCTCTGTTGATACTTAGAACTTCGTCGTTGCGAATAACACTTGCGCGTGGTGTCATCGTCAGAAGAGCACGTTCGAGGGCACGATGTGCGCGCACTTCTTGAACGATTGCTATTAATGTGTTGGCTATGACAACAGAAAGTATGCCCACAGAGTCGAGTAAAAGGCGGGCATCATCATTGACCGCAAACAGCCATGCTAAAAGTCCAATGATTAGGGCATTGATGACATTGAAAACCGTCAGTAGGTTTTCTGCTACGATGGCGCCCAGGTCTTTCGTACGCGAGCGGGGGTCGCGGTTAGTTTGTCCTGCCAATGTGCGTTTCGCAACATCGGCATCGCTTAATCCTATGAATCGCGCAGAAATGTCTTCGAGTATCATTAGCACAAACATACCCGCACACATGTTGACGATTCTTTACCGCGTGGTGACGATGCCGTAACGTTGCAGCCCCGAACTTGCTTCGTGGACCTTGCGCTCATTGCGATCATTCCTTTAGCCCTGCTCGTCGCAGTGGCACTTTTCCGTTGTCTTCGATTTGTAACAACACCACTCCTTCGCCGAATGGGAGTCTATCGGTACTACTCACCGATGTTTCTTACTGTCCCTTTCGGCGCGAAAACACTCGAACTTCACCTCGGCACGGCGTGGGATTTCTATCGCCGCCGCAACCTGAACCAGTTGCAGCTATTAATGTATTTGGGCAGGGGGCTCCTTGAGCTACTAAGCGCAGTTGACAGGGGCGAGATAGGCGCGGATACAAAACTGCGTGGTACAATGTGCTTCCTAAGTTCTGACACGATGAGAAGGATCGGTTTCAATACCAGATCGATGAATGTTATCGAAGGAATTCTGTTCCTCATGAACTACCCTGAGATCTGCTTACTTCAAAGCCTGATCAAGGGCAGACTATGCTTCGTAAACATCAGTCATGTGCGCATGTTCAAGGCAAGTGTGCATGACCTGCAGCGCTCCAGAGATAGAATTGCTACTATTGTCGAAAAAATCGAAAATCGATGTAACTCCGAGGCTGGTAAGAGTATTTTGGCCATTAAACTAGGGAACAACCTCCCAACACGAAGCCGCCGCTTAACGCCAACGACAGGAGATAACAATGGGTTTACTTACGACGTATGGCGGTCCGTGGACTCGCCGTGAAGCCTCTCACTTCTTGAGGCGTACGTGTTTCGGCGCAACACCAACACAAGTTCAGAAAGCGGTAAACGATGGACTCAATGCCACGGTAGCAACGCTGTTTGCGACACGTGAGGCGCCTCCGCCACCGGTGGACCCTGACACAGGGGTTTCGTTCATAACGGGTCCGTTCGACCCTCTAAAGAATAACGGTCTATACCAGCGATATATCAAAGCTTGGTGGGCAGACCTTATGGTTGCCGATCCAATATCGATTCGCGAAAAGCTGACCCTCTTCTGGTCGAACCACTTTTCGACGGAGATGCAGGTAGTTCAGGACTCTCGAATGTCTTTTACGCTGCTTGCGTATTTGCGAGCGAACGGACTGAAGGGCTTCAAAGACATGGTTCGTTTTGTGACGATCGATGCTGCGATGCTGCGGTATCTGAACGGCGATACAAACACGAAGGGCAGTCCGAACGAGAACTATGCTCGCGAGCTTCAGGAATTATTTACGATTGGTAAAGGACCCGAAGCAGCTCCTGGCGACTACACGTTCTATACCGAGCAAGATGTTCAGGCTGCCGCAAAGGTTCTCACGGGGTGGCGTCCGTCTCGACAAACGGGTCTTGTAGCGTTCAGCCCACAACAACACGACACAACGAGCAAACAGTTTTCTGCTCGCTATCAAAGTAAGCTGATTCAGGGCAAGACTGGGCCAAACGCCGGACTCGACGAGTTAAACGAGTTGTTGGACATGATCTTCGCTCAAGCCGAAGTATCACGCTTTATCGTTCGTAAGCTTTACCGCTGGTTTGTTAATAGCGAACTCACGGCAGAAATTGAGGCAGGCGTCATCGAGCCCCTTGCTCAGACCCTTCGCCAGAATGGTTTTGTTATAGAGCCAATTCTAAAGACACTGCTTGCAAGTGAGCATATGTTCACGGCGGAAATCATCGGCGCACAACTGAGAAGTCCGGCTGACTTCATCGTAGGTATACTACGCAACATGCCAATACTTGTAGTTCCTACGGAATTAACAGCACGGTTTAATTTTTTCAATACACTACAGACGTCTCTAGCTGCACAACAGATGGATTTGAACGAACCACCGAACGTCGCGGGCTGGGCAGCATATTATCAAACACCAGATTTCTACCGTGTCTGGTTAACGACAGTAACGCTTCCGACTCGTAATGGCTATTCTGATGGGTTAGTTGCTGGTTCGAGACAAGGGCGCAATGGCATCCTTAGCACTGTCGACTTTGTGTTGACGATTACTAGTGCTGAAGATCCGTATGTCATGGTAGATGAAATTAATGCGACGTTTTTTGCGCTACCGTTTAGCGAAGACCAAAGAGAACGCCTTGTGAAAGACATTCTGCAAGGGGGCACCGCTCCCGATTATGAATGGACCACCCAGTGGCAGGCTTTTGTGGCAGAACCGACGAATCAGGGTAATCGCAACGCCCTTAAGGTTAAGCTCGATGCGTTCTTCAAGTATCTCTTCCGCATGGCGGAATATCAACTGTTCTGATAACCGCACTGTGTGTGGCGACTAACGAAAAAAGGAAATCGCTATGAAACGTCGTGAATTTCTCGTTCGCACTTCGGGCGCTGTCAGTATTCCAATCCTACTGAACGGCTTGCCACTGAAGGCATTTGATGGACCAGTACTACATCAACTATTTGGTGTGGATGTCCCAACTGACCGTGTGCTTGTTCTCATACAGCTCAACGGTGGTAATGACGGCCTAAACACAGTCATTCCTCTCGACCAGTATTCTCTGTATGCAACACCTAGACCTAACGTCGCTATTCCAGAGACCAAGGCACTTAAGCTAACAGACACAACTGCTCTGCACCCGTCTATGACCGGCATCCAAACGTTGTGGAATGAAAAGAAGGTTAGTATCGTTCAGGGCGTTACGTATCCCAACCCGAACCTCTCTCACTTTAGGTCCACCGACATCATGATGTCGGCATCAGACTCGAATGTGAATGTCACGTCGGGCTGGCTCGGTAGATACTTGAATGGGGTCTTCCCGAACTATCCGGAAGGTTATCCTAACGCGAGCATGCCCGACCCGATTGCCATTCAGATGTCAGCCGTTGTGACGATGACGTTGCTCGGACTCAACCAGCAGGGGATGGGCATTGCACTTCAAGATCCAGAATCGTTCTACAACCTTGTAAACGGTACTACTGCATCAACGGATGAGCTTCCTTCTGCGCTACATGCACGTGAAAATGTGCTCTTTGTGCGTGAAGTTCAGATGAAGTCGCTTCAATACTCGACTGTCATCAAGGAAGCTGCAGATAAAGCAACGAACCTCGAAACGTACCCTACAGGCAATCGGTTAGCAGATCAGTTAAAGATCGTAGCACGACTGATTGCAGGCGGTTTAAAAACACGCGTTTACCTCGTTCAATTAGGTGGCTTCGACACGCACTCATCGCAGGTCGATCAGGCAGATCCAACAATCGGTAGCCACGCTGTTCTGCTTGGACAGGTGTCATCTGCTGTAACAGCTTTCCAACGTGATATAGAAAAGCTTGGCGCGGCTAACAGAGTGGTTTCGATGACGTTCAGCGAATTTGGTCGACGCGTTAGTGCCAACCTAAGTCTTGGTACCGACCACGGTACTGCAGCACCAATGTTCGTTTTTGGTATACCTGTGCAAGATGGCATCATAGGTACAACGCCGAATCTTCGCGATCTAGACAAAGACAACCTGAAGATGCAATTCGACTTCAGACAGGTATATGCAAGTGTACTTGAGCAATGGTTTGGCGCCGACCCAACTGTGATACGCGAAGTACTGTTCGACGAATTCACAACAGTACGCGTAATCCGTCAGTCAGCCACCGATGTTCAAGATGAAATTGCATCAACCTTCTCGTTCTCCGCAGTTGCTCCTAATCCTGTACGCGGTGATGCGAACTTCAAGTACTCAGTACAAACAACTGAAAACGTACAGTTGACGGTGTTTGATAACCTTGGCTTCCACGTTGCAACTGTTGTAAATCAGGAGCGCACTGCGGGGATGTACACGGTGCCATTCGGTACAAGCAACCTTCCATCGGGAACGTATCTAGCTCAGCTGAAGGTTGGCAATGAACGACGGACTCAAACCTTCGTGGTAGTTCGATGATGTAACCGCTTCGTGAATCTGCGGCTCCTCGCTCCGCACAACACATGAGGACCGTCATGATACACGTCGCAACAAGAAATCTGGAATCACGATGGGTCGACAATAGACCCAACACGTTAAGAAGCTATGGTGTCGCACTATGCGTTGCCATAGCTTTCTTGCTTCTCTTAGCTCGGCCACCACGCCACACTGTCCAAGTAATACCAAATAACCTGAGCACAAGTGCAGCTCAATTACTTGAGAAGGTCCACATCCAGCTTCCTGCTGCGTCAGGTGGTACTAAGACAACTGGAGAGTTAAGTAGAGTTCGACCAGTTTTTCAGCTTGTCGTACCACAAGAGATCGAGGTGCCTGCCACCGACCCTGTAGATTGGGCAGAAGGCGGACCTGGCAAGAACTCGAACGGACTTCCGTCGGGAATGGGAAACGATACTGGTGGCGTTAACTACCAAACTACTTCAGTTTTAGAGCCAATAGCTGAAGACCCAGACGAACCATTTATCCCATTTGAACGCGACCCGTCGTTCTCTATAAGCGAGCTTCGCTCGGCAGTGCGTTACCCTGAGCTTGCTGTACGAAGGCAAATAGAAGGAAAGGTTATAATAAAAGCGTATATCGGTGCCGATGGGTCGATAAGCAATGCTGCCGTTGTCTCGTCAGACAATGCACTACTTGACGATGCTGCTCTCAATGGCGTACGCAGCATTCGATACGAACCTGCTCTTCAGAATGAACGTCCTACAGGTTGTTGGATATTCATACCAGTAAGCTTCGAGCTTGGGAGGTAGGCGCGAGTGGTAGGCGCGAGTGGCAGACGCAAGTGGTAGACGCGAGTGGCAGCTGCTCGTGTTAGGCGCGTCCGCGAGAATGCACTGGCTGTTCTGAAAGTTCGAACAGAGGTGTGCCTCCGCGTTCGACAACATCGCCCGTAATAATGCATGTACGCACATTACGTTCGTCTGGGAGCGAGTACATAATGGGGTTCATGATTTCTTCTAAAACACCACGCAACGCACGTGCACCAGTCTTGCGTGCTTTCGCACGTTTCACGATGCCTTGAAGCGCTTCGGTATCGAACTCAAGCTTAACGCCTTCTAGTAACAACAGCTTTTGGTATTGTTTTACGAGGGCATTCTTCGGATTTGTAAGGATGTCAAGCATTGCTTCGTCCGATAGCGGATCGAGCGATGCTATTACTGGAAGGCGACCAATAAACTCCGGTATGAAGCCGAACTTCATCAAGTCCTCGGGTTCGACGTCCTTAAGGACTGAAGACACATGTTCGTCATGTAGGTGTGTGCCTGCTGTGTATCCTATTGTCGACGGTCGCATCCGACGTGCTATAAGCTTGTCGAGTCCTTCAAATGCACCACCACAAATAAATAGAATGTTTCGCGTGTTCACATAGATAAGGGGCTGTTCAGGGTGCTTTCGTCCGCCTTTCGGGGGAATTCCCGCCACCGTGCCTTCAAGAATCTTCAAGAGTCCCTGTTGTACACCTTCGCCTGAAACATCACGCGTAATAGAAGCCGAATCGCTCTTGCGTGTGATCTTATCGATTTCATCGACATAGATGATGCCACGTTCCGCACGTTCAACATTGTAGTCGGCGTTTTGCAGAAGATTAACAATGATGGACTCTACATCGTCGCCAACATAACCTGCTTCGGTAAGCGTTGTAGCATCCGCTATCGCAAATGGTACGTCGAGAATGCGGGCAAGGGTCTGAGCGAGAAGGGTCTTGCCGGTACCTGTCGGTCCGAGCATGAGGATGTTGCTCTTTTCTATTTCGACATCGTCGAACGGACTAACCATGTCCTCGGCCTGGATGCGTTTGTAGTGGTTGTATACCGCTACACTGAGCACTTCCTTGGCCTTATTCTGTCCAATCACATAAAGATCTAATTTTTTCTTCAGCTCTGAAGGTTTCGGCAGCGAACGAGCATCTGAGCGCAACGACGAGGCAGGCTGGTTTTTACGGAGGATTTCTACGGAATTCTGCACGCAGATATCGCAGATGTAAACGCCTTTGCCCGCTATCAAACTCGTTACTTCGCGAGAACTACGGCTACAGAATGAGCAGTGAAGTTCCTCGGGATGACCAGTTGTCTCGCTTGTTGACATGTAACCTCAGATAGGTCGTTCAAGAATCTTGTCGATGAAGCCGTATTCGAGTGCTTCTTGTGCCGACATGTGACGATCGCGATCAGCATCTGCCTTTATCGTCTCGTAATCCTTGCCCGTGTGCTTCGCAATAACCCTGTAGAGCATATCGCGAACTCGGAGCATTTCCCTCGTGTAGATTTCAATATCCGACGCCTGACCTTGTGTACCACCCAATGGTTGGTGCATCATGATACGTGAGTTCGGAAGCGCAAAACGCTTTCCGGCAGCACCAGCACACAACAGAACCTGTGCCATCGAAGCAGCCATACCTACACAGATTGTGGAGATATCTGGCTTTACGAACTGCATGGTATCATAGATGGCCATGCCAGCAGTTACGCTACCACCTGGAGAGTTGATGTAAAGCGAAATATCCTTGTTTGGATCTTCGCTTTGCAGAAACAACAGTTGGGCGATGACAACACTGGCGAGATAGTCATCAACAGGCGTGCCAACGAATATTATGCGTTCTTTAAGGAGGCGTGAATAGATGTCGTAAGCACGCTCACCGCGACTTGTCTGCTCTACGACCATGGGGATGAGCTGGTTGACCATGTAATGCGTATCCTCTTATTATATAACGGGTTGCTCTTGGTCGACGTCGACGTCGTTTACAATCGCATAGTCTACAAGAACCTGCACGGCCTTGTCAGCCAGCAATTGGTCTTCCACACCACGATTCTGACGCAATACCAACTTCATTTGCTCATCTGACACGTCGTAACGCGTGGCAGCAGCTGCAATGTCTTCGTCAATAAGGGTAATTCCTTCGGCTTCGATGATCTTGCCGCGAATGAGCTCCCATCGAGCAATGCGTTCAGCCATAGGCTTGAATTGCGGCTCGAGATCATGCGCTGTAAGCTTCTCTATTCCGGGCGCCCCCTCGTTCCGCTTCTTGAAATCTTCGAAGAGTTGATGCACGACCGAATGAAGCAGCGAATGGGGGACGTCGAATGAATGCAGTGCTACCAGCTGATCGACGAGCTGGTTTTCGAGGTTCTCTTTCGAGGCCCGATCAAAGTAATCGTTCAATTGATGGTCGATGTCTTCGCGCAGCTCTTCGGTGGTTTTGAACTTGCCAGCCGTAATCATTTCAACAAACTCGTTTGTGAGTTCTGCTGGTACTACTTTTTGGATGTCGGTTACGGTGACACGAGTATTAGGCGGAGTCTGGCTATCGTCTGTTGTCTCACCCATGTAGGAGAACGAGTCGCCAACCTTTGTGTGTAGTAACGAGTTGCGCAGATGCATATCAACATTGTCGTCGTCAAGAAACACACGATCTTCCTTAGCCTGTGCGCCAATAATAGGCATCGAAGACTCGCGGTCTAGTTCATGCATCGTTATGGCTGCGAGGTGCATGGTATCAGCAATTTCTTCTGCTGGCTCGAACGATGCTGCACGTAGGAGAATCTTGTTAATCTCCCCTTGCACATCATCTTCAGTAACCGTTTTTATCATCCTGTCAACAACCAGTCCGCGATAGTTAGCCAGCTCTATTTCAGGCATAACCTCAAACCGAATGGTGAAAGAGACACCGTCCGGTTGCTTCTGAATGTCAGTTAACGCAGGATTGCCAACAACACTTTGCTTCTCGTCCTTAACAAACGAGCGGAACTCAGCATCCGCGATCGACTCGAGCGCCTCTGTTTCGATCTCGCGCCCAAACCGTTGCTTAATAACAGGTAACGGCACTTTGCCCTTGCGAAAGCCAGGCAGGGTTATGCTTGCCTGTGACCGTACATAGGCTTGCTCATAGTGCGGTTTAAGTTCAGGCTCACTAAGCTGAATGCGCACTTCGCGCTCACACCCATTGAGCGTATTAACACTACGTTCCAAAAAAACTCCGAGTATTGTTTGTGCGGAAGGAGAGACTCGAACTCTCACGGAATTACCCGCCAGATCCTAAGTCTGGTGCGTCTGCCATTTCGCCACTTCCGCAGAACCTCAAAGATA
>JAWXBR010000019.1:0-15791 GCA_034440235.1 bacterium
ACATAGAATCGTGGATGCCCCACGCTATGGCGTCCCCCGAACTCCTCGCCAAAGCCCAGCACATGGCAGCTCGCGTCACCGAATCGTTGCAAGGGGCTGGAATATGGGGCGTCGAATTCTTCCTCACGGCCGACGACGTCTACTTCTCCGAGCTCTCGCCACGTCCGCACGACACCGGCATGGTCACCCTCGCCAACACCCTCAACCTCAACGAATTCGAACTCCACGCCCGCGCTGTGCTTGGCTACCCCATCCCCGAGATAACGCTCCAACGCAGCGGAGCATCTGCAGTCATTCTTGCTACAGAAGCATCACCTAACGAGCCCACATACACGGGCATCGAAAGCCCCCTATCAGACCCTTGCATAGAAATCAGAATCTTCGGCAAGCCCTCTACACGCGTGCATCGTCGCATGGGCGTTGCGCTGGCGTCGGGTGATACGAATACTTCGATTGAGGAGTTGAGGGAGAAGGCGATGGCTGCGGCAGCAAGTGTGCAGGTGATTATCTTATAAAAGTTGTGCCGGAAGGATTTGAGCCGGGGTTGAATTGTAATCACGTCCGTAGACTTTGTCTAAAGGTCACTATGACAATCTCACTGAGGACGGTTTGTGCGTTCTCCGCAATTGGCCTGTTGCTCTCTGGTATCTCTTCCCGTGCGAACACAGGCACCAATGACGTGTCCGTGTCGTCGCTAAACCTGCGCGAGGTAGGCATAAGCGGGCTGTGCCTGTCGAAGAACAAACAACACCTTGCATACATTGTTCGTGCTACGAACTCGATTTGAACTACCGAGGATTCCTCGTTAGTTGCCGCGTCCTCCAGTTCTCCTTCTCCATAGACATCCAGTTGTAAAGGAATTCTTCACCACTGCCTACTGGGCCACTTCGCCCTCTTCGAAGATGTTCTTGAGGTGTTGCCCAATGTTCTGCTTCGTCGTCTGAAAAAACTCCGCCATCAATTGCTGCGTAAGCCAGACAGTTTCGAGTCGACATTACTCATGGCTGGTCCTCGGGAGGTCGTCGCGCCGCAATCTCGCTGGCGTGTTCGATGGCCTGGTGCAGGCGCCGCGCGCAGGAGCGGCAGTGGAGGCAGCTCCGTCAGGTACTCGCTCACCCGGATGGACTTGGCGTCGAGCTCGAGTAGCTCCACCTGCTCGAGGTCAGCGGACGCACACAAGATTAAGCCTATAGGTGCCGCTTCTCCTGCAGTGCGTTCATGTTTGTCGAGCCAGCGGAGATAGAACTCCATCTGACCTACGTGGGCCGGCTGGAACGACTCAAGTTTCAACTCGACCGCGATCAAGCGTCGCAAATGGCGGTGGAAGAAGAGTAGGTCGAGATGAAAGTCGTCCTTGCCAACGCTTATGCGCTTTTGCCGCGCGACGAAGGTGAAGCCAGAGCCGAGTTCCAAAAGCACACCTTCGAGCTCGCGCAGGATGGCACTCTCGAGATCGTGCTCACTAAAGGCGCCCTTCAGGCCAAGGAGATCAAGAAGGTACGGGTCACGAAACACCAAGGTGGGGGCTCATCTGTCCGTCGCGCAGTTTGGCGATCTCTGCGGCGACGAGGGTTTTGGGCTTCTTCGACAGCGCGGTGCGCTCGAACAACATGCCGCCGATCTTCCGCCGAAGAGTGCGAACGTCCCACCGCTCCAAACGACACATCTCTGCGTAGAACTCTCGGGCCACGGGGTCCTTGATAGGCAGGAGTTCGATGAAGTGCCTCCAGCTCAATTCTTGCGACAGCGTCGCAAGAATGTTTAGGTCGGTCATCCACTCTGCAAAACGGACCATGCGTGTAAGGGCGGCATAGCTGAACCCGACCCCAAATTCGGACAAGAGAGTAGTTGCCGCGCTGGCGGCCGATGCGACCCGCTGTCGAGCGGACTGAATTAGGAGGCGCAAGTCCGAAAGCAGCCCAACTTCATTGAAAATGGCGGGGTCGGTTGAGCAGACGGAGTGGGCAAGGCGTTTACCGCCGCCACCAGGTCGCTCGACTGAGTGGACTTCTCCCATTGCTCTACTCCATTGTACTAGCCACCAAAATCATCAACGAAGTAGTCGTTGCGCACAATGGTCTTCATGTGACTCCCGCCGATATGCTAGTTTTGCCCGACTGCGGTCGCTGACCCAGCCCCCTTCTGACCCCTCACAACTATCCCCTCTCCCGCATGAACAAGATCAAGGTTGCTAACCCCGTTGTCGAGCTCGATGGCGATGAAATGACGCGTATCATCTGGAAGTTCATCAAGGACAAGCTGGTGCTGCCGTATCTGGAGCTTGACATTAAGTATTACGATCTTGGGATGGAGCACCGCGATGCGACGAATGACCAGGTGACGATTGATGCGGCCGAGGCAATCAAGCAGTATCATGTTGGCATTAAGTGCGCGACGATTACGCCCGATGAGGCGCGCGTAGAGGAGTTCGGACTAAAGCAGATGTGGAAGTCGCCGAACGGAACGATTCGGAATATTCTCGATGGTACGGTGTTTCGTGAGCCGATTGTGTGCAAGAATGTGCCGAGGCTGGTGCCGAATTGGACGGCGCCGATTTGTATCGGACGTCATGCGTTTGGCGATCAGTATCGCGCGACCGATTTTCTGACGAAGGGCAAGGGCAAGCTGACGATTACGTACACGCCCGATGATGGCAGCGCTGTGCAGAGCTTCGACGTGTACAATTTCAAGGGCGATGGCGTTGCACTCGCCATGTACAACACCGACGAGTCGATACGCGGTTTTGCAAAGTCGTGCTTCAACCAGGCTATAAGCAAGAAGTGGCCTCTGTACCTCAGCACCAAGAACACAATCCTCAAGAAGTACGACGGACGTTTCAAGGACATCTTCGAAGAGACGTATCAGGAATTCAAACCGCAGATGGATGCGCTCGGCATAACGTATGAACACCGCCTCATCGACGACATGGTTGCCGCTGCGCTGAAGTGGAATGGCAACTTCGTCTGGGCATGCAAGAACTACGACGGCGACGTGCAAAGCGACACCGTTGCACAAGGCTTTGGCTCGCTCGGACTCATGACTTCTGTGCTCGTTACGCCAGACGGCTCGACCATGGAGGCCGAAGCCGCACACGGCACCGTTACGCGTCACTATCGCGATCATCAAAAAGGTAAGCCAACATCCACGAACCCCATTGCATCGATTTTTGCATGGACAAGGGGCTTGGCATTCAGGGGCAAGCTCGATGGTAATCAAGACCTCATCAATTACTGCACCGCCCTCGAAGAAGTCTGCGTAGCTGTCGTCGAAAGCGGCCGCATGACGAAGGACCTTGCTGTGTGCATCCACGGCAACAAGGTCAACCATGGTGAGCATTATTTGTATACCGAAGAATTTTTGGATGCAATCGATCAGGATCTCAAAACCAGACTTTCGTAGCACGAAACTTTCCCGGAGGCCGTGTCACCTACCCCTCCGTGTGCACACAACGTTCTTGGTCTAGACCATGCTGAATGACGATCTGCAGCAGCGCTTCATGGCGTTGTTCGAACCTCAGCGCGATGCTCTATGGCGATTCATTCGCTCTATGGTGCGGTCGACGCATGAGGCAGAGGACATCATGAGCGAGACTGTGCTGCAGGCGTACCAGAGTTTTCAGAAGCTGCGCGACGAACAGGCGTTTGTGTCTTTTCTGTTCACGATTGCAAGTCGATTAAACAAACGTCAGCGCTGGCGTCGGAGCTTCTTCGGTGAATTCGACGAAGATGCAGCAATGGCTCGGCCGCACACCGACCCATTGCCCGATGCACAACTCGATGTGCTGTTTTTGCGAAAGGCTCTGCAGAGCCTTCCCATAAAACAACGCGAATCGGTGGTGCTGTTTGATGTACTCGGCCTAAGCCTCGAAGAAGTTCGCGAAGTGCAAGGCGACACACTCTCGGGTGTGAAATCGCGGTTGCTTCGCGGCAGACAAACACTCGCACGCATGTTAGATGCCGATGTTTCGGCAGCCCCTTCTCATGCCCCCTTACAAGCAAATTCATCGGGTCCTATGCAATCAACTTCATCGGTCCCTTTACAAGCGTCTCCTGTGACGCTATCGCAGACAGTTACAACTACTACAATCGTGACATGAAACGTCCAAACCGCTCTCTCGACTCGCTCTTCGATGCTGCACGACACGAGGCTTCGCCTTTGTCGCAGGACGATGTGCGCGCACTGATCGAACAACCGCCGAAAAAGAAACGGAGCCCTGTTATGATACCAATGCTTATTGCCGGCGTCATCATTACCATCGCGGGCATGACATCATCGGTCGTGCTCGACCGGACAAATCAACCAGACGCGAACAGTACTTCAACAACGCAAAGTGCACGTTCGACCCACGATGTGGCATCGCGTGCTGTAGCGCCTGCTCTTTCAACGGATACTAGTGTCAATCCAGTCGTAAGGTCTGTATCCCTAACAAAGAAGGATGCCTCGTGTTCAACGAGTCAGTTCATGCAACCAATTGCATTCGACTGGCAACGTAACGCGGACGACAACAAACCGGCACTTTGTCAGATTAAATGCGTGTATCCTGCCGCTTCCAGTGAAAACACGAACAACGAGGTTAAAGTATACTTTGCAACAGTGCGTGCGAATCGCGAGGTCACCGATCGCCTATCACAACCATCCGCTCCTGTGCCTGTGTTGTGTACCGATAGTCGCGGTCGCGCATGCTCACCAACCAACGTAGCGTTCTTCCCGTCAGACTATGCTGCAATTGCCGGACGATTGAATGAACTTGTACCCGTGACGTATGCCGGACGGCCGGATATTCTTGCATGGTATGAACCATCAGCAGAGTTAGTTCAGGCGTTCCCCGATTCGATGCAAGATGAACTCGAGACGTTGCTAGACATTGAAATCAGCTACGATATCGAATTTGATACAATGAGCAACGGGCAGCCTTTCAATGTGTCTAGGTCGTACAAGGCAAACGATCTCAATGTCGATTCGCTCGTTCGCTCAGTCAGAAAATACATGGACGTCGCACCGCGCGATTTGAAATTCGGGGACACAAACATCAAAGCAGTCGCAGTCGAGGTCGATGATCAAACGATGATTGTGCACGCCTCTGGCATCAGCGACAACCCGGATTCAGTAACTGCATTTCGCGAGCAGTCTAGTAAGTGGATAGAGAATTACATGCGCATGGGGGGTGAGTATATGCAGAATCAGATGCGCATGAATGATCGAGAAACGAAGTCCGCATTTTTGAACATCGACTCCATTATCAGCGTGGTCAAAAGTCAACTCCATTGCGGTGATAGCATTGCCACTCAGAACTATTCCTCGAATGATGCCAAATTCAAATCATTCCGATCGAATGACTCCACAATGCGCTCATTTGTAATTAGGATGAAGGGGCTTGACTCGAGCATGGCTTCGTATGATTTTAACGTGGACGGCAATCTCGACTCAATGGTTATGCTAATGGGTCAGTTCAGTCCTGATGAGTATTCTGAAATGAAAAACCGGGATCCCCACAATGAAATGATGAAACTCTCCGCCAATACGCGAGCACATATTGATTCGACTATGAAGCTTTTGAATCTGAAGCTGGCTATTGATTCAATGACCGTGCTTCCAAAGGAGTTCCTCAAGCTACGTGATGTTCAAGTGGATTCGCTGCGGTCAAACAAAAAGGTCTACAATTTCAAACGAAAGATCAATCTCGACTCGACTACGAGATACGGTGATTCGAAACGCAAGCAGCGTTTTCAAAGCCGCATAGTTATCAAGTCCACCACAAAGCGAAGCAAGAACGCTCAGGTGCTTCCATCGGTCGCGAGGCTCTCCGATCTGACGCCAACTAGCAACGGCGCGATTACATCGACAACGGTCTATCCCAACCCCGCAACGGAAGGCGGCGCTACAATGAGTTTTGTATTGAGCGAACCCCGCACGTTAACTCTAACGCTACTGGATCTGAACGGGAATGTCGTAGCAACGCTAACGCAGGATGCAAGGCGTACTCCGGGCAAGGGACAGTTTGCGTTTGCACTAAGTAATGTGCCCGCTGGAATGTACCTGGCAACGCTTACGACCGACAAGGGTGAACGCGCTATGCAGCGCCTAATCGTACAGTAATCTCTAGAACGAGGCCGAGGTTAGCGTAATCGCAAATGCGGGCGTGTCGCGCTGTGAGAAGCGAGCGTTTACGTCCAGTCTAAAGAACAGCAGAATGCGGTTGAAGCCAATACCGGCTTCGTAATAAACGCGTTCGCGGGTAACGTCAGTGGTGGGCAGAGTGGTAGCCGTGCGAGTGAATGTATGCGGTGAAAACTGTGTCCACCCGACTCCCCCAAAGAGTAGAAACTCTATACCGAACGATGCAACGTTCGGTATGCGCAAAAGGCCCGGAATAACTTCGCCGAAATTGTGCAGCACCGCAAGCGTAGCGTATCGATCGCCGTAGAATTCTTTGATGCGCATGCCGCGAAACGCGGAGCCGGTGGCAATGCCGCTGAATGCGGACTCCAGGCTGAAGAATCGTTGTGGTGGTGCTTCGCCGAACGACCAACCAATACTTGCCGAGACGTCCATGAGCCACAGCGGTAACGTCGGAAATCGCAACGACCCTTTCCACTGTACTTGTGCGAATCGAAAATCCGATGCGAGCAACGAAGGTTCACTAACCTCTGCATACAATGCCATGCCGTTTCGAGAGATAAGTCGACTCGGCGAATAGCTCAGAAACAATTCTGCACCAATACTGCGCATGGTGCCATCGATGATGGGCGGATTTTCGCGCACGATGCGATCACGTGCGAACAACGACCACGTTGCATGCTGTTGCGCAATGGTCTGATCTTCGTTTCGCATGAAGATGCGGATTGACGATGGACGTGCATAGACTTCGTTGCGAATGAAACGCAGCTGACCCCATCCGTACGAGGCCCCTAGTTCGAAGCCCCTTGCGTAGAAATAATCGCCGTAGTCGTTTGCAAACAGCAACGTGCTTAAAGTGATGGCAGTCGTGCGCACCACGTTCGCGTCGTCGCGGCGGCTGAGCCGGTTGTACACCGATGCGTCGGCCGTCCATTTCTGCAGCTCGTCGAAGAAATACAACCCCTGCACAGTTGCCGAAACACGTTTGTCGTTGAAGCCGTAGCCGAGGGCGGTGTAGAGTTCGAACGAGGTGTCGGGACGTGTGCGGATGCCGAGGCCCAGGTACGGACCATGCACGCGATTGTAACGAAATATATCTTCGAGTCCGGTGAAGGGGCGGCGCGCAAGGCGCGCAAGGGTGCGCGTAACTGGACCGATATAACGATCGATGAAGGTTGTCGTGATAAGGCTGTCGGGATTTTCTAGTGCAATGCGGATCTCTTCGTAGCCACTGGCTTCTTCTGGACGCAGCGGAACTTTAATGTTTGCGTTCCAGAATGTTGAGTCGTAAATCTGTGAAGCCTCGGTTGCTTCAACACGCCTGCGGTCGAATACTTCGTCGTCGAACTGCGCATGCACATCGTATTCATCGCAAAACGTTTCGATTGAAATGTCGAGTCGCGGAGAAAAGATGAACAGGATGTCGGCATCGAGTGTGCTTGCAATAGAAAGTGCTTCGGGCATGACTGCACCGTCGACTTCGGTAAATGTCTGACGGTATGTAAGTGCTGCGTCGAATGGCAGGTTTACCGATTTGTTGGGCGTGAGGCGCGCTTCGAGCGGACGTTTCCCGCGCTGGTCGATGTACAGCGTGCCTTCGAGCGCTTTACGTCCTATCCCATTTTGCTTTGCCGTTATCGTCACGAGACTATCGTCCTCGCTCGACGTCAGCACAAAATCGTAGTAGTCGATTGCATTTCTGTGAAACGGCGTTACGATCTTCTCACCTACGATGTCTATTTCGTCGTCGTATACATTCAGGTTTGTACCGAACGCAACAAAGTTTGCCGCCGCCGGGATGTTTGCCGTCTGACGTCGCTGAATGATTTCGTTGAAGTATCTGTCCGGCCTTGCCACATACCCTTTCGAGTACGACTCAAGAATTGCAAACACCGTGGTGTCTCCCCTTCCCGAACTTCTGCTTGCTGTTGCTGTGTCGGTGATAGCAACGAACTTCGTGTATAGCGAATAGGTGTAACGCGTGAGTGACTCTGTCTGCCGAATCTTGCGTGCAATCACCTCGCGCATAATGCGCACGCCCGGGTCTTCGGCCACCACTTCTACACCACGTGCATTGAAGGGCTGCTCTGCGAGCACAAATGTAATGGTGGTGTCACGCAGGAAAACAGTTGCTGTATCGGGTCTGTAGCCAATGACAGATGCGCTGACCCGAATCGTTTCGTTCGCACCACGCGTTTCGTTCGCACCACGCGTTTCGTATGCACCACGCGTTTCGTTCGCATCACGCGCTTCGTTCGCACCGCGCGGCAGGCGAATGAGAAAAGCGCCGTCCTTGGTTGTGAAAGCCCCTTTCGGTGAGCCAACGATACGGACCGTAGCCATCTGCAGCCCCTTACCCGTGGCTGAGTCGATGACTGTTCCTTTTATGACAACAAATTGTTGCGCACTAACATCACTGAAGCTGCTGAGTAGTGCGAGCGCACAAACCAAACAAGCCGTGGTGGTGACAATTGAAAGGCGCTTGGTTGTGATTGCAAAAGCAAATGCGCGGTGCATTACATAATCTTCGATGCTTCGTACTGCGCGGCTTCGAGCGCTTTCTCGGGGGGTGCCTCGCCCAGAAGAACTTTCACGACGGCGTCTTCGAGGAGAGCTTCGAGTTCGAGCCACTTTGGATGCACTGGTGTCATGCGTGCAAACTCGAGTTGTTTTGCGAAGACTGCGCGTTGTGGGTCGGAAGTGAGTTTGGGGTCGAGGTAAAACGACTTGTCTGCGGGGAATCCGGCTTCCATGAAGGAGGAGCAGAAGTCGACGGAATTTTTTCCGTCGGACATAAACCGAACGAAGGCACGGGCCGTTTGTTTTTCTTTCGATGCATTGCTGACAGACAAGTACTCACCGCCGGCAAAGGAGAGCCCGGGTTGCGAGCCATCACCAGGCATTAACACGGCTTTGAATTTTAGCGCTGGAGTTGCCTTGAGTTTTGTGAGCAGCCATGAGCCCGATTGCCACATGGCGACTTTTCCTTGCTGGAATGCAGCATCGAGTTCGCGTTGTGTTTCCATAAAGCCCGTGCGTGCGAGGTCGGCATACATTGTAAATGCTTTTATATTCTGCGGAGTATAAAATACGGGCTTGCCGTTGGCATCGAGGATGTCGCCGCCCATGGACCACATAAACGGAAGAATTTTTTTGTAGAGGCGATGTACGTCGGCACCACTCGCCGCAAAACCATACGCACCTGTCGATTGCACAGCTCGCGATGCGGCAAGCATGTCGTCCATCGTTGTGATGTCTTTTGTCCAGCCCGCCTTTGCAAGCATGTCGGTGTTCACGTACAACACGCGCGTGTCGAGCGTCCACGGATACGCATAGAGTTTTCCGTCCCACATCGCCGATGCCATCGAATACGGCACAAAGCGCGACAACGCCATCGAATCCATTGCAAGGTTGTCGAGCACGCCCGCGCTCGAGAATTGTGCAACCCAGTCCGAGCCCAGTTCTATCACGTCTGGTGGTTCGCCGGAATTAAACGCCGCCTGCAGCTTGGTTTTTCCGTCCTTCCACGACAGTCCCGTCAGCTCGACCGTGCAGTTGTGTTCTTGTTCGAATCGGGCGACGACTTGCTTTAGAGCGGCAAGCTGACCCGATTCTGTCCAGAAATGCCAGAACCGAATGGTGCGTTTGCCGCTGGTCGTTTCGCCATTTCCGCACGACGCAACAACAAGCGTCACCAGCGCAACAAATGCGACAAGTAAGGCGGTGTGGCTGAGTTTAACAGACGTAATGCGCCATTGGCGAAGGGGCGCGAAGCGCCTAAGGGGCTGATGATTTCGACTTTTCATGCATCGAAGTTACGACGGTGTATTGTCGGAACGTTTCATTACGGTAATTTTGAGCCCGTCCACCATGATGTGCGTCCGCACATCACTTCTCATCGCACGCTACATCATTGGGGTCGTTTAGTGCCTAAGAGCTCGAAGTTTATCTTCATTACGGGCGGGGTCTTGTCGTCATTGGGCAAGGGTATTGCCTCCGCTTCCATCGGACTGTTGTTAAAACAGCACGGCTTCAGTGTCACCGTTCAGAAATTCGATCCGTATATCAACATCGATCCGGGGACAATGAATCCGTTCCAACACGGAGAGGTGTATGTAACGGATGATGGGGCCGAGACCGATTTGGATCTCGGACATTACGAACGCTTCCTTGACGTGAGTCTAACGAAGCAGAATAATGCCACGGCGGGACAGGTCTACTTCGACGTTATCTCACGAGAGCGTCGCGGCGAGTACCTTGGCAAGACCGTTCAGGTTATTCCGCACATCACCGACGAAATCAAACGACGCATGCGGGCTTTCGAAGGAAAGTTCGACATCATTATGCTCGAAATTGGTGGCACGGTCGGTGACATCGAGTCGCTCCCCTTCCTCGAAGCTGCAAGGCAGCTTGCGCTAGATGTTGGACGCTCTAATTCACTGTTTGTGCATCTCACGTACGTGCCCTACATCCGCAGCGCGGGTGAGGTAAAGACAAAGCCAACACAACACTCTGTGAAGACACTTATGGAATTCGGGATAATGCCCGATATTCTGTTGTGTCGTGCAGAGTCGAAGCTGGACAAAGAGATCCGCGAAAAAATTGGAATGTTCTGCAACGTCGAAGAACGCTCGGTGTTCGAGGCTCTTGATGCAGAGACGATTTATGAAGTGCCGATGATGTTTGCGAAACGCGGACTCGATTCGATTGTGCTCGAGAAGCTGCACCTGCGCAAGTCGGCATTGAAAATGGACACGTGGTCGCGATTCGTCAGCCGCGTTAAAAACCCGAAGCATGCTGTTACGATTGGTATAGTCGGCAAATACATCAAGTACAAAGACAGCTACAAGTCGATTCTTGAAGCGCTCGTCCATGCAGGTGCCATTAACAACGCACGTGTCGATCTAAAGTGGATAGACTCTGAACTCGTGCTCGAAGACAACGTCTCGGAGCATCTCTCAGGCGTCGATGGTATCCTGGTATGTCCGGGCTTCGGCTCGCGCGGTATTGAAGGTAAAATCACTGCCATTCAGCACGCACGCGAAAACAACATTCCGTTCTTCGGCATATGCCTAGGTATGCAGTGTGCAGTAATCGAATACGCGCGTAATGTTGCGGGCTTGCCAAATGCGAATTCTTCAGAGTTCAAAAAGAACAAAGAAAACGTCATCGACCTTATGCATTCGCAACGCGACGTAACCGACAAGGGCGGCACCATGCGTCTTGGCAAGTACCCTGCAGTGTTGAAGAAAAGCAGCAAGGCCTATGCTGCGTACAAGAGTGAACGCATCGATGAACGTCATCGTCACCGCTACGAAGTAAACAACGAATTTCGGGACCTGCTTGCGGCAAAAGGACTCGTCCTTAGCGGCATGTCGCCCGACGGAAAGCTTGTAGAAATCATCGAGCTAAAAGACCACCCCTGGTTTGTAGGCGTGCAGTTTCACCCTGAATTAAAATCGCGCGCTGTAACAGGGCACCCGTTGTTCGTTTCATTCGTCAAGGCATCCTTAAAACGATCACTTGAGAACGCATGATTCAGGATATCACTTGAGAACGCATGATTCCGGATATCACTTGAGAACGCATGATTCAGGTTAACGTATGATTCAAGTTCTTCTAATTGAACACGACGAAGTCGAGCACCTCTATCCATTTTCGATTACGCATTGTGCGTGGGAATTGCGTGTCGGACGCTTCACAATTGTCGAACGATGGGCTAACGCACTCGTCGATAGCATCGTAACCGTTGCGTCGCATCGCGACCTGCACGTTCGTTCGTTCGTAGAGCGCCATCCCAACGCTGCAGCCCCCTTCCGCCCCTTACCGACAATGCTGATTGGTGCACATGTGGTGTTGGCGCCCGATACCATGCGGACGCTCGAGGATGCGTGCAAGCGATCTGAAGATCCGATTTTGTTGTTCGTGGATGACGTGCCCGTTGGTGCGTTTCTACCTGAGCCGCCAGACTCACCTGTGCATGCGCAAGCGTTGCTCGAAGCACTCAACCCCGACACATGCAGAGCGGTGGATGTCTCTGCCTACATGATTACGCGCCTGTGGCAGTGTCTCGACAACATCACCGAAGGCACGATGTGGGACTCGGATGTGCTAATCGAGGGCGACGATGCCGTTGTACACATGACCGTTGCGATTGACGAGGAAGACGGACCAGTTCTCATCGAAGATGGTGTAGTTATCGAACCACATGTTTTTTTGAAGGGTCCGGTCGTGATTGGCTCCGGCACAATCGTAAAGAGCGGTACGCGCATCAGCAACAGCATCATCGGTCCACACTGTCGTGTTGCGGGCGAAATAGACACGAGCATTATCCAGGGCTACACAAACAAATCGCATGATGGCTACTTGGGTCATTCGTATTTAGGCGAGTGGGTGAATCTCGGCGCCGGCACCACCACATCAAATTTGAAAAGCACGTACGGATCTATTCGGGTGCACATGCCGTGGGGCATAGAAGACACAGGACAGATCTTTCTCGGTCTGCTCATCGGTGATCACTCGAAGTCCGCTATCGGCACACACTTCCCCACAGGCGCAACATGTGGAGCAGCATGTAATGTTGTCTCCGATCACACGGTGTCGGTCTCGATACCATCGTTTACGTGGCTTCAGGGGAGTATCTCGAACACATACGATGTAGACAAAATGCTCGACGTCGCACGCATTGTTATGCAACGTCGCGGCAAAGAACTCGGACCTCAAACAGAACAGTTGTTGCGAAGCATTCACTCCGCACGTAAATGAGAACTCTCGCAAGAGTTCAAGCAGAACTCTCCGTTGAGAGTTCAAGCAGAACTCTCCGTTGAGAGTTCAAACTACCATGGTACCTCATGACTGAATCACTACACATCTGGATTACAGGCGCAGGCACAGGCATTGGCGCGTCGATTGCTCATGCACTTGCAGGAGCACACCGCGTGTCGCTGCTCGGACGCAACAAAGAGTCACTCGACGCTGTGGCCTCGGTGTTACCAGCCAAGAGTTGGTGTGTTACGGTGGCTGATGTTAGCGATGCAACGGCCGTTTCGTCTGCTTACGTAGAAGCTGTTAAACAGCAGGGTCCGGTAGACGTGCTCATCAACAACGCTGGAGTTGGATTCTTCAAGCCATTGGTAGACATGACTTTTGAAGAATTTGACGAACAAATTGATGTAAACCTTCGCGGTGCCTTTTTGTGCGCTAAGAGTGTCCTTCCGTCCATGCTCGAGCGCAGATCGGGCATGATTATTAATGTGAACTCTGTAGCATCGATCACGGCATTTGAAGGGGGCTCTGCGTATGGGGCTTCGAAATCGGGTTTGCTGACCATGATGCGTACGCTACGCAACGAGGTTCGAACGTCTGGTGTGAAGATTACCGACATCCTGCTCGGAGCAACACAAACACGCATGTGGAGCGAGGAGTCGCTCAACACGCACCACAAGCGGATGATGCAGGCGGACGACGTCGCTGACTGTATACGAACGCTTGTTGATGGGTTTTACAACCCACGCACTCACATAGAAGAAATAATTCTACGACCGCAACACGGAGATCTCTGACATGAAACAATTGATTCTAGCACTTCTTATCGCCTTCCCTGCTGCACTTACAGCGCAGCCGTCGCAAGCGTTTAGTCACGGCGACCCAACACCACAAGAGCAGTGGATGCTCGAGCTTATCAATCGTGCGCGCGCCAATCCAGCCGAAGAAGGAGTGCGCCTAATGGATACCCCAGATCCATCTGTGCAATCGGCGTATCAGTACTTTCAGATTAACAAGAGCGCAACGAAGCAAGCATTTACGACCTACCCAGCACGTGCACCACTGGCGTTTCATGCAAAGCTTATTCAGGCGGCACGCGGACACACTGCGGACATGATTGCGAACAACTTTCAGGGCCACACATCTTCGAATGGCGATCAGCTAACACAGCGATACACAAAAGCTGGCTACGCTTCACAAGGTCAGTGGGGCGAGAATGTTGCTGCGTATTCTGAAAGCGTTTGGTACGGACACTGCGGCTTGATGGTTGACTGGGGCACACAAAACCAGATCGATCTCGGACACCGTGAGAATCTTCTGAACTTCAAAACCTTCATCTACACCGAAATCGGCATAGGCATTACCAACTCCGGCGGCGGCCTGCAGAGCGGCACAGTGGGTCCGTGGGTTATCACCCAGGATTTTGGCATTCGCTCCGACCGTTACATCCTCGGTGTTGTGTACAACGATGCAAATAGCAACGGCTTTTACGATATCGGCGAAGGCCTTGCCGGTGTGAAAGTTTCGCCCGCCACAGGTACATATTTCGCAACAACATCGACGAGTGGTGGATACGCAATCCCCTACACGGGAGCTGGCTCGGTAACGGTTACGGCTTCGGGTGGACCACTCGGATCGCCAATGACGAAGACCATTACGTTTAACAACGAAAACATCAAGGTCGACTTTGCACCAGCACCACAAGCACCAAGTGCTGTTACTCTGCTTACACCTGCAAACAATGCAATGGCGCAAGACCGCAACGCAATTAGTCTTTCTTGGAATGCAGCATCATTCGCAGACGATTATGAAATTCACGTAGCCTCTGCTGCATCGTTCGCACCAGCAGCAATCGTGTACAACGAATCACAGGCAGGTACATCGGTAACGATTGACGTTCCGAAGTGCAACACGAAATACTACTGGCGTGTGCGCGCACGCAACGCCATCAACCCTGGTGCTTGGTCTAGCGTGTTTTCGTTCACAACGTCGGGTGTGAATCCAACGCAGCCCCTTACCGCATCACCAAAGGGTGCAACGAGCGCCGACATTCCAAACGACATTGTGTTTACATGGGGAGCGTTCGCCTCCGCCACGAACTACCACGTACGTGTATCTAGCGCAGCCACGTTTACAACAAACCTCGTAGACGACTCGACTATAACATCGGCCGAATACCGCATGAATGCAGGCGTCCCCGGACTCTCCAATGGCACGTGGTATTGGACCGTACGCACCGAAAACAACTGCGGCTGGAGCAATTGGTCGACGCCAACGCAATTCGCACTAACAATTACCGATGTTGCCGACGACGTCGCAACAAGTGGCTTCTCTGTCTCTCCGAATCCGTTCACCACTTCGTCAGTTGTCCGTTTCGCTCCATCTGCCACAGCAACCATTCGCGTTTCGACCCTCGACGGACGTCTTGTAGAGTCGGTATCAATAGATGGCACAAGTGGTGTATTCGCACTCGGTACGATGCAGAGTCTTGCGGCATCGCCAACAGGCGCATACGTCGTCACGGTTATCAGCGGCACATCCACACGAACGGCATTGCTCGTGAAATAGTCGGAGCATAAATCCCAGAAGTAATGAACCGCCATACGCAATTTTTGATATTGACATCCTTGCTGCTACATGCAGTAGGTTGCATCGCTCAACCTAATTGCAGTGCACTGCCAACAGGATTCACACCTATTAATGATTTGGGAACAGGCACGTTTTGTAATGCTTCTATCCAAGTAGGACATCCAAGAAGAATCTGTAAGCAACAATCCGCGCTGCCTCAGTTGAACAAATGTGAATGTACAAGAATCCGTCGTTCCTTCGCTTCATCGAGTTTTACGCGACGCTCGCGTTGAATCCTATCGGCTCGGCCCATCCGCATGTCCATGGGTGTTACGTAACCA
>JAWXBR010000020.1:0-20812 GCA_034440235.1 bacterium
AAGCGCATCGATCACAGTAATGGCTGTCTTAGCGTCTCCGAACTCGCTACCTAACATCACACGTACAATTCCACTGCTCGGATTTGGAGAGACAGAGTATTTTGATTCTGCGGGGTACTCCTTCGTTGATGTCGCTAAACTTTTCTTGAATAACGTCTGACCCGCCGCAGCATATAGGTTTCCAAACGCTGCATAGATGGTGTATACGGGTTTGCCATTCGTGGCCACATTCTCTTTTGCCCAGGTATGTCCCGCATCTGTCGTTGCAAATATATTGCCCGCGTCGTCACCGACGTAACCATTCAGATTGTCTACAAACAACACTTTAAGTATTGTGTTGGAAAAATTGAAAGCCGTTGTATCCCATCCTAATCCATCTAATCGATTAATTCTTAACCGTTTCATTGCAAAGCGGCCAACACCGCCTGTTTCTCCACCTAGACAGAAAAGACTTGAATCTACGTGCATAGCCTCGATTAAAAGTGCCTCCGTTCCATGTGAGGCGCCAGAAAGGCGTGTCCACGTCCGACCTGTATCTAGGGTGTATGCATATGTGCCAAAAGTGAATTGCGAAGAAACATAGCCGCCAATGTATCCTATGCTATCATTTTTGAACACCATTGTTCTCAGAGTGCCACCTAGGTTAAAAGGGTCTATTACTTCCTCCCACATATGTCCGCCGTCCCTTGTAAAGAATACTTTCGAGCCCTGAAGGATTCCACTAAATTCATCTGCAAAGTACAGGTTGAATCCGCCTACGCTGGGATCACCCCCAACATTCACTTTCGCCCACAATGCACCACCATCGGTAGTCTTATACATTCCATCTCCGGCAGCATATCCAATGGTACTGTTCAAGAACTGCACGGCAAATACGCCCGTTGAATTTTTCAAATAGTAGGGTTTCCAAGTCAATCCAGCATCGACGGTGCTGTATATTTTAGGTCCGCCAACCGCATAGCCTGTATCTCTAGAGGTAAAGTAGATTGACCGGACCTCGGCTTCTACTGAAGCAAGGTTCTGCCATTGTGAACGGGCTTGGGTAACGAACAAAACCAGAAAGATCAATGACGTTATGATTGAATGTTTATTCACCTAAGCACAACGAACTTCATGGAAACAATGCCATGGCCCGAATTCAACAAGCAATGATAGATACCTGGTGCGAGTAGACTCAAATCGATTGAAATATCATATTTGCCGATCTTCTGATATTTGTCAACAACAAGGGACCTTACCTCTTGTCCAAATTGGTTAACGATGGCAAGGTTGGTTAATCCATCTTCACATAAAGCATATTGTACTTGCAAATTGCCCTGCACTGGATTAGGATAGGCAAGTATAGTTGGAGTTAATCTCGCATAGGCAGCAGAATAGCCCGCAATTGTTCTTAAGAAGCTTAGCCGTCATGTCGCTCACAGCAAAGCCACGGCTAAATACTTCAGCCTCACTTGGGATCTCAGGCAAATGTCCATTCTCCTCAATATATCGCTCGATCGAAGCAAGAGAAGGTAGCTCGTAATTCTGTGAAAAAACCGAGTCTTCCCAAACAGTTGTAGTTACAATTAGCTCTTTCGCGTATATAGTCCCGTCCACACTCAATTTTGCATCAGAGGCCGCGTTCTTCAGTTCACCGATTGCGACATCACCCCAGACATGGAGGGTGCATTTTGGTGCCAGCGTACCAACACCCATTTTGCCATCTGTAAGTAGACACAAACCCTTGAAGTCTCCAGTGAACACTTCAGTTCCAGCAGGTGTTTGCCTATCAATCGAAATTGTAAACATGTCTGGATTTCCAATTGGGTCTCCAATGCCCATTGCAACAGATGCCCGATCTCCCTGTAAGTTTTTGTTCTTATTGGGGCTTGTGCTAACGTCGTAGTATGCATTAAAACCCATGAACTTTGCGCCACCGTCATGAAAGGTCATCAAGTCGCCTACATGCAACTTTTCCTTTGGCGCAGATTGACCAATCCCGGTGTTTCCGCCGTTTTGCACTACCGCAAGAACATTCCCAAAGACATTACTGACTTTTAGCGCCGTTGTTGTATTGTCGCCAAAACTGCTCTTGATCGAGAGTCCGCAATCGGGACTTGTTGTACCAATTCCAACGTCACCATTAGCCCTAATACACATCCGTTCAATATCGGGAACTCCAGTCGTAGGTGTTGTTGCAAACTTTATCCACCTCTCCGAATTGCGCGTACTTAGTATAAGATGACCAGCGCCCGTGCCAGAGACTAGTGAATAGTCGTGTGTGGCTTCAAGAATAGAATATCGATCTGTTCCTTCATACATACTTAGTGTCGCGTGAATTCCCTCCGTACAACTTCCAGTAGCACCGTTGTGAGTAAGCTTCAACTGTGGCTGACCACTATGTATGAGGTGCAGAAGCACATTTGGCGCAGCACATGAAGCACAACCATTACCATTATCGATGATTCGTGTATGACTTTGTATAGTTGTACCAGCTAAACACTGCGCTTGTGCAAACTCGCTACCTACGAGCAGCAGAGTTACACAAACCACGAGGCGGACCAAAGATCGCATGTGAGCTTCCCTCAGTAATTTATCAAGCGGTCCATATAAGGACATTAGATTTCAGCATAAACAACCTAATAGTTGGGAAACAGTTACCAAATAGTGAGATCCTTCCAAATGTTGTGGATGACGCGTCCTGTGGCTGCTTGAATTAAGCAGACAGTTTCAACACACCCTCATGATAAACCCGTCACTCAATAACATTGGGGATGTGATCGAACCGATCGATCTTGCGCCATGTCTTCACAGCGTGCTCGGCAAGTACATACCTCATGGCAATGGGAGCCTCCCGTGATGCGTGACCTTTGGTTTGCTAGCTAAAACGACGGATGGTGGCAAACGTCGATTCGATGACACAGGTCGACAGGGTCGAGTTCCAATGCACTGCCGGAAAGTCGTAGGATCCAAGTAACATGTCCAGGCGGCGTTCGAAGCTCTCGAGAGCATTCTGATACTAGTCGACGAAGGGTGTTGTGAATGCAGTGAGCGCACGGTCTAATCGACCTCGCTCTGCCGGCTCATCCACAACTTTCCATAGTAGCTCGTCGCAGAACTATTGCCTATCAAGCAAGCGGCCGGCTACGAACTCTAGTCACTTTCTTACTGGTCGTCACAAGAGTCAATTCCTGAAACACGCTGCGGCGTCGCGCTCACCACCTGGCCGTGCGATAACTCAATAATCATGTCGGCATCGGCAACAGTGTTGAGACGGTGGGCGATAATAAGAACGGTTACATTCTTGAATTCTTCGCGTATGGTGCGCTGGATGAGGATGTCGGTTTCGACATCGACCGAGGCTGTGGCTTCGTCGAGGACGATGATGCTTGCGCGTGTGAGGATGGCGCGCGCGAGGCATAGAAGCTGACGTTGACCCTGTGAGAAGTTGGCACCGTTTTCTACAACGGGGGCTTCGAGCCCCATGGGCAGACCCTTCACAAGATCGTACATACGTACTCTGCGCAAGGCGTTCCATACGTCGTCGTCGGTGCATTCAGAAAAACGGTCGAGGTTCGTGCGAATGCTGCCGATGAAGAGTGTTGGGTCTTGCGGAATAATTGCAATGGCGCGACGCAGCGTTGGCAGTGGTATCGACGCAATGTCGATGCCATCGATGAGGATACGTCCCGAAGCCGGCTCGACGAATCTGAAGAGCGCCTGAAACAGCGTGCTCTTGCCCGAACCGGTGCGTCCGACAATGCCAACCTTCGCACATGCAGGCACGCGAAACGAAACGTCGTGCAACACAAGAGGTAAGTCGTCGGCATAACGCACGGACAAACCCTGTACTTGTATCTCGCCGCGAAAAACGATAGCATCTTTTTGTGCACGCGATTCAAGCAGCTCATGTGTGTAAGGGGCTGAAAGGGACTTGCCGTCGGGTGTTACCGTGACTTGTGGTTCGGGTGTGAGCGATGCGTAGTGACGCAATCGTTCGACGGCTGTCATGCGCGATTCAACTTCGCTGAATGCGCGCACGGTCCAGTTCAAGTTCATCCAGAAACCCAGTGCGTACGTTAGCACAAGGCCCGCTGTGCCGGGCGTGATGGCACCATTACGTGCGAGAATCACAATGCCGATGCACGTTGCGAGAGCAACAAAGCCGCTGATGAGAGGCACACGAATGCTGAACCAACGGTTGAGTAAAATACTGCACCAGAAGGCACGCTGATACTTTGCGAGGATGTCGTAGAACGTGTCGACGAAGAAACGCTCGCGTGCAAATCCGTGGATGACATCGAGTCCGGTGACGAGTTCTTTGAACTGTGCGTAACGCGGTGAACGGGCAATGGACTCCATGCGTTTTGCTTCGCGTGCAGATGCACGGTAATCGCGTTGCAGCTTGTAATACACAAGGAGCACAGGGATAATAACCAAGGTTATAAACGGCATGATTGCGAGAATGAGCACCATCGAGCCGATGGTTTGTGCCAATGACTTAAACGATTGTTCGAAATTCCAGGTGAGGTGATCGTCGACGGCTTCCATGTCGCGCGAGAATCGGTTAAGGACACGTCCGATGGGTGTGCGGTCGAAGAATCGCAACGGAGCAGCAAGCACACCTGCAAGCGCTGCATTGTGAATGCGTGCACCTGCATACGCAGAGCGGTAGAGCCACAACAGACGTTCGGCGAGCCAACCCAACAACACAACAAGTGCAAGGAGTCCGTACACACCCACAGCAAACATGGGCGATGCCACATCGGGGAACACATCGGCCGTAGCAATAGAGCCCCAGAGCCCCTTACCAGCCGTTGCACCATCGGTCCACCATCCAAGCCAGCTCGTCTGCAGTATTGGCAGTGCAGTAATTCCGGCAGCAGTTAGAAGCAGCGCGATGAGAATTACAGGGGCGAGCAACCAGTGATTGCCAATCATTGCACGCACGTATGCGCGAAACACCGAGCTATCGACGGCACCTGTCTCGCGGTCTTCGTCGTCCATAAAGCGCGCTTGCTCGTCGTTCTTCGCCACATTCGCCACATTCGCCACATTCGCCACAGCGTGCAGTTGTTGCTCTGCATGCGGCTTCTGAGCTTCGTGAACATATTCTGCAAAGCGTTCGCTTGTTGTTAGCAGATGTTCGAACGTGCCTTGAGCAAGCACACGTCCCGCTTCGAGATAGACGATATGATCGAACCTGTTCAGATGCGCAAGTCGGTGAGTGACAACAACACGCGTAACGGAATCCCACATGCCAAACAGCAGATCGTCAACTAGTTTATTTTCGGTGTGTACGTCGACGGCCGAGAGGGGGTCGTCGAGAAATACAATACCCGGACGGTGCCATGCGGCTCGTGCGAGTGCGACGCGCTGTTTTTGTCCGCCCGATAAATTCACACCACGTTCACCGATCTCTGTGTCGAGTCCGGCGGGCATTGTGTTTAGGTCGGTATTCAGTGCACACGCCTCCAGAATTTCCTCGAGCGAATTCTCGCGCTCCAAATCGCCAAACACGATGTTCTCGTGGATGGTGGCATTCATGATGAAGGCTTCTTGGGGGACGTAGGCCGCGCGCGGACGTAACCCAGTGGGTATGCCGTCGAACGCAACCGTGCCTGACGTTTGCACCTGCACGCCCGCGAGCACGCGCAACAAAGTGCTCTTGCCAGAACCAACGGCTCCTACGATTGCAACGCTGCTTCCAGCTTTTACATCAATGCTTATGGCATCGACAGCCGCCTGTGTGGCATCGGAATACTTGAGTGTTAAATCGCGCGAATAAAAACCAATTGCTTGTGAAGGGTCCGACAGGGGTCTTTCATCGTCAGCTCGCACCGGCGCTGAGAAAAACGCGTGCAATCGCTTCGTGCCGACCTGCGCATGCTGAAGATTTGCAAGCAAGTGCGAGATAAGTCCGAACGGCTCTTCGAGCATCACAAACAATGCTAGGCAAGCAAACACCAGCGGTGCAGTGAGTGTGCCGCCTGCCATGACGTATGCGCCAAAACCAAAAAACGCAACAACAGTTGTTGTTGAAATAAACACAACCGTTGATAGCGCATCGGTCTGCACAATGCTTACGCGAGTTTTTATTTCGCGTGCTCGTACGTCACGAACTTCTTTGCCAACACTGCCTTCCCATGCATAGTATTTCACAACACGAATACCGCCGAGGATCTGCGACATCAGCGTTATGCGCTCGTCGCGAATGCCCATGATGCGATGGTCGAGCTTGCGGTAGCGGCGGGCGACGAGGACCGTGAGCGGACCCATCAGGGCAAGGGCGGCGAGAGCTGCGAATGCTGCCGGACCCAAGAAGATGAAGAGCACAATAAGTACTGCAACAATTTCTAATGCAGAGTTGAAAAACTCGGGCACAAAGAAACCAGACTCGCCAATCGACTCTGTATCACTCGACAGGTGATTCACGAGATCACCTGTTTGCATCGTACTGCGCGCAGACCGACGCAAACGCAATGCGTGGCGCACAATGCGAGCGTTCATGCCATTCGTAATAATTGCAAACGTCGACAATGCTGCGAAGTACCAGTGCTGCATAATTACAGCCTGCACCATACCAGCCATTCCCAACAGTAGAGCAATCGAAAGAAGTCCAATCGGAAACTCCACTCCCACAACGGCCGAAGGAAGTGCTTCGAGAAAGATCTTCAACAGAATCGGCACACTAAGTCCGACACCTATGCGCAGTATCGTCAGCCACATCACACGACGCGACGTAGCTCCCGCCGCAAAAAATGCGCGAAGTATAAAGGGATAAAACTTTTCTGTTGAAAGCGTCTCGTAACTCTGCGATGCGTTACGCGGATGAATCGACGCAGGTATAGCCGGTGCATCGTCCGTCGTTAACGGACGCACTCTCCCGATACGCACAATGGGTGCGACATAACGAAAAAAGACTCTATCGAATAACGAATGCAAAATGGGCCGATGTGATGAACGGAAGATGTCATGCTGGACGCAGTTGTGAAGACGGGGTTATGGTTTGAGCCGAAGCATAAGGCGCGTCTAAAGGAAATATCGTGCCAATAATGTTTGCCGCATTGCGATTCCAGTGTATCGCCTCGCGCTTCCACTGCATCGCCTCGCGCTTCCACTGCATCGCATCACGATTCCAATAAACCGCCTCGGAATCGCTCGCGGAGCCACAACTCGTAATTCCTCGACGCTTCATTGGAATCGCAGACAGAGATTCGGCTGTTATTCCCCCCAAGTGACTTATAATAGTCTCTGGTTGGAGGTCAACGCAGATACCAATCTCACTGCTATTGAGAAAAGCGATTCAGTAAGTGCGATAGCTTCAATGGGTACGCAACATGCTAAACGTGCTACCTCACTTTGGAAACGTGGTCACCTGTTTTCGGGTGATGTTACGTCTATGCACTTTGAGCTGTTCGTTTTCCCAAATCCATCGCAAGATTTCTACACAGTGCGATATGTGGGATCTAGGGCTCCAGAGCTAGTCATTCGTGTTGTTGATGTCTTTGGACGTGAGCATATCCGTTTCACGAAAACCGAAGTACGGTCGGGTGATGAATTCATCATTACAAACGACAACTTGAGTAACGGATCATACATCGTGGAGGTTAGCAATGGAGTGCATTACGCAACTCAACCCGTTTCAGTACTGCGCTAGTCAAGTTGCTTAGCAGAGTACTTATAGGATTCATGCTCACCCTGGGCGTCGTAGCGGTTCAATCGCAGTACGATTCACTACTACACGTCCAGGGTGCGCGATCTTGGATACCTTGTAATGACGGTTCCTTACTTGGTGGGTTTGTAAACTGTTCTACCTTCTCGTATAGCACTCGTTATGATGTTTGTCAACAACCTTCCGTAATGCGCTCGTGGGATGGTGGGGCCACCTGGACGCTCGAACTTGTAGAGGCTCCTACATATTCGACCTCGGGCATTGTACGTCTACGCGGCGGTGCATTGTTGGCCAGTCGGAATCGCCTAGTTAGTGGTTTCATGATTAGCGATGACGGAGGGCGAGTCTGGCGACCCCTCAATAGTACTGCACCATTGATAGAAGGTAGTACCAATTCCTTTGCGCTAACGCGTGATCACAGGGGAATGCTCCATTGGGTTCGTGCAGGTGGCTTATTTGCTAGTTTCGATAGTGGAGCCACAGTCACCTATCTAAAGGAGGCACAAATCCGTACAGGAGTCTATGTGCTTCCACCGCTCGGATTGATTGTTGCGCATTCTCAAGGTGCGGGAGATCTTGGGGCGCCTGTGATGATCAGCTATGATCATGGACGGACTTTCTCAACGATTGCACAGGAACACCGTGAGGGCTTATACCGATGGGGCTATTCGGCCATTGGTGTGGTTCGAGATACCTTGGTTCTCTTGGAAGATGAAATGCATCCTGACTATCCAAGGGACCTACATCGCACGTTGTACTGGCAAGCAGAACAGCGCTCCTGGAAGGAAGGACCCTATCTAGGAGTCTGCGGCATAAAAGACGGCGTAATGGATAGCACAGGCTATTGGTACACATGGACAGGAACGGGTGTCAGTGTTCTTCGCCCTTCGGACTCCGTCTGCACCGAATTGACCGGCTTACGGTCAGATTCTACAGCATCGAGTGATACCTCGATGTTCTATGATAACGTGTCATCGATAGGGGTCTACTATGATCTCAACGGATCGATACATCCCTACGGTTCGCTGATCGCACTACCAATTCATACACCACGCCCGGTTTCGCGTATTGATCGCCTGTACATTTGCTCAGGAATTGAATATGTCGTCGGTGGGCAAAACCTTGACACCATCTATTTAGATATGAACGCCACAAGCAACGCAGCATTGACTTATACCATTACGCCAAACAGACGGCTTTCGACAATTATGCTTACGGCTGTTGATACAACCCAGCCGATGTATTGCTCGATTGTTGTAATGGACAGTGTAACTGGATTGCAACGATTTCAAGATTCCGTACAACCTATACGGTACCTACCCTTGGTATCGGAGAAACAGGGCGGACCTCCAGGAACTTTAAGCGTGGACTGGTCGGACGGCCCTATTATGTGGCTGTGTGATGGGAAACCGATCCTTGATCGCGACAATTTGTTTGATGGTGGTGGTTCCATCGTGGCTGCAAAAACTGGCCTGTATTCTGTCCGTGGTAAAACGACTTATGGCTGTGATGTCTATTCAAATGAAGTCTTCTATACATCCACGGGTACTACAGACGTGTTGCAAGATTCCAACGGTTACATGATGTATGTAGATCTGGATAGACAGCTACATGTCCGCTGGTCAGAAAGTCATCCCAAACCAGTCGCTATCAAAGTTTATGATATGCTGGGACGACTGATATCCAGTGAGTGTAATTTCGATGACAATAGAATTATGATTTCGGGTGACACATATCCGGCTATATCGTTTATCGTAATAGAAACATCGACTCGTTCAATTGCATTAGGCGTTGTGAATATGCGCTAAGTGGGACCTTTATTTCTCCTGCCTTCCAACATCAGTAAGTGCACTCCAATTCAATGATATGATATGAGGGCTGCACGCGCATGCGGCCCTGTTCCTTTACTAAAATCTTTATGAGGGCAAGATGATCAAGCTCGTTTTGATGCTCGCTACACTGATGAGTATTCCCCTCCTTTGGGGATGCGCGTCTCAAGAGGTGAAGTTTTCATCCGTTTCGACAAAGGTCTTCGATGACGGATCGTTCAACATTAAACACAGTGCACTTCTACCATCCGGGGACACATTGACGTATCCAGAAGTACGGGTTTATTGGCAGTGGTTGGAATTCAAATCATCAGACTCACAAACTGTATCGGCAAGGCTCATACGACCGATTGCAAGCAATGTAGATGCTTCGAAACTCATGTGCTTCGTTGGTGGTTACCGCATCGTTCCGAACTCACTTTTTGGAATTGCTTTACAAGTCGCGGCTTCAGGACATCCATCTCTTGTATTAATCCCTAGAGGCTATGATATCAACAGTACGCTTCCTTATTCATACGGTGTCAAGGAAGTTGAAGATTTGACTTATGCTTTGACTCTGTACATGCAAGTATTCAAAACAGATTCGCTTAGGCTAAACCTTTATACAAGCTCAAGCGGATTCAATGTCGTCCTGGCGGCTTTAGCTGGATCGAAGAACATTATCGTAAATGCAGCTATTGTTGAAAGTCCAATTCCCGATCTTGCAAAAGCCATGGCGAAAGACGTGCCCGAACACATCACTTCGGCGATTCGAGCTGATTTAGCATCAGGTACATCCACCATAGAAGATTTCAATCTATCGCGGTTACTCACAACGCGGTCCATTCAAAGCGCACTGGTTGTTCGAGGCTCTAAGGATGAAATAGTCACGGATGCCGAATTCGATGAAGTGCTGACACAAATACGACGGTCAGTTCGCAACACAGACACACTCGCATCGGCCTGCAGTCAACACAACATCCGACAGGTCGTTCCCTGCAATACCTCTGATATACGAACGATCGATGCAAGGGTCATGCAATGGCTCACAACCAAATGGTAACGGAACTCCGGGCTTTTACACGAAGAGGCAACCATCGACCCGCTCGCACATGGTTTGCGCACCTTGGATGAATCACCTTCGAAATCGTCCGCGACGCTTGCGTCGTTCGGCGAGAATTTGCGAGTTGTGGCTTCCCGAGCAAATCCGAGACGGGTTTCGCGAGCATGCTGGGGATTGTCGCGAGCATGCTGGGGATTGTCGCGAGCATGCTGGGGATTGTTGCGAGCACTCTGGGGATTTGTCGCTAGCACGCTGGGGATTGTCGCTACTCCATAATGGTGTCGCCGGACATCCTCGGTCGTGTCGTTGACAACCGCACTTTCTGGCTACATTTTCTCCTGCTGTGCGCCTCCAATTCGTAGCTTGTATTACACGATGCATCGTGGCTTCAGATTCTCCGGCCAGAACGGAAGTAAACACAGGAACACCTTGGCTTCGCGTAAGACTGTTGCGTTGCAACGACGAGGGGCAGCATCTCCGGCGTATCAGAACAGAAACAACAGAAAGTGATATAGTCCAATGCCATCAGAAATAGTAACGGACTTAAGAGGCGATAATAACAACGCTTTCGGACAGCTTTACAAAGAGCATTTCGGTATGGTGAAACGCTTTATCACAAACAACCACGGCAGGGCTGACGATGCCGAAGACATTTTTCAGGACACAATGCTCGTTCTGTTTGAGAAGCTACGACAAGACAACTTTGAATTATCAGCCTCCATTAAGACCTACATAATGGCAATTAGCAAAAATCTGTGGCTTAAAAAATTGCGAACGGCCAACCGAGAAATCGAATTAACAGCCATGCATAGCAATCAGTTCTTCGATGAAATAGATAGTGCTATCAACGAGGAAAAGTCATACAGAGACAAACTTCAGAATTACCTTAATAAAATCACTGATCATTGCCGCGGACTAATTCACGATATGTTTTTCAAGGAGAAGACCATAGAACAAATCCAGAAGGACCATGGATATTCCACCAAACACAATGCACAGAATCAAAAACATAAATGTATCGAACAGATTAGAAAAGTAAGAGAACAGGAAGAGAAAAAAGAAATTTGAGGAAATGTTTGCCACTTTGGGTGATATTATCAGGTCATTGGTATTAAGATATGGTTCGTCAATAATGGCAACTACAATTTAATGCTTGTACACCATGCGAAAATTAACTGTCATTGCCTTTTTGGGCATAGCACTAGCAACCACTATCACCGTGCAGTCCTGTAAAACAGACAGTCCGACGATAACCCCAAACGAAGTTGTTGCGGACAATTCGACGTTTGCAAATTTTGAGTCTTGGACGTTGGAGGCGACTAATCACGGACCTAGTCCTTCGCTTGGCGCGGCCCATTCGGGCAACGATACTTCCGTAACAAGAAAAATATATTTCAAAGATGGACAAGCAAGAGTAAATGGAACCTATCCAATCGGCACAGTCATCGTAAAACGCTCGACCAACCCAGCCGCAACAGTAGATGAAATCGTGGGAATGGTAAAACGGGGAAATAGTTTTAACCCAACCACTGGTGACTGGGAATGGTTCATGCTTATGCCCGACGGAACTATTGCAACAGATGGTTCAGGGATGGCAATGCGTGGTGGCGTTTCCATGATGGGCGGCATGTGCAACGCTTGCCACAGTGGCGCTTCGGCAACGGACTTTACTTTTTCAAAGTAGAGTTCAACAAGGCCTTTCTACATACAACGACCTCAGTGAAGCGGTTTCGACACTAATGCGTATGTCGAACCGCAAGAGGACCTCCGTATGTTTTCCGTGCTTCGGTACAATCCACACAGCAAAAATCAAATTATACATTCTGAACAACTAGCTTATGAACAACAAAATTCAAAAATCTCTTCTAGCGGGCGTTATCGGCACAGCTATAATGACCGTAGTGATGATGATAGCCCCAATGATGGGAATGCCCAAAATGTCTCCACCAGAAATGCTTGCCGGAATGTTAGGCATGCCGCTTTTTATCGGATGGGTAATGCACTTTATGGTAGGCATTATGTTTGCCTTTGTATATACCTATTTGGCCAGTAACAGACTTAAAATCAAAAACGTGTGGCTAAAAGGGGCCGTTTTTGGATTCATTGTCTTTGTCTTTGCTCAAATTATGATGGCATTGATGCCAATGCCAAAAATTGAAGACTCTGTAATGTTGCTAATGTTAGGCAGTTTAATCGGACACCTAATTTTTGGCGTTGCAGTAGCAAAAACGGTCGGCGGAGCCCATTCCCAGACAAATCTGGCGTAACCGAATAATAGTTAGCGCTCTCGCTGCTTTCACGCCAGCGTTGCACGTAATAGTTGACGCTCTCACTGCCTTCACATCAGTGTTGCACGGTCGTCGCGCCTTCGAGAAAAACTTCCAGAAGAATCGGCACGTAGAGTTCGACCGCAATGCGAAAAAGGATTCTATCGAATAGAGAGTGAGGAATTAGTATTGCTGATACCGCGCCGCGTGTATGCTCGTCGAACGTAATGTCCGCACCAACACCTAGAATCCACGCAATACTCTGAAGAGATCGCAGACTTCGACATGTAGGTTACGAACGATAGCATGGTATCGCGTTGCGCGGACGGCGGTGACATCCGAAAGTAGTAGGTCAAAACCTTGATACCGCCGATTGCCTACAATGAATTTTTGGTGAAACTCGAGCCACTGCATGCGATTGAATTCAAACATTGCGGCCGAGTATCCCGAGATGAAATCGAGGGCAGAGCCGTTGGGCCCATGCAGATACGCAGGCAGCCAACCATCCTGGGGATTTGAGACTTCCATTGCGACGTGGTTGTAGATGGTCATCAGTACGCCAACCCTCTCGTTCAACGTTTCCATCGACGGTCGCTCGGGTTCATTGCCGTAGAGAATATCGAGGATGACGGGAATCCATCCTGCGGGCATGATAAGGGGAGGCATCGATATGAGGGCGGAGAAAAATCCCTCTAGGTACGCATGCGAAATCTGCGGAAAGCGATCGATTAGCTCTGAAACTGGAGTTGTCTTTTCTCCAAGAACCTTACCTAAAGCTTCATAAGAAAATATATAGTCTGGAGTGCTTCTTGTCTCTGACTTCTTACTCAAGGGTCGTTCGGTAAGCCACAACATCGCTTCCCAAGTGTCTTCATCATCCTCTAATTGGTATTCGACCTCCATAGAAATGCGAGTGAGATACGAGAGAGCAGAACGCGATGTGGTTTTTGAAAAGACGACGGAATCGAATGCTGCCGCCTCTGCCGAAATGGACGTCGGACTCACACCGAGTTCTGCAAGCAGCTTCTATAACGTTTCGCGGAACTCAGATGCGAAGTCTTTGCGCGCGGCCGCGTACGGAAGAATTAGCGTTAAGTAAGAAGCTGGATTGAATGCAACGATGTAGTGTTTTTTCTGGACGATTTTCACGTCGACGTACCACTGACCCAGCTTGCCGTCTGAAGGTGGCGGACTATCAGTGTACTGTGTCTTTAGTTTATCCAGCAGTTTTTTCGTGCATTGGAGGGCAACCATCGCTTATGACTTCGAATTGCGTTCCGGACGCGGTATGAAGAGCTGCTGCTGAAGGCCGAAGCGCTTGACGACGCGTTTGCGGAGATGTGCCATGGCTTCGTCTATTGAGTCTGTGAAGAGCACGAGTTCTTTTTCGTGCTCTGAGACTGTGCCGCGGGCAATCATCACGTCGATGAGTTGCATGATGTCGCTGTAGTATTCTGAGCCGACCACGACGACAGGGAAGTTCTTGATTTTTTTAGTCTGCATGAGCGTAACGGCTTCGAAGAGTTCGTCCATCGTGCCCATGCCGCCCGGCATAACAACAAAGCCCATCGAATACTTTACGAGCATCACCTTGCGCACAAAGAAGTGCTCGAACTCTACCATTAGGTCTAGGTATGGATTGCCACGTTGTTCGTGAGGAAGACGGATGTTACATCCAATCGAGTAGCCCCCTGCTTCCTTCGCGCCTCTGTTTGCGGCTTCCATTATGCCCGGACCTCCCCCTGTCATGACGGTGAAGCCCATTTCCGCGAGACGGCATCCCATTTCACGGGCTTGCTGGTAATAGATGTGGTCTTCTGTGAAACGCGCTGAGCCGAAAACGCAGATGGTTGGACCTACGAAGTGCAGTTTGCGGAAGCCTTTAATGAACTCCCATGCAACACGTACTACGAACCACAGTTCGCGTATGCGGCCATGGGGTCCGACTAGGAATTCCTGCTCCGAGTTGTCACTTACCGCTACGTCTTTGCTTGGCTGTTGGGGTGTCGATGAATCCATGTCTGCGAATATCGCCTAATGTGAGGATAGATTTGTTGAATGAGTGAATCTGTGTACAAGATGTTTTCTGACATCGCCCCGAACTACGACCGCACAAATTCTGTTTTGTCCCTCGGCATCCACCATCTCTGGCGCCGCGCCGCCGTTCGAGCCAGCGGTGCACGACGCGGCAATGCCGCGCTTGATTGTGCAACGGGCACGGGCGATCTGGCGCTAGCGCTCAAGAAAGCTGTGGGCAAAGAGGGCGTTGTTGTGGGTACGGACTTCAACGCAGACATGCTTTCATCGGCACCTGGTAAGGGGCAAGCCAAGGGGCTGGATGTTCGGTGGGAAGTAGCAGACGTCATGAACCTACCCTATGCCGATGCAACGTTCGACATTGCGACGATTGCTTTTGGGATTCGCAACGTCGACGACCCGGTACGTGCGCTTTCGGAAATGGCACGTGTGTGTAAACCGAGCGGACGTGTCGTGGTGCTAGAGTTTGGTCAGCCGCGCGGAATTATCGGACTGACGTTTCGTTTGTACTCGCGCTACATTATTCCGTTTGTCGGGGGACTGTTAACAGGTAATAAAAAAGCTTACGAATATCTTCCAGCCACCGCGGCAGCGTTTCCTTCGGGCAACGAGTTTTTAAAACTCATGCAAGCAACAGGAAGGTTCTCGCATACAACCGTCGAGCCCCTTACCGGAGGCATTGCCTATTTGTATTCCGGTGCGATTAGTGTCGGGTTGCGATAGGTATTGGCCTCGAGCAAGTCGTGCAGCTTGCGAAGATTTTTCGGAACGCCGAGATTCCATTCAACCATGTGTGTTAGCGAGCCACGCTTCACGGTGATGCGAGTGACGGGGGCGTCGGCGACCGGAGCCATTACGCTTTGTGTTGTGCTAAAGCCACTTTCGGTAAGCTCGCTAAGGATTTCGCACATTGTTTTGTCCTCGATCGTGCCAGCCTCTGCACGCGGAGGGTCGACAAATGCAATGGTCGTGAATTCGACCTTGCGTTCGCCTGTGATTGTGGCGCGGTAGGTCGGACATTGTCCGAAGCAGGCGCCCTTTTCGAACACGATCGAAAATCCGCGCAGGTCGATGTCATTAAGGCATGCAGAGGAGGAGCATCCAGACGTTGCAGCGATAACAGCTATGCATATGAATGCGACAGACAAGAGGCGACGAATAGCGCGATGTTTTGTGTGTTGTAGCATTAAGGCCTCGCAATAATGTGTGTTGTCTCTTAGCACGTTACGTTCTCGTAACAGTCTCGTAATACTGACCCAACGTCCGGACCCGAGTTTTGCAGTCAAGATACTGCAACCCCGGAGGATACATGCCGATTCGTTTCGCGCTTTACGCGTGCGCCTTTATTATGTGCGCACTAAGCGTAACAGCCCAACCTGCTCAGGTACTTCAATTCCTGAGTCGATACACGCAAACCCCAGTCAGCTACGACAAGAGTGGAGCGGAGGTAGTAACCTACGATCCAGTCACGAAGACAGCAATCTATTGCGATGCAAACTCGAACAAAATCACGTTTGTGAATATCACAAACCCACTAGTTCCGGTGTTTGTGCGCGACATAATCATGAACGCCTACGGCGGCAAAGTAAATAGCGTAGCGACAAAGAACGGACTCGTTGCAGTTGCGCTCGAAGACGCAATCAGCAAGACAAACCCCGGCAAGGTTGTGTTCTTCACAACCGCAGGTGTGTTCCAGTCTGTTGTAACAGGCGGCGCGTTGCCAGACATGTGCACGTTTACACCCGATGGTACAAAGCTTATTGTTTGCAACGAAGGCGAACCGACAGACAACTATACGTTCGACCCAGAAGGATCTGTCAGCATCATCAACGTCACAGTGCCAACGGCGCCAATGGTGACGACGATTAGCTTTACGTCTCTGAATGGCAAGCAAGATTCGTTGCGTGCCATGGGCTTCCGCATCTACGGTACAAACGCATCTGTAGCGCAGGACTTCGAGCCAGAGTATGCTGCAATTACTCCCGATAGCAAGACCGCGTACGTAACTCTTCAGGAAAACAACGGCATTGCAATTATCGATTTGCAAACAAACACACTCACACGTGTTGTTGCTCTCGGATACAAGGATTATAGCAAGGGGCTGCCTCAAGCGAAATCCTACCCTTGGACATCACGTCCAGACCTCGGCACAACTACGGGCGGACAAACCATTAAGCTTGGTGGATTTTCGGGTCTGTGGTTCGAAGGTTTCGGCGCTGATGCCAACAAGCTTCGCTTCTTAACACATCCAGATCGCGGACCAAATGGAGAACCAGTGTCGCTGCGTGGTTTTCCACGACGTCCGTTCGCTCTTCCAAACTTCCAAGCAGAAGTTGTGCGTTTCGAACTCGACAAAATCACCGGTGCATTTACAATTCTCAATCGCATTCCTCTAAAGCGCACAGACGGTGTAACGCCAATCTCGGGACGTCCGAACCTGCAGGCTGCCGGACAAGGCATTGCCTACACCGATGAATTTGGTGTAGATCTTTTTGGCAACGACATTCCGAACGATCCGTTCGGTGGTGACCTCGAAGGCCTTAGTGTTGATGCTACAGGTACTTGGTGGATGGTAGACGAATACCGTCCGGCCATCTACAACTTCACAAACACTGGCACACTCATCGCGCGCTACATTCCACAAGGCACGGCTGCTTCTGTTGGTGCTGCTGCGGGTACGTACGGTACAGAAACGTTGCCTGCCGTCTATGCACAACGACGTTCTAATCGTGGCTTCGAAGCTTGTGCAATGGAAGGCGACACATTGTACTCGTTTATTCAAAGCCCGATCGATAATCCAGACGATCCGACTGATGCGGCATCGAAAGCATCACAATGGTGTCGCATTGTTGCTTTCAACGTCAACACAAAAACTGTCATCGGTGAATACCTCTACCCAATGTGGGAGAAGTTCGGTTCAGCCGATAAAATCGGTGATGCTGTATCGCTGGGCAACGGGAAGTTCTACGTTGTAGAGCGTGATGATGCAACGGGACTTCGCGCTCGCAAATACGTGTTCGAAATCGACATCAAGCGTGCAACGAACATCTGGGCCACGCCCCCTGTGTTGCCCCCTGGCAGAACAATCGAATCACTATCGTTTGCTGAACTCGCAACGTATGGCATCAAGCCAGTTACGAAGCGCAAGAGCATCTATCTTCCTGGTGTTGGTTACTCGGCAGTGGATAAGGTCGAAGGCATTGCGCGTATCGATGCAAACACGTATGCCGTTATTAACGACAACGACTTTGGTGTTGGTGGAGCGATTCTGCCGGTGCCGCCGAACGGACAAATCACGATTGACAACACGAAGATTCCGATTCTGGGTCTGATTACGTTCGATAGGCCGAACGGACTCGATCCGAGCGACCGTGATAACGCAGCAGGCACAGGTCCGATGGTAAACATCAACCAGTGGCCAGTGTTTGGTATGTATGAGCCAGATGGCATTACCGTTGCAACAGTTGGTGGTCAGAACTACCTGATGACTGCAAACGAAGGTGATGCTCGCGAGTGGGGGTCGTTCGTAGAAGAGGCTCGTGTTGGTGCTGCTACTGTTATTCTCGACCCGGCGTTCGCGGCAGCATGGCCATTGTTAAAGACAAACCAACAGCTTGGTCGCCTGAACATCACAACAACGATGGGCGACCTTGATGGCGATGGCGACTTCGACGAACTGTATACGCTTGGCGGACGCAGCTTTACAATCTGGAATGCAGATGGTAACCTTATTTGGGATAGCGGTAATGAGCTCGAAACACGCACAGCTGCATTTTATCCAGCGAACTTCAATACTGGCAGCACAACGAATTCACTCGATGATCGCTCTGACAACAAGGGTCCAGAACCAGAGTCTGTTACGTCTGGTGTAATCAACGATTCGGTATTCGCATTTGTCGGTAGCGAGCGTATAGGACATACGTTCATGTACAACATTACGAACCCGATTGCACCGAAGTATGTCGACTACATTAACTCTCGAAACTTCGCTGTAACACCGAACCTAACAAATGTTACGAACGGCACAGTCGGCGATCTTGGATGCGAAGTGCTCTACTTCATCCCAAACACAGAGAGTCCGAATAACACCGACCTTCTTCTTGCTGCAAACGAAGTAAGTGGTACGCTGTCTATCTATCAGGTTCGTGTACCACGCATCACAACCATTCCTGCTGCGGTGATTAACCAATGTATTGGTGATTCGCTGATCTTAAACGTTGTTGCAACGGGTCCGACGCTGATGTACCAATGGACAGAAAACGGCGTTGACATCCCGGGTGCTATGAGCGCACGCTACGCACAGGCTGTGACGGACAACACACCAGCAGGCACATACGCAACGCGCGTTACAGCCGCAGGTGGACAGACGATTACAACACGTGCAACAGTTGTGAATGTGTTCACACGTACACAAATCACTACGCAGCCAGCATTGCTTACGCAGGTAGATAATGATGTAACAGTGACGCTGAAAGTCACTGCTACAAACACTGCAGGAGAAACGTACCAGTGGTACAAGGCCGGTACAGCGCTTGTAAATAACCCGAAGTATCAGGGTGTGAACACAAACACGCTAACGATAAAGTTCGTTCAGTTTGCTGACACATCAGGACGCTACAATGTGGTAGTGACTGGTGGATGTAGCACGGTTCAATCGCGCAATGCGCAGGTGTACATTCCACGCGTAATTGCAACGCTGCAACCACGCGATACCACAGTTTGTCCGGGCGATACCATCACGCTTAGCGCTCAAGGCATTCCAACCGGTGGCGATCGCGCTGTCGGCTATCGCTGGCGCTACCCACGTGGTGCGTACCTCGTCGAAGGTGGACGTTTCTCAGGTACGACATCTCCAACGCTTCGCATTAAGGGTGTCCGTGAAGAAGATTCGCGCACGTACGTTGCCGAGATGACAGGTGTACCATCGAACACGCCAACATTTACGAGAGAAGTGATGGTTTTTGTTAGTGAGCGTCCGTTGCTCATCCGTGATCTTCCGATAGCAATCGAAAATGCACCACTAACATTCTGTCGTGGAAATGGCGTTGGCCTTTCTGTTGTTGCACTAGGCGTTGGACTCCGCTACCAGTGGTTCCGCAACGGCGAACCACTACCAGCAGCAGATCAGGTGGCATACAATGCAACGGTAGGTGGCACCTATTCTGTCCGTGTAAGCACAGAGTGTACAACAAACAGCATCATGAGCAGAGAAGTAAATGTCGAAGAACGTGTCGAGCCAATCATCTACTTCCAACCGGCCGATGTGGTTGTTCGCGAAGGCGAGAACTTCCGACTGAGCTTCACTCTGTCAGAAGGCAGCGCACCAATTACGTATCAGTGGTATAAGAACGACCAGATCCTTTCAGCAATCACCAATGCCACGTACGAAGTGAATGCTTCTGAGCCAGGCGATGCGGGCATCTACTTCGTTCGCATTTCGAACGAGTGTGGCACACTAAGCTCACGTAAGGCCAAGGTCTTCGTTCTCAAGACCGTCCAGGTTGGCGTTGCAGGTGACGAACCAACTGCGGAAGCAACACGCGCACTTGGTCTTAGCTTCACACCTAATCCATTCAGCACTACTACAGACGTCTCGGTCTTCGTCGCAAATGCAGGAAACGTCCGCGTTCGCATCACAGACGCGCAAGGCGCACTCGTAGCAACACTACACGATGGTTTTGCAACAGGCTCATTCGTTCTTAACCTGAACGCCTCTACACTTCAGTCGAGCGGCACGTACTTCGTCCGTGTCGACCAAGGTGGCAACTCAATCATCAAGCCCCTTATCCTAACGAAGTAAGAGCCCCTTACCAATACTGGTAATCTCTGACAAGCAGCACGTACATGCTCGAATACGTTGAATAAATCAAGGCGGATATCCGAGAGGATGTCCGCTTTTTTGTTTTCGCAAGGGAAGGATGTCCGCTTTTTTGTTTTCGCAAGGGAAGGATGTCCGCTTTTTTGTTTTCGCAAGGGAAGGATG
>JAWXBR010000021.1:0-46420 GCA_034440235.1 bacterium
CTCTGCCCCCTCCGCCTCCGGCTCCCACAGCTTACAAGTTGAGCAGTGCGTTGACGATTGCTGTTGACGCACCTGGCGTGACCATGAGTAACGATACGGTTGTAGTTCCGATGTACAACGTCGTTCGAAACGTCGCAACGGTTCAGGCAGCTCCGGTAATCTTCTTCGAAAAGAACAGCACGCGTCCGCTTACCTCGTCATCTCCGGCACAAGCTCTGCAGCAAAATATACTGACGGCGCTGCGCCAGTACACGCGCTCACACCCTACTTCTCGGATTACCATCATTGGAGCGAGCGCAGCGGACGAATTGCCACTTATTGCGCGAGAGCGGGTGTTGTGGACTACGCGCCAATTAGGACTCGATCCGAATCGAATAGAGGTGCGTACGATTGCTCTTCCAAAACCGAAGTATCCAACATTGGAAGACGAGCAGCGATATGTACGATTCGAAATCGATGGTGTAGGTAAGGTTATAAAAGTTGATAGTATTGTTTCGGTTTTACAATCATCTGCAGGAATTGATGTGCGCGTTGTGCACGTGCTTGAATGCGAAGCGGGTCCGTGTCAGCAACAGATACTCACGACCACCAACGGCAGAAATATCGAACTGCAAGGAACTGACGTATTCCGATCGTTCCGAATCAATCCGTCGGACCTGCCTGATACCACTGCAACAGTTGAGATCGTAGCTAATGCGTCGGCAACAGACCGCACCGGACAAAAAGCACAGTCATCGAAACAGTTATTCGTTCGAGCAACGGTTGCCCGTGCAATCGACTCTGTTAGTAACCTCACGCCGATTGCCGATGTAGGCGGAGAAAAATCTGATGTCGTTGTGTTGGGCTACTTCGGTTTTGATGGCGATGAGTTTACGTCGACGAATGCCGACGGAATTCAACGCGTTCGAGAAGCCATTGCATCCGGACGTAGCGTCACTCTAATTCCGCAGACCGACGATCTCGGCTCGGAAGCACATAACGCACAACTTCGCAGCAGGCGGGCACAGGCTGGACGTCTCTTACTTGGCGCAGACGCTTCGTCGGTTACGATAGACCTAAAAGTAAGCTCAGAGGATGTCGGAGATTCTCCGATGCGCCGCATGGCACGACGCTCTGTACTGGCACGCATTCGCTAATACTGTCGAAAGCAATTCACTAATGCTATCGAAAGCAGATTTTCTTATCGACCCCAACGTGATTTTTCTGAATCACGGATCGTATGGTGCTACACCAAGGGAGCTCCTAGCTATACAACGCGAATGGCAGGATAGGATGGAGAGACAACCCGTTGAATTTTTCCGCCAGGTAAAACATTACATGGCAGATGCCAGGCAAGCGCTAGGAGAGTTTGTCGGCGCCGACATGAACGACATTGTGTTTGTAACCAACTCTACGTATGGCGTGAACGTGGCCGCGTATGGCTTGGGTCAAATGCTACGACAAGGCGACGAACTTCTAACAACCGACCACGAGTATGGTGCATGCGACCGTGCATGGCAGCAATATCTACACGGGGTTGGGGTTCGTGTTGTTCGGCAGCACCTTCCTCTGCCCCTTCCCCCAATGCACGATGTAACCGAGCTTATCTGGGCGGGTGTTACCGACAGAACGCGCGTACTGTTCGTGAGTCACATTACATCGCCTACAGCAGTGTGCATCGATGTAAAAGAGCTGTGTGCGAGGGCGCGCCAGCGCGGAATAATTACTGTTATCGATGGGTCTCATGCGCCCGGGCAAATTCCGTTGAACCTTCGTGAGATTGACCCAGACATCTACACTGCGAATTGTCACAAGTGGATGTGTACGCCAAAGGGTTCGGCATTTCTTTACGTGCGTAAGGAAGTACAGAAGTACATTCCAACGCTCACGAAAAGTTGGGGAGCGCAAGGCGACACGTTACGTGTAAGCGACTTCATAGACGAGCACGAATACCTGGGCACGCGTGACGTGTCGGCTTTCCTAAGTGTGCCTACAGGAATAAAGTGGATGCAAAGAAACGAGTGGCCAACGTTACAGGCACTGTTCAGACGAATGCGTGCAGATACCATGGATAGGCTTACATCCATTCCTGGTATCGAAAGAATGTTGCGCGACACGAATGACGATGTATTACAGATGGGCGCAGTGCTGTTGCCACAGCATTGGTTGTGCCATGAGTTCAAACACTGGTTGCTCGATGTGCATCGAATAGAGGTAATGGTGCAACCCTGGTTGGGGCACGGCATACTACGATTCAGCGTACAGGCCCACACATCGATGTCGGACCTCGAATCGCTCTCGTCAGCAGTTGCTGAATACGAAAAGGTTAAACGCCCTTCTCGTCCTTAATCTTTTTTATAAACTGCTCCATGAACGTAACCGAGTCCGGCAGGTTCAGGCTCAGTTGTGCACCGCCGTTGAGTTCAAGATCGACGAAGATTTCATTATCGTGATACTTGTACTCGACATTGATATCGTGGATATCTGTGAACGGCACATTGTGCCGACCGAAGTGAAAAATTGTTGTCACGGCAAGCCTCCTAAAGACATGGTGTGGACAGGTCTACCTCAACATACATCGTAGCCAGACTTCTGCCAATAGTTTTTCCACTTACGTGCCGAACAGGCGGTCGCCGGCATCTCCCAAACCGGGTACGATGAAACCGCGTTCGTTAAGGCCTCGATCCATGGCGCCAACGACGATATGAACGTTTGGGTGAGCTTTCCGAACACGCTCTACACCCTCAGGCGCAGCAATAAGGGCGGCAGCAAGAATGCAGGTAGGGGGCTTCAGAGCTAGAGAGTCTAGGGCAGCAACCATGCTCCCGCCTGTAGCGAGCATCGGGTCGAGTACCACTGCGGTCCACGTGCCGGCATGCGATGGCACGTTATTGTAGTAAGTGTGTGGTTCTAACGTTTGTTCGTCGCGGCGAAGACCGATGTACCCTACCGACGAATGAGGGAGTAGGGTTAGGAAGGGTTCTAAGAGCCCTAGACCAGCGCGTAGGACTGGAAGCAGAACAAGATGACCGTCCAGCTTCGAAACGTTGGTACGTTCGTTTGGTGTGTCTATCTCAAGGCCGTATGTGGGCAGATATTTAGAGACTTCGGCTGCTAGGTGAAGACCAATTCGATTAATCGCCCCTCTGAAAGCTGTCATATCTGTCGACGCATCGCGCACAATAGCCAAGTCGTGCATTAACGCAGACCCAGCCAGTACAGTTAGTGTTGATTGCATCAGAACTTCGGATAAAACAGCAGTGTTAAGCGCGGAAGGGCAAAAAGAGTAGAAATGTCTGCACGAGATTCGGAAAACTGACCTGGCACATCCGGATTCTCGATAAGCTCGCCAGTCACAAGATCTGGATAGCGCTCAATGACGCGTCCTTTGTCTGATCCCAGCATCGAATTAAATCGCACGGAAACCATCGGATACAACAAGCCAAAACTCGTCGGCAAATTCACTCCAATAGCCATGCCGTAGTTCACACCAAACTTGGTAGATGATGAGGTGCCGTCATCGATTAATGCTGTCGTAACTCCAGTAAAAGCAATGAAATTTACTCTGCCATATGGGTTAAGTGAGTAGTGAACGGCAGTCTCTATTAACTGGGTAACGATTGGATCGAGGCCAAAACTCTCTGCTGGGCCAACATTCTTCGAATACATGTATGTGCCTTCTACGAACCAATGGTCTGTTAAACCGTAGGTTAGAGTGCCTCCAAATGCGATTAGACCTTCATAGGTGAAAGAACGTTTTGCTCCCGTTCCTTCCGCGAACGTGGCCCAGTTTTTCGGGTTGTTTGGTGGTTCACCACGCGTAAATCTTTGTGTGAACTGCTGGTTTTCAACCACCGTAAAGCTGCCAAGCGAAAAACCGATTCCAAGCTTACGCGGCTTGAGCCACCGTTCCCAAGCGAGGCTGTCAGCCTCATAGGTAATCATAGCATTGTCATACGCAAAGTCGGTGTCGAAGTCGTCTTCGTTAGGCACATTTGGCTGTGCGATAGCAGTGGCGCACAGGACCAAGAAGAGCAACGAGATGGCAAAGAACCGTTTTGCTGTAACGGTTGTGATGTCGATGATTTCATCAAGAGTCATTCCTCGGATCTCCGCAAGTTTTTGTGCAACGAGGCGCACATGGGTTGGTTCGTTCCGTTTCCCACGATGTGGGGCCGGCGTCATGTAAGGAGAATCTGTCTCTATCATATATCGATCGGTTGGTACGGCCCGAACGACATCGTCCAGTGTCGAACGTTTGAACGTGATATTGCCTGTGAACGATATATGTAAACCAATACGCAGTGCTCGTTCAAGAATGCCCGTGTCACCTGAGAAGCAATGGAGCACACCGTTCAGAGTGCCGTCCTGTTCCTCCTCGAGAATTCCAAGAACGTCGTCATCTGAGTCGCGATTGTGCACGATTACAGGAAGACCACTACGTTTTGCAATGCGAATCTGCTCGCGAAAGTACAACTTCTGTATGTCAGGGGGACAGAAGTCGTAGTAGTAGTCGAGTCCGATTTCTCCGATTGCCACGACCTTGCCATCGGTGCAATGACGTTCGATCTCGTCTAAATCTGCAGTCGATGCATTGCCCGCATCATGCGGATGGATGCCAATTCCGCGAAAGATTCGTGGATCGCTATTTACTATTTCAACTAAGCGAGCCCTGTCCGCTGGTTTGATATCTGGTACCACAATTGCAACCATGCCAGCGTCCCACGCACGTTTTAGCATGGCATCCCGGTCTTCGTTGAACGCATCCGCGTCTATGTGCGCATGCGTGTCAATCATACACGACGCGCTTTGAACAGATCGATTAGAGTCTGCTCGATTGGAAGGATGTCTTCAGACGTAATTGATTGCGAATCAAGCCCGCCGGAAATCTGTTCGCGCACGAGCGGTTTGCATGGAAGCATCTGAACACCAACGGGTGCGCCATAGACTAATGTGAGGTGTTCGCGAAGCATTGCACGTTTGTCTTCGATTCGATGTGCGATAATTTCTGCTGTAGGCTGAAGAATAATCGATACTTCGTTGAACTCTACCGTGAGCATCTGTTGTTTTATGGCAGACTTCACAAACGCAAGATGTTCAGGGAGCTGCTCGAGCACCTGATTCCAACGCTCTGCAAGATTTAACGACGACAGTGCGTTCACTGCAGAAAGCGAGGCTTTGACCTTTGTTGATTTAATCGACACTGGACGTAGCTGCATGGGACTGCCAAGCTTTACGGCCATGGCGGTGCCACCGACAGGACCCGATGCCGGAGTCGCTGAAATACGCGAGAGCAACTGACCAAGGTCAACCGTCGAATCCATTGCAGCCAGCTGCACCAGCGTGAATTCGAAGCGCACGCGTGGCTGAGGTGGGTTCTGCCTTAATACGGCTTCGCCTGCTGCAATGAGCGTCATAGAACGCAGTACATCTGCCTTGCTTATCAACGACGCCTCGTTTGTGTACTTCTCAAGAAACGCGCTAGATGCTTCGATTAAACTTGTCGACTGTGTTGTAATAACTGTAAGGATGTTGCGGTAATGTTCGAGCAAGCCAACAAGACATTCCTGCACATCATGTCCACCTGCAATTACCTGACGCGCCAATTCAAACATGCGAGCAAGGTCGTGTGTGCGTGCTGCACTACTGACGGCAAAAAAGAAATCGAGGTCTATCAGATGCAGCGCGTTAGCTACATCCTGATACGTAATGTTCGTACCACAAAACGACACAAGCTGATCGAAGATCGACTGCGCATCACGCATCGAACCATCGGCCTTCTTCGCCACCGAGACAAGTGATTCGTCGTCTATCTGAATGTCCTCGGCTCTAGCAATGTGCGCAACATGTTGTACGATGCTATCTATCTCCATTCGACGGAAATCGAACCGCTGACATCGACTGAGAATTGTTGCAGGCACCTTATGAATTTCTGTTGTCGCAAAAACAAAAATCAGGTGTGGAGGGGGCTCTTCAAGGGTCTTGAGTAATGCATTAAATGCCGCAGTCGAAAGCATGTGCACTTCATCGATGATGTACATGCGGTAACGTCCTGTCATAGGAGCGTATTTAGCATTCTCTCGTAGTTTCCGCACGTCGTCGACACTGTTGTTCGACGCGCCGTCAATTTCTATAACGTCGACACTTCTGGCATCTAGGACGTCTCTGCAGGTGACGCAGACATTGCAGGGCTCGTTATCGACCGAAAAAGCGCAATTCACCGCTCTCGCAAGTATGCGGGCGCATGTGGTCTTTCCCACGCCCCGAGGGCCTGTAAAAAGATATGCGTGATGAATGCGTCCGGAGCGGATGGCATTCTTCAGCGTGGTAGTAACGTGCTCCTGGCCTACAACATCGGCAAATCGCAGGGGCCGCCACTTTCGCGCAGTAACGAGGAAACTTTGCTGGTCGATCATGATCATTGCAAGAATAGCAAGATGCTGGAAAGCGAGGGGTAACGAATGAGACGGGAATTTCAGAAATGTGTGGTAGCAACGTTTGTAGCCGTGACGATAGTGTCGTTTTTGTGCGTCCTAAGTTCCAACGCTCAATCATCGATAATTACCACGCAATGGCAAGGTCGTGCGCTCAGCATGTCCGCAAACGTCCTGCACGTTCGGTTTCGTACAGCGCGTAGTGCAGAGGCAGCCAACGCCGTATTACCTGTTGGCTTCGTCATTGCAAGCCCCTTTTTGCCCCCTACAAACAATTCTTTTCCGAAATCAGCTCCCAATGCACGTCCGGCACCAGCACGCGACAAGCTAGAGCGAACGTTCGTTGTGAAACTCGATGCTTCGATGACGCCGTTGCTCGCAGCGCGATTGTTGATGACAAAGCACGCCGATGCAGTTGAGTATGCAGAGCCGTGGTACATCGACCAGCCGAACAACACACCGAACGACCCGATGGTTGTCGATCAGCAATACCTGACGCTGATTAATGCTTTCGAAGCATGGGACTCGGGAACCGGAGATACGTCTGTTGTGATGGGCATTTGCGATAACGGCATGGACCAGCAGCACGAAGATCTGGCGCCGAACATCGCAATTAATACCAACGAGATTCCTGCTAATGGTGTTGACGACGACGCAAATGGCTACGTAGACGATTACAATGGCTACAACCTTGCGTGGCGCGACGATAACACATTGCCGGGTGATACGCGAAACAATAGGAACGACGGACACGGCACGAAGGTAGCCGGACTTGCAGGTGCAGCATCCGATAATGGCATTGGGATAACAGGCATAGGAAGACGATGCAGGATATTCCCTCTCAAGGTTTCGTCGATTGTTTCGGGTGGTATTTCATACGGATACCAAGGGCTTATTTACGCTGCACAGCGAGGCTTTAATGTTGTGAATTGTTCGTGGGGAACGGTAAAGCCGTCTTCGCCCATCGATCAGTCGGTAATAGATTTTTGCGCCGAAAGTAACGTGGTTGTTGTGGCCTCGTCGGGGAATCACGGAGACTCTTTCCCGGGTGCCGCATGGATGCTGCTCAATTATCCTGCAGCGTATTCAGGTGTAATTGGCGTCGGTGAAACGAATGCTGCAGATGCTATTTCTACGGCGACCGGACTCGCACTAAATGCGGATGTTTTAGCCCCAGCAAGTGATGCCCTAACTACACTATCGGGCGGTGGCTACTCAGATCAGGGCGTTCGTGGGTCTTCATTTGCCGCACCAATGGTTACTGGCATGGTAGGTCTTGTCCGTTCGAAGTATCCAGCACTAACCGTAGACCAGGTGCAGGCCTTTGTTCGGGCCTCTGTACTCGATATTTCTGGTAGAAACGCAAGCTTCGCAATACCACTTCCCGGTCGCATCGACTTAAAGAAAGCTATGACAACAGATCCGTTCTCTGTTGCCGCTGTTGTTGTTAAATCTTCTGACACTCGATACAAGAACGGCGTACCTGCCGACCGAATTGTTCAAGGTGATACGCTCGCAATAACGTTTACTCTCGTAAACATGCTCGCTCCGGTGAAAGCCCTAACATGCAACCTTGCGGTCTTAGACGGCAGCGGTTGGCAAATGCGCGTTATCAGTGCCGATGCCAGTCTAGGTGACCTGGCAACTGGTGCTAGTATACCCACGCCTGCGTTTCTTGTTGTTGTCGACTCTATCGACGAAGCGCAAGCTATTCTGCAATTAAATTTCGAAGCCCAGAACTACTCCGATCAACATTTTCATTACCTCGCCAAGCCATCACCAATGGCAACGTTCGAAAATGACGAGCTTGTGTATTCTATGGGAGATAACGGGCTTGTGGCATTTGATGAATCTATGCCAGATCGTCGTGGACTTGGCTTTAATTGGAAACCCTCGTTCTTTTTAATGTCTCCGTCGGGTTTTCTTATTTGTGAAGGGGGCGTAAAGGGGCTCGGAGCATACAACAACAACACCTACACGTCAGACTTCACGCCAGTAAAGCGCTTTGCGCAACCAGAGCGCGAGCGAAGTGAAATGTCCGACGCCAATGTCGAAACCGCTCGCAAGATTGGCGTTCTGGTTTCGCAGCGTTGCACGTTTCCGTCGAACTCTGCAAAGTCTACCGTTTGGACTGTTACTGTAAAAAATACTTCTGGGACCGACCTACACGATATTGCCGCTGGTTATTATCTCGATATTGATATTGGTCCGCGTGGTGAGAACAACGCCATCCGCCTTGCTCCCGAAGCAATCCCCACAACGTTTGCTGCCGAGCCGGTGACGGCTATGGTAGTTAGCAGAGAGAACACGAACGCGTCGGTTGTTATGGCCGTCCACACAAACAATTCTCAAGCCCAAGCACAAGCTGCTGCGTCGCTCTTACACGGCTACGTGGGCGATGGTGATGGCTTTACCGATGCCGACAGAGTGTTGTTACTAACGAGTGGCGATACAATTCAGACGACTTCGGTTGGCGATATATGGGGCGTTGTAGGAATGAAGTTTCCTGGTGTATTGGCGCCTGATGATATTCGAACCTTTATAGTAGTTGTGGGAGTTGGTGCAACACTCGCAGAAGCTGCTCAGGAGGTGAAGACTACATTGTCGAATCCTTTGTCGGTAGCAGAACAACCCTCTGCGCTGCGAGCTACGGTGCGTCCTAACCCTGCGTCAGAGTACATCGCAATAGACCATCCCGAGGGTGTATCAAGAATTCAGCTCGTTGATGTATTTGGTAGTAGCGTCGTTTACGATGCAAACAACGAGGGCGGCCAAAGCACGATCATCAGCACAGCACATCTTGCTCCTGGTGCATATCGTTGTGTAATCACATCTGCAACACGTAGTATAGTCACGCTGCCATTTGTTGTTGTGCGCTAGTGAAGATCGTTGCAAGAGTCTTCGTTGTAAGCATCGTCACATGCTTCGTTTGTGTCCTTTCGTGTTTTGCTCAGTTAACGGTGCTTCCTGCGGAACCACCTGTACGATTAGATCCTGTATTAGCTGGCACGCTGAAGGTTCGGTTAACAGCAGAAGCCGTGCGCACGACGCCCGCAAGCATTGTTCTCGAACGCCTGCGACTCAAACTAGTTCGCCCCCTTCTGCCCCTTAAACAGGCACTTCGTTACAAGCTCGATAACGAATCAAACTTGCAGGACAACACTTCGAGCATGGTCGAGATGCTTCGCATCGAAGATGAGGTGCTCAGAAGTTTTGTTGTTACGTATGCAAATGCCGCAGTGTCACCCGAGCGCATGTGTGCATGGCTACGTCCCGGATGTAGTGGTGATGTCGAGATTGCAGAACCCTTCGCGTTATCGCATGTAACTGCCGAACCAAACGACCCGCAACTAGGTGAACAGCCCATGCTTGCGCTCATTCGCGTATTTGATGCGTGGGATATAGAAGATGGTGACGACTCTGTGCTGATTGGCATTAGCGATTCGGGAATACTTCAGACACATGAAGATCTGAAAGATGCCTTGTATGTGAATATGGGCGAAATACCGGGCAACAATGTCGATGACGATGCAAATGGCTACATAGACGACTACAATGGCTACAACTTCTGCTCGCTTGACGATGGTACGCCGCCCGGTAACACGTATAACTCGCGCGAAGGGCACGGCACGGGCGTCGCTGGTATTTGTGGAGCATCGGTTAACAATGGCTTAGGTATTGCCGGCGTTGCAAACAAGTGCAAGCTCGTTCCGATGAAAACAATGCCGGATGACGTTGGTGGAATAGTTTACGGTTATGAATCGATGATCTACTGCGCTGTAAACAGCATCGACGTCATCAACTGCTCGTGGGGAAGTCAGTCGCGATCGTGCATCGACGAAAGTGTTGTGCAGTACGCTATCGCGCGCGGTGTTGCAGTTGTTGCTGCGGCAGGCAATCACGGCAGCGCTGCACCATTTTTCCCTGCTGGGTACAAAGGAGTGCTTGGTGTCGGCGTTACAGATGCTTCCGATCAGGTAATTGGAATGACTGCACTCGGACCCGGCGTCGATCTTATGGCGCCTGGCCAGGGTACACATACTACATCGAACGATGGAACGTACGGGGGGTTCTGTTGCACATCTGGAGCAGCACCGATCGTTAGTGGTGTTGTTGGTCTTATTCGGGCAAAGAATCCGCTGCTCTCGCCAATCGAAGCGTGCGCGATTGCTCGCGAAGCTGTTGCAATTAATCCTTGGACATTTGTTATTCCAGACGATAAGACACCTGCACTACTTCCCAAGGGTCGACTCGATGCATTTGCAGCAGTAACTGTGAAACCAGACAGCGTGCCTTCGATAGAGTTGGATAGTGTTGCGCTTACGACGACATCAGACGATACGCGATGGACAGTAGGCGATACGATTTATGCGACGTTGCAATTGCGCAATGTGCTTGCTACGTGGACACCTGCTCTGACAAAAGTCGACCTAGCCCCTTTCCGCCCCTTACTTGAAGTCGGTGTTACACAAATCGGATCTGCACGTACACCAGACGGAACTGAGTTGGCGCATGGTGACACATTCAACGTCGGCGTACCCTTACTCGTCACCAAGGAAACGGACACGAGCACATACATCCGTCTGCGGATGGAGTCGGCGGCTGGTGCTGTGTCGCAGGTGCTCGCTGCCATAACTCCGGCCCCAGCATTTAGAATTCTCGAGAACAACGTGCTCACATTGTCGGTGGGCGATAATGCTCGCGTGGGTAATGTCGACATCGATCGAGGTCAGGGTACAGGGCTTACTTATCGCGGGTTGTGTGGGCAGCTCTACGAAGGCGGACTGATGGTTGGTTCGGACAGCCTGGTCGTAAGCGCTGTTCGCGCAGTGCGTGGCACTGACAATCATTTTCTGCCGATCAAGAAATTCACACGTCCGGACCCTCTCCGAGGCGTCGTACGCGATGACCTTGCACCCGACTCTCTGCGCATCGGTGTGGAAGTAACACAAGTGGTACACATAGCCAGTGGCGACAGTGGTGTCTACGTTTCAGACATAACCATAAAGAATATTAGCGATTCGAGTTTGCGTGATATCACAGCGGCATGGTTTCTCGATTGGGACCTTGGCACACAGCCCGCGCAGAACAAGACAGAACTCGTCGAATACAATGCGCAGCAACACCTCGGCATTCAGGGCGCATGGTCTACTCGCATAGGCGAGCCTTATGTGGTCTGCGCGGTAACATCTTCACACAGCGATGCCATTCCAATCTGTGCTGGCATCAACAACGCCACCACATACGATGGCATCACCATCCGCAGCAAGGACAGTTTGATGCGTCATGGCGGCGAGATTCAGTATTCAGAGCAAGGAGACATTGCCGTCGTAAGCGGGATGCGATTTACTGGCATCATATCACCGGGCGGCACGCGATCGTTTCGCATTATATGGTCGATAGATCTTGTGAGAGATACTGCAATTGCTCGCGTGATAAAAGAGACTTCTGGGCAAGGGGCTCGAAAGGGGTCGATTTCGCAGCCGTACCCGAACCCAGCAGATGATGCTGTGTCGTTCACACTCGGAAGTTCAGATGCATCGAACGCAAGTGTAGTCGTATGCGACTTACAGGGACGTCGTGTGCTTGAGTCTGACATCAGCGTTGCTCCGGGCGAGAATGTTATCCACTTGGACGTTCGTGGACTCGCTGTGGGTATGTATGCGGTTACGATAGGGATGTCGACCGTACAACGGTTCGTATTTTGGTGTCGATGAACACCGTACTGATTAGCACAGATGGTCCCGTTGGCATAGTGTCGATGAACCGTCCCACAAAACGCAACGCACTTAGTGTGGAGTTGGTTAGTGATCTACGTCGGGCATTCGAGGCCTTTGCATCGAACAATGATGTCCGTGTGATTGTGTTAAAAGGCGAAGGAACTTCTTTTTGTTCTGGCGCCGACCTCGACTCATTGCAGCGAATCGCAGATGCCTCGGCGATGGAGAATCTTGCCGATTCGACACACCTGATGCAGATGATGCAGTCCGTTGTGGAGTGTCCGAAACCCGTGATCGCTCAAGTCCACGGTCCAGCAATTGCAGGAGGTTGCGGGCTGGCCTCGGTTTGTGATGTGGTGGTAGCCGGACGAAACGGGGCACTTTTTGGCTACTCGGAAGTACGGATCGGCTTCATTCCGGCAATCGTGCTTGTATACCTCATGCAAAAGGTAGGCGACGCCCGCGCAAGACGGCTGGTGCTGAGCGGTGCAACGATTTCTGCCGAGGAGGCATTTAGAATTGGACTGGTATCGGACGTGGTAGAAGACGACAATCTCGATTTGTACGTCAGCGACCTTGCTGCAACAATGGCCAAGAATAGTGGTACGGCAATGGCACTCACAAAGCAGATGTTGAATGCTCTACATGGCATGTCTTCTGATGCAGCGCTCAAATACGCGACTTCGATGAATGCCCTGGCAAGACAGACCGACGACTGCAAAGCAGGTATTGCCAGGTTTCTAAACTCTAACAAAGGATGAATTGGTGAGGATGAACTCAAATACGTATAAAACACTGACTGTTAAATCACTGACTGTTAAAACACTGACTGTTAAAACACTGACTGTTAAAACACTGACTGTTAAAACACTGACCGTCGGAATGCTCCTTCTGGCCATGCTTGCGATAGGGGATGTATCTGCAATTGCGCAGACGGTGCAGGCTCAGCAGACAATCGAAGGATTCGTTACCGACGAGGCAGGCAAGCCTATGGGATGTAAGATTTATATCTACACTCCGGGCGGTAAGAAAATTCAGATCAACAGCAACTCGAAAGACGGATCGTACTTGCAGACGCTCAGCGAAGCAGGTGCACACAAGTTTGTTTTTCTTGATTACAATGTCTACCGTAAAGAAGAAATGGTAGATATCGCTGCTACGCAGAAATTCAAGGCGCTCAAGCGCAGCTTCACAGTCCAGACGATTATCGAGAATGCCCCAATTTTTTCGGTAAGGGGCTTTGACCGTAATTCTGCAAATCTCACGTCAGATGCCAAACGCAAGCTTGCCGAGGCTGGTGAGTTAATGCGTGCTAATCAACAGATGCGAATGGTGTTTGTTGCAATGCCAGACGAAGACCAGCTCACGCCGATCAAGGCAAAAAACGAAGTTGAGCATCAAAAGGCAATGGAAGCATGGAAGAAAGCCGTGAAGAAAGTAAAGAAGGGCAAACCTCTTCCCCCAGAACCAGAGCGCACGCCAGACCCAGTAGACCCGAACGTTAGCCTAATGCAGTCACGACTCGCTGCCGTAAAAGCAGAGATCAAGGATATCAAAAGTGCCGACGAACGTGTAACATTCGACATCGCAGCAGCGCCGTCAATGGCAACTCAGGCTCCAGCCGTGGTAGAGCCTGTTACTAAAGGCAAGAAGAAAGCATCTAAGAAAACGGCAGCTGTGAAGCCTGTGGTTGTTGCGACGACTAGTCATGCAACACTTGTGGCGAAGATTGGCAAAGTGAAACGATTATTTGATCAGTAGTAGGTCTTGAGTTCGAAACACGATTAGAAAGTGCGAACGCCATGGAAGGCAATTTTTCGAATAGAGTTCAAGACGTCATCCGATTGAGCAGAGAAGAGGCTCTTCGGCTGGGTCACGACTACATAGGCACGGAGCACCTGCTGCTTGGCATCATACGCGAAGGCGAAGGGATTGGGGTAAAGATTCTTAGGAGTCTTAGCGTCGATCTCGCCAAGCTAAAACGCGCCGTCGAGGATACAGTTCGATCTATGAGCGGTCCGCTCACTATCGGCAACATCCCACTTACAAAGCAAGCAGAGAAGGTTCTCAAGATTACATATTTAGAGGCCAAGCTGTATAAGTCTGACATGATTGGCACGGAGCATCTTCTGCTTTCGCTGCTGCGTGACGAAGACAACATTGCAGCTCAGATACTAGCACAGTTTAGTGTCAACTACGATAGTGTACGGAAAGAACTTGATGCGTATCTAAGTGGCAAGCCGAGCTCTGGCGCCAAGCCAGGCGAAAAGGGTTCGACACGTGCAAAGTCGTCTACAGAACGTGCAAAAACTCCAGTGCTTGACAATTTTGGCCGCGACTTAACAAAGCTCGCCGTAGAAGGCAAGCTCGACCCTGTTATCGGTCGTGACAAAGAAATTCAACGAGTAGCACAAATCCTTAGTCGTCGTAAAAAGAACAATCCAGTGCTCATCGGAGAGCCTGGAGTTGGTAAAACAGCAATAGTTGAAGGCCTGGCAATTCGAATTATCGAACGCAAGGTGTCACGTGTTCTTTTCGATAAGCGCATCGTTACGCTAGATCTTGCAGCACTTGTAGCTGGCACCAAGTATCGTGGTCAGTTCGAAGAGCGCATGAAAGCCGTGATGAATGAGTTAGAGAAGGCGAAGGACGTTATACTATTCATCGATGAGTTGCATACGATCGTTGGAGCGGGCGGCGCATCCGGATCGCTCGATGCATCAAACATGTTCAAGCCGGCTTTAGCTAGGGGCGACATCCAATGTATTGGCGCTACGACACTAGACGAATACCGTCAGTACATCGAAAAAGATGGTGCCCTCGATCGCAGATTCCAGAAAATTCTTGTAGATCCTCCGACAGCTGAAGAAGCTGTTCAGATTCTATTAAACGTAAAAGACCGTTACGAAAAACATCATGGCGTACGTTATTCCGACGATGCAGTTCGGGCATGCGTAATGATGGCAGACCGATACATCACCGATAGATTCTTGCCCGATAAGGCGCTTGATGTATTGGACGAAGCGGGCGCTCGCGTTCACCTCGAACACATCTCTGTACCAAAGGAAGTTGTCGAGCTCGAAGAAAAGATCGAAGACGTTCGGATGCAAAAGAATCACGTTGTGAAATCGCAAAACTTCGAAGAAGCAGCGCGTCTTCGCGATCTCGAAAAGAAATATCATACGGAGTTGGAACAGGCCAAAGAAGACTGGGAGACGAAGGCCAGCGATCATATCTATGACGTAAGCGAGAACGACATTGCTGATGTAGTTGCCATGGTGACAGGCATACCAGTAAACCGGATCGCAGAAGGCGAGACGGCAAAGCTGTTGAAAATGGCGGAAGAACTCAAGACACAGGTGATTGGTCAAGAAGAAGCAGTAGAGCACCTTGCGAAGGCAATACGTCGGGCACGTGCAGGACTCAAAGACCCTTCGCGCCCCATTGGCTCCTTTATGTTTCTTGGTCCGACCGGTGTTGGCAAAACAGAACTCGCAAAGGTCTTGGCACGCTACATGTTCGATTCAGAAGATGCACTTATTCGCATCGACATGAGCGAATACATGGAAAAGTTTACGGTATCGCGTCTTGTTGGTGCGCCTCCTGGATACGTTGGTTATGAAGAAGGTGGACAGCTTACAGAAAAGGTGCGTCGCAAACCGTATAGCATCATTCTGCTCGATGAAATCGAAAAGGCACATCCCGATGTGTTTAACATTCTGTTGCAGGTTTTTGATGATGGTGTGTTGACTGATGGCCTCGGACGTCGTATCGATTTCAAAAACACCATTATCATCATGACGTCCAACGTTGGAATGAAAGATGTTAAAGCTGGCGGACGGATAGGTTTCTCAACGAACGATGAAACCGACGACTACGAGAACATGAAGTCAACCGTTGAAGAAACCATGAAACGGCTCTTTAACCCAGAATTCCTTAACCGTATCGATGAGTATGTAATCTTCCGTCCGCTCAAACGCGAACACATGCATAGAATCATCGATCTACAACTCAAGCGCCTGTTAAAGCGCCTTGATGCGCGGACGATGACTCTTGAATTGGCTAAGTCAGCTAAAGACTTCCTGGCTGAAAAGGGATTCGATGAGAAGTTCGGAGCACGTCCGCTGCGCCGCAGTATACAGCGCTTTGTCGAAGACCCGCTAGCAGAAGATATGCTGAAAGGGGTCTTTGTTGATGGGGCTCATATCAAGGGACGGTTTGACAAAAAGACCGGACAGATAGTTTTTGCTCTCGCAAAAAAGAGGGGCGAAGACTCACAGGAAGAACCCGAAGAACAAGAAGCACACGAAGAGTGATCACTCAGGCAGGTCGAATTTGAACCGTCCGTTCGAAATCTGATACGTATTCGACGGTCCGGCAAGTGTGCTGCCACTAAAGACCCCGGAAACGGTGTTCCCTTCGATGTCGGTGATGATCGTCGAGCCCCCCTTGCCATCACAAACCAATACGATAGCATCATCGGGATTTTCAGGAGTAAACGTAAAAATTGCGGACGCGAAACCGTCAGGAGAAGGTGTTCTCCAGCTGAATGTACCTGTTGACCACGGACCTTGCTTCGGTTGCAGGACGATGTTCACAATCCACAGTTTTTCATTGAGTATTGTGATACCCGTTGCCTCCATTTTGCGGTAGACTGCGCCGCCGCTGAAAAAGGCCGAATCGACGACGACATCAACGCCTTTCAACTCAAAGAGTTGTTGGTCAAATACTTCACCATCAATAACAAGCGAGAAGTCGATCGTTGGATCGAGCACGTCAGGATCGAGCTTATTGTCGAGCAGACGTACGGCAGAGAAGGCACCGTCTGTGACTGTGATCGGAATATCAACACCATTTACATTGGTAGTACCAGAGCCAGCGAACGTTCCTTCGATCTTCTCACCAACAGCACCGTACTTCGTAATTGTGACGGTGCCACTGATCAATGCGTATTGCGTTGTGTCTGTGAACACCCAAACAAAAACATTGCTGTCTGCATTATTAATGGTGAACGTACCAACCGTATTTCCCTTGAAGAAAATAAGGGCACCTGGGGCATCAGCCGTTTCTGGAACAGTCGAATCGCCAATAGCAACAACCGTTACATCGCTCTCGGTAAGGTAGGATGCAACGGCATCGGGGAACGTCAACTTTTCATTGGCATGGCCGCCACCATTCAGGGTCAGCCTATTTGATGCCGCCGGATTGTTAGGAGCAACTGGCTCCTTAGTGCATCCAATGACAAGTAGTGTAAGACACGCCAACACACCAACCCAGTGAATTCGAGAGATCTTCATGGTAATCTTTCCGGGCTCAATTAAGGTTACAAAAAACACAGTTAACCTTATGAAGCAAAGCTGAACTGCCGTGCCTCGGCTAATGCACGTAAGCTAGTGATTATTCCCGAACCGATTGTTTGAGGTCGGGATGCCAGCCGCTTTTCTTCGATGCGTATAAACGACATGCGTTTTTCATTCAATTGTTGAATGTCACGCTGTAGTACTCCGCGTTTGTTCTGCAGGTCTTTCACAATTGCTTCTCGTTCTGAGAGCGATTTTGTGCGAAGCTGTTCTGGCAGATCCCTTGCCTCTAGCTTTTTGAACGTTTCCTTGTCTGAGTTGTAGAGGTCGACAAGGTCCCACGTTGAGTTCGAATAGGCACCAGAAGCCTTCGCAACCGACCGTTCGACGAATGCCGATGCACCCATGCCCGAAGCGTTGGCGTCCTGTACGTCTTGTCGAACCTTCTTCTCTAAACCAAGGCTTCCATATCCGGTGTAGGTCGTATTCAGCGCGTTGTTTAGACGCACAATGCTCGTGTCATACGGAGTTGCAATCTCTTCGATCGGCCCGTCGGAGTTAATTGCAAAGTATGCTCCACCCTTGCAGCCTTTAGATAAATCCCAACCCAGCGTGCGACCTTCTTGGGTCTGACCACAAAAGATGGTGGTAATGGCGATGTCTTTTGTTGTTGCACTCTTACATGCCTCTTCAGATGTAAGGCTTCCCTGTTGGAAGGCTTCGTTGCCAGCAATCACGATAAGATGTAGGTCTGCGACGTCTTTCGACCATGCGAGGTCGTTGACACTCGTTATGATGGCAGTTGGACAGTATTCTTCACCACCGTTGGTAGTTAGTGCGAAGAGCTTCTCCGAAACAAGGTCTAGGTCATCGGTAAAGGCACAAAGCTGTCGAACATAGCCACTTGTTACAGGGATGCCACTGTTACCGTATTCGTAGAGAGCGAGCTCGAGCAACGTCGGCTGTCCGTTCTTTTTCGCTGCAGACATTGTAGAAACAATGTGCCATAGTTGCGACTTGGCTTGCTTAAGCAAACCATCCATCGATCCGCTGGTATCGAGTAGTAGAGCTAGCTGTATGCGGGAAGGGGCTTTTGCCGTTGCGCCACTGAGGAGCGTAATCATCAGGCAGCACCATAACAGGAGTCGTTTCATTGTAACCTCTTGAAAGAATGTTTTTTGAACGAGGTCCCGATACATGGCTCGAAGCGGCGGTTACACGCTATTTTTGCGTCCAGTATGGCAACCATTCACTCTGATATTCAAGCATATCTGCTTCAACAACGGCAGATGTATGGCGACATTTTGTACACAGACGCTGTGGCATACGATGCCTCGCTTGTGCTAGCCCCCGATGAAGCGCCGAGGCCACAGCAAAAAGACGAATCACACCACCAACAATCAGCGCCAAATCAGCATCAAGTCGAACACGGCGGTCACGTCAAAACCGATCGTCAAATCGTTGCCGCGTTCGACGCAGAATCGATGATCGATTTCAACGATGCCATCAAGGAATGTTTGAAGTGTCCGCTTGGCTTCACACGCACTAATTTTGTGTTCGGATCGGGTAATCCAAACGCTGACCTCATGATAATCGGAGAAGCACCAGGTGCTGACGAGGACGAGCAGGGGTTACCTTTTGTAGGGCGGGCTGGACAGTTGCTGACGAAGATTCTTGAAGCTGTAGAGTTCAATCGAGACGATGTGTACATCTGCAACATTCTGAAATGCCGACCCCCGAACAACAGAAAGCCCCTTGCCTCAGAGACCGATACCTGCGAGCCGTACCTGCGAAAGCAAATCGATCTGGTGCAGCCACGCTTTATTCTTGCCCTTGGTCTGACTGCAGCCAACACACTTCTTAAGAACAAAGAATCGATGACGTCGCTGCGAGGACGCATGCACGACTACCATGGCATTCCTACGCTCGTGACCTATCATCCCGCTGCTCTGCTTCGCAATCCTGAATGGAAGAAGCATACATGGGAAGATGTACAACACTTAAAATCACTGTTCACCAATGGCGCGTAATTCAATCGTGCAACGTAATGCACAAAGGAAGAGACCTTTTTCATGAACATTGTTGTACTGCTTGGCGGCATTTCACCTGAACGTAATATTTCTCTGCTTAGCGGGCGCGCTGCAACACATGCGTTGCGCGCAAAGGGGCACACAGTAGCCACTATCGATCCTGCTCGCGGTGTACGTGGCGTAATGACTGACGCCGAACTTGCTGCGGTAAATGCTAATCCTGTTACAGATGCAGAACTCGCTGCATTTCGTACAGAGCAACTCGTAGAATGTATTCACTCGCCGTTGTTCGACGGAGTGGACATCGTCTTTATGGGCCTTCATGGACGTTATGGCGAAGACGGCTACGTTCAAGCACTGCTGGATCTGCGTGGCATTCCGTACACAGGTAGTGGCATGCTTTCTAGTGCGATGTGCATGGACAAAACAGTATCGAAAATGATGTTTCAGATTTCAGGAATTCCGACGCCGCATTGGGTGTCGGTAACACCCGAGCAAGCCGACGACCTAGAAATTCTTGCCGAGGTACAGCGTGAATTGCGCGGACCTGTTGTCGTTAAGCCGAACGATCAGGGTTCAACGGTGGGGATGTCAGTTATTGAGACAGGTGTAGTAGAAGATCTTGCAAAAGCCGTAAGACTTGCAGCAAAATTCTCTTCGTCGATTTTAGTTGAGAGGTACATCCCGGGACGTGAACTTACCGTTGCTGTATTGGGTGGTGAAGCTCTGCCAATCATAGAAATCGAACCGAAGGCTGGTTTCTACGACTACGCAAACAAGTACACAAAGGGGTGCACAGAATATCACTGTCCAGCCGATTTATCCGAAGAGGTTATGAATCACGTGCAAGAGCTCGCTGTAACTGCACATGCTGTGCTTGGATGTCGTGCTTATAGCCGCATCGACTTTCGCTTGACGGAAGAACACATGCCGTTCTGCCTTGAAGTGAATACGCTCCCCGGTTTTACAGAAACAAGCCTTGTACCCATGGCTGCGCGGCAGGCGGGCATCGAGTTTGGAGATTTGTGCGAAGAAATCATTCGTCTTTCAGGAAACCAATGAAAACAATTCAGCTAACCGGTGTTGGAAATGCTCTTGTCGATCTCGAAGTACAAGTAAGCGATGCTGAGTTTGCTTCGTTCGGACTTACAAAAAGTACGATGGCTCTCACTTCGCCGGAACGTCAGCGCGAAATGATAGAAAGCCTCGCAGGCAAAACCATTCATCGCAGCAGCGGAGGCTCGGCAGCTAACAGTATCATTGCCTTCGCTCAGTTCGGAGGTAAGGGTGCATACAACTCATTACTTGGTGCAGACCAGTTAGGAAGTTTCTACGCCGAAGAGTTCTCAGAGCTCGGCATTAACCTGCATGCACGACATATTGCCGGCGAATCAACTGGTACATGTCTTGTGATGATTACGCCGGATACCGAACGGACGTTAAACACCACTCTCGCTGTAAATACTGCCTTCACCAGAAAAGATCTTGACGAGCAACAGATTCGTACGTCGGAGTGGATTTACATTGAAGGCTATAAGCTGACAGAAGAAGGCGGGGCTGACGCAGTCGAGAATGCAGCGTTTCTTGCTAAGAAGCATGGTACTCACGTTGCTGTGAGCTGTTCAGACAAATTCATCATCGACGTGTTTGGCGATAGACTTCGCGCATTGCTAAAACATGCAGATCTGGTGTTTTGCAACGAAAGCGAAGCAACGACACTGAGCGGTGAAAGCAATGGCAATGCAGCGTTCGAAGCACTGGGGTCTATCTACCGAAACGTTGCTGTAACTATGGGTGAGCAAGGCTCAAGTGTGCAATGGAACGGTGAACAAGTGCAGATACCTGCCTATGCTGTAACTCCAGTTGATGCAACCGGAGCTGGGGATATGTTCGCAGGTGCATTTTTCTATGGTGTTTTGAATCGATATAGGGCGGAACATGCTGGACGTCTAGCGTCGTATGCGGCGTCTCTCGTAGTGGCCCAGTTAGGGGCGCGCCTCAAATCGAGTCATCTGGAGGTACGCGACGCCGTTCTCTCCACAGCAGAAACAATCATTTAATGTCCCTCGCCATTGCAACACGCATTACAATGACCCTAGCCGCCGTGAAACGTTTTACAGGTTTGATACTAATGCTCAGCACACTTGTGCTCGGCGTAGCTGTTTCAAATGCACAAACAGGTATGGAATTCTCAGAATTCAAGCGTAAGATCGAACCCTATTTTGCCGACGAACTCATAGCAGATCTCGTCGCAGCAATGCCTCAAGGAGCACAGTACAGAATTTGGGGCTGGGACGTCGGCGATTTTTCTGGTGACGGCGTATACGATGTTGCGTTCTCTGTGAACATCCTTGGTACACGTAGAAAAGAATCGACTGTGTACTTGTTTATCGATACAGAAGGCTTCCTGGTCAATATTGGTCGGTACCCGCTGTCATACATCGATCTGCCTCTCGAGGTTGGTGTTGCTGTTAAAGAAGGGGCTTGTTACATCACACAAAAACGTAGAGCTGAAAACTGGTCCATTCGCGGCTACCAATACCGTGATGGCAGCGTTGTTCTGCTCGACGAGTTTGAAACCGACCAGATAGGTGTGTTTGCACACGAGGCGTATCGAAACTATCGTACGCTTGAAACACGTGAACGCTTTGTTAATGACAAAGGCGTTGTGCAATTCAAAAGTGATTATCTGACGATACCGTGTTACGGACGTGGACGTCAGGTTCATGCTGGATTTGTTTCGGATGTAACAGTAAGCAGTGTTCGAAGTGCACAGGCCGGAGCATACTGGTGGCAGGGTCCCGAGGACGCTTCGTTTGACGCTCGCGTGGTCTACGACAACGACTTCCTCTATGTACGAATGACGGTCCGCGATTCAACAGTCATAACGGGTTGGTGTGATACATGTCCAGCCGATCGTATCGAACTCTGGTGGGACGTAACGCCTCCGGAAGGTGAAAGCGGGTCGAGGGCTATTACCTCTATCGAACGCAACAAACTGCGGGTACGCACTTCGACCGACTCGGGTTTGTTCAACTTTTCTGTCCGTATCGGCGATTTCGCAGAACGACGTCCCGTAATCAAGGTTCGCACGACAGACGACCTCGAAGGTGCACAAGACCAGGCTGTTCAACAGGTGCGCGTTGTTACGTCGCAGGTTAGCGACGGATACGTTGTTAAGGTGCGCATACCGTTTTTGCTACTTGGGTATGACAGAGCCCCTGTAGACGAGCGCATTCTCACCGAGCTTGGTTTAACAATCGGTCTTTACGACGTAGACAACGAATTCCGTGAAGAAGAGACCACAATCCTTGCTACGAGCCCCATTCGGCCCCTTGACCCATCGTCATACGGGGCGGTTCGGTTTGTTCCCGACGATCTTTGGTACGGCGAAACCGTGAGCATCTACTCAGACGCCGTACTTTCGCAGCTACGTGAATTGGGTTTCTAGCATGCTGGACCTAAGTTTGCGTGCGATTTTCATTGATCAAAACAATGCCTCCTGACAAACGCGCGACAATTATACGTCAGGTGGCGCCCTATCTGAACCTTGGTTCGCAGCTAGCTGCGTCTGTGCTTGTGCTTGGAGCAGCAGGCTGGTTTATAGACCAATGGCAGGGAAGTGAGCCGACCTATTTGTTAATAGGCCTTGTGTTGGGCTGTGTTGTCGGCTTCGTCCAGTTTTTTCGCTCATTGCGAAGATGGATGCATGGAGAGAAAGAACCGCCCAAGTAGGAGCAAGCAGAATTGGATGTAACTGGACCATTTGCGTCGGTACTTGTAGCGCTAGGAATGAACATTCTTAATGCCTTGGCTGGCTATGCAATTGCGAAATGGGCCTTTGAAAGAGACATTAACGAGTTCCTCGCAATTGTCTTTGGTAGTTTTGCTGTTCGCGCCATGATTGTAATCGCGCTCGTATGGGTCCTTTTGAGCGTTGTTGGTATGGATATGCTCTGGTTCTCTATCACGTTTGCAATTGCGAGTTTCATCTCGTTGATGACAGAGATTCTTCTGTTCAATGGGATAAAAAAAAAGCTAATTGAAATAATGGACGGGTTTGCTCTGACGAGGACGGTCAGGAAAATGGCTTATCACATAACCGCTGGATCGCAATTCCGTTTACTGTATGAGTTCTGATTCAACACAAATTCACGGGACTTCGACAAGCGCTTCGCCTAAGGGCAGCGCTGTGTTCGAGACGTTGATTGAGAGCCTGGGCGACCACCATGAGCTGAACATCTTCTTCGGTCATTTTGATGTACTGCCGATTATTCTGGTAGACAACGGGCTTCATGTGTATGCGAACGCAGCGTCTATGGAAGCCGCGGGCGCTTTTACTCTGCACCATGGGCACCCAGTGCGCAAGGCAGATCCTGAAGGAGCCTCTCAACCGTTCGACCTCTCGATCACAAATCTGGTAGCCTACCAGTTCCTTGCGATTGCATTAATCCTTGTGCTGTTTGGTTTGGTGCGAAAACGCTACATCAAGAAGCCTACGGCCGCACCGACCGGCTTGCAGAACATGCTCGAGAGCGTTGTGCTGTACGTGCGCGACCAAATTGTTCGTCCGAACGTCGGCACCGAACGTCGCACCGAGCGCCTGATGCCACTGCTGATTTCGTTCTTCTTCTTTATCCTGACGCTGAACCTTATCGGTCTACTCCCGGGAGCACATGCTGCAACTGGTGCGTTGGGTGTGACGATGGCTCTTGCCCTGGTTTCGTTTTTTACCGTGAATTACGTCGCTATTCGCGATGCTGGTATAAAGGCATGGTTCCACCACCTTCTTGGCGGAGCTCCTTGGTACATGTTCATCATCATGGTGCCCATCGAAATTGTTTCGTTGTTTACAAAGCCCTTCGCTCTGATGATTCGATTGTTTGCCAACATGACTGCAGGACACATTGTGTTGCTGTCGTTGGTGGGCTTGATCTTTTTCTTCGAGAACTGGGTGGTAACGCCAATCAGCGTAGGCTTCTCAATTTTCATCTACATGCTAGAGTTGCTCGTTGCGTTTTTGCAGGCGTACATTTTTGCGATGCTAACGGCTGTATTCATTGGTCTCGCATTAGGTGAACATGCAACACACGACAGTCATCATTCCGACGATCTCACAAGTGCTCATTAATTCTCATTTACATTTTTCTCGAGGACACGAATTATGGATCCAGTAGCATTCGCATGGTTGGGCGCAGGCCTTGGTGTCGGTGTCACGGTATTTGGTGTAGGAACTGGCATTGGTCGTCTTGCAGCAGCAGCTCTTGAAGCTAGCAGCCGCCAGCCGGAGAACGCCGCCGATATCCGTACAACGATGATCATCGGTGCGGCACTTATTGAAGGTGTTGCACTACTAGCAGGCGTTATCTGCATTCTGCTTGCTGTTAAGTCGGCAGGATAACCCTCACACGGAGAACCTATGCCATCATTCTTAGACATGAGTCCAGGACTAATCTTCTGGACGCTGGTAAACTTCTGTGGTTTCGCCCTCATCATCGCCAAGTACGGCTGGAAGCCAATGATGAACGGATTGAAAGCACGTGAGAATTCTATTCGCGAGAACCTCGAAAACGCAGCTAGTGCTAGTGCTGAAGCGGTTACACGCCTAAACGAAAGCAAGGCGAAGATTGCATCTGCTCAAGCGGAGATGATGACGATTGTTCGCGAAGGGAAAAACCAGGCCGACGCAATGTTGCGCAAGGCACACGATGAAGCCGAGCATCTAAAGCAACACAAGCTTGTTGAAGCGATGAGCGAGATCGAACGCGAAAAGATCGAGGCCATCAAAACCCTTCGCGCTGAAGTTTCTTCGATGGTGATAGACGCAACAGAAAAACTTCTTGGCCGAACCATGCAAGGTGAAGACCAGAAGCGCCTTGTTGAATCGTACGTGAACGAGTTATCCAAGAATTGATGCTATGTCTGTAACACGAATCGCTGAACGTTATGCAACAGCTCTCCTGAACACGGCCAACGAGGTAGGAAAGGCTCAGGAAGTTGACCGTGACCTTCGCATGATTTTGGATACATATAAGTCGCATTTCGACTTACGTGCCATCCTCCGCAGCCCCGTTGTTAGCCCCTTTCACAAGAAACGCATTGTCGAAGAGCTGTGGTCTGAGTCGATAGACCCACTGACAATGGATTTCCTGAAACTGGTGATTCGCAAGGGACGTGAGGGCTTCATGCCGGAAATCGTGCAGGCATTTGATACGCGGCTGGATACACAACAGAAGCTGGTACGCGTTGGCGTAACGAGTGCCGTGGAGTTAAATGACAGCGAGAAAAAGAATGTACTTGATGCTGTCACGAAAAAGACAGGCAAAGAGGCGATGGGGACGTTCTTTGTTGACCCTTCTGTGCTTGGTGGCATAACACTTCGTATTGGCGATACTGTGATGGACGGTACGCTGAAGCGTCAGCTCGAACAGTTACGAAGCGACATGGCAACGAAGTCTGATCGATCTATCGGATCGACGGAACGATCGATGTCGAGTTTATAGGCTCATTATCCGAAACTGAAACCTGATTAAGGACCGACCAATGGCTGACGTTAGACCCGATGAAATTTCCGCGATTCTGCGACGACAACTTTCCGGATTTGAAAAAGAAACCGATGTGTACGAAGTGGGCACCGTTCTTCAGATCGGTGACGGTGTTGCTCGCATCTACGGCCTTACGAAGGTCATGGCGTCGGAGCTCGTAGAGTTTCCGAACGGCGTGGTGGGAATGGTACTGAACCTTGAAGAAGACAATGTGGGTGTGGTGCTCTTCGGAGACGACTCGCTTGTTAAAGAAGGTGATCAAGTAAAACGCACGGGCAAAATCGCATCTGTTCCTGTGGGCGAGGGTTTGCTCGGACGTGTTGTAAATCCGCTGGGTGTACCAATCGACGGCAAGGGTCCGATCAAAGAATCTGCCTTCTTCCCAATCGAACGCAAAGCTCTTGGCGTTATCGACCGTCAGCCCGTTACAGAACCCCTACAAACCGGTATTAAAGCAGTCGATGCTCTTATTCCAATCGGACGTGGCCAACGTGAGCTCATCATCGGCGACCGTCAGACGGGCAAGACTGTAGTTGCTATCGATGCAATTATCAGTCAGAAGTACACTCACACAGCAGATGCAGCTGCACGCGGCATCAAGCCGGTGTTCTGTGTCTATGTTGCTATCGGACAAAAAGGATCGACGGTTGCAAACGTTCTCGCCACGCTCGATAAGTATGGTGCGATGGACTACACAACCATCGTAACTGCGTCGGCTTCAGATCCTGCTCCGTTGCAGTTTATTGCGCCGTATAGTGGCTGCTCGATGGGCGAGTACTTCCGCGATTCTGGACGTCATGCTCTTATTGTCTATGACGATTTGTCGAAGCAGGCCGCTGCATACCGTCAGGTGTCGTTGCTACTGCGACGTCCGCCCGGACGCGAAGCGTATCCTGGCGACGTGTTCTATTTGCACAGCCGTCTTCTCGAACGTGCTGCTAAACTAAGTGATAAACTCGGCGGAGGATCGCTTACGGCGCTACCTGTAATCGAAACGCAGGCTGGAGACGTTGCGGCATACATTCCGACGAACGTTATTTCTATTACCGACGGACAGATCTATCTCGAACCAAGTCTTTTCAATGCTGGTGTGCGCCCTGCGCTTAACGTCGGTATTTCTGTTTCGCGGGTAGGTGGTAACGCACAGATAAAAGCAATGAAAAAAGTGGCGGGTCCGTTGAAACTCGAGCTCGCCCAATTCCGTGCACTCGAAGCGTTCTCAAAATTTGGTTCAGATCTCGATAAGTCTACACAACAGCAATTGCGACGCGGTGCACGCCTAATGGAAATCATGAAGCAACCGCAGTATTCGCCAATTCCAGTAGATGAGCAAGTAGTGTCTATCTACTCCGCAACAAACGGATTCATGGACGACATCCCTCTCGAAGACATACGGCGCTATGAAATAGAGCTGCTCGAATTTGTTCGTCTTGCGCATCCAACGGTGCTAGAGACAATCTCGATGAAGAAAGAAATAACAGACGATGCTCGCAAAGAACTGAATGATGCTCTAACACAATTCACAGAGCGGTTCAAAGCAACGCTCCCTCAGGTGTAGTGTATGTTGAAGCAACGCTCGCTCGGACATAGCCAATGCTAATTCTGACCGGAGGTGCGGGCTTTATCGGTAGCCGCATTCTTGCGGCGCTGAATGCCGAAGGCAGAAGTGATGTGTTGATTGTCGATGCTCTTGGTTCTGGAAGTAAGTGGCGAAATCTGGTTGGTACATCGTTCATTGACATTGTCAGCAAGCAAGATTTTCGAGACCAAATGGTGCTCGGTGAATTTGAAGGCGGCATCGAAGCAATCATTCACATGGGTGCATGTTCTTCGACCACAGAAACCGATGCCGATTATCTATACGACAACAACTTTCGGTACAGCACCGATGTCGCAGAGTTTGCTCTTGAGCAGGGGGCTAGGTTCATCTATGCCAGCTCGGCGGCTACGTATGGCGATGGAAGCCGTGGCTACAGTGATGCGACCATCGACCTGAAGCCCCTTAACATGTATGGTTTTTCAAAACATTTGTTCGATTGTTGGATTCGTGATCAACATCTTGATACACACTGCGTTGGACTGAAATTCTTTAATGTATTCGGTCCGAACGAGCAGCACAAAGGCACGATGGCCAGCATGGTATACAAGGCCGTGCAGCAGATTCGAGCAACGGGCGAAGTAAGGCTTTTCAAGAGTTCTGATGCCGCGTTTGCAGATGGTGGCCAGATGCGCGATTTCATTTACGTGAACGATGTGTGCCGTGTTGTACTTACGCTGTTGAAACGAAAAGACATTAACGGCATTTACAATCTTGGCAGTGGCATAGCAAGCACGTGGAATGAGTTGATCGTTGCAGTGTTCGCAGCAATGCAGATACCACCGAAGATTGTGTACATCGAAGCGCCGCAAGAAGTGGCAGAGCAGTATCAGAATTATACACAGGCTGATATGACTGCGTTTGCCAAGGCTCTACCAGATATGCGATTCTCTGTTCTCGAAGACGCCGTTGCTGACTATGTACAACTCCTAATAACGGAATAGGGCGGCTTAATGGCAACGTTGCGTGATACGCGGAATCGAATTACATCGGTTCGTAACACATCGAAGATTACACAGGCCATGAAAATGGTGGCTGCTGCAAAACTGCGTCGCGCACAGACTGCCATTGGCGCCGCACGTCCGTTCGCAGAACAGCTCCAAAAAATCCTCGGTAATCTTGCAACAGGTGAGAGTGAGTTTGTGCATCCGTATTTCGAAGCGAAAAAAGAACTCAACAACATCATTCTTATTGTGGTGTCGTCTGACCGCGGTCTTGCCGGAGCCTTTAACACGAACCTACTACGTCTTACTGCGCAGCACGTCGCAGCATTACGCGCCAGTCATCCAGATGTAAGCATTCAGGTTATTCCTGTTGGACGCCGTGCGGTGTCTGCCTTGCGTAAGCATGTGCACGAAATTATTCGCGAGTACTCAGACATTTTTATCAAGCTCGAGTTCACTACGGCTCAAGAAATTGCTGAGATTGTTTCTGACGCATTTCTTGCCGGTCGGGCAGATCGTATTGACATTGTTTATAATCAGTACGTGTCGGTCATGCGTCAGGAAGTTCGCGCACTGCAGCTCCTTCCTATCGCAGCCTCTATTATACCAGACGCGGCCAAGAAGACATCGACGGTCGACTATATCTTCGAGCCGTCTCGTGGTGATGTTCTAGAGCAACTGCTGCCGATCTACCTTAATATTCAGGTGTGGCGCACCCTGTTGGAGTCGAATGCTGCTGAGCAAGCCGCAAGAATGATGGCCATGGACAATGCTACAACAAACGCACGCGACCTTATTCTGGCATTGCAGCTTGTGTACAACCGTGAGCGTCAGGCTTCTATCACCAAGGAAATGTTAGAGATTGTTGGTGGCGCCGAAGCATTATCGAATAACTAAACGTGGCGTCTTCAGCATCATTCTTCTCGCTCCGCGCGCTGGCACTAACGCTACTGCTGAGTCTTGGATATGTGTTGCTTATTAACGTCGACCTTGGGGAAATTCAACTCAGCGATACGAAGAGCATCGAGGTTAATCCTTACTACGGTTGGTACGAGAATCGCGTAGATGTGTACTATCGCAGTCTCGATTCACTGAATCGCATGCGTTCATGGCGCGACAGGATGTTCGCACGACACGTTGCGAACTACGAAACACCTGTTTGGGTGACAAATAATTTGCAACCAGGTGATACAGTGTTGTTGCCACCACGGCAGTACGCACAGAAGTACATCAAGGCCGAGGTGACATGGACAGATCCGCGAATCTTTACCTACATGACCAGGCTTAGTCCGATCGTCGCCTACGCCGACACAGCACGAAGAGGCTCAGCAAACACATACATCGCACTAGCTCCACGGCGCATTTCACTTATGCGGCGTGGCAGTACTGCCAACATCGACTCGTTGCTACACGTTTACGAAGAGGCATCGCGTGAATAGCGTTGCCCTCGTCTTTGTGCTAACACTGCTACTACAGTGGTTAACAGGCATTGGTGTATTTGGTCTCATGCGCCTTGATTTTAAGCGCAGCGTGCTCCTGCCAGCGGCACTAATACTTGGTATGTTCTTACATACGGTCGGAGTGTTTGCGCTTGAACTCGCACAGGTTCGCATTTCAACTGGTTCGGTGTTTGGAGTGCTGGCTGTTTTGGCTGTAGGTGCAAACGCTTGGTGGCCCCGGGTTGCGCCAACGTACCGCAGGCTCGCGGCACGTCCGCGATGGACCCTGCAGATGTATGATGTTGCCGCACTAGTTATAAGCATGGGTCTGTTGTACATCGTCGTCTGGGCATCATACTTCTGGCCAGTAACACCCTTCGATGCAATGGCGGGTATCGACCTCGTAGCGCGGCAGGCGTTGATAGACGGCCACATAAACAACCAGATCTTCACAGACCCTTCGCTTCGTGGTCTGCTTTCTAACCAACCTTACTATGCACCATTTGCTATGCTTATGCAAATCGTGTATCGAAGCATTGGTTTTACGTACGGACATATCTGGCTTGCTGTGCAGTGCATAACATTCGCTTGGCTGATGTTTGCGTGGCTGCGCTCCTACGTGCATCCGTTCATCGCAAGTGTGTTATGGCTTGCCTTAATCATAACACCCGAATGGTACGGTTATCAATTTCTTCTGCAAACCGACATGGCTAATGCTGTGTTCTTTACAACTGGTGCATGGTTCTTCTTCGAGGCTGTATTACGTAAGGATGTGCGCTGGCTCGTTGCCTCAGCACTCTTTCTTTCTGCTGCTGCATGGTCGCGCACAGAAACAATCATCGTTATTGCCTTCGTGCTTACAGCGTCGTTGCCTTGGACATTGCGCGCATTTGGTAATAAGCGAGCGCTCATAGCAACAGCTTCTATGGGTCTTGCAGCACTTGCATCCTTCGGGTTGTGGCACTGGCTCTATTTCGGTGTATACCTACCGGTTGCTCCTAATACCACAACAGAACTGTCAGGGGGCCTAAGTCTGGTAAGGGGCTTTTCTGTAGCGAGTGAATTCCTTGGTGGCATGCTTACCAACGTCTGGTTGTGGGGTCACACCGTCATTCTATTTGTTGTAGGGACGATTGTATCGCTTCTCGTAACACGCCGACTCGGCAATCCTCTTCTCTTCGTCTGGATATCCTGTATACTTGTTGCTCTAATCATTGTTGGTACGGTGTTCACAGCAGCGCTCGTTGATACGACCCTGCGCCGAGGAATTTTTAAAGTCCTACCGCTGATGATTCTTGCACTTGCGCAGTCGCCGCTTGCGCAACTACTTGGCGACCGTCTACAACGTTGGGAACTAGCAAGGGCGAAATAATCGATGGGCAAACTTCCTCTCATAGCGCTTACAGTAACACTTACCATCCTTGTAATGATGGCAGTCAGCTACTTTATATCGCGAGTGTTTGTACACCGTTCTATTCGTCGGCTGCTGCACTCTATTGGCAAACAACTCTTGCCAAACTTTTCAGCCCCCTTGGCAAGCACCTTACCAGTTGCAGTACAGCGGTATTTACACTACGCGTTAAAAGAAGGCCAGCCAAACATTCGATATGCAGTTCTAGAGCAGAAGGCACAGTTCAGGCATCGCCTGACAAGTAAGTGGAGTACTGTTACGGCCACTGAATACATCTCGGGTATGGAGCCGGGGTTTGTGTGGGACGCCACGCTGCGACATCATACGTTATGGTTTCGAACTGCGGTGTTGAGTTATTTCAAAGGCTGCGGTTCTGGACACTTGAAACTATACGGATCGATCGGCCTGCAGGAATTCGAAGGAGCAGAAACCGACACCTCTATGTTATTCAGATTTCTTTCGGAACTGGTCTGGTTGCCGACAGGGTTGCTTCCAACCAATACATTACGCTGGGAGCATGTAGACAATAACAGTGCGTGCGCCATTATTACAGATGGTCATACCCAGGTATCGGCGTTGTTTGTGTTTAATGATGTTGGTGAGATCGAACGTATAACAACACTCGATAAATATCGCGACTATAAAAGTGGATACGAACAGCAGGCGTTTACCTTGGTCTGCGGTAAGTGGAAAGAAGTCGAGGGTGTGATGATCCCGACAGAGGTACGGTTTGTCTGGAATACGCGGCAAGGAGATTTCGAGTACGGCATATTTCACGTTACAGACGTCCGCTACTACTATAGCTGATCGAATGAAACTCCGAACGCTATATCGATGCTCTGCATGTGCTACCACCACGCCACGTTGGATGGGGAAATGTCCGAGTTGCGGCACCTGGGACTCTCTTATCGAGGAAGTCGAAGAGCGGGGTCCGCAGACCAAGTCCCGCAGCGCATCAACGAACGGCAAGAAGGGTGCTGTTACAGCACAGCGTATTTCCGACGTAGATCGTTCAGAGCAACCGCGCATACACACAGGTATTGGCGAGCTAGATCGTGTTGCAGGCGGTGGTATTACGCAGGGTAGTGTAATTCTCGTGGGCGGAGACCCGGGCATGGGCAAGAGTACGCTCATGTTACAAGTGTGTGCTGCCGTAGACGAGGCACTGTATATCACTGGCGAAGAGTCGCTGCATCAGATTAAGCAGCGGGCCGATCGACTTGGCATTCGTACAGAAGGTATATCGGTTGCGTCGGAAACATCGATAGAACGCATAGCTGCGCTTATCGACAGTATGCGTCCGAGTATCGTTGTTGTAGACTCGGTGCAGACCATGACAACCGACCTACTCGAGTCGTCTGCAGGCAGTGTGGCACAGGTCCGCGAATGCACTGCGCTCCTAACCAAGGTTGCGAAGTCGAAGGGTATACCGGTGATACTCATTGGCCATGTTACGAAGGACGGGTTTCTGGCCGGACCGAAGGTTTTGGAGCACATGGTTGACACGGTGTTGCAGTTCGAAGGCGATGGCATGTACTCGTACCGGGTGTTGCGCGCGCTAAAGAACAGATATGGCTCGACGAACGAGATTGGTGTGTTTGATATGACGGCAAGGGGCTTAGTAGAAGTCACCAATCCCTCGGAGGTATTGTTATCGAACCGCAGCATGAACCAACCGGGCACGGCAATTGTAGCTGTGATGGAAGGAACTCGTCCGTTACTCGTCGAGGTTCAGGCCCTCGTCAGCTCGACCGGCTACGCGGTGCCACAACGAGTCAGCACCGGCTTCGATAGCAAGCGGTTGCAGATGATTCTTGCCGTCCTAGAAAAAAAAGCAGGCATCGTGCTACGACAGAGCGATGTTTTTGTGAATATTGCAGGTGGTATCACGATACAGGATCCTGCATTAGATTTGGGTGTAGCGGTGGCCTTGGTGAGCAGTGCAAAAGAGGCGGCGGTTCCACCAGACCACGCATTTGTTGGCGAGATTGGCCTTACTGGAGAGGTCCGGCACGTGGCTTATGCTGAGCTTAGGGTTCAGGAAGCACTAAGGCTGGGTCTGAAACGAGTGTTCATTCCAGGGAATGCATTGGAGTCTTTAACGACAGTTCCTCGGACGTCGGTTGTAGGTGTTGAGCACATCGGAAGAGTTCTCTCAAGTTTATTCAGTTAAGTAGGGAACACTCATGTCACTAGATGGTAACACGCCCCTGTCAGTGCAGGGAACACGGACCATACCGGCAGATGAAGAATTGCTGCAACGTTTTTTGGCGGGCGATGAGAGCGCATTTGTGGCTCTTGTTCGTCGGTACAAGGACCCTATTACCAACTTCACCTTTAGGTTTTTAGGTAATTACGACGACGCAGTAGATATCGCTCAGGAAACGTTTGTACGTGTCTTCCGATTCGGACACACATTCATGGGCGAAGTGAAGTTTTCGACCTGGCTATACACCATCGCATCGAACCTTGCGAAGTCGGAGTTGAAACGTTATCGCCGCCGATACGGGACATCATTGAGCGAGGCCTTCAAAAAAGGCGAAGACGATCAATCATGGGACGTTCCAGATAGCACCTATATGCCAGACGAACGCGTAGATAGAACCAGGATAGCGCAGGAAGTGCAAAAAGCGCTCATGAAGGTGTCACCTACATACAGAGAGATGGTTGTTCTCCGAGACGTACAACAAATGACGTACGAAGAGATCTCGGCAGTCACAAATACCGAAATGGGTACTGTGAAAAGCCGTATTAATCGTGGCCGCGCACAACTGCAGGTAGAGCTTAAGGAGCTTTATCTCGAACTATTCCCTTCTCTAGACGAGGCACCTTAAGTGAGTCAAGTACCCAACATCGATGCACCTGATGGCTTTGAACTGGGCGTGTTCGCCCGAGCAATGCTTTCGCAACTACCCAGTGCTCAGAGCGTGCCTGGTTTCGAAGAAGCGGTATTGCAAAAGTCAGGCAGCACAACGAAAGTTCGAAAATTCCCCCGAATACTTCAGCGTGGCATTGGTTGGAAAACCACAATGGCTTCGTTAGTCTTATTAGTTAGCCTGGGGTCTATTACGTTGTTTACAGGCTTATGGTCACCCGTTAGGTCAGAGAGTGGTTCGCGACGCACACAACAAAACGAAAGTACGATACGTGGCTTACCTTCGCTTCCAGAGCCGCTACCAGCAGTGGTTGTACCGCATGATCTTAAAAAAGCTGATGCCAGTATAAAACGTACGGTTGTAAAAATTGGCAAAAATGCTCTCGTTAAGGTATCAAAACCTGTCAAGGGAGTAGCTGGTTACCCAACACAACCCGCGCGTTAGGTGTTATCTTGCAGGCGCAGCATACTAGCAGCGTCTGAATGTTCGAAAAAGAACTTGATCGTGTGCGCAAGCAGCTTAAGTCGCTACTTGCGTCCCCCCAACCCTACGTACCACTCAACGCAATCCTTGCGAACGAGCAGGTGTACGTCCCTTACCGCCGATACTTCCATGCAGAAGTGCAGTGGTGGGTGCACGAGGAGCGCGTTATCCGCACCTCGAATCCACGCTTCGACACACATGACCCCGAACTTGGCAACCTGCTTAGGGCAGTAGACCACGAATACTCAGACCGCGCACGCTTCGACCACGAAGAACTGTCAGCAGTCATTGATTCTGCAGTTAAGACCCGCTTGAATTATCTGTGCAGACCACGAACGACACTCAAGTGGTTTGTGTACCGCGGCGAACCAACCAAACCCGTACACGAAGTGTTGCTACGTTTACGCTACTTCCACGACTTCGCATACTTGGTGCAAGGCTTCGAGCAATGGGTGCAAGCCCGATCGGCCGAAGCCTCGCCCTACGAAATTCTCTCCGTCGTCGAGTTCGAACGCATCATAGAAAAGATTGATAACGATGCCATCCTCGATCTTTCGCAGGAAGAGTTTGTGGCACTCATGGACCCGCTCTTCGAATTTTTCGGCGAGGCAAACCCCGAGCTTCCCCCAGAAACCGTTCCTACCGAAGCTGTTATCATCTTCCTCGATGACAAAGGTGCCATTCCTATATCGCAGGCACTCGAACGCCTGCTGTATCGCGAAGAGCTTCGCTACCTAACGCGTACCAAACTCATCGACATCATCAACGACGTTATCACACAAATCGAAGCATCGGGTCAGTCGCTCCTTCAAACGCCCCCTCCAGAATCACAACCGGTAGGTTCGGCTCATACCGAAGAACCCAACGTAGAACCAAGTGAACCCGAAGAAGAACACGAAGTAAATCCAGCACATGAAGAGGCTCCATTTCTAGAGGCCACAGAAGTAAGTGAAGTGTCTATCGAAGTTGCTGCTGACATACGCCGCCGTCGGGTAGAGACGCTCATCGACGAACAGATGCGCGAGAGAATCATTCGTAAACTATTCGATAAAAAGGAAGATGTATACGGCCGTGTTCTCGACGATGTGCTCGTGTGTGCAACGTGGAAAGAAGCTGCCGGCATACTCGACCGTCGCTTCGCCGAACATGGTGTAGAACCCAATACTTCTACCTCGATGGAGTTCGCGCAAGCACTTCACCGCTCCTTCCTATAACAGATGCAGTCCATCGACTCAGCGACAATTCCCAACTGAAATCCATCGAGACAGCGACAATTCCAACATGAACTTCATAGACACAGCGACAATTCACATCAGGGCGGGCGACGGAGGGAACGGACACGTCTCTTTTCGACGGGAGAAGTATGTGCCTAAGGGCGGACCCGATGGTGGCGACGGTGGTGATGGTGGCGACGTAATCATCGTCGCAGACCGTCAGCTCGGCACCTTGCTCGACCTTACATACAACCGCAAATACGCAGCAGAGAACGGTCAACACGGCGGCATTGCCAGGTGTACCGGACGTAGTGGCAAAGACACCGTTATCCGTGTGCCAGCAGGTACTATCATCCGCGATAAATTCTCCGGCGACCAAATCGCAGACATGGAAGTAGACGGTCAGCAAGTAATTGTAGCAGCGGGTGGCAGGGGTGGGCGCGGCAATCAGCACTTTGCAACCTCGACCAACCAGACGCCACGCAGTGCTGAGCCCGGCACCGAAGGCAAGGAAGCAGACCTCGAACTCGAGCTAAAACTCCTCGCCGATGTTGGCCTCGTTGGCTACCCAAACGTTGGCAAAAGCACACTCATCGCAAGCATTTCCGCGGCACGTCCGAAAATCGCCGACTACCACTTCACAACCCTCGTCCCCAACCTCGGCCTCGTACGCGCGGGCGAATTCCGCTCCTTTACCGTCGCCGATATACCGGGATTAATTGAAGGGGCCCATGAGGGCAAGGGGCTCGGACACCAATTTTTACGTCATGTGGAGCGTACGACAGTGTTACTATTCCTTATTGACGCCAAGAGCGGAACGCCTCAGGCCGACCTGAATGTGCTGTTAAACGAGCTTGGCTCGTACGAACCGGCCATGTTAAAAAAACAAAGAATGATTGTTGTCACGCAAATCGATACCTTGACAGAAGAAGAGAAAACAGCCTACGCAAAGAGCCCCTTTGCCAAGAAAAACAAGCCGATGTACATAAGCGGCGTAACGCACGAAGGGCTTCCAGCCTTGGTTGAGTCCATGTGGAAGTTTGTTGCGGTGAACAGACAATAAAAGTTGGCATACATGTTGACAGTATAGCGCTACCGCAAAGGAGGGCGTGCAAAGGGGGTCACTTGTGACGTCTTGCTATCCTTCCGTTGCTAGTTGTGCAGACCTCTTGACACTTGTGTGTACGTAATATCACGTAGATTGGCGCAAGCATGATGGACGATTTCAAATACGTACCTGTTGACAAAACCCGCTCCACGGATGCCTGTGGTAAAAAAGGGTTTGGCTATGATGAGTTAACAGGATATTTTCGCGTCGTTGACGGAGCCCCACTCCGATGTCGGAGTGTGGAGTCACGTCGCATTCACATTAATGGATCGCGAGGCGCATGATTATTCGCTACGGAGATTCACAAAGCCCTGCAGAGGCTATAAACCCGCATCAACCCTTAGGGCGCCACGAGCGCCTATCGCTATTTGTGGACGGACGGATGCCACAAACAGCTACAACAACATTGCAGACAACTATTAACCAAATCACTACTCATTCGGAGGACCGTATGCACCTATTTGATTCCCCGACGTTACAACGTCAGGGGAGCGGGACGCGACTTCAGACCCTATATGGTCTGTTAGCCACTGTCCTGGTGCTCCTGACCGTGGGCACGTCTACAGGCTGGGCACAAGCCCCAACCCTGGCGACGCAAGCCCCATCGGCTGTTATTTGCGCGGGTAATACCGCCACATTCGACCTGGTCGCAGATGCGCCAGATCAAATCGTTTACAACGTTGCGAACGTGGCCTATGCAGGTCAAAACGCGGCTCAAGCAAACGACATCACTGCCGAATTTGGTGATGAAACGGTGTATCATCTGCCTGCAGGTGATATTAACGCAGCCGTTGGTGGTGCGTTTCCGTTTACCTTCTACGGTACGACACACGACCTTTCGCAAGAAGGTCTGTACATCGGGTCGAACGGATTCCTCCGTTTCGAAAACTTCAACCCGTTAGATAACATCGAAGCCAATGAGTTTGGTATTAATGCGCAAGCAATACCAAATGCTGCTGGCCCGAACGATGCCATCTACTTCCTGAATATCGATCTCTTCCCTCAAGCAGGTGAACTGATTACGTGGGATTACGACGCTGTTGCCGACGCTATCGTCGTGACATTTACGGGTGTATCGCAGTTCAACGTCAACAACCCTGGTGTGTATCCATACCAACAGGTAACTGTACAGGTCATTATCTATTCTGACAATGCTGGTGCTAACGCGGGTCAGATCGACGTCAATCTCGAAGACTGGCCAGACCCGATCTACATTCCAAATGCTCATACCATTGGTGTAGAAAATAATTGCGGTAACGGTGCAACTGCAGCAGGTGCTCCTGGAGCACACAACCAGACGAACTGGGCGAACGCCGACAACGGTTTAGCTCCTCCAGCTAACGGTGTTGCTCAAACCACTTGGGAGTTTACTCTTCCTGGTGCTCCTCCTGTTCAAACATGGAGTGCTCGTCTTGTAATGGACGGTGGAAACGGTATTCGCGAAACCTATGATGTAAACAGCATTCAGGGTGACGACGTTTTTGCCGGAGTACTTACTGGTGGCGACCCAATTGCGTTAACATCCTTCGTATTGTTAACTCCAGACACATACAATTTCTACGCAATTGTGTTGTACCAAAACTGTTACCAGGCGCAAACGGCACTGCTGATGTCGCAGGTAGTAGTTGATCCACAGCCAATTGCGCAGACTATACAGCCTCTTACAGCGAATTACTGTGAAGGTCCGACCTACAACTTCTCGGCAACACCGCTGAACGCATTCACAACGTTCGCGTGGACGATGCCAGGTCTGACTAACGGCGTTCATTATACGCTTGTTCAATCTGGGCTTCAGAATCAAAACGCGGCGTTTACATTCATTCCAGGTAGTTTCATTGGTTCGCAAGCTGGAACAAATCGAACTATCAGGGCAACAGAAACTGGACCTGGTCCAGAATTCTGTTCTATGATGAATGACAAGTTAATAGCCGTTTTCACAACGCCGGCTGGTACGATTAGCACGGGAAGCCCGTACTGCGCTGCCAATACAGGTAGTGTAACGTACAATGACTTCGCGACGTTCTCCGGCACTGCCACAACGTATGCTTGGTCGATCACGAACCCAGGTACAACTGGTGCAAATATTGTCAACCCAACACAGGCATCGCCTGAGTTGAACATTGGTACGTATCTGCAGGCAAGTCTACCTCAGTTGGTGACGCTAAATCTTACGGCCACAAATGGTCCGGCAGGTTTGTGCTCGTTTACAACAAGCACAACATTCACGGTTAATCCGGGAATAACAGCTAAGACCATCACACCGTCACCAACTACATTCTGTACCAACCAAGCAATCACGTTCTCGTTGACAGGCGTTGCTGGTAACGAATATCAGTGGTTGTTTACAGGTGCGGGCGCGTATTCGGGTCCGGATGCCGCATACCCTGGTGCGTTCGTTCTGAACAAAACCAGTGTGCAGATTACGTACTCGGGTGCTGGTGCTTCAACCATTACAGCGAACGAAAGAACGCCGCAGGGTTGTGTACTCGCGCACACGCTTATCATTGCTGTTAGCGCAACTCCAGCGCCAACCATTACTGGTAGCAACGTTCCTTGCCAATTCTTGGCATCGCTGGCCGGCCCACCGGCAGTCCAAACTAATCCAACACCACAGCAATACGTTTATACAGTTGCAGTGCCAAGTGGTACAAATGGATATCGCTGGACGGTAACAAATGGTGGCGTAATTGTAGCTGTGAACGGCGTGCCGGGTACGTATGCAAATCCGTATCCATCGGTATCGACCTTCCAGACTGGTGCTTCGAACATTACAGTTCGGTGGCCAATCACTGGTGCCGCGACAGTAACGGTAAGCGAACAAGGTCCAGCACCTAACTCGTGCGTTGGTACATTTAGCTACCCAGTAACTGTCAACGCTTCACCAACAGGGCCTGACTTTGACATTATTGGACCTGGTCTTATCGGAGGAACGCCTCCTTGTCAATTCCAGGCAACAACCGCTACTGCTTACTCAGTAACCGCAGTAGGTGGTGGTCAACACAACATTCAGCTTAACGGCGGTACGGCGGCAGCGGCTGCTCCGTATCTCATCAGTGTTGGTGGTACGGTTATCTCCGGAACGGGTCCTGGTACATTTGGTTCGGTAACATGGACTTCGCTAACACCAACAATCGTTGACGATTATTCTTTCGTCCCTTCTGGCTGCACTTCTCGTGAGACGTACAATGTTGTAGTTCAACCACTTCCATCTGCAACCATCACTGGTCCAACAGATGTTTGTGGAAACAGTATTCCTTCGTATTCGGCATCAAACCCTCAGAATACAACGTCGTATCAATGGGGATGGGCCAACGACCTTGCAGGCACAGCCTTTCCGGCAGGTACTGCTGGTGGCGTAATTGCAACTCCATTGGTTCAGACTACTAACGTAACCTTTGGCAATGTTGGTGGCACGTTCTTCCTTGGCGTAAGACTAACCGGTCCTGCTCCATCGAACTGCCAACAATTGTTTGTCATGGGCATTACTGTAACACCTCAGCCCTCGACACCTGTGTTTGGTGCCTTTGTACCAATCACCGTCTGTGACTCAACTTCGTTTGTGTACACCGTTACGGGTACGCTTGGTAACGACATTCGTTTGAATGTTGTTGGCGGTAGGTTCACAGCTCCGTCGGCTGGAACGAGCATTGCATTCCCAGCAACTGGTGCTGCTCAGAACTTCACTGTTGAATGGATTAACTCCTTTAACGGTGGAACTGGTTTTGTAACAGCAACGCAATACACGACGGGCGTTCCTTCGTGCACAAGTGCAGTCGCAACATCTCCAACAATCACAATCATTCGTCAGCCAAACACAACAGTGGTTGGTCCGAGCCCAGTATGCGGTAACGACCAAAACGTTGTGTACACGGCTTCGAATCCTCAGTTCATCAACACGTATCTATGGGGTTGGGCAAACGACGCTATAGGTACGGGCTTCCCTGGTGGTCCTGCTGCCGGTCCGTTCGACGGTGCAATTGTTAACCCTTCTGTCACTGTCGATATGGCGAACGTAGCTGGTACGTACTTCCTGACAGTTGAGGTTATAAACACAACTGGTTTTGCAAACTGTAGAAAGATCTTTACGAAGACGATCGTACTGAATGCTCAACCGGCTACGCCAGTGATTGTAAACAATCGCGTGTTTCCAATCTGCGACAGCACAAACAGTGCAGTACCTGACTACGAAATCACTGTAGTAGCAAATCCTCTCGACACGGTTGTAATTACTGTTACTGGTGGTTACTTCCCTTGGTCTTCGCTTGTACCGGGCAATCCACCTAACTCCTCAGTTGTAAGAGTGCCTGCAGGCTCTGTTCCTCCAGGCTCAGATTTACCAGTATTCTGGGCAATGGGCGGTGGCGGTGGTGTAGGTACAATTTCTGCTTACATCGTTACCAACACTATTCCTCAGTGCTCGAGCCTTGTTGGTACAATGGCTCCATCGCAGGTCGTAGATCCACTTCCTGCCTACCCAACCGTAGCAATTACTCCAGATCCACCGGGATACTGTACTGATGCGGTTCCGGTTAATTTCAACCTGTTTAACACGGGTGCCTACCCAGGCGCTCCAAACCAATACACAGTCGTCTGGACATGGCCTTCGCCGGCTGGTGGCACGACTCCAGGTGGCTTCGCTGGTGCACCAAATGATCCGGTCGTCAATGAGTTTGTTAACGAACAATACGTCGTTACCAATTGGACGGCCACTCCTTTTGTTGGCTTTACAACCACATTCAACATCAGTATTACAAATGGTGTGACAGGTTGTAGCCGTGACAACGATTACACAGTGGTTGTTCAGCCACGTCCGAACCCAATCATTAGCGGCCCGATAACAGCTTGCCAAGAGCCTACCGACCCAGTCGGTGCGGCAGCAGGTACAACGTTTGTTAACCCACGTTACACGTACTCGACGCCACAAGTTGCTGGCAACTACTATAACTGGTCTATCACAGACGGTTACATTGTTGCTTACTCAGTAACTGGTCCTGGCGGTCCGTGGATTCAAACGGTTGCTACGTCTACGATGCCTGGTGGATCTCCGATCTTAAACGCTTCGGCAGTTCAGGTTGTATTCTATGGTCCAACACCAGGTTCTGTAAAGGTTGCCGAAATCACGGCTCCGACATCGCCTCCTGGTTGCCAAACAACCACGGCTGACTATGCAGTTACGCTAGATCCGCTGACACCGTGGATACTAATTGATCTAAACTCGCCATCGGGTGTGTGTTTTAACGATCCGATTCTCGTTGATCAGGACGATTCAGACATTGGTCACACGTATCAGCTTCAAATCAGCACAAACGGTGGTGCTACGTTTGCGAACGTTACGGCTGCTACACCAACACCATCGCAAGCTGGTACGGGTGCTGGACTTTCGTGGACTGTACCGACAGGTTTAGGTACACAAGCGGTTGCTCCTGGCTTCTATGACTTCCGCTCTGTAGCGACATCGCCTGCGGGTTGCTTGTCGTACACAGGTGATGTTACGATTGAAGTGGTTCCGAACCCAGACACAATTCCTATGTCGCCGCTCACAGACACGATCTGTGATACGTCGCCTGGAATTCCGTTTACTGTTGGACCAACCGTACAAGACTTTGTGTTCTATACTCTAGAGCGCGAAGGACCTGTAGGTGTTTGGACTAGCGAAGACACGTTCTTCTACTTTGGTGGCGCTCCTGCTACAGACGTACTTACAGATATCTCAAATCCTCCTGGTGCAGCAGCTCCAGCGGGCATCGTCTATAACTACCGCGTAGTTGCGGTTGCCCTCTTCACGAATTGTTCAACAATCCTTGACACTTCGGTGATCACAGTTGTTGATCCTTGTGTACCGGTAATCGGCGCTGTTAACACACCTCCAGGCTACAACCTCGACGAGGTTTGTATCTACGGTGGATTCGAAGAGCACCTTGTAACGTATCAGCTTGCACCAACGCCATGCTTCACCAATACACCGGGCGCCACTCTTAACTGGTACACATCAGCACCTCCTGGTTCGCTGGTAACGGGTGCGGTCCGCGAACAAGGTGGCGACACGGCAGTTGTTGAATGGTATACAACAGGCGGAACGCAGTTCGGTATTGTAAATGTTGACTTAACACTTCCTGCTGCCTTCGGTGGTTGTGTTTCTTCAGCCGCAATGCAGGTTCGTGTTTATCCTCTTCCTGTACCGAACATTCACACGGGGCCTGCACAGGTTTGTCAGAACCAACAAGATGTTCAGTACACAGCTACACTTGAAGCTGGTGATACATATATGTGGCAAGTTGTTGGCGGCCTTATCGATCAGCCAGTAGGCGCGACCGGTGCAGGCACGACGCTTAGCCCATCTACGTACACTGCTGTCAACGCCAACGTCATTCGTATTGACTGGCTCGACCAGGCAAACCCAAGTGCAACGATTACACTTACACAGACAACACCAGTTGGCTGCTTGAACCGCACAACTCGTACGATTGTGGTGAATCCAACACCAACGCCGTCGATCAACGGTCCAGCTGCTCCTTGTGGACTTGAAGTTGTAACGTATACAACACAAAACAACGCTCCGAACAACTCATATCAGTGGTCGATCCAATCGGGTCCTGGTACGATTCAAAGTGGCGCAACAACCAACAGCATCCAGTTCCTAACTGGTGCAGCTGGTACTTCGACCGTGCTTCGTGTTGCAGAAACGATTCTCGCAACTGGTTGCTCGAAGAACAACGACTTCACAATCAACCCAGTTCTCAAGCCGACGCCAGTTATCACACGTACATCGCCACTTCCTGGCAACGTGGGTAACGCATGTTTGACCACAGCAATGGTTTACTCGACAGCTAGCGTTGTTGGTAACTCGCGCTTGTGGACAATCGTTGGTGGATCGATATCGGGTTTAAATTCAGGTACATCGGTTAACGTTACCTGGAATGTTCTTGGTAATCAGTCGCTGACAGTTGCTGAATGGGTGAACGCATCGCAGTGTACAACAACTGTTACGCAACAGGTTGTTGTCGAAGCCATCCCATCACCATCAATCACAGGTCCGGTACTTGTTTGCGGTTCGACTTCAAGCAACTACTCGACTCCACTTGTAGCTGGCCACACATATGTGTGGAGCCTTACAAACGCTGCACATGGTGCGTTCGTCGGTTCGACAACATCGAACTCGTCGACAATCCTGTGGAACAACCCAGCGCCAGGCGCAACGTTCGTTGCACAGGTTAATGTTGTAGAAACTGCAACACTAGCTGGCTGCTCGAACTCTGCACTTCTTGGTGTAACGGTTCATCGTCAACCAACGGTACCAGTTATCACACGCACATCACCTGCTGGCAACGCCAACCAGGCTTGTACAAGTGATAACATCACGTACTCGGTTACAAACAATGCGGGCTCGACATTCCTCTGGAACGTAACGGGTGGTAACATCCAAAGCGGACAGGGCACATCGTCGGTTGTAGTTGAATGGACTGCTGCTGGTAACGGCACGGTTACACTTACAGAAACAACAACTGCTAACACAGCATGCTTCGCAACAGGTACGCTGAACGTAACAGTTGAGCAAAAGCCAACACCAACCGTAACGGGTCCGACACTTGTTTGCGGTTCTACAACCCAGACATACTCGACACCTGCTGTTCTTGGCGATACATATCTCTGGACGATTGGAAATGCAGCACACGGCACAATCACTTCGTCGGCAACGACGAACTCGATTAACGTGCTTTGGAACAACCCAACACCAGGAAGCACATTCAGCGCCCTTCTAACTGTTGTCGAAACAACAGGCACAGGTAACTGCACGGGCACTGCCAACGCAACGGTTGTAATTCATCGTCAACCAACGGTACCAGTTATTACTCGCACATCACCTGCTGGCAATGCCAACCAGGCTTGTACAAGTGACAACATCACGTACTCGGTTACGAACAATGCGGGCTCGACCTACCTCTGGAACGTAACGGGTGGTAACATCCAAAGCGGACAGGGCACATCGTCGACTGTCATTGAATGGACAGCTGCTGGTAACGGCACAGTAACGCTAACCGAAACAACAACTGGTAACACAGCTTGCTTCGCGACAGCAACACTGAACGTAACTGTAGAAGACAAGCCAGCACCAACAGTAACGGGTCCGACAGTTGTTTGCGGCAACGCAATCAGCACGTACTCGACACCAGCGGTTGCAGGTACAACATATCAGTGGACAATTGCTAACGCAGCACACGGAACGATTACTTCGTCGGCAACGACGAATTCGATTAACGTGACATGGAACAACCCAGTAGCAGGATCGACATTCACAGCTACGGTAACAGTTGTTCAAACCACGCTTTCGGGTAATTGCACAGGCACTGCCAATGCAACAGTCATCGTTCATCGTCAACCAACAGTACCAGTTATCACACGCACATCACCTGCTGGCAACGCCAACCAGGCTTGTACAAGTGACAACATCACGTACTCGGTTACGAACAATGCAGGCTCGACCTACCTCTGGAACGTAACGGGTGGCAACATCCAAAGCGGACAGGGCACATCGTCGGTTGTCATTGAATGGACAGTTGCTGGTACGAACACAGTTACGCTGACAGAAACAACTACAGCAAACACGCTTTGTACGGCAATGGCTACACTAAACGTCGCTGTTGAAAACAAGCCAACACCTACAGTAACAGGTCCGGCAGTTGTCTGCGGTAACGCAACAAGCAACTACTCGTCACCAGCTGTTGCAGGTGATACATATCTATGGTCGATTGGAAACGCTGCTCATGGAACGATCACATCGTCCACGACAACGAATGCAATCACTATCATGTGGAACAACCCAGCACCGGCAACAACGTTCGCAGCTACTGTGACTGTTGTACAAACAACACCTAGCGGTAACTGCACGGGAACAGCAAACATCTCTGTTACTGTTCATCGTCAGCCAACAGTACCGGTTATCACACGCACATCACCTGCAGGCAACGTTGCTCAGGCTTGTACAAGCGATAACATCACGTACTCGGTTACAAACAACGCTGGTTCTACCTACACATGGGCAGTCACTGGCGGTAACATCGTCAGCGGACAAAGCACATCGTCTGTTGTAATTCAATGGACAGTAGCTGGCAACAACACGCTAACGGTAACAGAAACAACAACTGGCAACACGGCATGTACGGCAATGGCTACACAAAACGTAGCAGTCGAAGCCGATCCTGTACCAACTATCACGGGTCCTGCAGTCGTCTGCGGAAACCAGACAGCTACGTACTCGACACCAGCAGTTGCGGGTAATACATATGCATGGACGATTGGTAATGCTGCTCATGGAACGATCACATCGTCCACGACAACAAAC
>JAWXBR010000022.1:0-29139 GCA_034440235.1 bacterium
GCTTCAATGGGGCCATGCTTCTATGAGCATGGAAATAATCCGGTGGCGACTAGAGACCGCTGCTGGCACCCTGCTTCAATGGGGCCATGCTTCTATGAGCATGGAAATGCATGTCCTTACGCTGATCTGATGCTGTCATGATGTGCTTCAATGGGGCCATGCTTCTATGAGCATGGAAATCGATTGCTGAGCTTACCGAACGCGTGCGTGTGCTCGGCTTCAATGGGGCCATGCTTCTATGAGCATGGAAATGTTGATGAGTGCGGATGCTTTGATACTGTCACGCAGGCTTCAATGGGGCCATGCTTCTATGAGCATGGAAATACGCATCTACGACGCTGATGGTTTGCTACTAGTTCGCGCGCTTCAATGGGGCCATGCTTCTATGAGCATGGAAATGTTGCCGCTTGGAACTTCCTTGTCCATTCGGCTACGTTGCTTCAATGGGGCCATGCTTCTATGAGCATGGAAATTTAAAGCTACTCACGAATACGTTGTTAACGGTGACGAGCTTCAATGGGGCCATGCTTCTATGAGCATGGAAATGGCTCATGCCCATCCACGGCTTACGCGGGTGAACCCGCTTCAATGGGGCCATGCTTCTATGAGCATGGAAATACACTAGCAAGTCTTGGCATAGTGCCGTTGTTTACGCTTCAATGGGGCCATGCTTCTATGAGCATGGAAATTTCCGCGCGTGATCCGTGCGGTCGATGAGCAGGGGCGCGCTTCAATGGGGCCATGCTTCTATGAGCATGGAAATGCAACGCGCATTATTGCATAAGGGGTTCATTTCTAAAGCTTCAATGGGGCCATGCTTCTATGAGCATGGAAATTGGTTTCGTTCTAGTTAGTGAAGACTACAATACGAGCTTCAATGGGGCCATGCTTCTATGAGCATGGAAATTTGCTCTTCGGTTGGGGCCTCGGCAGCAAGGAGAGCTTGCTTCAATGGGGCCATGCTTCTATGAGCATGGAAATCCACATGATGTAGCGAAGCGCGTGACGGGCTAGGCAGCTTCAATGGGGCCATGCTTCTATGAGCATGGAAATCATAGACCTTTGCATTGTCGAAGACCTCTGCCTTGCCGCTTCAATGGGGCCATGCTTCTATGAGCATGGAAATGAGTATAGAAGATGCGGGTTGCCGTCGATTATATCGCTTCAATGGGGCCATGCTTCTATGAGCATGGAAATATGTTTCCTGTGGAACGTGTGCCCAAATTTGCATTGCTTCAATGGGGCCATGCTTCTATGAGCATGGAAATCGCTACGCCTGCGTGTGCTGCCTTAGCGAGGTAGATGCTTCAATGGGGCCATGCTTCTATGAGCATGGAAATCTTTTACTGGGGTTCCTACTGTTACCGTAATTCAAGGCTTCAATGGGGCCATGCTTCTATGAGCATGGAAATTCAACATCCGCTGGTGGGTAGATGTACGGCTCTCCGCTTCAATGGGGCCATGCTTCTATGAGCATGGAAATTCCCAAGCGATTTGCAGTGCTACCCATAGGCCAATCACGCTTCAATGGGGCCATGCTTCTATGAGCATGGAAATATCTTCGTGCACCTGGCATCGATGTCATGTTCATAGCTTCAATGGGGCCATGCTTCTATGAGCATGGAAATTGAGCCATTGGACATCCACCGCCACGCGCTACTGCCAGCTTCAATGGGGCCATGCTTCTATGAGCATGGAAATGCGCCTTCGATAGGAGTTAACAAATAAGAGTAGCAACGCTTCAATGGGGCCATGCTTCTATGAGCATGGAAATGTCGAGCGTGTCGCAGTCAAAGGCATGACCATGAATGCTTCAATGGGGCCATGCTTCTATGAGCATGGAAATCTCGCACATCTCCATTACAGTCAACGGCGACGATGCCACGCTTCAATGGGGCCATGCTTCTATGAGCATGGAAATTCAAGAATTTTTAACGCCAACAACGCCAAGCGTTAAGCTTCAATGGGGCCATGCTTCTATGAGCATGGAAATGTCGTTGTCCTTGGTTGGTTGTGTGAATTAGCTGACGCTTCAATGGGGCCATGCTTCTATGAGCATGGAAATTTTGTCGCTCGGCGTTTGCAGGAAGGTGTTCCAATCGCTTCAATGGGGCCATGCTTCTATGAGCATGGAAATATGAAGCCACGCGCGAGGCGCTGTACGATCACCTGCAGCTTCAATGGGGCCATGCTTCTATGAGCATGGAAATCGACGTGGCCGGGGTGAATTCGGTCGAAGGGGTCCTGCTTCAATGGGGCCATGCTTCTATGAGCATGGAAATTTTGCGTCAGGCGGCGGAGGAACGCCTGGCTCGTCAGGCTTCAATGGGGCCATGCTTCTATGAGCATGGAAATGTATCGTGTGCGGCGTAGCTTGGTGTCGTACACGTAGGCTTCAATGGGGCCATGCTTCTATGAGCATGGAAATCTGCGAATGTTGGCGGCTGTGTCTTCGTTCGCCCCGCTTCAATGGGGCCATGCTTCTATGAGCATGGAAATATCTCAGCAAGGGTAAGGGGCTGGCCGATCAGGAACGCTTCAATGGGGCCATGCTTCTATGAGCATGGAAATCAAATGACCGCGCTTGACCATGCCTAATAATCGCAGCTTCAATGGGGCCATGCTTCTATGAGCATGGAAATTGCATCGACATCATTCCACCGTGCACGTTTGTCGCGGCTTCAATGGGGCCATGCTTCTATGAGCATGGAAATGCCATCGGCTCTCAAGTCACGGTGCGCTGGCTGACGCTTCAATGGGGCCATGCTTCTATGAGCATGGAAATCACGATAATTTACGCGGATGATGTGATACCATACCTGCTTCAATGGGGCCATGCTTCTATGAGCATGGAAATTCAAGGCCCTGCTCGCAAAGGCACGGGGGGAGCAAGGCTTCAATGGGGCCATGCTTCTATGAGCATGGAAATTTTGCTTTTTCGACCTCATCCGAGAGCCAATAGCCAGCTTCAATGGGGCCATGCTTCTATGAGCATGGAAATATTAAAGCGTGGGACAAGGTGCGCGAATTGGTGCGGCTTCAATGGGGCCATGCTTCTATGAGCATGGAAATATCCACGTCTGGCACCAAAGCCTCTTGCACCATACGCTTCAATGGGGCCATGCTTCTATGAGCATGGAAATCGGCTGGTACTCGACGGTGTTGATATCAATGTTTAGCGCTTCAATGGGGCCATGCTTCTATGAGCATGGAAATCCCGTCGTGGAAGCCGAGCGCAGATCGCGCACCTGGCTTCAATGGGGCCATGCTTCTATGAGCATGGAAATCTTTAGTTGATTGATGCCAGACCACTCTATGTCCTCGCTTCAATGGGGCCATGCTTCTATGAGCATGGAAATAACCGCGCTGGTGCGTCGACTAACGACCTCGCTGCGCTTCAATGGGGCCATGCTTCTATGAGCATGGAAATAGATCACGCCGTCAATGATCGCTGCACCTTTTACAGGCTTCAATGGGGCCATGCTTCTATGAGCATGGAAATCAATACCATTGTCTTGCCCCGTCCTGGGGGTGCTACGCTTCAATGGGGCCATGCTTCTATGAGCATGGAAATTCGTATAGAACTTTGGGTCAACCATTTTCTGCTCGGTTGGCTTCAATGGGGCCATGCTTCTATGAGCATGGAAATGGAACGCCGTTCAGCTTACACGTTGCCGTTGGCGTGCTTCAATGGGGCCATGCTTCTATGAGCATGGAAATTTACGTATGGCTCCATTGATAGCAGTACATCAAGGTGCTTCAATGGGGCCATGCTTCTATGAGCATGGAAATTTACAAACTTCGGCTCACTCGCGCAGGACTGTACCATGCTTCAATGGGGCCATGCTTCTATGAGCATGGAAATAGCGGGCGGGCTAATGCCTTTGGCCGCAACGTGTTGGAAGCGTGTTTTCGAGCAGTTGCAAAATACGGCATAAGAGGTGCAGAGATACTTGTGGAGACTGAGCCCTTAAGTCTTTGATTTTCAAAGGACGCGAGCGGTGCCCGGCTTTTACGCACCACAGAACCGCTCGAAGATAAAGGATTGTGTCGGGTGTAACCATCGTACTCATATAATTGTGACACGCGTTGGAGGTTCGTAAGGTTGGCCAAGACACTGCATGTCGGCGTCGAGTGGGTTGTGAGCCGGACCCAAGTCGACTAGGATGATTTGATCTTCACGTGCATTGATATACGATTGTAATGTGCCACGTAGCACCGCTAGTTCCATAGAACTCAACTGGCAAAAGAACACGCTGTACTGCACATGGTCGCCGTTGTCTTTTAGTGCCTTGAATACCTTGGTGCGACGTTTGTCGTCGGAGATATCATAAGTTATTATGTAATGGCGTCTAGACATCTTTATCTCGTAACGATATGCTCATATGTCGCCACGTCGCCCCTTAACCACCTTGCAAGCAATCGTGCCTGTACTCTAATAGCTGATCTCCACGAACAGCGGTATCCGAATGTTGGGTGCGTGATGAGCTGGTCTAGTCGCGCTTCGTATGCACGAATGAATGCTTTCCGCCCAGTGTCACCGAGCATGCACCCGGCTGTAGACAGACGAAAGTCTTTTGCTCTGACCATCCCTGTATTGATTGCGGTCACAACAGCTGAATCTACGAGCACAGGACGGAACGGCTCCATGAGGTCCAGAGCAAGTGCAGGCCTACCATGGCGTGGCCGATGGTACAGTCCCCACCACGGATCGAGGCCCTCCGTCAGCAGAGCAACAGTACATTCTTTAGCAAGCAACGCGTATCCGAATGAGAGCAGTGCGTTGACGGGATCGCGAGGCGGACGACGATTACGTGCTGTAAAATCCCAAGTTGTGTCAATGTCGCGAGGCCTGAGCATAGACGCAAACCCTCCGAAGTAATGTGCTGCAATGGCACCCTCATATCCCAATAACTGCTGAGCATCTCGAGTTCCTGAAATCCTGCTTACCAGACGTGCCATGGCAACGAGGGTAGTGTCATTCGCCTCTCCGTTCCTTCGAAGCATGGTCCGCTGATTAGCTCCTTTTGCAGCAACCAGTCCGCATGCCAGTTCAAGGCACCGATCGGGCTGTAGCGCAACCGCATATTGCGCGGCCCGATCGTACGCGTTGCGAAGTGTGATACCCACAGTTATGCCTGAAAACCAGTGGCCTGTTGAAAGGTGGACAACAGGTATGCCCGCCTCACACAACAGGTGCAATGTTTGTGCAGTAACCATCATGTTGCCGCACAACACCAGCTGCGAAACGTCTTTTAGCCCAGCGCGACCAATCTCTTTACCCTCCTTGCGAATTACCAACGATTGTCCAGTTTTTCCTATTACAGCCCCTTGCTCCTGAACATATAGTGGGAGTGCATCATCGCGGGCGGGATATAAACGTCGTATCTTTGTCTCGTTTATTACTGTATCGTCAACAATTATATTATCATCTTTTATATCTATTACAGCAGCACGAATCGCTCGGAGAGCATTTGTTTCATCCGGTAGACAAATACCGCTAAGTGAGCACCCCGGGCACTTCGGACTGTCATCGAGTGGTTCAGGCAATTGTGTAGCCAATGCAGCCAATGTCGCTTTTGTGATATACTGCAACGTAAGCGTTTCGAGCTCTGTAGTAAACGGTACGTCTACTCGGGTGCGAGACCCTGCGAAGTATAAAACACCCGTGGTCGCACGTATATCCATGTTCTCGCAGTAGGAGTCCCTGCGCCATAAGCTGAACACGTTCAGGCTCGTACGATCGCTGCTCGTTGTTCGGCACGCGTCCCCGCTTCGTCTCTACCGGTACAGCATCAGTTCCCGCCGTTGCTACCAAATCGAGCTTACCCGTGATACCTAACAACGTACTTGATAGCGGAACGGATCGCGTAATGGTAGGGGGCTCGTCGCCATCATCCGAGCCTTTACTTTGAATTACCTCATCAGCCTCCGATGCTTCTGCATCTGGCAACACATGATCGAGTTTATCAACTCTGCGATGAACCTGCCTTCCTTCGATCGTGAACGTGTTGTCTGCCCACCTGCCTTCCACATGTTCTAAATGAAACAGTCGCGGACAGTACACAAATTCATTGAGCATCCGCAAAGGCAGGAGTGAAGTGGGGAGAGGAGTCCGCGAAATTGGCGAATCTTGTGACGCATTCATCTGTCAATTCCTGCCATCAAACCAAGGCCACAATGTCGGCCGGAGCCGATCGCGAGCGGGCCGGGGACTTTCACGCCATTGGTGAATCGAAGTCTCAAATGAACGGAGGTGTGATTCAGTAAGTGGCTCGGTCGAATGTAACCCGTTGGTCGCTTTTCGCGATCGTACTTGTGAGCGGCAAAGGCCTTCGGGAAATACGAGAACGCGCTCCATTCAAACTCGCAGACTTGCTCGATGCCGGATTGTTGAAGGGCCTTTTCAATCAGCTTGCGAGTCTTCTCCGGCTTATGGTCGTCGTGGCCGGGGAGTATTACTGGAGTGAAACTTGCCCATGAGTTGGCAGCGCGCGTGTACGCATCACAAACGCCGTCCTTGGTTCCGGGGCGAACACGATCAAGCCGGATATCGGGCGGCATCGTTGTGTCTGGCAATGGCACTAACACTTCTCCGTCAAGCTGCTGGCTAAGATATCCGAGCCACGCATCATCTCCGAGCGGTGCGATGATCATTGCGCGGCGAATCGAAGGGTCGGCATGCTGGTGGCCAATTGATGGCAATGGCACGAATGAAAACTGTGCATGAGGCTTGTTCGCAACCTTGTCCTCAGTCGATTGATGCCCGGAGACATAAGAGCGAAGCCAATCCTCGAACGAGTAATCTCGCAAGTCAGCCGGCGGAAAGGCCTTCATGCGTTCGATGGCTAGATGCCGAACCATACCGGCAATATGAATGAGCTTGGACTGCGAATACGAAAAGGTGTCGTCGTTGGAATCGAGCAGTTTGAAGATGGCATGGGGACGGCCAATCATTCGCACGGTGCTCGCGTAAAATACACGGTCGAAGACCCTGGGCTTATCCACAATCCGAAGTGGTTGGTCGTGCTGAATGCGATTCATCGCGGTCTCGTGGCAATGGCGCAGGTCACTCAAAGTGCACGTTTGCGATTCTAGATCCACGAGCGGAACTCGCAGCATTCCTTCATCGCGCCACACTCCTGACTTTGGATGCCAACGGATTCCCGGAAGTGATTCGACTTCCGCTTGCGTTGTGGATCGTGCGTCGGCGAAGGCCATATCAATGCCCCACCCCAGCGAAGTCAGGCTCCGGGCCGCATCACGAAGTTGCTGTAGCGGCGGGTCGGACTGGTTGCCGATGTCCCACACATAATGCACTTCGGGCTTCTGATTTGGTTCCAGCAATAGCAATGTCGGGATGGTGACCTTCGCTGTGAGCCGCTGTTGCCGATCGAATTTCTTGTCGCCGTCATTATTAGGTACAAACCTAGTGATGGCCTGCCCCGTCTGCGACGTGGGCGTGATAATGATTGGAGCGGATTGTTGTTGGAGCCACCCAATTGCTTGACCGACCATTGTGTAGTTGGTGTTATCAGGGGAGTCTTCACCGATCACGAGTTCACCACGCCGGGCGACAGCTGCAACCAGCGCCTGAAACAATCGAAACGGCGAAGGTGGCCACTCCGGCGGACCACCTCTATCAAGTAGTCCGTGGTAACGGTCGTCGAGAAAACGAACGGTGAGGAGAAGAAACGTCATCACACACTCCCTGATGTCGATGCTTTAGTATCAGAAGGTGCGTTTATCGCTTTTTTTTCTTCCTTCTTTTTGGCATCGCCTTCAATCGACTCCTTAAGCAATGCTTTGTCGAATCGGAGCGGCTGATCCGTTGGCTGCGTGATGCCGAAACCTTCGGCGGCAGCATTTGCAAACTTCGCAATATCTAGATTCGCCGGATTCCATTCGGTATCGTTTCCGTCTGCGAAAAACTGCTTCCACGTTACAACTCCCTTCGGAAGTAACTGACACCCTTGCCGAAACGTGGACTCTGGGTTCGCCGTCATCGCGATCAGGGCAAGGCCCAGAATATATCGTTGGAGTTTCTCGGTTTCGGTTTCGTCAGCACCTTTCAATGCACGCAAGACGGAGAGGTTGAGTGAGAAGTCCCGCCGGATGTTACCCTTGATCAGTACGCCACCAATTTTGTGCGTCGAAGGCACATCAGCCAAGCCGTGGTCCGCAGGCTTACCTTTAAGGCCAGCAGGAAGCAATCCCTCTTGCTCGTACTTGATTGGCGGGCTATATTGCGCTGAACGCTTCAACTGGGTCACGTTGAATGCTCGAACGATCGAGTTGACTAGGCGTGGAACTTTGATTCCAGTGCCACGAGAGTCCCACACTCCGAACACAATGCTCGTCGCGCCAAGTTTGGCCAGCGGCGCAGCGTCCCCTCGAGCGTATGCTTTGAACGCAATCACGATTTCTTTACGGAGCTTTGTTCCTCGAAACAATGCGTCGGCAAGTCTGTGCCCGACATGCAAGATGCTGACAGGCGGCGCGTCATCATGGAGCTTCACAGAATACTGAGGGACGAGTGCTACATAGGCAGGCAGTCCGAACAAAGGCTCCATCCGATTAGCTTGGGACGGAACGCTGTCAAGCACGCAGACATTTTTTGACAGATCGGTTAAGTCGATAACGTCAATGTTATAGACTGGTGGCTCGTCCCTTTTTTCCGACGGATTCGCGTAGCTCGGAGGGAACACGATGTCATCCATAGAAATTGCTGCGATCTTCAATTGTTGCTGGCCAACAATCGCAACCGGCCCGTCTGGCGCGAGTAGCTTGTCGACTTGAGTGTAATCAAAAGGCGCTAAATCAGACATATATGCTCCTAACGAGAGTCGCTTGGGAAAAGGTTTTGTGCATAAGCTTGTTAGTTCGGAAGTAGTTGTTGAACACGTAGTTTGAGGAGCCGGGAATTGGCAAAATGCCGCAGACAACTGGGCCAATAAGGTTGGCTGGAATGTGCCGTGACCAGACGGTGTAGCGCGACTGGTTGGCGACTCCGGTCGATGCTGGCCTGGCGCGTTGCAAACCGATGAAGCACAGTGCCTCAAGCGCGGGACAACACTGCGCCTGCATTTTGTGCACGTCGGGAGAGAACCCCGAATCCAGCGGATGTGATTTGTTTCCGCGACGAGGATCGAAGTAGAACGGCTCGCGCTTCTTTGGCTTCTGCTTCCGCGGTTTCTTCCCATCAGTTGTGAGCTTCGGTGTCTTCATTGGATCAAAAACTGCCTTGACGTCATCAAACGGGCTTAACGATGACGTATTGATTGCAGCCAGCATCGCGCGAAGGATCGTTCGATCCTTCATCGAGCCAGCCCACGGTTTGATTGACGTTTCACTCCACCAATTGAGGAAGATTGCGTCCCTTCCATCGCTCCACTTCATTGTGAAGGGTTGAAAGGGCGGCTCTTTTTCCGATTCTTCGGAGTCGCCTTCGTCGTCTTCTTGAGCTGGATCGTCGATTTCTCCGTTGATCCACGTCTTGAGTTCGGCGATTGCACTAAGTAGTTCGGCCAGTGTCTTGGTTTTATCCGCAGTGAGAATGCAGAAGTGCTTCGGCTCGAACCAGCCAAACGCACTCGGCGACCCGACCGCGCCCGGCCAAAGCCGATCCGCCAATTCGAGAAGCCCACAACAAGCAAAGAATTGACCGGGATTTGTGAGGTCAACGGGTATGGTAATGTTGGGTTGTACGTCGCTCATGTGTTGCCTCCAATTCCGTCTTCCATCTCGTCGTCGGTTCCCAGCCCAGCGCTAGCTGCGGCGTCTGCTGCACGTAGGAGAGATTCGAGATAGGCCAAGCCCCACCGCCCATACGTACGTTGCAGTCGAGCAAACCGACGTATCGTTTCGATATGGGTTGCTTCGCACTCCTGCTCGGAGAATTCCTTGTCGAAACGATTGCTGAAATGCGGTCGTGCATGACCGTGATGTGCGGCAATGAGATGCATCGCGAGATCGAGTGCATCCGAATCAGTAGGTGGAACACACTTCGTTTGAAGCCGTTGCGGATGCTCAATGCGAAGCAATGAGCCGAACTCATGGCGGTATCCGGAGAGCTTCTTCGGATCGCACCAATTGGCGGATTTGCCAAGCGGCTGGCCATTGGAATTTGGTCCGCCGATGTACCGTTGCCAGAGTGCCGCTTTCTTACCTTCGTCATGCCACTTGGCTGCAAAGAGCAACGCTTCGCGGAAAAGATCACTTAGGTTTAATTTCTCAGCAATCAATCTGGCGACTTTTTCGACTCGATCTACATGGAAGCTTAGATCCTGCTCCTGACTTTCGGGCCGTTGTAGCAATGGGACGAGCGAAACAAGAGAACGCACTGGCTCATCATCTTGGTTGTACTCGATTGGTTGAACAAATTGCACTCGATAGAGATCGCCGCGAAGCTCGTTAACAAGTTCTGTCGATGTCTCAGAGGGCTGATCCGGCAGAGTCGCAATCGTAGTTCCCGGAATCAGAGGCTTGGCGCTCCAACCGTCATCGCTGCGTTCGATGATCACCCGCGTTCGGGTTCCGATACCAACAGTCGGCTCATAACCATCGTGATCCGCGACATCGAGCAATTGGGGCAAGACATCGTTGCTCGTTTCGCTGGGTATCGCGTCCGCATCGAGCAACCCATCGCGATTCAAGTAACCAAAGGATGCGGGGAGTATCAACGTCGGGGCAGCATTGAGCGGGCCGGGCTTGTCGATCAAATCACCGATCGAAGAGAGAACAAGCTGGCGGGGGAAAAGGATGGCGATTCGCGTGCTTCGCAGTGCGGCTTTCTTCTTAGTGATTTCCTTGAAAAACTCGATGACGCGAGAACTTGTAACCGTCACTGTTTCATGAGGCCGAATCCGATGCTTGGTGAAAATCTCTTGCAGGGCACGAGTCGGATTCGGATCGTGAGCAACCAAGTCGAGTTCCGATCGCCACGCGATACTTGTCTGTGGTAGATCGTCTGCCACACCGTGAAGGTAGGGCGCGACAACCGGCCGACCCGGCATGTTTTCACGAATGGATGTCATCGCCCACGCATCGAAGAGGATGTCGGATGTTGGAAGAATGGTTGGCGGTGGTGTGAATGCCTCTTGCCTCGCAGTTGCCGAGAGATTGCCAAGCGCCGATGGGCTTGCGTCGAAACATCCTTCACCAACTGCGGGCAAATTTCCCAGCAGCACCAGTGTCTTCCGTCGGCTGATGGCGAGGGCGTCGGCCGTTAACTCGCCCGTCTTCTTGTCCTTCTTTCCAATCTCCGTCGGATGAACCACATCGATTCGTGTGCCCGGCTGTCGGCCATAACGATTCACCCTGCCAAAACGCTGCGCCATGCTGTCGAACGGCGAGAGATCACAAACCAAGTGGTCGGCTGAAATATCGATTCCAACCTCGCCTGCTGAGGTGCAGACGAGGTAAGCAGCGCCAGAAGTCGGAACAACAGCTGGGTTGCGACTTTTTTCTGGAAGGAATCGCATGAAGACCGGATCGCTCTTTGTGAACTTGTCTCGTTCCAGTCCTCGCATCGTTCCAGTGAGTTGGCGGACCTGATCCTCTCCAACACCGGTTTTCCGATCGGTGAGTCGCGAACAGACGCTTTTCACGTCCTTGAGAGTCCGAACGAAAATCAAGACGGCAGCATTCGAACTTTGGCCGGCGGCATCTTTTCTTCGATCGAGTGCGATCTCGGCAATCTTTTCGGCGGACTGCTTTTCGTCAGCGATCGGCACGAGCCTCAACACCTTCGTTGCCTCGAATCGCTCTTTCACCATCGGATCGGCGCGGTCTTTGGCGGTGAGTCCAAAGCGCTGAACTCCTTCTTCTGCTACATTCTTTTCCTCTCGCGTCGTTGCCGAGAGTTCGATGACCCGCAACTTTGGACAAGGACCATTCTGCGATTTCTCTATGATCCGTTGTTGTTCAACAATCGAAGTTACCAATACCTGAAACGCAGGTTCCAAGTGGGCTTCATCGTGAACCAATAGGACATCCTGGCCGAGAAACCCCGCATGCAGCGGCTTACCTTTGAAGCCAATTCCATAACCGCTGAAGAGCAATCGGCTGCCTATCATGTCTACCGTTCCCACGATAATCGCGGGCCGAGCGGGGTCGGCACTCCATTCTCGATTGTCGGCGAACTGGCCTCGCAGAGTGCTGAGGGCCAGTGGCGATGCGATTGCATTCCCTACGGATACGAGCGGCAATGCACACAGTCTCGTCAATCTTTCTCGAACTGATTGAAGTGCCTCTGACTGAAGTGCCGTTCGATATTTTTCGACCTCAGTGGTTGTTTGATCTACTACGGTCCGACGGTTAACGACATAAACAAGGCGGCGCGGCACACAATCGGGCTTATTCGCCAATGCGAGTAGCCATATTGCAACAATGGATGTTTTGCCCAGACCAGTCGGCAAATTGCACGATGAGGAAATGTTGCGCTGACTGTCGGTAATGAACTGCTGATACAGCGCCTCTTGCCACGGAAACGGAGTGTTGCCGGTAAGGTTTTTAAATAACTCGTCAAAACGAATACTTTCAAAACTCATCTGACTATCCTTTAGCTGAATGGCTTCGCTGATTCTAATCCAACTCGTACGTTTCTAGTTGGAGAGTAGCGCCGATATGAAACCAATTCACGCTAATGTAGGAATGTAAACGACGCTATTTGTCGCCAATGACAATCATTCTCGAAAAAAGTGCGACGAATTATGGCTGTTAACCATCCTTCTCCTCATTACCCCCGATAACGTGAGCATGAACAGCCTTTCCTAGTTTTCCCCCATGCAGCACACCGTAGGATCAACGACATTGCACACTTCCGCATCTGCGTTGCAAACATCGAAGCAGGACGTTGCGCTTTGAGTTGCACGACAAGAACGAAGCACAACGAGCCCCTTACATCCTTACCCGCGATAAAACTGTACGGAGTCGCACGCATCGACAGAGAACTTGGCTGGCGTCGGCCGTTCTACATAGCACGAGACCGAGCGAGGGGTTCTCGTGCGACATACGGAGTTGTTCGTCCAATGCAGCACAATAGAAACGTGACAATCTCCAGAAAGAAGTCGCGCATATTCGCGAGGATCGCTTTGCGCAGTTCCTTATCCGTGTGTTCATCTTCGAGTCCGAGGAATTCAAGGATATAGTGATCCTTAAACGGTGTGAGTACGCGAGACTCAGTCGCAGAGGGCAGGCACTTCTCGGGTTCGCTTTTTACAGACGTGTAGCGTTCAAATAGCGAGGCGTGTATTGGGCGGCGGAGTTCGCGGACGGACCAACGTTCTCGAACGGACATCGCCATGTAGAAATATCTCTCCTCGGGTTGCTGGCATCCTCCGACTATTACGGAGTTGTGCGACCATGAAATCTTTAGCGCCAGCTCAACTAGGGGCGACGAATCTAAAAGTCGGGACACTGTCCCGACTTTTCTATCGCTGTCATGGTCAGGGTTCTCTTGGCACCAATGATCTACGTTCGTGCACGCGACATAGAACTTCCGCATTCGGAACACATTGTCGCGACTGAGACCTCTCATGTCCGGAAATTGAGCGCGTATGTCGTTAGCTACCTGCGCAACAACCGCATCACCCCACGTTGCGTTTGCCTGCTGTTCGACAATCGTACGTGCGATGTGCCAGTACAGTAGAACGAGTTCACGATTGACCGCTGTTAATGCACGCTGACGCGATTCGCTAATGAGAAGCTATCTGTTTCCTAAATTCCAACATGGCACGAACAATAGACGAAGTCTTGGCGCTACAAACGGACATCATACGTGAGGCGATACGTACGAATGCACGGCACGGGTACTTCGCAAGCCTGTATATGCATATGACGCGTGCTCTTAAGCAGCAAACTGCGGGCGCGGCGTTTGGTGATAACACACGCATGAAGACGTTGTGCACGCTCTTTGCCGGACGCTACCTCGATGCCCTCGATCTGTGGCTACAGGGTGAGAAGCCGACACGATCTTGGGACGTAGCGTTCGAAGAGACGAGGCGCAATAACATCACGGTCATTCAGCATTTGTTGTGCGGTATTAATGCTCACATTAATCTCGACCTTGCAATTGCCGCAGCGGATACGTGCAAGGACACAGACATTCTTTCTATGAAGAGCGACTTCGATTTCATAAATAATGTTATCGCCACGCTCACAAACACAATGAAGCGTAAGCTTCACACCATTTCGTGGCCGATGCGTTTTCTCGATGACATCGGTCAGAACTACGACGACGACATTGCGCATTTCAGCATCTGCGTGGCGCGCGATGAAGCTTGGCGATGTGCCGTGGAGTTGCACGGTATGGACGAAGCACGACGAGCCCCCTACATCCATGCTCTCGACGAGCGCACTGCGTGCTTGGCCGAGCGGATTATTAACCCGGGCTTCTACCCGAATCTTCTGCTCAAGCCAATCAAGGCGTTCGAACCGAGTAAGCCTGCGCGGATCATTGAATTGCTGTCCGCATAAACCCATGTAGATCATTCTATAGATGGTACCATGAAATCATCAGTGTCAAGTTTTTTATCGAGTCTTCTTGTTGTGACCGTTTTTGCGAATTCTTTTTTATTCGCTCAATCGCTGATGAATGTGAATTCTTGGAAGTATCAGCTTCAAGACATAAACATCAACCAGATTGCAGACAACAGTACATTCGAGTTGATCGTTATAGACTATTCGGCTGATGGAACTGATGCTGGTAAATTTTCTGCCCAGGAAATTTCACAGGTCAAAAACAGCGGCAAGAAAGCCATTGCCTATATCTCTATTGGAGAGGCGGAAAACTATCGCTACTACTGGCAAAGCGGCTGGACAACGAATCCTCCTCCGTGGTTGGGTGCTGAAAACCCTAATTGGCCCGGCAACTACAAAGTAAAATTCTGGGATACTAATTGGCAACAGATCGTTTACAATTACATCGATACAATCGTCTCGCAAGGGTTCGATGGTATCTATATGGACATCATTGATGCATACTATTATTGGCAGGTCGAGAATCAGTCGCAACAGAATGCAGATTCGTTGATGATTGAGTTTGTAGCAAAACTCCGCAGTCATATCTCTTCTTCTACTACAAAAGAATTCTATTTGATTCCGCAGAATGGAGAAAGTGTGGTTAGTTCAACCAATGTGTCGCAAAGTCTAAAGTCTAAATATTTTAACGTCATCAATGCAGTAGGAGTGGAAGACGTCTTTTTTGCGGGAACGTTGGATGAGGATAATCCTTACACTCCAGATGTAACTCGCATGCAGCAATTGCAGGAATACATTGCAAACAGCAAGAGAGTATTGTCCATTGAATACCTAACGCAACCTACTAAAATTCAGCAATACATTTCTGCGGCGCGCAATGCAGGTTATGTCTCAGTTACATGTATGCGTGCCCTGAATTCACTTTGCACTGAAGTTATATCTGGAACGAATGAAGAAAGCAGTACAGAACATTCAATGTCCAACGCTCTGCACCTATTCCAGAACTACCCGAACCCATTCACCACTGCAACGACCATTCGCTTTTCACTTCCACAAAGCGAATGTGTGAAACTCACATTGTTGAACATGCACGGTCACGTTGTGGCGACACTGATTGATGGAGTGTTGAGTTCGGGTGAGCACACTGTCCAATTCAATTCTGAAATGCTGTCGACCGGTATCTACGCGTATAGACTTTTCGCTGGCGCATCCGTACAAGTGCGAAACGCTCTACTGATTAAATGAAGATCTGTCTAGCGCTTCTGAACGTTCGTTGGTTCGGTTGAACGCTAGGCACCGCGTTGCATGATCGACGCGCATCGCGGGCGTCGACGACGAATTGCGAGCTATGGCCTCTCAAGCTATTCGTAGCAGAGGCGCGCGGTGCGCGTCACGTTCGACGCGCGCGAGTACACGTCCACCGCATGCCATGGACAACCCGCGACATCGTCGCCCTCACGCTCTTAAAACGGACAACATCCGCCGATGTCATGCGCCTCGTACACGAGTGCGACGACCTCGCGCATGCGCTCGAAACCTTTGGTGGTGGTGGCGATCTGTTCGCCACTAGCGGCAGCGATCTCGATGGAGGTAAAAAAAATTCTGGTTCGGGTAAGGGGCTTAGTAAAGGGGCTGAAGCCTCGCTTGCAGGAATCGCCGAAACCTCACTCTCGCATTGCGAGAAACTGGGCGTGCGCGTTGTTACGTGGCTCGATGACAACTATCCCAAACGACTGCGCTCGCTGCCTACGCAGCCTGCGGTGTTGTATGTGCGAGGGACGTTACCCGATGAAGACGTCGCAACGATTGCAGTCGTTGGCACACGCACGTGCAGTCTGCAGTACGGACGTGCCGTTACCGATATGCTGGTGCGAACGTGGTGTAGACATGGAGAGGTAATTGTAAGCGGACTCGCCGCTGGCATCGACACACATGCGCACGAGGCATGTGTTGCGTCGCGCGGACGCACCCTTGCTGTCATCGCAAGTGGCATCGATCGCATTACGCCAACCGATGCACGTCGGATCGCAGATAACATCGTCGAACACAACGGCGCAATCATCTCCGAATATCGATGTGGTGTTGCCGCTCTTCCACCTTACTTCCCTGCTCGCAATCGCATCATCTGCGGACTTAGCGATGTTGTTGTCGTCGTAGAAAGCAAACGCACAGGCGGCGCCCTAATCACAGCTGCTTTTGCGAAACAGTATAACCGACCGCTCTATGCCGTGCCGGGTCCGATTACCTCTTCGCGCTCCGAAGGCACAAACGAGCTCATTCGTTCTGGGCGCGCCATCGCACTATTGCACCCAGACGATCTATACACTACAGGCGACCCGCTGGGGACTGTCGACCGTTATACGGGCGTTCTCCAATGCGATTCAAGTCTTCTCCACGAACGATCAGCTGTTCTCCACAGTCCAGCACGTGTTGCTCTCAATCAAACACGCGTTCTCCACAGTCCAACACGTGTTGCCCACAGACCCCTACTCGAGCCCCTTACCTCGGCATTGCAACGAAGCGTCATCGAAGCGCTCAGCATCGAGCCGATGCATATCGATGCCCTTGCCATAAAATGCTGTGCACCTGTACATGAACTCCTGAGCGCATTGCTCGAACTCGAACTTCTCATGTATGTCGAGCGCCTTCCTGCGCAGCGCTACGCACTAGCTACGTAGCGCTGCCCCAACTTTCGGTGTGCATCCGCACGATTCGGGTGCAGATGATGTCGAGTCTTCGCCAAACACAGGAATTGTGTCGAGCGTGTGGAACGTTTCCCACGCAATGCCTTGAGGGTCTTCGTTCCAGTATTTGTCGGACTTTGCATAACAGCATGCTGCTGCTTCTTGAGCAATGGTTTCGCCTTCGATGTTTTTCAGGCGCTCGTGCATTTCGGCAAGCTCGAGTGTTGACTCTACTTGAACACCGAGGTGATTAAGTCCGGGTTTTGCACCGCGCTGCGAGATGGCAAAGTTCACACGCGGGTCGTCGAGCATCCATTTTGCGTAGTCCGATTTCACGAGTGTTGGACCACTTGCAAACATGGTTGAATAAAAGCGAATGCTTGCGTCGAGATCGGCGACGGAAACATGAACATGTAGACGTTTCATCGTTTTGCCTTTACAGTTGGTTTCTTAGCGGCTACTTTTTTAGCAGCCTTTGTTTTTGTGTTTGACGTTTTTTTTACAACTGTTTTTGCAGTCGGCGTTTTCGATACCGTAGACTTTTTTACTATTGGATCGCATCCCGGACCACAACGTTCGTTGTCTGACGAGTCGCATTGCGACATCTCGCAGCAATTCTCCGTGAGGTATGCTAGCAGACCGTTCATCGTTGTGAAGTCGGCGCTGTAATGCAGAAATCGTCCAGCCCGTCGCACCTTCACCAGATGGGCAATGCTTAGCTCTTTCAAATGAAAGGACAGCGAAGGGGCTGGCAAGCCAAGGGTCTCGCCGATGACGCCCACGGCAAGGCCTTGCGGACCCGCCCGTACGAGCATGCGGAAAACTGTAAGGCGAGTGTCGTGTGCTAACGCAGTGAGCGCCTGGACTGCGTTGATTGATTCCATAGTTCGAATATAATGGAATTATCGAAACGAGTCAAGAACTTTTTTTTTCAAACCTGCACGACGTGAATCTGGGTACCGTGAGTACGATACCGAAGCGCTTCACTAGATTGTCTTCATTCGTCGAGCATAGGACCTCAGACAGATTCAACCAACAGAGGGAGATCGACATGGCTCGAACAGTGGAAGTGTTCACCGCAGGGTGCCCGGCGTGCGATAGTCTCGTGCAGCTTGTCCAATCACGCATTTTGCGTAACGGTTTTTGCGCTATTACGCACATGTGCCGTCGGGTTCGCATCCACATTCGTGACCTTTCACTTTTGCGAAACATTCGCGGCCCTCTTTAAAGCTGAACCAAATGATTGCAATTGCACCGAGAACATCGGCGTATGCAAAGTGTGTTATCTCGTAGACAAACGATGAGATTAGAATTGCAATGCTCATGTACACACAAACCAGCGTGCAGTTTGCATCGGCGATAATTGGTGCGCTGCCGAGTGCCTTGCCGACTCTACGTTTTGCAACGACAAGAACCATCATTGTGACAATCGAAAGTAGTCCTATGACAATGCCCCAGAATGTTGACTGTGGCACACTTGCGGTTGCGATGTTAACAACAGATGTGATTGCAAGCACAACACACAACGCATAAAACGACCAACCAGTAATGCGTAATGCTGTCTTCTCGAATTCTGTGCGTTGTGCCGAAGTTGATGTGCCCGCGCTGCGCTCGAGACGCCTGATCATGACGAGAACGCCTATGCCGGACACGGATTCAATAAAACTGTCGAGTCCGAATCCGAACAGCGCCAGCGTCTCGTCCTGAAACCCGAACGAAGTCGACACCACTCCCTCGATCACGTTGTATACAATGGTGACCAAGGCAAGAATTTTTGCCGTGCGGTATAACGTGCGTGTACTCTCGGACATCGCATGCTTGGGAAACATCGACTCTGCCATTTCCCAATCTACCGCATCACCGTACATTGCGAGCCCCATGCAAAGCGACCCCTTCTCCGTGATAATAATTCTGTTCGCCTGCTTCTGCATGGGCTGCGCAAGTTGCTATGCGTCGGACAGCACCTTAGTGCCAGTAGAGTCGGCGGACTACGGGATCTATGTAGAGATGGGAGGTCCGGCTCTCACGCACGCTGTTTGTCCCGACGGCGCTGATCGGATTCAGAGGCGAGCGGATGCTAGGAGGACTGTCACTGCGTGTTGGTTGGACTCCATCCTTTGATCTTGTCACTCATGAGCGGCAGGACGGCATCGCCATCTCAGTCGGCACTGCGTTTTAGAATGAACGTCCGATCGTCATGTACCCACTCGGGAACTAAAAGTCGTCCGCTATTGACGCCTGCACATTCTTGTTAACCAAGTGTACATATTCACAATATCCTGCCTAATACGACAGGTTGCAAGCCCTTTCGGTATTTTGCGCCTTCCTATGAAGAAGACGCCCCCTAACAAAGCCCCCTCAAGCAAAAAACCATCTCGTAAGCAGCCCCTTGCTGCCGACGACATCCCATCGCGTAGGCAGCCCCTTGCTGCCGACGACATCCCATCGCGCAAGCAGCCCCTTGCTGCCGACGACATCCCATCGCGCAAGCAGCAGCACGTAGATCTTGTGACCACGCGCGACGTGCGCTTTCGTGCGAAGAGCGCGGGCTTCGACGATTTCGAGCTCGAGTACTGTGCCATGCCCGAGCTCGACGCCAACTCAATTGTAACGACGACAGACTTCCTCGGCAAGGATGCTTCGTTTCCGTTTATGGTAGGGGGCATGACAGGGGGCTATGCCGACGCTGAACGTATTAACGCAGACATCGCACAAGCGTGCGCGGAACTTGGCATTCCGATGTGCCTGGGTTCGATGCGTGCCGCGCTGACGTCGCCCGAGCAGGCACGGACGTATAGCGTTGTGCGCGAGGTTGCTCCACACATTACAGTGCTTGCGAATGTTGGTGCCGTGCAATGTGCCGATTGGAAGCGCGATGGATCGTTGCTCGAAAAAACTTCGGCGTTGGTAGACATGGTGAAAGCCAATGCGCTTACCGTACACATGAATGCATTGCAAGAATTGCTACAGCCCGAAGGTGAACCACGCTTTTATGGTGTGCTCTATGCAATTGCAGAACTCGTTGACATCTCGCGAGTGCCAGTTGTTGTGAAAGAAGTTGGAGCAGGCATTGGTGGACGTGTAGCTAAACGTTTGCTCGAAGTTGGTGTGCGACACATCGATGTTGCAGGTGCTGGTGGTACATCGTGGGCAGGCGTCGAAATACTGCGACGTGAAGATCAGGCAAGTGTCGAGCACCTATGGGACGTCGGCATTCCAACCGTTGAATGTTTACGTCAGGTGCAGGCGGTGCTTGCAGACGCCCGTCTCGCATATCAACGCTCGCACATGAATGAGGGATATGCCGATGCGGTAATTATTGCGAGCGGTGGCATCATGAACGGAACACACATTGCGAAATCTGTTGCACTCGGTGCTCGCATGACATCTGCGGCACGGCCCGTTCTGCAGGCCCAGCAAGCAGGCGGCACAGCGGGCATTGTAAACTTGCTTAATCAATGGCGTCACGAATACAAGCAATGGATCTTCTTAACCGGCGGACTCGATCAGGCACGGTGCATACCGCTACTCAAGACACCGAAGGTGTCTGACGGAGGCGCGCGTTGAAAGACCGTTTCGAAAAAGCACTATATGTGTTCTTGGATGAGTACACATCACCACGCGAGTTGTACGACCCGATTCACTACCTGCTTAAAGGCGGTGGCAAAAGGATACGTCCGTTGCTCACCCTGTTCAGTGCGGCTGCAGTCGCAAATGAAGAAACGCTCCTCTTGTCCCCTCGCGTTCAACGAGAGGGAGTTGGGGGTGAGTTCGCCGAGCGAGAGCCGGCGATGGATGCTGCCATTGCCGTAGAGTTAATACACAATTTTACATTAGTGCACGACGACATCATGGACCGTTCGGAGTTGCGTCGCGGACGTGAAACGGTACACGTTAAATGGAATGAAAGTGCGGCTATACTTTCGGGCGACGCCATGATCGGACTTGCCACGCGAGCCCTCGTGCGCTCTGCGCGCCATGCGAAGCAGCCCCTTACCGTGGTCGATGCATTTGCGACGGGCATGGTGGATGTGTGCGACGGACAAGCCCTTGACCTTGCGCTGATGCGCGAGCGCAACGCGAGTGTCGATGCGTACTTCGACATGATCTCGAAAAAGACTGCAAAGCTTCTCGAAATGTCCGTCGTCATAGGTGCACGCATTGGCGGCGCCGACGACGCTACAACAGAAAATCTGCGCGAGTTTGCATGTGGCATTGGGATGGCGTTTCAGATTCAGGACGATCTGCTCGACCTTACAGGCACGGCAGATTTTGGTAAACAGGCAGGGGGCGACATCGTCGAAGGCAAGCGCACATGGCTGATGATTCGCGCCGAAGCACTTGTGAACGCAGCAGAAAATTCTGAAGCGTACGCGGGATATGCAGAGCTAATTGATACGTTTTACAAACGTGATGGTCTCGATCGTGAACGCATACCTGAGGTCATTGCAATGATGCAGAACCTCGGTGTGCTCGACGAAGCCAATACGCTTATCGAGAAAACCACACGCGACGCATATGCACATCTGCACGCATTGCCGCACACACCCGCGCGCGATATGCTCGAAGAACTAGCACACAATCTTGTGGCACGACGTACTTAGTGAATTGCACAGTCTTGCAAAGCAGACTTTGTAATACCGCCTCTTAATCGAAGGACTTCATGAAAATTACTGTTGTTGGGGCGGCGCGAAGTGGCGTGGCGGCGGCTCTGCTGGCCGAGCGCGAGGGACACAATGTGTTCGTTACAGATTCGAAGCAAATCGATTCGATGGGCGCAGCGCTCATGACGCTAAGCAGCGAAGGCATCCGCTCTGAGTTTGGCGCACACAGTCCGCGCGCCTTCGACGCCGACCTCATTGTCGTCTCCCCCGGCGTGCCTCCGTCCAATGCTGTTCGGCAAGGGGCTCTCGAAAGGGGCATCGAAGTAATTGGTGAACTCGAGTTTGCATGGCGGCATTGCAAGAACCCCATTGTTGCAATTACCGGAACAAACGGCAAGACAACGACGACTGCGTTAACGGCACATGTGTTGAATAGTGCCGGACGTAAGGCTGTTGTTGCTGGCAACATCGGAACACCATTGTCGAGTGTTGTTGCTGATGTGGATAACGATGCAATCATTGTTGTCGAAGTAAGCTCGTATCAACTTGATACAACAGTTGATTTTCGTCCGAACGTAAGTGTTTTACTCAACGTCACACCCGACCATCTCTCCTACCACGGCACATTTGAACACTATGTGCATGCTAAGTGGAAAATTTTTAAGAATCAGATGGCATCAGACATAGTAATTTTGAATGCTGATGATCCGCATGCAGCAGCGGCATCATCGGTGGCTCGAGCGACAGTTCGCTATATCAGTGTCCGCACCGACGTTGTTGGTGCCTTCGTCCGGGGGGACGAAGTGTTTCTCAGGTCAGACGAGCAGCATAAAGAGGAGCTACTAATGTCCGTACGCAACGTCGGACTGCGTGGAGTACACAACCTGTACAATTCCATGGCAGCCGCACTTTCGGCACGCGCTTTTGAAGTGCGCAACGAAGATATCCGCGACTCCTTGCAGTCATTCAGCGGAGTCGAGCATCGCCTCGAAAATGTGCGCACGCACAAAGGCGTTACCTACATCAACGACTCCAAAGCCACCAACGTAAACGCCGCATGGTACGCGCTCTCGAGCTTCGACCGTCCGTTAATCTGGATTGCCGGCGGACGTGGCGATAACAACGACTATGCCTCGCTCGACGAACTCGTCGACACCAACGTCAAGGCCATCGTCTGCATCGGCGAAGACGCCGACGCCATCTTCACACACTGGTGCGCCAAAATGCGCTGCTCAAAAGCCACCACCATGGACGAAGCCGTCCACCAGGCCGCCGACCTCGCCGAATCTGGCGACATCGTCCTCTTCTCCCCCGCCTGCAAATCCTTCGACATGTTCTCGAACTTCGAAGAACGCGGACGTGTGTTTAAGGAATCTGTGAGCTCTCTAGGGTAGGGGTTTGCGTCACTTCATAGACCGTTTCATCTTTTCCGTGTTTTATGGATATATCCAAAACGTATCCATGTGTATCCATATGTATCCATATGTATCCAAACAATCTGATGCCGCAATATTTGCTTGTAGATACGGAAGGCAAAGCTCCATTCGCGAGGGATTCGACTGCATTTCCTGATGTGGTCCGTGAGATAATAACGAATACGACCAAGCTGACGCATACACGACGCCATCGTCCTCTTTTCCCCCGCCTGCAAGTCCTTCGATATGTTCTCGATCTTCGAAGAACGCGGACGCGTATACAAAGACTTAGTAAAGGGTCTCGCCCAAGAATGGCGACCATAAATTATAGCCACGGCACACACGTTGTTTTTCAGCGAATTACTAGCAGCGCTAGTGATTTATATAGTGTCTAGCAACGCGCCAGATTGAAGTCGAAGTTCGCCTCTTCCCAGAATATAGGCGTGAAAAAATCAGGCTAGTTTAGGTGAAGAATATTTAATGATTTCGTAAAATTTCTTGCACTAGAAAAGAAATTGTTATGCAGTTTGCCAGTGGATTCGTGCTGCAGCAATAGTCCGTTCGCGTTCTTTATTTTAAGCATATTTTCTAAAAGGAATAACTTGTGAGCCCTGTCTCACGGCGCATCATGGTTTTGAGCGCCCTATTGTTCACAAGCTGGCTGGCGTCAGCCGATCTTACAGCTGCGGTATATGACAGCTGCGGTATATGACAGTTGTCATTGCAACGGCTAGACAACAAGAAATGTTAACGTCTGCATCGGCGGTACGACATACAACATGAATGTCGACTTCTGTGAACAGAATTGACCCCCACTTTTAAATGAAATCTGTACTGGGTCAGGGCAGCAGAATCGAATCTCAATGGTCCGCCGTATATGTTTCACTGGGAACAGACCAGTTGGCTATACCAATGCACAGATTATTGGTTACATCATATGTGACATCAAAAATGTTGCATGTAGTTTTCCTTCTGCCAATCAGTGGGGTTTCGTCGTTCCGAATAACAGCGTGTACTGCTGGACCTTCATGTCAACGGGTGTGTATCGAATGGACAAACCGACTTCTGTACAAGACGATGTCGTACACGCGAGAACAACTGAGCTGACAACGATGTCCCGTACTGCATTGATAGCCATGCTCAGCTCCAGCCCACTATCGAGCACAACGATTAGCAACCTATTAGGTATAACGGTGTTCGAGGGTCCGTCTTCGATGCGGCTGTTACGCGTGCTCCCAACGGGTGTGTACACTATCTGCACCGACGGACATGCAAGAACCATTCTACTGACAGAGGATTTATGAGATATCTCGTCGTTCTGATCTGCCTGTTTATTCTTACTGGTAGTGAGCCCATGCCGGCAACTCCTGTAGAGGTTCTTACAATGAGTGTAACACCTACAGTTGTTAACGAGGACTTTACTATTAAGATTTACAATGCGTACACGATGTTAGGTGGTATTCGGCGAGGACTCATAGCGGGATTGCAGGGGAATGTAATAGAAGACCTTACGTCCAATATTCTACAATCAAACCATGGGGTGCAGGAGATAAGCCGGAGCCTTCCCTATCAGGCACGGGGAGTTTACTTTATTGTGCTGGAGACCCAGATAGAAACTATCACCATAAAAATTGTCAAGATGTGGTAGCTTTTGAAAGTCTCTCTGTCGAGTGACGCTTTACTCTAAGAACTGAGTGGTTTGCACGACTTTTCGTTGTCCTTCCATGAAAACATGCTGACGTTCGTTAACGCACCGCATGAACGTGATAGAGCTTCGGGGGCTTCGCAAGAAGTTTGGTGATTTTACGGCTGTGGATGGCCTGGACATTACTGTTCGCAAGGGCGACATCTATGGCTTTCTCGGGCCGAATGGTGCGGGGAAGAGCACGACGATTCGGATGATGCTCTCGCTGATACGTCCGACCGAAGGCACGGTGCGCCTGTTCGGAGAGCCCCTTGCCGAGCATCGCGAGGCGCTCCTTAGCCGCATCGGTGCAATTGTGGAACGTCCGGACTTCTATAACTACCTGACGGCGTATCGCAACCTCGAGATGTTGGGGCGGCTAAGTCGTGCCGACGTGTCGCGCGCGAATATTATGCGGCTGCTGGGCGTAGTCGGACTCGACACACGTGCCATGAGCAAGGTGAAGACGTTCTCGCATGGCATGAAGCAACGCCTCGGCATTGCACAAGCACTACTGCATAACCCCGATCTGATTGTGCTCGATGAGCCGACGACCGGACTCGATCCGCAGGGGATGGTGGACATCCGCGAACTGATTCTCGATTTGTCGCGCACACATTGCAAGACGATTTTCCTTTCGTCACACATTTTGCCCGAAGTCGAGCTGACCGCAACACGCATGGTAATCATCAACAAGGGCAAGGCAATTGTTGAGGGGGCTGTTCAGGACTTGCTGAACGCCGGCCGAATGAAGGTGACAATTGATGTTGCTGAACCCGAACTCGCAACTGCGTCGATACAACGCACACCATTCGCTAGTAGAATTGTTGGAAATGCAGAAGGCGCAATTGTACTTCTGCTCGAACGCGCAGAAATCGCAAACCTCGTGCAACACTTATCGTCCGAAGGAATTGCCATACACTCCGTTGTGCCAGTACGTTCACTCGAAGAATATTTCCTCGACCTGACGCGAATACCATCATGATGCACACAAACAAACCAGCAGGCGTCATGTTCTTAACTATATCTACTGCTCTGCAGATGCTCGCATGATCCTAACTGTGCTTCGTGTAGAACTCACAAAGGTCTTTAGCAAGTGGCGTACGATTATTGGCTTCTTGGTGATTGCCGTTATTGTGCCGGTGGTAATTGTGGCCATGAAGGTAGAAGGCATGCGGTTCTTCCAGTATTCGACGCAGGCGTTGCAAGATGCGTTCACGTTTACTGGAAACCTGATGAATGGCTACACGATTAGCTACATCATACTAGGCATGTTGTACATCCATGTGCCATTCCTGACAACGCTTGTTGCGGGCGATATACTTGCAGGCGAAGCAACTGCGGGTACGTATCGTGTGCTCTTGACGCGTCCCGTTTCACGCTTCTCTGTCGTGACCGCCAAATGGATGGCATCGATGGTGTATGCGAACCTGCTTGTTCTGTTAATGGCCATACTTAGCATCGTTATCGGACTCCTTGTTCTTGGCACTGGTGAGTTACTCGTTGTGCGATCGCAGATTGTAATTCTTGCTCAGGACGACATTATATGGCGCCTTGCAAGCGCCTATGCATTTGCCGCATTGTCTATGTCGACCGTGGCTGCCATTGCATTTCTGTTTTCGTCGCTCGTCGAAAACGCAATAGGTCCGATCATGACCACCATGGGCATCATCATCGTGCTCACCATCCTCAGCTCAATCGACACGCCCCTTTTCGACCCCTTACGAAAAGTTGCTTTTACGTCGCACATGATTGGGTGGCGGTTCTTCTTCGACCAGGTCGTGGACTGGTCGCGCGTTAGCACGAGCGCCTTGGTGCTGGTCGGACACATCGTTGTGTGTTTTATCGCGACGCAGTTTATTATGCACCGAAAGGACATTCTTACGTGATTCGATACGACAAACATCCAATGAAGCACATGATAACATTTTCTAGAATGTCGGTTTTTGTCCTTGCTATCCTGACTATGACGTTGTCTACTCTCGCACAGAACGCGCAGAACGCGCAGCCGGCGCAGAGAGCACAAACTGTACAGAGCATGCAGAGTGCACAGAGCATGCAGAGTGTGCAGAGTGTGCAGAGTGTGCAGAGTGTGCAGAGTGTGCAGAGTTTACTCGATATTATGAAGGGGCGCATGCAAGGGGTCAAGTCGTACAAGGCTTCGATGCGCATTAAGCTCGACATTCCGTTTTTGAAGGCGCCCGAGTCGACAGCGACGATGTACTACAAGGCTCCGGACAAAACACATATCGATGCGCCTGGATTTGCAATGCTGCCTAAGCGCGGAGCGGACGTGACTATTCAACGCGTGCTCGATAAGCCGTACGTAGCTGTTGATGCCGGACGTGACATGTTTCAGGGCGTGCTGATGCGCAAGGTGAAAATTCTGCCTACCGAAGAAGGTAGCGAGATTGCTGTTGCAACGGTGTGGATGGACACAGCGCAGAACGTTCCGCGTAAGGTTGTCACCACAACAAAGCAGGGCGGAACAGTAACAGCAGAGCTTGTCTTCGACGATGCAAAAGCACGCGCGTTCTGTTTGCCCTCATACGTGAAGCTCATGTTCGACCTTGGTGCGTACGAGCTGCCAAAAACCATCAGTGGCGAGCTCGACAAACCCGCAACACAACCCGGCGAGAAGAAAGAAAAGTCATCGATGGCCATCGTCGAAATCTGGTACAGTGGGTACCAGATGAACATCCCGATCGCAGATGCCATTTTTGACGTGAAACGTTAGTTATAACGACTTACGTCGATTATCCCGGGAGATAATGATTCCCGGAATCAACTTTTTTTAGATGTGGACCACAATCCCCACCGGACAATGATCGCTGCCCATCACGTCTGGTTCTATCCAGGCGTTTTTGAGCGACGGCAATAGGTCTGGTGTCATCCAATGATAGTCGATGCGCCAACCGACGTTGCGCTCACGCGCGCGCGTGATTTGGTCCCAATACGAGTACTGCTCTGGCTCGTCGGGATGATACTCTCGAAAGCTGTCAACCCAGCCCTTGCCTGCAAGGTCGTCGAGTAATGCGCGTTCTTCGGGAAGGAAGCCCGTGGTTTTTTCGTTGGCTTTTGGACGTGCCAAGTCGATCTCTTTGTGGGCGATGTTGTAGTCGCCGCTGACGATAATTTTCTTGCCTTCTTTGCGCTGTTGTTCGAGACGCGCGTATAGTGTCTCGTAGAACTTGAGCTTGAACGGCACGCGACTGTTCTCGCGTCCGCCATTCGGAAAGTAGATGTTGTATAGAGCCGTGTCGCCAAAGTGAAACTCCAGGACGCGTCCTTCGCAGTCGAACTCTTCACACTCAAGCACAGCGTTAACATGTGTTGGCTCCGCCCGTGTAAGTACACCAACGCCACTGTAACCTTTTTTACGACTGCAAGAGTGCCAATATGTGTGGTATCCGTCGAGCTGTTTAATCTCTTTCGGAATGTCAGCCTCGTCGGCCTTCGTTTCCTGTAACATGATGACGTCTGCCTTCGACGTCGCAACCCAGTCAAGAAAGCCCTTCTTTAACGCCGCACGAATACCGTTCACGTTCCACGAGTAGATCTTCATTACGAATTCTCCACAGATGCCTTGAGTTCAGACATGGTAAACAATGCTAACATAGTGTAGCCCGCTTCGCGTAGTGCGGCACGACCCTTTTGCTCCCTATCAATCACACATACGACGTGCGTGATGTTGGCGCCTAAGGCGCGCAGGTCTTCGCCGCTCATAACGACCTGACCACCGCTGGTGACGACGTCTTCGATGATGAGGACGTTTTTGCCGGAGATGTCTGGACCTTCTGCGAGCTTGCACGTGCCGTATTCCTTGGCCTTCTTGCGCACAAACACTGCAGGTATGCCGGTTACTTGCGACAACAAGGCCGCAATCGAGACTCCACCGAGTTCGAGTCCGGCTAGATACTCTGTACCGTCCGGCACCAGAGCCCTAGCATGCTCCGCAATCTCTCGCAGCAATGCGGGGTCCGACTCGAACTGATACTTATCGAAATATTCGTTGCTTATCGTGCCACTGCGGAGCAGAAACTCCCCTGTCAAATGCGCGGTGTCGTAAATCTTGCGCGCCAGCTGTTCTTTAGTCATGCGCGAAAATACAAAGGCGGACATCCTTCCCTTGCGGGAATACAAAAGCGGACATCCTTCCCTTGCGAAAATACAAAAGCGGACATCCTTCCCTTGCGAAAACAAAAAAGCGGACATCCTTCCCTTGCGAAAACAAAAAAGCGGACATCCTTCCCTTGCGAAAACAAAAAAGC